>DATMHM010000082.1:0-31625 GCA_035554935.1 Nocardioides sp. | reverse complement strand
GTTGGCTGCACCGGCTCACCTGGTCTCGAGACGCCGTAGGGCCTCGCTTGCTTCGCGGCGCGAGCCCCTACGGCTCCTCGACCTTCGGCCTTGATCCGCGGCCTCGTTCCTCGGCCGCGGCGGCCTCCGTTCGTCGAGGAGGCCGGCCACGGCCGTCTCGAGACGCCTGGCCATGGTGCTGGGACTGTGTGGTCACGGTCCCGGCACCGGCTCACCTGGTCTCGAGACGCCGTAGGGCCTCGCTTGCTTCGCGGCGCGAGCCCCTACGGCTCCTCGACCTTCGGCCTTGATCCGCGGCCTCGTTCCTCGGCCGCGGCGGCCTCGCGGCCTCGTGACGTGTCAGTCGATGGTCCAGGTGTCGCCGGCGTTGATGAGCGCGGTGAGGCGCTCCTCCGGCGTTCCGTTGGAGGCGACGGCGTCGGATGCGGCGGTGACCTGGGCGCGGGCCTGGTCGTCGTACGTCGGCCGCTCGACCTGGCGGAAGATGCCGATCGGGCTGCGGTTGAGGTAGCCGGCGTCGGTGAGCCGCGAGATCGCGAACGCGGTCGAGGGGTCGGGGTGGTGGGCGTCGTGGACGAGGATGGCCTCGGTCGGGACGGATGCGGTGTCGGCGACCTCGACGCCGCCGCCGGGGGCCCGCACGAGCGCCTTGTCGCCGAGGCTGGTGGCCTCGTCGCGTACGCCGAAGGTGATCGGCTGGCCGTGGGTGAGCGGGATGATCGCGTGGTCCTTGGTGTCGCGGTCCTTGATCGCATCGAACGCGCCGTCGTTGAAGATCGGGCAGTTCTGGTAGATCTCGACGAAGGACGTGCCGCGGTGGGCGGCTGCGGCGGCGAGGACGGCGGTGAGGTGCTTGCGGTCGGAGTCGATGGTCCGCGCGACGAAGCTGGCTTCGGCGCCGAGGGCGAGGGAGACCGGGTTGAAGGGGTGGTCGAGGGAGCCCACGGGGGTGGACTTGGTGACCTTGCCGACCTCGGACGTGGGGGAGTACTGCCCCTTGGTGAGCCCGTAGATCCGGTTGTTGAACAGCAGGATCGTCATGTTGACGTTGCGGCGCAGGGCGTGGATGAGGTGGTTGCCGCCGATGGACAGGGCGTCGCCGTCACCGGTGACGACCCAGACCGAGAGGTCCTCGCGGGCGGTGGCGATGCCGGTCGCGATCGACGGCGCGCGGCCGTGGATCGAGTGCATGCCGTAGGTGTCGAGGTAGTAGGGGAACCGGCTAGAGCAGCCGATGCCGGAGACGAAGACGATGTTCTCGCGGCGCAGGCCGAGGTCGGGCAGGAAGGACTGGACGGCCTTGAGGACGGCGTAGTCGCCGCAGCCGGGGCACCAGCGGACCTCCTGGTCGGAGGAGAAGTCCTTCGCGGTCTGGGACTCGCCCTCGCCCAGGGTGGGGACGAAGGCCGTGCCCAGGGACGGCGTGGGGAGATCGACGGTGCTCATGAGTTCGGGGCCTCCTCGTGGTCGGCAGGAAGGTTGAGGCCGTGCTCGCCGAGGTCGACCTCGCGGTTCTCGGCCTCGCCGACGAGGACGCCGATGGCCTCGGCGAGCTCGGCGGCCTTGAGGGGCAGGCCGTAGACGTGGTTGTAGCCCTGGGCGTCGACGAGGTACTCCGCGCGCAGCAGTCGGGACAGCTGGCCGAGGTTCATCTCGGGGACGAGGATCTTGTCGTAGCCCCGCAGGATCTCGCCGAGGTCCTTGGGGAAGGGGTTGAGGTGGCGCAGGTGGACCTGCGCGACGTCGTACCCGGCACGGCGGACGCGGCGGCACGCGGCACCGATCGGTCCGTACGTCGAGCCCCAGCCGATCACGAGCACCTTCGCCTCGCCGGAGGGGTCGTCGACCTCGAGCGGGGGGAGGGAGTCGGCGATGCGCTGCACCTTGTCGGCGCGCAGGCGGACCATCTTGTCGTGGTTGGTCGGGTCGTAGGAGATGTTGCCGTGGCCCTCGGTGAGGGTGCCGGCCTTCTCGAGGCCGCCGATGCGGTGCTCGAGGCCGGCGGTGCCGGGGACGGCCCAGGGGCGGGCGAGGGTCTCGGGGTCGCGCTGGTAGGGCCAGAACTCCTTCTCGCCGTCACCCTTGTCCTTGTTGGGCTCGGTGGCGAAGTTCGCCTCGATGAGGGGCAGCTCGTCGACGGACGGGATGGCCCAGGGCTCGGAGCCGTTGGCGAGGTAGCCGTCGGAGAGCAGGAAGACCGGGGTGCGGTAGGTGATCGCGATCCGGGCGGCCTCGACCGCGGCGGCGAAGCAGTCGCCGGGGGACTGGGGGGCGACGATCGGGACCGGGGCCTCGCCGTTGCGGCCGTACATGGCCTGGAGCAGGTCGGCCTGCTCGGTCTTGGTCGGCAGGCCGGTGGAGGGGCCGCCGCGCTGGACGTTGACGATGACGAGCGGGAGCTCGGTCATCACGGCCAGGCCGATGGCCTCGGACTTGAGCGCGATGCCGGGCCCGGAGGTGGTGGTGACGGCGAGCTGGCCGGCGAACGAGGCGCCGATCGCGGCACCGATGCCGGCGATCTCGTCCTCGGCCTGCAGGGTGGTGACGCCGAAGCCCTTGTGCTTCGAGAGCTCGTGGAGGATGTCGGAGGCCGGGGTGATCGGGTAGGAGCCGAGGAACACCGGCAGGTTGGAGCGGACGCCTGCGGCGACGAGGCCGTAGGACAGGGCCAGGTTGCCGGTGATGTTGCGGTAGGTGCCGGCGTTCATCCGGGCCGGCTTGATCTCGTACTGGACGACGAAGGTCTCGGTGGTCTCGCCGTAGTTCCAGCCGGCCTTGAAGGCGGCGATGTTGGCGCCCAGGATGTCGGCGACCTTGGCGAACTTCTTCTCCAGGAACGCGATGGTGGGCTCGGTCGGGCGGCCGTACATCCACGACAGCAGTCCGAGGGCGAACATGTTCTTCGCGCGCGCGGCGTCCTTGCGGGACAGGCCGAACTCCTTGACGGCCTCGACCGTGATGCCGGTCAGGTCGACGGGCTGGACCTGGAAGCCGGCGAGGATGTCGTCGACCTCACCCAGCTTGTCCAGCGGGTTGGAGGAGTAGCCGGCCTTGTCGAGGTTGCGCTTGGTGAAGTCGTGGGTGTCCACGATGATCGTCGCCCCGCGGGGCAGGTCGCCCAGGTTGGCCTTGAGCGCGGCCGGGTTCATCGCGACCAGCACGTCGGGCCGGTCGCCCGCGGTCAGGATGTCGTGGTCGGCGAAGTGGATCTGGAACGAGGAGACGCCGGGGATGGTGCCCTGGGGGGCGCGGATCTCGGCGGGGAAGTTCGGCAGGGTCACCAGGTCGTTGCCGAACACGGCCGACTCCTGGGTGAACCGGTCACCGGTCAGCTGCATGCCGTCACCGGAGTCGCCGGCGAACCGGATGATCACCCGATCCAGCTGCTTGACCTGCTTCGTCTGGCTCACGTTCGGTCCACTTCTCTCAACTACGGGGGCGGCCCGCCCCGGCGCGGCGCCGTCGGCGGGCACTGCTGATCCTACGGCCATTTCTAGAACGCGTTCCACTTTTGGTGGACACCTGTCCAGTTCGGCCGGGCGACCGCGTGGGGTCGCGACCTCCCCACGATAGACGGCCCCGCGGTGCCGACCCATCCGGTGCCGCCTGATGGGCGGGCCTGCGGGGTGCGGACGGGCTGTGACCTCGGTCTCGTTGGCAGCGATCCGTGTCGGGCGGGATGGCGACTAACTCACTAATGTGTATTATTCCACTCAAGTTTAGAGAGACCCGGCGAGGTGCCGGGTCGCCGACGACAGGGACAGGTGCGATGAAGCGAGTGATCAAGGCTGCGGCCGTGGCGGTGACCGGATCCCTGGCGGTGACCGCCTGCGCCAGCGCGGGCGGCAGCAACGGCAGCGGCACCACGATCGGGATCTACGGCTTCGCCGTACCCGAGGCGGCGAACGACGCCATCGCCGAGGAGTTCCGGAAGACCGAGCAGGGCAGCGACGTCGCCTTCTCCGGGTCGTACGGCGCCTCGGGCGAGCAGAGCCGCAAGGTCGCCGACACCAACGGCAAGGACGTCGACTACGTCCACTTCTCCCTCGAGGGCGACGTGACCCGGCTGGTCGACGCGGGCCTGGTCGACGAGGACTGGAACCAGGGCCCGACCGGGGGCATCGTCTCCTCCTCGATCGCGGTGATCGCGGTCGAGAAGGGCAACCCGCTCGGCATCACGGGCTGGGAGGACCTGACCCGCGACGACGTCGACGTCATCACGGCCGACCCCGCGAGCTCGGGTGCCGCGCGCTGGAACATCCTCGCCCTCTACACCCACGCCCTCGCGCAGGGTGACAGCGAGGCGCAGGCCGACGCCTACCTGGAGGAGGTGTTCGCGAACGTGACGACCTGGGCCGCCAGCGGCCGGGAGGCGACCGAGGCGTTCAAGAAGGGTGTCGGCAACGTGCTCATCACCTATGAGAACGAGGCGATCCTCGCGAAGCAGAAGGGCGAGGAGCTCGACTACGTCGTCCCCGACACCAGCTTCCTGATCGAGAACCCGGGCGCCGTCCTGAAGGACGCCGACCCGGTGGCGACCGACTGGCTGGAGTTCGTCCTCAGCGACGAGGGCCAGGCCGAGTTCGTCCGGAAGGGGTTCCGTCCCGTCGGCGGTCTCGACATCTCGGGGATCGAGGTCGACGGAGCCAACGACCCCGCGAACCCGTTCCCCACCCCGTCGCAGCGGCTCTACACGATCGCCGACCTCGGCGGCTGGCCCGCCGTGACCGACGAGTGGTTCGGCAAGGACGGCAAGAAGCTGCGCTTCGACCAGCTGTACGCCGAGGCGACGCGCCAGTGACCGACGTCCTCCTCCCACCCGCTGGGCCGGCACGTACGCCGGGCCGGCCCAGCGGGCGCGCCACGCCCTCCGGCGGGCTGTTCCGCCTGACGACCGCGTCGGGCATCGGCCTGGGCGTCGCCCTGGTCTGGTTCAGCGTCCTGGTGCTGCTGCCCCTGGCCGCGGTGGTGGGGGCCGCGGCCGCGGGCGGCTGGGACGCCTTCTGGGGCACGCTGACCGACGCGCAGACCTTCGCCGCGCTGCGGCTCACCGTGGTCGAGGCGGCGCTGGTCACGGTGGTCAACGCCGTCGTCGGCACCGTCATCGCCTGGGTCCTGGTCCGGGACGAATTCCCGGGCAAGCGGGTGCTGGACGTCGTGATCGACATCCCGTTCGCGCTGCCGACGATCGTCGCCGGCCTCGTCCTGCTCAGCCTCTGGGGGCCGGAGAGCCCGGTCGGCATCGACATCGTCAACACCCGCGAGGGCATCTTCCTCGCGCTGCTGTTCGTGACGCTGCCGTTCGTCGTGCGGACCGTGCAGCCGGTCCTGATCGAGCTCGACGCCGACGTCGAGGAGGCCGCGGCCTCCCTCGGCGCGTCGCGGGCCGTCACGTTCCGGCGGGTCATCCTGCCGAGCCTGGTGCCGGCGATCACCGCCGGCTCCTCCCTCGGGTTCGCCCGGGCGATCAGCGAGTTCGGCTCGCTGGTGCTGATCTCGGGCAACACGCCCTACCAGACCGAGGTGGCGTCGCTGAAGATCCTCAAGTTCATCGAGGGCGACAACCAGGCCGGAGCCGCGGCGCTCGCCGTACTCCTCCTGCTCGTGGCGGTGGCGACGATCGTGCTCCTCGACCTCGTCTCCCGAAGGGTGGCGCGCCGTGGCTGACACCCGACGGACCCGCGAGCACAGGGGCCCGGTGACCCTGGCCCTCCGCTTCCTCGTCATCGCCTACCTGGCGGTGCTGGTGGTGTGGCCGCTGTGGGAGGTCACCTCCCGCACGTTCGCGCCGACCGAGCGCAACGCCGCGGGCGGCGTGGCCGCCTTCCTCGAGCGGCTCCAGGACCCGTCGGTGGCCTATGCCTTCTCGCTCACCGGCACCGTCGCGTTCTGGGCGGTGCTCATCAACACGGTGTTCGGCGTCGGCATCTCGCTGCTGCTCGTGCGCTACCAGTTCCCCGGGCGTCGTGTGCTGTCCGTCCTCGTCGACCTGCCGATGTCGGTCTCGCCGGTCGTCGTCGGCCTCGCACTGGTGCTGGCCTACAGCTCGGGGCAGGGCTGGTTCGGCGAGGCGCTCGAGGGCGTCGGGATCCTCATCATCGGGACGACGCCCGGCCTGGTCATGGCGACCGCGTTCGTCAGCCTGCCGCTGGTCGTCCGCGAGATCGTGCCCGTCCTCGAGGAGGTCGGCACCGACGCGGAGCTGGCCGCGAGCAGCCTCGGCGCCAGCGGCTGGCAGACCTTCCGGCGGATCACCCTGCCCACCATCAAGTGGGCGGTCGTCTATGGCGTGGTGCTCAGCATGGCGCGCTCGCTCGGCGAGTTCGGCGCCGTGAAGATCGTCAGCCCCGGCGCCGAGTTCCGTGGCGAGACCGCCACCATCCTCATCCAGAACCGGTACACCAACTACGAGGAGCCGACGGCCTACGCCGCCGCGTTCGTGCTGGTGCTGGCCTCCGTGCTGGCCCTCGTCGTGGTGTCCCTGCTCCGCAAGCCCGAGCACGAATCCGAGAACCTCCAGGAGGTCAGCCCATGAGCATCGAGGTGCGTGGGGTCAGCAAGACGTACGGCGACTTCGTCGCCCTCGGCGACATCAACGTGTCGCTCCCGACCGGCCAGCTCACGGCCCTGCTCGGGCCCAGCGGCGGCGGCAAGTCCACCCTGCTGCGGATCATCGCGGGGCTGGAGTCCGCCGACAGCGGCTCGGTCGAGATCGAGGGCACCGACGCCACCAGGCTGCCGCCGCAGAAGCGCAACGTCGGCTTCGTGTTCCAGCACTACGCCGTGTTCAAGCACATGACCGTCGCGAAGAACGTGGCCTTCGGCCTGGAGATCCGCACCCACGGGGGGCTTCGCCCCCCGTGGGCCCCCCAGCGGCGACGCGACCGCGAGCGCATCCGGGCGAAGGTCGCCGAGCTGCTCGAGCTCGTGCACCTCTCGCAGTTCGCGCACCGACTGCCCTCGCAGCTCTCGGGCGGCCAGCGCCAGCGGCTCGCGCTGGCCCGCGCGCTCGCGGTGGAGCCGAGCGTGCTGCTGCTCGACGAGCCCTTCGGTGCGCTGGACGCGAAGGTGCGCAAGGAGCTGCGGGACTGGCTGCGCCGGCTGCACGACGAGGTCCACGTGACGACCGTGTTCGTCACGCACGACCAGGAGGAGGCGCTCGAGGTGGCCGACGAGATCGTGGTCATCAACGAGGGCCGGATCGAGCAGATCGGCACCCCCGACCAGCTCTACGACGAGCCTGCGAACGACTTCGTCATGGGCTTCCTCGGCGAGGTCACCCGGCTCGGCCCGGTCCGCCTGCGCCCGCACGACATCGAGCTGTCGCCCACGCCGGGCGCTCCGGGGGCGCTCCCCGGCCTGGTGACCCGGGCGCTGCGGGTCGGCTTCGAGGTGCGCTACACCGTCGAGGTCGACGGGCAGGCGGAGCCGGCCCTCGTCGTCGTCTCACGCACGCACGCGCGCGCGCTCGACCTCGACCCCGGCGCGCGGGTGTGGCTCCGGCCGCTCACCGGCGCCACCTCGGTGGCTGCCCCCGAGCCGCGGCTGGAGGTCGCCTCGGCCTGACCGCGCCGGCAGGTCCCGCTCTCCCGCCCCGCGGCTCATTACTGTGGGGCGGGTGAGCTACCTCCGGGCGACCCGCGTGCTGTGCTGGCTGCTGGGCGTCGCGGTCGCGGTGTCGGTGGTCCACTACGTCGACAACTACGTCAACTACGACGACTACCCGGTGCCGGCGCCCGACGCGGCCGTCCCGGCCCCGTCGGCCACGCTCGTGGCGGTGGGTTGGTTCGTGTTCACGGCATTCGGCGGCGTCGGCCTGCTGCTGTGGTTCCGGCGCCACATCACGTCGGCCGCGGTCGCGCTGACCGGCTACTCCGTCTCCGGCCTGGTCGGGATCGCCCACTACACCGTGCCGGGGGCGGTGGACATGGTGTGGTGGCGCCAACTGCACGTCGTCACCGACATCGTGTGCGGCGCCGCGGTGCTCGGCTTCGCGCTGTGGGCGGCGCGGCACTCCGACGAGCTCATCCCTCCCGGGGCGAGGACCCCTCCGCCCGCTGCCTGAGCCCCTCGGCGTGCCGGCGGAACCCGTCGGCGACCCGCGCGGGACCGGCCAGCCGGACGAGGGGCCCGCGGAACTCCTCCACCGTCGCGTACGTCGTCGGCCCGCCCGGCCGCTGCGTGAGCCGCTGGTGCCGCACGCCCCGCACCAGGCCGAGCCGCGACGGCAGGCCCTCGTAGACGTAGGACATCAGCGCCGTCGTCGTACCGCCGGCGTCGGTGGTCGGCCCGTCGAGCGCGGTGATCCGCTCGGGGGAGCGGGTGCGCGAGCCGTTCGCCCACACCACGTGCAGCACGATCGGGTTGCCGACCGCCGGGGGCTGCGCGGTCTCGGCGCGCTCGACGAAGGGGTTCCACTCGGCGTACCGCTCGGTGTCGAGCATGATCGCCCAGACCTCCTCGAGCGGCGCGTCGATCTCGATCTCGGCTGACGGGTGCATGGCTGCATCATCCTCGACCGGGCTAGGTTGCCGGCATGAGCCGGTCCGGGGTCGTCGTCCACGACAGCCTGCCGTCCAGGGTCCTGATCGGGGCGGGTGCGCGCCACGAGGTCGCCGGCGAGCTCGAGCGCCTCGACGCCCGGCGGGTCCTCGTCGTCGCGACCGGCTCGGCGCGTGCCGCCGGCGACGAGTTGGCCGCGCGGCTGGGCGAGCGGGCCGTCGCCCGCTTCGACCGCGCCGTCGTGCACACGCCCGTCGCGGTCACCGAGGACGCGATGGTCGTGGTCCGGGACGCCGCGGTCGACGCCGTCGTCACGATCGGGGGCGGGTCCGCGATCGGGCTCGGCAAGGCGCTGGTCGCGCGCGCCGGGATCCCGCACGTCGCCGTACCGACCACCTACGCCGGCTCGGAGGTCACGCCCGTCCTCGGCGAGACGAGGGACGGCGTCAAGCAGACCCGCCGCGATCCCGCGCTGCTGCCCGGGACCGTCGTGTACGACGTCGAGCTGACCCTGCGGATGCCCGTCGGCCTGACGCTGACCAGCGCGGTCAACGCCCTGGCGCACGCCGTCGAGGCGCTCTGGGCGCCCGACGCGACGCCGGTGACCGACGCGCTGGCGACCGAGGCGTCCGGGCTCGTCCTCACCGCGCTCCCCGCGGTGCTCCGGTCGCCGGGTGACGTCGCCGCGCGGTCGGGGCTCCAGCAGGGGGCCTGGCTCGCCGGCACCTGCCTGGCCACCGCCCGGATGGGCCTGCACCACCAGCTCGCGCACGCCCTCGGCGGCAGCTTCGACCTCCCGCACGCCGAGCTGCACACGATGCTGCTGGCCCACGTCGTGCGCCACAACCTGCCGCACGTCCCGGCCGCCGCGGACCGGCTGCGCCGGATCGCCGGCGGCGACCCGGCCGACCTGATCGAGCGGCTCGCGTCGTCGTACGACGGCCCGACGCGACTGCGCGACCTCGGCGTCCCCGAGGACGGCCTGGTCGAGGTGGCCGAGCGGGTGGCGGCGACGCCGTACCCGAACCCGGGCCCGACCGACGCCGGCGCCGTGCTGGAGGTGCTGCGCGCGGCGTGGTGAGGGTCAGCGGTCGTTGGTGCAGCGCACCTGCGTCACTGTCCAGCGTTGGGCGGAGTCGGCAATCGTGGGTTGACCTGTGCTTACCCGTTTGGTGACGTTGGCCGATCATGGGTGAGCTCGAGAATCGTGCGGACTTCGTGCGGACTCCCGATGGCGTCTTCCGAGCCAGTGTGGTGCCCGGCGACGCGTCTCGGCGGCGTCGAAACGCGGTGTTTCTAGGCGTCCAGATGCAGAGTTGTGAGTGGCGTCCGTCTGCGCGATCCAAAGCGGCGAGTCAGGGCGCGAGTGCCCCGATCGGAATCACTGCGACTCCATCGTCACGCCTGTAACCAGGCGTCGCGTTAGTGATGACGCCCAGCACACTGGGCTCGCCAACCTTCTTGGTGTCGATCTGTTCGGCGAACCGCTTGATCGAAGTCGCGCCTTCTTCAATGCGCTCAGGTCCGAACTTGACTTCGAACGCGCCCCATCGGCCATCGGGAAGGGCGAGGACGACATCGGCCTCCGCTTGGTTCGAATCACGGTAGTGGAAGATCTCGGCCTCCAATGGCGCGGTAAGTGCGCGTAGGTCTCGAACGACCATGGACTCGAAGAGAAACCCTGCATAGTTGAGGTCCCGCAGCAGGCGCGGACGACCGGCTTGCAGTGCCGCGACTGCCAAGCTGGGGTCCGCGAAGTGACGTTTCGGCTCCCGCCGCAGTCGTGCCGCCGACCGCAGGTGGGTTGACCATGCGGGCACGTCTTCGACCACCATCAGCCGTTCCAATGCCTCGAGATAGCGGTAGACGGTTGTGCGCCCAGCGCTGTCGCCATCAGGTGCGGCCTCCGCGGCCAATGTGGTGACCTTGACCTCGGTGGCCGTGTTGCGTGCGAGCGAAAGGATCAGCCGAGCGATGTGTTGCGGCGCCCTGGTCATGCCCGCAACGGCCATCACATCGACCTCTTGGACGGTCGTCAGGTAGTTGCGGTTGCGCAACATCGCGGCCGCCGGAGTCAGGGCGACGTTCTGCGGCCAACCGCCACGGATGATCAGGTCCAGCAAGGCCAGCGCAGAGAGTCCGGGATCGGGACACGGCTGAGCTTCGCCGTTGAGCAGCGCGTCGACGGAGATCTCGCCGGAGGAGTCCCGCGACTCGAATAGGGACATGGGTCGCATGCGAATCCTGCCGATGCGGCCCGCGCCCGTGTGGCGAGTTGTGTCGTCAGCCGGCGTCGCCGAACCGGTCAAGATGAACTGGCCCATCGATTGACGGTCATCGACGATGCGGCGCACGTAGTTCCACAGCGGCGTCCCCCCGACTTGCCATTCGTCAATCAGCATGGGCGGCGCCCCACTGAGCACCAGGCTCGGGTCGACCGCGACTGCATCACGTGCCGCCGCGTCGAGGTCGAGCGCGATCTCGCTCTGCGCAACCTGCCGTGCAGCCAATGTCTTCCCGCACGCCTTGGGTCCTTCGACCAGGACTGCGCCGAAAGCCTCTAGGTAGTGGCGAAGTTGCTGGTCGGCGACTCGCGACAGGTATTCCACGATCTCATGATACAGAATGCAGGATTTTCGCGATACACTCTGCAGGCATCTCGTGAGCCATTCCGCAGGCGCCGCCTGCAGTCGTTGGTACCTGTTGAACCATGACGGTTACCGATAGTTGGTGAACTGGACCGCGAAGTCGTAGTCCTGGCCCTTGACCAGCGCGATCACGGCCTGCAGGTCGTCGCGCTTCTTGGACGACACCCGCAGCTCGTCGCCCTGGATCTGCGCCTTGACGCCCTTGGGGCCCTCGTCACGGATCAGCTTCGAGATCTTCTTGGCGTCCTCCGAGGAGATGCCCTCCTTGAGGGTGATCCCGATCTTGGAGACCTGGCCGGACTGGCGCGGCTCGGACGAGTCGAGGATCTTCAGGGACTGCTGGCGCTTGATCAGCTTGTCCTGGAAGACGCTGAGGACGGCGTTGGCCCGGTCGTCGGCGGACGCGCTGATCTCGATCGCGTGCTCGCCCTTCCACTCGATCGTCGCGCCGGTCCCCTTGAAGTCGAAGCGGGTCGCGATCTCCCGGGCGGTCTGCCCGAGGGCGTTGTCGACCTCCTGGCGGTCGATCTTGCTGACGATGTCGAAGGAGGAGTCGGCCATGGGTTTCGTCACCTGCGCGTCGTTGTGGTTTTCGGTTGGAGGGTGGTGCTGCGCTATTGTTTCGCGTCGTCGCCGACCTTCCAACTCAGGAACGTTCCGTGGGCACGGAGCGGGTCGAGGACAACACCCGGCAGATTGCCCGAGCGGCCAAAGGGAGCTGACTGTAAATCAGCCGGCATTGCCTACGTAGGTTCGAATCCTGCATCTGCCACGGGTACGACGAGGGGCCCGGTCCACACGGACCGGGCCCCTCGCGCATCTGCCGGTCCACGGCCACGGCCGCTCCCGAGTCGCAGGCTGTCGCAGGCTGCCCCGGTGCGCGTCGGTCCGCCGGGTCGCTGGTTCGCCCGGGCTGTCAACCCCCCGAAGTGATCATGGACCGCCCGCGGGGCGTCTCCTAGCGTGCCGAGAGCGGGGAGGGCCCGAACCGAGGAGCCTCGATGCTGCGCACCCTTCCCGATCGCCGCCACCGCGTGGCGGTCCTGACGCTCTCGCTCGCCGCCGCGGTCCTGATGGCGGTCGGCATCACCGGCGCCACCGCCGACTCGAAGACCACGGCGGTGGCCATCACCCCCCTCACACCGGTCAAGGTGGTCGCGACGGGCGCCTACGTCGGCCCGGGCAAGACCTACCTCTTCGTCGCGAGCGGCGGCGCGACCACCGTGCCCACGAATGCGCTGGTGGTCCAGTTGGCGATCACCGTGAAGGGCACCGGCGGCGGCACCCTGTCCTTCGCCCCGCTGGGCGACCCGGCGTCGGCATCACCGACGAAGGTCGGCTGGAACGCCGGCGGCACCGGTGCGGGCACGGTGAAGGTCAACATCGGGGTGTCGAACAAGGTCGTCGTCACCAACTCCAGCCCGGCCGCGGCCACGGTCGGCATCAGGATCAACGGCTACTCGACGCAGGCCACCGCCGCGGGGATCAGCGGGTCGGGTGGCACCGCCGGGCAGGTGCTGACCAACAACGGCGACGGCACCGTGGACTGGAGGACGCCGGCGGCACCGCCCGCAGTGATGCGCGCGCACGTCGCGGGCGGCCAGGTGGAGTTCGGGGACGCCACGCTCGCACAGCGACTCGGCGCCGGTCGCTACCGGGTCACCTTCCCGCGGAACCTCGGCGGGTGCGTGGTGGTCGGGTCGCCCGGGTTCCACGGCAGCGGGATGACCTCCCTGGTCTCGGTGCTGGCGGCCACCGCCCACCCGGCCAGCCCGGTGGTCGACGTCTACGTGACCAGGCCGGACACGCTCACTCCGACCGACAGCGACTTCTCCCTGATCGTCGCCTGCTGACTGGTCAGCCGCCTGACCCGGCGAACGCGACCACCTCGCCGACGACCCCGACGCGCACGGTGTCGCCCGCCTGCGGGACGCTCGTCGCGGGCGTACGGGCCGACACCAGCTCTCCCGAGTCGAGGCGCACCCGGATCGTGGCGTCGTGGCCGAAGAAGCTGACGTCGGTGACCTCGCCGGGGACGCCGTGGCCGTCGAGGCGGATCTGCAGCTGTTCGGAGCGTACGGCGAACCGGGCCGGCCCGCCGGCCGTGCCGCTGCCAGCACTGCCTGCGTCACCGGCCGCGCGCGTGGCGACCTCGCCGAGCGCGCAACGCCCCCGCGTCCCGCCGGGGAGGAGCTCGCCGGGCAGCAGCGTGGCGTGCCCGATGAACGCGGCGACCCGCGGGTCAGCCGGCGAGAGGTAGACCTCGGCGGGCGAGGCGACCTGGAGGAGCTGGCCCTCGACCATCACCGCCACCTGGTCGGCGAGCGAGAGCGCCTCGCCCTGGTCGTGGGTGACCAGCAGCGCGGCGGCGCCGGCGGACTCGAGCGCCCGCACGACCGCCCGGCCGGTCTCCTCGCGCAGCCCGGCGTCGAGGGACGAGAACGGCTCGTCGAGCAGCACCAGGCTGGGCCGGGGCGCGAGCGCCCGCGCCAGCGCGACCCGCTGCTGCTGCCCGCCGGAGAGCTCGTGCGGGAACCGGTCGGCCGTCTCCGGGTCGAGCTCGACCATCGCGAGCGCCTCGGCCACCACGCCGGCGGCGGTGCGGCGCTCGGCGCGGGGGAGACCGAACGCGATGTTGCGGGCCACGCTGAGGTGCGGGAAGAGCGCACCCTCCTGCGGGACGTAGCCGATCCCGCGCCGGCGCGCGGGCACGTTGCGTCCGCTCCCCACGACCTGCACGCCCGCCACGTCGATCGCGCCCGCAGTCGGCTCGACGAAGCCGGCGACGGCGCGCAGCAGGGTGGTCTTGCCGCAGCCGGAGGAACCGAGGATCGCGGTGACGCCGGACGGCACCGACAGGTCGAGGCCGCGCAGCACGGTCGTCGGGCCGTAGCCGGCCTCGAGGGCGCGGATCTCCAGGGCGGTGCTCATTCAGCGGCTCCTGATCGACAGTCGGGCGAGGAGCCACGTGGACGGGACGGAGAGGAGGATCAGCGCGAGGGCGTACGGCGCCGCGGCGCCGTACGCGATCGAGGAGGCATCGGACCAGAACTCGGTCGCCAGCGTCTCGGTCCCGAGCGGGGCCAGCAGCAGGGTGGCGGTCAGCTCGGTCGAGACCGCGAGCGCGACGAGCGCGCCGGCGGCACCGAGGCCCGGCAGGACGAGCGGGAGGGTGACCCGGCGAGCGACCGCCGGACCGCTGCAGCCGAGGCTGCGGGCGACGTCCTCGAGCCCCGGCGGCACCAGCTCGAAGGTGCCACGCACGCTGACCACCGCGCGCGGCAGGAACAGGATCAGGTAGCCGGTGACCAGCAGCGCGACGGTCTGGTAGAGGTCGGGCACGGCGCGGATCGAGACGGTCACCAGGGCGAGCGCGATCACGATGCCGGGCATGGCACTGGCGGTGTAGACGCTGCGCTCGATCGCCGTGGTCAGCATGCTGCGGTGGCGCACCGCGAGCCACACGACGGGGACCGCGGCGGCCGTCGTGACCAGGCCGCCGAGGACGGCCAGGAGCATCGTGGTGCCGAGCGCGGCGGTCAGCTCGCCGGTCTCGAGGCCGGCCGAGGTGCCGCGGACCAGCCAGCGGACGAGGCTGCCGAGCGGGACGCCGAGCGACCACACCGCGAGCAGCACGAGGCTGCCGACCACGAACGGGCGCTTCCGGCCGAGGGCGACCCGGCTCGGCTCGCGCGAGGCGCCGGCGCCGACCCGGGCACGGGGCCGGCGACCCCGCAGCAGCACCTCCAGGCCGAGCAGCACCAGGCAGAAGGTGACCAGGACGAGCGCCAGCAGGGTCGCCTCGGGGCCGTTGAAGACGGTGGCGTACTGCTGGAGGACCGCGGTCGTCAGGGTCGGGTAGTTGAGGAGCTGCAGGGCGCCGTACTCGGCCAGCAGGTGCAGCCCGACGAGCAGCGCGCCACCGAGGACCGCCGGGCTCGTCGCGGGCAGGGTGACCCGCCAGAACACCTGCCACGGGCTCTTGCCGAGCGCGGTCGCGACCTCCTCGACGGCGGGGTCGAGGCGACGCAGGGCGGCGACCGTGGGCAGGTAGACGAGCGGGAAGTAGGACAGCGTCACGACCATCACCGCGCCCGGGAACGACTGCACGTCGTGGGTCAGCGACACCCACCCGAAGCCGTTGACGAAGGCGGGGACGGCGAGCGGCGCGCAGAGCAGGCCGTGCCACCAGCCGCGCCCGCGTACGTCGGTGCGCTCGACCACCCACGCACCCGCGACCCCGACCACCGCGCTGGCCACGGTGCCGGCCACCAGCAGGCGGGTGGTGTTCCACAGCAGCTCGCCGATCCGCGGCCGCCACAGGAAGTCGGCCGCCTCACGACCGCCGAGCTCGGCGGTCGTGAACAGCACGTAGCCGAGCGGGACGAGGGTGAGCGCCGCGACCGCCAGGCCGGCCAGGAGCAGCGGCAGCGCAGGCGCAGCAAACCCCCGCGGCCGGTGGGCCGCAGGGGGTTGCCGGGTGGTCGCGTGCGTCGTCAGAGGAAGCCGACCTCGGTCATCAGCTCGACGACCTTCTCGGAGTCGAGGTCGGAGACGTTGACCTGCGGGGGCTCGAGCTCGCTGAACGGCTTGGTGACTCCCTCGAGCTCGACGTCGGGGTTGAGGGGGTACTCCAGCGCGTAGCTGTCCGCGAGCACCTGCTGGCCCTTCTCGTTCACGAGGAACTCGATGAACTGCTCGGCCTCGTCCTTCATGTCGCTCGACGCCAGGATGCCCGCGCCCGAGACGCTGACGAACGCGCCGGGGTCCTGGTCGGTGAAGTAGTGCTGGGCGCTGCTGTCGCTGACGTCGCCGTTCTCCTTGCGGTCGCGCTCCCAGTAGTAGTGGTAGACGATGCCGACCTCGACCTCGCCGGAGTCGACCGCCTCGAGCACGAGGTTGTTGCCGTCGTACACCTTGCCGTTGGCCTTGATGCCCTCGAGCCACGCGGTGGTGGCCTCCTCGCCCTCGAGCGCGAGGACGGCGGCGACGATGGCCTGGAAGTCGGCGCCGGTGGGCGAGAAGGAGAGGCGGCCCTCCCACTCCGGGTCGGCGAGGTCGAGGATCGACGCCGGCAGGTCCGACTCCTGCACCTGGTCGGTGTTGTAGACGAGCACGGTGGAGCGCGCGACGAAGCCGGTCCACAGGCCGCTCGTCGGACGGAACTGCGCGGGGATCGGGGAGACCAGCTCGGCGGGGAGCTCCTGGAACAGGCCCGCGGCCTCGACCTGCGACATCGCGGGGGAGTTCTCGGTGAGGAACACGTCGGCCGGCGACGCGTCGCCCTCCTGGACCAGCTGGTTGGACAGCTCGAGGTCCTTGCCGTTGCGCAGCTCGACCTCGATGCCCGTCTCCTCGGTGAACTCGGGGGCGAGCTCCTTGAGCAGCGGCTCGTGCTGGGCGTTGTAGATGACCAGCTTGGGCTCGTCCTCGCCGCACGCGGCGAGCAGCGGGGAGACGAGGCTGAGGGCGGCGATGCCGAGGCCGGCACGGAGGAGGGGGCTCTTCATCGGGCTTCCTGTCGGTGGAGGTGGCGGTGGTGCTGGTGGAGCGGACGGAGTGGCTGGCGGTGGGGCCGGCTGCGGGGTCGGCTGTGGGGTCGGGCGGGCTGCTCGGGAGCGTAGTGAGGCCGCCGGCGCAGGACGCTCTGGGTCCACCCGGGGACCCGCTCGACGACCCGCCAGACGACGACGCCGACCACCAGCGACACGAGCAGGCCGCCGAGTGGCCACCGGTGCTCGAGGTGCGGGTAGACCTGCCAGTGGGTGAGGTAGACGTACAGCGACGCGCTCGCCAGGGTTCCGGTCACGCCGACGAGCGCCCGCGGCCACGGCACGGTCGGCAGCCAGACCAGGACGAGCAGGCCCCCGATGATGATCAGGTCGCGCTGAGCGTCGCCGGTGAGGTCCCAGGCGCCGGCCATGAGCAGGCCGGCGGCGACGGCCCGCTGCAGCCGGGTGCGCGCGACCGCGGCGGCCCAGCCGCCCATGAAGAGCCACGCGACGAACAGGGAGGAGTGGATCACGTCGCCGTCGTACGACGTCGCGGTGGCCCACGCCCGGGGCACGAGCGCCGCCGCGGCGAGTGCGGCAGCGAGCCGGAAGCGGTGGCGACGCTCGAGCGCCATCACCCGCGGGACCGAGGCGAGCAGGCCGGCGCCGACGACGAGCAGCAGCACCACCTCGATGAACCAGAAGTGCCAGGCGGGCTCGGACCACCGGCGGCCACCGAGGACGTCGTTCAGCAGGAGCACGCTGCGCAGCGGGTAGGCGCCGCTGATCAGGGTGACCAGGCCGATCCACGCGATCGACGGCAGCGCGATGCGCGCCGCGGCGCGGCCGACCCGGCGCAGCCGCTCGCGCGAGTCCTCGTCGGTGAGGTGGAAGCGGGCGAAGTTGGCGCCGGCGACGGCGAGCAGCACGTGCGCGCCGCCGACGAGGACCCACAGGTTGGTGTGCGACCCGACGATCATCACGATCGCGAGGGCGCGCAGCGGGATCGTGGCGTCGATCCGCGCGAACAGGCGCTCGCGTCGTCGTACGGGGCCGTCGTGGCGGTCGAGCAGGGCGAGGTCGGCGATCGTGCGGTGCGGCCAGTCGTCGGGCAGCCGGCCGGCACGCCGCTCGAGCCGGAGCGACAGCTCGACGTAGGAAAGGGAGTCGCCGCCGAGGGTGACGAAGGTGTCCTGCGGCCCCACCGCGTCGCGGCCCAGCACCCGGGCGTAGAGCCGGCAGAGCGAGCTCACCGGAGAGCCGTCGTCCGCGACCTCGACGGGGGCCAGGCGCGCGACCGCCTGCTGGTCCACCTTGCCGTTCGGCAGCCGCGGCAGGTCGTCGACGGGGACGACCCGGATCGCGTGCGCCGGCAGGCCGGTGTCGGCCGCGACCGCCGCGGCGACCTCGGCCGCCAGCAGCGGGTCGGGGGCGCCGGGGACGGCGACCACGAGCTGGTCGCCCTCCGCCGCCTCGGCACAGGCGACGTCGTGGCCGCCGAGGGCGAGCAGCGTCTGCACCCGGTCGAGGTCGATCCGCTGGCCGAAGAGCTTCGCGAAGCGCGAGCGTCTCCCCACGATCTCGACGAGCCCGTCCGGCCCGAACCGGGCGAGGTCGCCGGTGCGCAGCTCCGCGACCTCGGCGCCGCGGGCGAGGTCGGCCGGGGACTCGGCGTAGCCGAGCATCACGTTGGGGCCGCTGTAGACCAGCTCGCCCACCCCGGGCTCCGCGCCGTCGACCGGCTCGATCCGGAAGGCGCCACCCGGGATCGCCACCCCGACCGCCTGCGGTCGGGTGTCCGCGAGGTGCGGCGGCAGGTAGGCCATTCGCGCCGTCGCCTCGGTCTGGCCGTACATCACGACCAGCTCCCAGCCCTCGCCCGCACCCTGGCCGGCGAGGGCGCGCACCCGCTCCGGCGCCATCCGCCCGCCCGCCTGGGTGACCTGGCGCAGGGTCGGCAGCTCCGGCCAGCCGGCCGCGCCGAGCAGGTCGAAGGTGTAGGGCACGCCCGCGAAGGACGTCACGCCGTGCGCCCGGGCGTCGGCCCACAGCCCCGGCTCGGTGACGGAGCGGTCGTCGAGGAGCAGCGAGGCGCCCACGGACAGGTGGCTGTGCAGCACCGACAGGCCGTAGCAGTAGTCGAGCGGGAGCGTGGTGAGCGCGACGTCGTCGCCGGTGAGGCCGAGGTACGACGCGATGGCGTCCGCGTTGCTGTCGAGGTTGGCCGCCGACAGCCGCACCACCTTGGGGGATCCCGTCGAGCCCGACGTGCTCAGCAGCAGGCGGAGGTCGGGGTGGAGCGCCGGCGCGGCGCGTCCGGTCGGGACCCAGTCGCGGCCGTCGTACGACATCGAGGCGAGGTAGGCGCCGGCGAGGCCGTCGTCGTGCGTGAGCAGGGTGGCGTGCCCGCCGGTGAGCGCCGCCAGCCAGCTGACGACGAAGTCGGCGGTGGCGGCGGGGCGGAGCCGGACCAGGTGCCGGGTGCCGGGTGGGGTGAGGGCCTCGAGGGCGGACCTGGCGGCGCTGACCCGCCGGTCGAGGTCGGCGTAGGAGACGGTGCCCGTGGAGCTGCCCGTGGAGCTGAGCAGGGCCGGGCGGTCGCCGTGGCGCGCGAGGTCGCCGGCGAACCCCGCCGCGACCTGTGCGCCCGCTGTGCCTTCCCCCACAGAGGAAGGCTAAAGCAAGGCTGGCCTCAGTACAGCAAGCCTGTCCTTACATGGGACCAAGGTCACCCGGACACGGGGCGACCGGACCGGCTGGGTCACTCGGGCTTCAGCAGGAAGACCGGGATCACTCGGTCGGTCCACTCGGTGTACTTCCGGTAGTTCGGCCAGACCGCGACCATGTGCGCCCAGGCCCGGTCCTTCTCCTCGCCGGTCAGCTCGCGCCAGGTGCAGGTGTGCTCGCGACGCCGGTAGCGGACCTGGACCGTGTCGGCGGCACGCAGGTTGAAGGTCCACACCGGCGGCTTGGGTGCGCCGAAGTGCGAGCCCGCGATCAGCCAGCCGCCCTGCCACGGCACGCACAGCAGCGGGGTGCTGCGCGGGATGCCCGACTTCCGGCCCGTGACGGTCAGCATCAGGCTGGGCAGCCCGGCGATGTCGAGCAGGCTGAGCCGCCCGCCGGTGACCTTCTGCAGGTTCGTGTCGGTCCACGTGATCTGGGGAAGCAGCTTCGGCATCCACGGCCGGGATCCGATCTTCACCGCCAGTGGCGTCAGCAGGCCCATGGGCGGAACAGTAGCGATGCCCGGGAGCGTGACGACCGCGCGCTCCCGCGCGGATCCCTTCGGCTGCCGCACCCGCCCCGTTGCCCGTCCGTTCAACCGAACGACGCCGGCCGCTCCTACGGTCCGCTGCGTGATCTCCCGTGGACTGGTGGGCGCGGTGCTCGTGCTCCTCGGCGGCCTGGTGACGGCGACCCTCCCGCAGTCGGCTCCGGTGCTGCGGCTCGGACTGCTCGGCGCCGTGCGCGGCCACGAGGTCGGCCGGATGGCCGGGCTGTTCGTCGTGCTCGTCGGGCTGGGCCTGCTGGCGAGCGCGTGGCTGCGGCTGTGCCGGACCGTCGCGGTCGGCGACCGGGACACCACCGAATGGCACGAGGGGGTCGCCCTGGTCCGCTTCGCCACGGTCGTGTGGACCGCGCCGCTGGTGCTGGCGCCGCCGCTGTTCTCGCGCGACGGCTGGTCGTACGCCGCCCAGGGCATGCTCGCGCGGGTCGGGCTGTCGCCCTACGACTGGGGGCCGGGGGCCCTCGCGCCCGAGAGCTTCCTGCCGCTGCCGGCCTGGCTGACCGCGCCGCCGATCGTGCAGGCGGTCGACCCGATGTGGTGGGACACCGCGACGCCGTACGGGCCGGTGCCGGTCTTCTTCGGCGCCCTCGCCGCGGACACCACGGGCAACCCGTGGATGTTGGTCATCGCGCACCGGTGCCTCGCGTTGCTGGGGCTGGCGCTGCTCGCGTGGGCGGTGCCGCGGCTGGCGGCCTGGACCGGGGCGAACCCCGCCGTCGCGTCGGCGCTGGTGCTGGTCTCACCGCTCATGATGGCCAACGGGGTCGCCGGGCTCCACAACGACCTGGTGATGGTGGGCCTGATGGCGGCCGCCCTCGTGGTCGCGGTCGAGCGCGGCTGGGTCTGGGGCGCTGCCCTCGCCGGGGTCGCGGCCGGCGTGAAGGTGCCCGGCGGGCTGGTGTGCGTCGGCATCGCGCTGGTCTCGCTGCCGCTCGGCGCCTCGCTGGTGGCGCGCCTGCGCCGCCTCGCCGAGGTGGCCGCGGTCTCCGTCGGGACGCTCGTCGGCCTGGGCGTCGCGACCGGGCTCGGCAACGGCTGGATCGGCGCCCTCACCGTGCCCGGCGAGGTGAACACGCCACTGTCGGCGACCACGCTGGTCGGCGGCGTGCTCGACTTCGTCGCCCTCCACCTCGGGCTCGGGACGGAGCCGGCGCTGTTCCGCGACCTGGTGCGGGCCCTCGGGCTGCTCGCGGCGGCCGGCACCGGCGCCTGGGTCGCGCTGCGCTGGCCGAGCGGGAAGGGGACCACCGCGATCGCCGCCGTCGCCGCCACCGGCGCCGCCTTCGTCGTGCTGTCCCCGGTGGTGCACCTGTGGTACTTCCTCATGCTGCCGCCGTTCCTCGCCACCCAGCGGCTGCGCCGGCACGCCACGGGCGCGCTGGTCGGCGTCTCGCTCCTGCTCGGCCTCGTCGCCCCGCTGGACTCCTCGCTCCACGGCGCCTACTACGCCATCGTGCTGGGCGCGATGACCGTGGCGCTGCTCCTGCCCGTCCTGCTGCTCACCCGCAGCGCCCGCGAGAGCCTCGCCCGGATCGTCGCGCCCCTCGCCCCGTCCAGGCCGGAGGCCGTGGTCAGGCGCTGAGGGCGCCGGCCCGGTTGCGCGCGGTTCCGGCGGCGTGCAGGGCGAGCATCCGGGCGACGGCGCGGTCCCAGCCGAACTGCTCGGCGCGCTCCCGCGCTGCCCGTCGTACGACGTCCCGCGGGCGGGCCGCGACGCGGAGGACCGCGTCGGCGAGGGCCGCGGGGTCCGGGGCGGCCCAGGCGCCGCAGGAGCGGTCGACCAGCTCGCGGGCGCCGCCGCGGTCGGCGGTGACGACGGGGGTGCCGCAGGCGAGCGCCTCGAGCACGGCCAGGCCGAAGGTCTCGCCGGGGCACACCGACAGGGAGACGTCCGCGGCGGCGAGCCGGTCGCGCAGCGCGTCGCGGCCGTCGACGTACCCGTGGAAGCGGACGGGTGCCCCCGCGGCCAGCTCCTCGAGCTCGGCCCGGTGCGGGCCGTCGCCGTACACGTCCAGCCGCAGCGGGACCCCGCGCCGGTGCAGCTCGACGGCGGTCGCGACGGCGAGGTGCGGGGACTTCTCGCGGGACAGCCGGCCGGCGTGCACCAGCCGCAGCGCATCAGGGCCGGGCCCCGGCCCCACGGCCGGCCCCACAGCCGGCCGTGCGACCGCGCGTGCGGCCGGGCGGAACATCGCCAGGTCGACCCCCAGCGGCACCCGCTCGACCGGGCACCCCGCGCTGGCCGCGACCGCCCGGAACTCCTCCTCGGCATAGCGCGACGTCACCACCACGGTGTCGAAGCTGCGCACCAGCAGCCGGTTGAGCAGCCCGATGGAGACCTTGGACGTCGTGTCGAGGCCCGAGCGCATCGCGAACATGTCGCCCATCCGCTCGTGGGACAGCAGGACGGTCCGCACACCGTTGCGGCGCGCCCACCAGGCCACGGGGAGCAGGGTGAGCTTGTCGCTCCACTCCACGCTCGTCGGCGCCCAGCGCTCGAGGACCTCGGTCACCCGCCACGGCTCGACGATGAGCCGGTACCCGCCGCCGACCCGTGGTGCGCGGACCTGGACCACGTCGCCGAGGTCGGTCGAGGACACGGCGTCGACCGGTCCGGGGATGACGAGCAGCCGCTCGGCGCCCGCGGCGACGTACCCGCGGCCCAGGTGCTCGATGGCCGTCCGCATGCCTCCCGAGGTCGCTCCGACGAAGTTGGCAAGCTGGGCGATCCGCACGGGGCCACCATGGCGACGGCGGGTGAACCGCCGCCCACCGCACGGTTGACGGCGGTCGAAGGATGGGCGCGCGACAATGGGCGCCATGAGCAACCCGGAAGCCAGGCCCGACGAGGTGATCTGCGAGAGCCGGCAGGCCGCAGGCGTGGAGCTGATGACGCCCCGCGAGGTGCCGCTCGGCGGGCCGCGCGCGATGCCCGTACGACGCACCCTGCCGCAGCGGCACCGGTCCCTGATCGGCGCGTGGTGCTTCCTGGACCACTACGGACCGGACCTGGTCAGCGAGAGCGGCGGCATGGAGGTGGCGCCGCACCCGCACACCGGCCTGCAGACGGTCAGCTGGCTGTTCGCCGGCGAGATCGAGCACCGCGACAGCGCGGGCAACGTCGCGATGGTGCGGCCCCAGGAGGTCAACCTGATGACCGCCGGTCGCGGCATCAGCCACTCCGAGGTGTCGACGCTGGACACGACGGTGCTGCACGGCGCGCAGCTGTGGGTCGCGCTGCCCGACGCCGACCGCGACACCGACCCCGGGTTCGAGCACTACGCGCCGCGCGAGGTGGCCGGCGACGGCTGGCGGGCGCACGTCTTCCTGGGCTCGTTGCTCGGCGACACCTCCCCGGTCACCACCTTCACCCCGCTGCTCGGCGCCGAGCTGGTGCTCGACCCCGGTACGACGCTCGCGGTCCCCGTCGACGAGGCCTTCGAGCACGGCGTGCTCGTCGACCTCGGCTCGGTCACCGTTGGCGACCTCGACGTGAAGGTCGGCGACCTGGCCTACGTCCCGACCGGTGCGCAGGAGATCACGCTGGAGGTCGGCGACGAGGGCGCCCGGGTGCTGGTGCTGGGCGGTCCGCCGTTCGGCGAGTCGATCGTGATGTGGTGGAACTTCGTCGGCCGCACCCACGACGAGGTCGTGGCCTACCGGGCTGCCTGGCAGGAGCAGGTCACCGACTCCACCGGCGAGGTGGTCCCGGACAGCCGGCAGGTCGCACCGGGCCGCTTCGGCGTCGTCCCCGACCAGCCGCTGCGCCCGATCCCCGCACCCGGCCTGCCCAACGCCCGCCTCAAGGAACGCCGGTGATCGCTGGCCTGACCTGGCTGGTGGGGTTCCAGCTCCTCGGCGAGCTGGTGGTGCGGGTCGCCGACCTCCCCGTGCCCGGCCCCGTCGTCGGGATGCTCCTGCTGTTCGGGTTCCTCCGCCTGCGCCGGTACGACGACAGCCGCGCCATCGTGCGGGCGGGCTCCGGCCTGCTGCGCCACCTCCAGCTGTTCTTCATCCCGGCCGGCGTCGGCGTCGTGGCGTACTGGTCGCTGCTCGGCCGCGACGCGGTCCCGATCACGGCCGCGATCCTCGTGTCGTGGTTCCTCGGCCTGGTCGCCGTGGCCTGGACGGCGGTGCTCCTCGAGCGCCTGCTCGGCCGGCCGCGGGACGACCTGCCCGTGCGGGGGGCGGCGTCGTGACGGTCGATCCCGGCGCGGCGCTGGACGTCGCGCGCTCGCCGCTGGGCCTGCTGGGGCTGACCCTGCTCGGCTATCAGCTGGGGCGCTGGGTGCAGCGCCGTACCGGCGGGCACGCCGCGGCGCAGCCGGTGCTGGTCGCGATCGTGGTCGTCGGGGCTGCGATCACCCTGCTGGACGTCGACTACCCCGCCTACCGGTCGGCGACCGAGCTGCTCGCGTTCTGGCTCGGACCGGCGACGGTGGCGCTGGCGATCCCGCTGCACCGGCAGGCGGACCGGCTGCGCGGGTTCGTCGTCCCGATGCTGGTGGCCGTCGTCGTCGGCGCCGCGGTGTCGATCGTCTCGGCGGTCCTCGTCGCCCGGGCACTCGGGGCCGACGAGGCCCTCGAGCGCACCCTGTCCACGAAGGCGGCGACCACCCCGGTGGCGATCGCTGTCGCCGAGTCCGTCGGCGGCATCCCGTCGCTGGCCGCGGTGTTCGTGATCCTCGTCGGGGTGTTCGGCGCGGTGACCGGCCCGGCCGCCCTCAACCTGCTGCGGGTGCGGGACCGGCGCGCCCGCGGGCTCGCCGTCGGCGCCGTGTCCCACGGCGTCGGTGCCTCGCGGATGCTGCAGGAGGACGAGACCGAAGGCGCCCTCGCGGGCCTGTCGATGGGCCTCTCGGCGCTCGCGATCAGCCTGCTGGTGCCGGTCCTCGCGCTGCTGCTGTGGTGACGCGCGGCTCCTCCCGGAGCAGGGCACGCGGTTCCTTCCGTGGTCGGACGCCGCCGGGCGACCGGTCCGACTAGGTTCCCTGCATGCGCATTCACGCCTTCTCCGACGATGCCCTGGGCGACCTCGACGCGGTCGGCCTGGCCGAGCACCTGGCCGCCGGCAAGCTGTCCGCGGAGGAGGCCGTCGACGCCGCGATCGCGCGTGCCGAGCAGGTCGCGGACCAGCTGAACGCGGTGGCCTTCCCGGCCTACGCCCGGGCCCGCGCCGAGGCCCGCTCGGCCGGCGGCAGCTTCTTCTCCGGGGTGCCCACCTTCGTCAAGGACAACGTCGACGTCCGGGGGATGCCCACCATGTCCGGCACCGACGCGTGGGAGCCGCGCCCGGCGAAGGCGAACGGCGACTTCGCCGACATGTTCCTCGGCACCGGGCTGGTCGCGCTCGGCAAGACCCGCCTGTCGGAGTACGGCTTCAGCGCCTCCGCCGAGCACCCGCGGATCGGCCCCGTGCGGACGCCGTGGCACACCGAGCACACCGCCGGTGCGTCGAGCTCGGGCTCCGGCGCACTCGTCGCGGCGGGCGTCGTACCGATCGCGCACGCCAACGACGGCGGCGGCTCGATCCGGATCCCCGCGTCCGTCAACGGCCTGGTCGGCCTCAAGCCCACGCGGGGCCGGCTCGCGCAGGACAAGCTGTTCCGCGACATGCCGATCCGGATCGTCGCCGACGGCGTGGTCACCCGCTCGGTGCGGGACACGGCCGCGTTCTACCGCGAGGCGGAGAAGGTCCACCGCACCCTCGAGCTGCCGCCGATCGGCGACCTGACCCGGCCGATCAGGCGGCGGCTGCGGATCGCGCTCAACACTTCCGGCGTCGGCCGGGGCGCCGACGCCGAGACGCGTGCCCTCACCGAGCAGACCGCGGCGCTGCTGGAGGACCTGGGCCACTCCGTGACCGAGGCGGAGGTCCCCGTCGGGCCCGGCTTCGCCGACGACTTCCTGCTCTACTGGGCGCTCCTCGCGCAGGTCATGCTCACCACCGGCCGCGTCCACCACGGCCGCAGCTGGGCCCGCACCAACCACGACAACCTGACCCTGGGCCTGGCCCGGCACGCCCGGCGCAACCTGCACCGGCTCCCGGGCGCGATCGGCCGCCTCAGGCGGACCACCGGGCAGGCCGAGCTGTTCCACGAGAAGTACGACGTCGCGCTCACCCCCACGCTGGCCTCGGCGACCCCGCGGATCGGGCACCTCGACCCGACCCAGGACTACGAGGTGATCGTCGACCGGCTGCTCGACTGGGTGGCCTTCACGCCGTGGCAGAACATCACCGGCGCACCGGCCATCTCGCTGCCCCTCGCGACCACCGCGAGCGGCCTGCCGCAGGGGATGATGTTCGGCGCCGCGCCCGGCCACGAGGCGCTCCTGATCGAGCTCGCCTACGAGCTCGAGCAGGCGTCGCCGTACGCCCGGATCCAGGGATGACGGCGCCGATTTCGCACCTCACCGGGGCGTGTATATAGTTCTCCGGCGTTGCCCCTTTAGCTCAGTCGGCAGAGCGTCTCCATGGTAAGGAGAAGGTCTACGGTTCGATTCCGTAAAGGGGCTCTGGGAGCAAGGGTCCGCCGATCCGAGCCGGAGACGGCTCGGGGACGCGGGTGCCCTGACCCCCTGGCGGGGTAGCTCAGGTGGTTAGAGCACACGGCTCATAATCGTGGTGTCGCGGGTTCGAGTCCCGCCCCCGCTACGCCAGACGACGAAGCAGCACCAGCAGTACCCCCGAAGACGCATCCAGAAGGACTTCCCGTGGCCAGCAAGAGCTCTGACGTTCGCCCCAAGATCACGCTTGCCTGCGTGGACTGCAAGGAGCGCAACTACATCACGAAGAAGAACCGGCGCAACGACCCCGACCGCATCGAGCTGTCGAAGTTCTGCCCGCGCTGCCGCAAGCACACCGCGCACCGCGAGACCCGCTGAACCCAGCGCCCCGAGCGCTCCGAAGGCCCACCGCCCCGCGAGGGACGGTGGGCCTTCGTCGTCGTCGGCCTCCCTTCGCGCGCCCTGCCCGGCCGGCCCGGGCCGGCCCGGCCGGCCGCCGACTCGCGAGTAGCCAAAGGCCCGCACTAGGGTCGTGAGCATGCCGATCGACGCCTCCCTCGTCGGGCGTGCCTTCCCCCCGACCCCGCCGCACCCGGTCACCGCTGAAGGCGTCTCGGCCTTCGCCGCGGCGATCGGCGGCGCCGCCGACGGACAGGTCCCGCCCACCTTCCCCATCGTGGTGACCTTCGCCGCCCTCCAGGACTTCCTCGCCGCCGAGCAGCTCGAGCTCTCGCGGATCGTCCACGGCGACCAGCGGTTCCGCTACGAGCGCCCCGTCGCCGTCGGCGACGAGCTCACCGCGACCCTGACGGTCACCGGTGTCCGCTCGATCGGCGGCAACGACATCATCAGCACGTCGAGCGAGATCGCCGACGCCTCCGGCGCCCTCGTCTGTACGGCGACCGCGACCCTCGTGCACCGGGGAGGTGCCGCATGAGCCAGCCCACCGGCCTCGGCTCCGGCACCACGCTGCCGGCGATCACCTACGACGTCACCCGCGCGGACCTGGTCGCCTACGCCCACGCCAGCGGCGACCACAACCCGATCCACCAGGACGAGGAGATCGCGCTCGCGGTCGGCCTGCCCGGCGTGATCGCGCACGGGATGTACACCCTCGCGCTCGTGGGCCGTGCCGTCCGCGAGTGGACCGGGGGAGCCGAGGTCGTCGAGATCGGCGCGAAGTTCGTCGCCCCGGTCGTCGTACCTGCTGACGGCGCGGCGCAGGTCACCGTCGCCGGCACCGTCGGCGAGCCCGCCGACGGGCTGCTGCCGCTCGCGCTGCAGGTCACCGTGGACGGCACGAAGGTGCTCGGGGCGCCGCGGGCGACGGTTCGTGCCTGACCTCGCCGACCTCACCACGCTGCGGCTCGGCGGTCCCGCGAGCCGCTACGTCCCCGTCGCCGACGCCGATGCGCTCGTGGCGGCGGTGGCCGAGGCCGACGCCGCGGGGGAGCCGGTGCTGCTCGTCGGCGGCGGCAGCAACCTCGTCGTGGCCGACGAGGGCTTCGCCGGCACGGTGGTCCATCTCGTGGGCGGTGGCGTGCACGTCGAGGGAGACGGCTGCGGCGTCGCGAGCGTGACCGTCGCCGCGGGCGAGCCGTGGGACGACCTCGTCGCCCGCGCCGTGGCCGAGGGGTGGGTCGGCATCGAGGCGCTCTCCGGCATCCCCGGTACCACCGGCGCCACCCCGGTCCAGAACGTCGGGGCCTACGGCCAGGAGGTCGCCCAGACGATCGCCCGGGTGCGGGTCTGGGATCGGGTGCTGCGCGGCCAGCGCACCTTCACCGCCGCCGAGTGCTCGTTCGCCTACCGCCACTCCCGCTTCAAGGCCGACCCGGGCCGCCACCTCGTCCTCGACGTCACCTTCGAGTTCCACCCCGGTGAGCTGTCGGCGCCCGTCGCGTACGCCGAGCTGGCCCGCACCCTCGGTGTCGAGCAGGGCGGACGCGCACCGCTCGCCGAGGTCCGGGAGGCCGTGCTCGGCCTGCGCCGCGGCAAGGGGATGGTGCTCGACCCCGACGACCACGACACGTGGAGCGCCGGCTCGTTCTTCACCAACCCGATCGTCGACCCGGACCGGGTGCCGGACGGCGCGCCGTCGTACCCGCAGCCGGACGGGACGGTCAAGACCAGCGCCGCCTGGCTGATCGACCACGCGGGCTTCGGCAAGGGCTACGGCCTGGACCGCCCGGACGCGCGGGTGTCGCTCTCGACGAAGCACACGCTGGCGCTGACCAACCGTGGCGGGGCCAGCACGGCCGAGCTGCTCGACCTCGCCCGCGAGGTGCGCGACGGGGTCCGCGAGCGGTTCGGGATCACGTTGGTCAACGAGCCGGTCCTGGTCGGCGCCACGCTCTGAGCGGTCGTCAGGCCGCTGCGCCGAACAACGCCGCCAGGAACACGAAGATCGCGAGGACGAGCAGCAGGGCGATCGCGCCCAGCACCACGCCGACGATGCCGGTGATCAGGCCGGCCGTCGCCACCCCTCGCCGCCGTACTGGCGCGGGTTGGCGCGGATCTCCCTCCGGGCGCGGACGCCCAGCCAGATCGCGAACGGCGAGCACCCGCCGGCGAGGAGGGTGACCAGGAAGATCGGCGTCAGCAGGATCCCGGCGATGCCGATGATGCCGAGGACGAGCGACGTGGTCGCGAGCTGGTGGGTCGGGGCGCCGAAGGCGACGTACCGCTGGTCGACCTGGTAGGGGCTCGCGCCCTGTGGGGCGACCGGGTACGGCGCCCAGGGGGTCGCGCCGGGTGCGCCGCCGTACGCACCCTGTGCCGATGCGCCGTACCCGCTGCCGGCCGGGGGCGGAGGCGGAGCGCCGAACGGAGTCGTGGGCGGCGCCGTCCAGGTCGGCTCGGTCCCGGGCGCGGGCTCGCCGGCGACGTCGCCGTAGGCCGGCGCGTCGTAGGGGCTCGGCTCGGGGCCGGACGGGGACGCCAGGGCCGGCTGCTCGCTCATGGCCGCCATCCTTCCATCGCGGCGGGCCCGGGAAACGGGCCCGGGCGCTCAGCCGGCGCTCGCCCGGCGGCTCACTCGGCCGGTCACGCGTCGGGGCCGGCGAGCCAGGCGTCGATGTCGGCGAGTGCGCGCTCACGCAGCTCCGCCGGCGCGTTGCTGGCGCGCAGCGACATCCTCGCGAGCTCGGCGAGCCGGGCGTCGGAGAGCTCGTGCGCCGCGCGCATGGTGGAGTACTGGCCGGCGAGCCGGGATCCGAACAGCAGCGGGTCGTCGGCGCCGAGGGCGATCGTCGCACCGGCGTCGAGCAGGGTCGGCAGCGGCACCGACGTCAGGTCGGAGTAGACGCCGAGGGCGACATTGGACACCGGGCAGACCTCGAGCGCGATCCCGGTGTCGACGATCCGCTTCAGGAGGTCGGCGTCCTCCGCGGCCCGGACGCCGTGCCCGAGCCGGCCGGCGTGCAGGGAGTCGAGGCAGGTGCGGATGTGCTCCGGGCCGCGCAGCTCGCCGCCGTGCGGCGCCAGCAGGAGGCCCGCGCGCTCGGCGATCGCGAAGGCGCCGGCGAAGTCCTCGGTGCGACCGCGCCGCTCGTCGTTGGACAGGCCGAAGCCGACGACCCCCCGGTCGACGTACTGCGCGGCGAGGCGGGCCAGGGTGCGGGCGTCCAGCGGGTGCCGGGTCCGGTTGGCGGCGATCACGACGGCCATGCCGAGCCCGGTGCGCTCCGAGGCGTCGCGGACGGCGTCGAGGACGAGGTCGGTGAAGGCGGTGATCCCGCCGAACCGCGCGCCGTAGCCGCTCGGGTCGACCTGGATCTCCAGCCAGCGCCCGCCGTCGGCGACGTCGTCCTCGGCGGCCTCGCGCACCAGCCGCCGGACGTCGTCCTCGGTCCGCAGCACGGAGCGGGCGACGTCGTACAGGCGCTGGAAGCGGAACCACCCCTTCTCGTCCGCGGCGGTGAGCTGCGGCGGCCACTCGGCGACCAGCGCGTCGGGGAGGTGGATGCCGTCCCGCTCGGCGAGCTCGAGCAACGTCGCGTGGCGCATCGAGCCGGTGAAGTGCAGGTGGAGGTGCGCCTTCGGCAATGCATGGAGGTCGCGCACGGGCGCCATCGTAGGGACACACGCCCGAGGTGGCCCCCCGGTGGGGTCCGCGGAGCGGGGGCGGGCCGGCTTTGGACCGGTGTGGGTCGGGTGGGTAGAGTCACCCCCTGGTGGTTCCTCCACATGGTGAGTCGCGCCCAGACGTCGGTCCGGGACCGGCGAGCGGGAGTGGCCCCGAAGGGCACTAGCTCAATTGGCAGAGCATCGGCCTCCAAAGCCGAGGGTTGGGGGTTCAAGTCCCTCGTGCCCTGCAAGAGATGACGTTGACGAAGTGGCGAAAGGGTGAGCAGTTTGTCGGACGCTCCGGCAGTTCGCGGGGGTCGCAAGGACCCCTCGGGCGGCAAGCAGCCCGAGAAGCGCACCGGTCCGGTGACCTTCTACCGCCAGGTCGTCGCGGAGCTGCGCAAGGTGGTCTACCCCACCCGCGACCAGCTGGTGACGTACTTCTTCGTCGTCCTCGCGTTCGTTCTCGTGATGATCGCGCTCGTGTCGCTGCTGGACCTGGGTCTCGGCAAGCTCGCGTTCGAGGTCTTCACCGGAGCGGACGACATCTGATCCCTCCCTCCCGGGTGGGGTTGTCGGCGACATTTTCGAACAACTGATGGAGCAGCACGTGTCGGAGCAGTACGACTCGGCCCCCGAGATCGACGAGGCGGCCGACCAGGTCGAGGCCGCCGAGGCCCCGGGCGAGGACGCCGACGAGGCGACCCCCGCCGCGGACGAGGCCGAGCAGGCCGTCGAGGTCGACGAGATCGACGACACCCTCGAGGTCGACGAGGCCGACGAGGCCGACGACGCCCTCGAGGTCGAGGATGCCGACGAGACCCCCGTCGCGGACACCGACGACGAGGCCGGCGACGAGTCCGAGGAGCCGGTCGAGGTCGCGGAGGCTGCCGACGAGGACCCGCTCGAGCGGTTCCGCCGCGAGCTGTGGGCCAAGCCGGGCGACTGGTTCGTCGTGCACACCTACTCCGGCATGGAGAACCGGGTGAAGCAGAACCTCGAGAACCGGATCCACTCCCTCAACATGGAGGACTACATCCACGAGATCGTGGTCCCCACCGAGGAGGTCGCCGAGATCAAGAACGGCCAGCGCAAGATGGTCAAGCGCACCGTTCT
>DATMHM010000081.1:0-6703 GCA_035554935.1 Nocardioides sp. | reverse complement strand
ACACCCGGTCCCATCCCGAACCCGGAAGTTAAGCCTGCCAGCGCCGATGGTACTGCAACCGAGAGGATGTGGGAGAGTAGGACGCCGCCGGACAAACATTCCCCGAAGGGCCAGCACACCGTGCTGGCCCTTCGGCGGTTTTCCGCTCATTACCCTCGATTCCCATCTGTTGGATGCGGCGTCATCTACTGTCCACAGGTGATGGCTCGGGCGGTGTTCTCCACAGCGGAGGCTGACCCGTCCCGTCGGTGTCGTACCGACGAACGATCCTTTCCCTGCGCCATCGGTGTGCTCAGGAGAGGACGGGAAGCAATGAACGGTTCGGTGAACGAGGTCAACCTGGTCGGTCGCGTGGCGGGTGCTCCGCAGGAGCGGGAGCTGCCGAGCGGCGACCGGCTCGGCGTGTGCCGGCTGGTGATCGCGCGGGACGAGGTGCGGACCCTGCCGTCGGGGCGGAAGGGTCCGTCCGTCGACGTGGTGGACCTGGCTGCGTGGACCGCCCGGCCCCGGCGGTCGATGCTGAGCTGGCGTGAAGGCGACGAGGTCGCGGTCGTCGGGGCCCTCCGGCGAAGGTTCTACCGCACCGGCAACGCCACGGCGTCGCGGGTGGAGGTGGAGATCAGCTCGGCGCGGGTGGTTCGTCGCGCAAGGATCGAATGAGCACGCCGAGGCTCGGCTTCGGCTGGAAGGACGTCGCCTTCTCGGGCAGCAGCCGGTCGGCGGCGGCGATCTCGAGCACGAGGTCGACCGACGGTGCCGGCATCAGCACGGACACGCTGTCGCTGGCAGCGTGCGTGAGCGCGTCCTCGACAGTGTGGTGATAGGCGACCGCGCTCGGGCCGTGGGGCAGTGCCGGCACGATCTGCTGGTGGAGGGTCTCCACCGCGGCCACGCCGAAGGTGCCATCGAGCGTGACGACGGCCCATGCGGCGCCGTCGGTGGCCACGATCCTCGTTGCCGACAGGGCCGCCACGGCGTCGGCCTGCGGCATCTCCTCATAGGCCAGGCCGAGGCCTTCCGCGGCGTCGCGCAGGTCGGGCAGGGCCGTGTCCGCGAGCGTGCGGTGGATGGGGCCCAGGAACAGGGGAGTCTCGCCCTGGTCCACGAGCATGGCGAGGCCGAAGTCGGTCGCGGCCGGTGCGCTGGGCGCTGCCGCCTGGCGGCGCTGCAGGCGGAGGTAGGCGGCGTAGCGGTGGTGCCCGTCGGCGATGAGGGCCGTGCTGGTGGCCAGCTGTGCTGCGATCGCGGCGAGCAGCTCCGGGTCGCGGATGGCCCAGATCCGGTGCTGCTGCTCGCTGCGGTCGGTGAAGGCGTGCTCCGGCTCGGTCGCCGTGATGATCGCCGTGAGCTCCCGCAGCCGTGCCGAGCCGCGATGGACGAGGAGGATGGGCGCAGGGTTGAGCTCCATCTCGGCCATCCGGTCGGCGAGGTCGTCGGCCTGGGCGGGGTGGATGCCCTCGTGGGGGAGCACGGCGCGGTCCTCGGGGCGCGTGGCCCGCCGCGACACGTCGAGCGCGCCGACGAGGCCCCGCACGGTCATCCCGCCCGAGGTGTACTCGTGGAGGTAGAGCGCCGGCGTGGGGTCGTGGCGAACCAGGCCGCGCGCCTGCCAGCGCATCAGCCGCGCGGAGACGTCCTTGTAGGGCCGGGCGAAGGCGCGTCCGGTCGTCGGGTTCCCGACCCTGGCGGGCGTCAGCATGAGGCCGCGGAAGGGCTCGAGACGCAACGGGCCGGCGACGTACGGGGGTGTCACCAGGGTTGTTGCGTCCACCCGGGCATCGTACGGAGGCCGCATGGGAGGCGGCTGGCAAGGTGGACCCCGTGTTGCTCACATCGACCGAGCCGCTGCTGGCGGCCTACGACCTCGCCATGCTCGACCTCGACGGCGTCGTCTACATCGGCTCGTCCGCCGTCCCGGGCGCAGCGGACCACATCGCAGCCGCCCGGACGTCGGGGATGCGGGTCGCCTTCATCACCAACAACGCGTCCCGGGCGCCGCAGGTCGTCGCCGAGCACCTCGTCGACCTCGGCATCCCGGCCGATGCGGCCGACGTGGTCACCAGCGCCCAGGCGGCTGCCCGGCTGGCCCGGGAACGCCACGGCGCCGGTGCCCGCGTCGTGTGCCTCGGCGCGGTCGGACTCGAGCACGCGCTGGACGAGGCAGGGGTGGTGCCGGTGGGGGTGGATGAGGACGCGGCCGGACTGGTCAGCGGCTACGGGCCGGACCTGGCCTGGTCGACGATCATGCGCGCAGCCGTCCGGGTCCGGGACGGGCTGCCCTGGATCGCGAGCAACACCGACCTGACGATCCCCACCCGGTACGGCGCGGCGCCCGGCCACGGCGTCCTGGTCGAGATGCTGTCCCGGTTCTCCGGCGTGGTGCCGGTCGTCGCCGGCAAGCCGGAGCGTCCGCTCCTGGACGAGACCGTGCGCCGGGTCGGTGGCCGACGTCCGTTGATGGTGGGGGACCGTCTCGACACCGACATCGAGGGAGCCCGGAACGCCGGCTTCGACTCCCTGCTGGTGCTCACCGGCGTGACTGGCCTTGCCGAGCTCGTCGCGGCGCCTCCGCGGCTGCGACCGACGTACCTCTCCAGTGATCTCGGCGGCCTGGCCGTGGTGCACCCGGCACCGCAGCGCCACGGCGACGACTGGCTGGCCGGCGGGTGGCGGTGCCGGGTCGAGGGCGGTGCGGTCGTCGTGGACCGGTACTCCGACGCTGCCGACCCCGACGGCTGCTGGCGCGCCGTGGCCAGCGCCGCGTGGGACCACCTCGACACGTCCGGGACGGTGGTCGACATCACCGCGGCACGGTTCCCGGAGGACGGCCCGGCGGCGGGGTAGCCTCGGCCACATGACCGAGGTACCCGTACCGGCGCCCACGCCGACCGGAATCGAGGCTGTCGACCAGGTGCTCGACCTCGTCGCGGGCCTGGCTGCCCGACCGCTGGGCGAGCACGCTGCGGTCTTCGAGGAGGCGCACGGAGGCCTGCGCCGCGCCCTCGACGACGCGCCTGCCTGAGCGTGGCGCCCCGCCGACTGCGGCTCGACGCGGAGCTGGTCCGTCGCGGGCTGGCTCCCTCGCGTGAGCGAGCCGCCCAGCTGATCGCCGACCGCCGGGTCAAGGTGGCCGGGGTGCTCGCCTCCAAGGCGGCCACCGGCGTCACGACCGACGTCGCCATCGTCGTGCTCGAGGGCGACCACGGCCCGGACTACGTCTCCCGCGGCGCGCACAAGCTGGTCGGCGCGCTGGCGGCCTTCGGGCCGTCGGGGCTCGAGGTCGCCGGTCGGCGCTGCCTCGACGCCGGGGCCTCGACGGGCGGGTTCACCGACGTGCTGCTCCGCGCCGGCGCCGGAGAGGTGGTCGCGGTTGACGTGGGGTACGGCCAGCTGCACTGGTCGCTGCAGCAGGACCCGCGGGTCGACGTCCACGATCGCACCAACGTCCGCACCCTGACCGCGGCGGACATCGGCGGCCCGGTCGAGGTGGTCGTCGGCGACCTGTCGTTCATCTCCCTCGTCCTCGTGCTGGACGCGCTGCTCGGTGTGACCCGTGAGGACGGCGACCTCGCCCTCATGGTCAAGCCGCAGTTCGAGGTCGGCAAGGACCGGGTGGGCAAGGGTGGCGTGGTCCGCGACCCCGAGCTGCGCGTCGAGGCGGTGCTGGGCGTCGCCCAAGCGGCCGCGGCCCGCGGGTGGGGAGCGCGCGCCGTCACGGTGAGCCCACTGCCCGGCCCGTCCGGCAACGTGGAGTTCTTCCTCTGGCTGCGCCACGGGCCGCCGACCGTGGACGACGAGTCCATCGCGGAGGTCGTCCGTCGAGGCACGTCGGGGCCGGATGAGAAGGTGGGGCCATGACCCAGCCCGCGACGACGGACACGCCGCGCCGCGTCCTCGTGCTCGCGCACACCGGCCGGCCCGAGGCGCGCGAGGTCGCTCGCGCCTTCGTCAAGGAGCTCACCGGGCACGGGCTCGTGGTGCGGCTGCTGCGCGAGGAGGCCGACGCGCTCGACCTCGACCCGGCCGGCTACGTCCCCGAGGTCGAGCTGACCGAGTCCGAGACGGACGCCAGCCGCGGCTGCGAGCTCACCGTGGTGATCGGCGGCGACGGCAGCATCCTGCGGGCGGCTGAGGTCACCCACACCCGGCTCACCCCGGTGCTCGGCGTGAACCTCGGACATGTCGGCTTCCTCGCCGAGGCCGAGCACGAGGACGTGGCCGCGACCATCGACGCGATCGTGCACCAGCGCTACACCACCGAGGACCGGCTGACCCTCGACGTCCGGGCGTTCCTCGACGGCGAGCTCGTCTACAGCACGTTCGCGGTCAACGAGGCGAGCGTCGAGAAGGCCGCCCGCGAGCGGATGCTCGAGGTGGTCGTCGAGATCGACAGCCGGCCGCTGTCCCGATGGGGATGCGACGGCGTGGTCTGCGCGACGCCCACCGGCTCGACCGCCTACAACTTCAGCGCCGGCGGCCCGATCGTCTGGCCCCGGGTCGAGGCCCTGTGCATCGTCCCGCTCAGTGCGCACGCACTGTTCGCCCGACCGATGGTGGTCGCCCCGTCCTCGGTCATCGCGATCGAGGTGCTCGAGGGCAACCAGGGCTCGGGCGTGCTGTGGTGCGACGGCCGGCGCAGCGTCGACCTGCCGCCCGGCGCCCGGATCGAGGTGAGCCGCGGGCTGCGGCCGGTCCGCCTGGTCCGGCTGCACGAGGCACCCTTCACCGACCGGCTCGTCGCCAAGTTCGGCCTGTCGGTCGAGGGCTGGCGCGGTGCTGCCGAGCAGCGTCGCCAGGCACGCGCGCAGAGCGAGGCCCGGGAGGGGACGCCGTGATCGAGGAGCTGCGGATCACGTCCCTCGGCGTGATCGACTCGTCCGTGCTCGAGTTGGGGTCCGGGCTGACCGTGATCACCGGGGAGACCGGCGCGGGCAAGACGATGGTGGTCACCGCCCTCGGACTGCTGCTGGGCGGCCGCGCGGACAGCGGTGCGGTCCGCGCCGGAGCCCGGCAGGCGCGCGTCGAGGGGCTCGTGTCCACGGCCGCCGTCCCGGGTCTCGCCGACGCCGTCGAGGAGGCCGGGGGAGAGGTCGAGGAGGACGGGATCGTGCTGGCGCGCAACGTCAGCGCGGAGGGACGCTCGCGGGCCTTCGCCGGCGGCGCATCGGTGCCGGTCTCGACGCTCGCCGACATCGCCGAGCCGCTCGTCGCGGTGCACGGCCAGTCCGACCAGCACCGGCTGCTGAAGCCGCAGACCCAGCGCCACGCGCTCGACCGGTTCGGCGCGCTCGAGGAGCTGCAGGCGTCGTACGTCGCCCTCCACGACCGCCTCGCCGCCACCGAGCGCGAGCTGGCCGAGGTGACCGCGAGCGCCCGGGACCGGGCGCGGGAGGCGGACCTGCTGCGCTTCGGCGTGGACGAGGTCGCCGCGGTTGCCCCGCAGCCGGGCGAGGACACGGGGCTCGCGGCCGAGGAGGCGCGGCTGGGCCACGCGGACACGCTGCGGGGTGCCGCCGAGCAGGCACGCGAGGCGCTCTCCAGCGAGCTCGGGTCGCCCGACGCGCTCGGTGCGGTCGCGGCGGCTCGCAGCCTGCTCGAGGGTGTGCGCGACCACGACCCCGAGGCCGCAGCACTGGCCGACCGGGTCGCCGAGGTCAGCTACCTGCTCTCGGACGTCGCGGCCGACGTGGCGTCGTACGCCGCACGCATCGACACCGACCCGACCCGACTGGCGGCCGTCTCGGAGCGGCGGGCGGCGCTGGTCGCCCTCACCCGCAAGTACGGCGACAGCGTGGACGAGGTGCTGGCGTGGGCCGAGACCGCTGCGAACCGGCTGCTCGACCTCGACTCGACGGACGACCGGATCCAGCAGCTCGCGGGCGAGGCGGCGGACCTGCGCGAGCAGTTGGCGGTCGCCGGCACCGCCCTCACCGACGCGCGGGTGGCGGCCGCGGAGAAGCTCGGTGCCGCCGTCACCGACGAGCTGACCCTGCTCGCGATGCCGCACGCGGTCGTCACCATCCGCGTCGCCCAGCGGCTGAGCGACGCACCCGCGGACCCCGCTCACCCGCCGCCGGAGCTGCTCCGGGTCGGGGACCGCTGGGTCCGCTTCGGCCGCAGCGGGCTCGACGACGTCGAGTTCCTGCTCGCTGCGAACTCCGGGTCGGATCCGCGCCCGTTGCACAAGGGCGCCTCCGGGGGCGAGCTGTCCCGGGTGATGCTCGCGGTCGAGGTGTGCCTGGCCGGCACCAGCCCGGTGCCGACCTTCGTCTTCGACGAGGTCGACTCCGGCGTCGGCGGAGCCGCCGCCGTCGAGATCGGACGACGCCTGGCGACCCTGGCCGACGACGCCCAGGTGCTGGTCGTCACCCACCTGCCCCAGGTCGCTGCCTTCGCGGACCGGCACGTCCTGGTCGAGAAGTCCAGCGACGGCACGGTCACCAGCTCCGGCCTGGTCACCCTCGACGACGCGGGCCGCGAACGGGAGCTCTCCCGGATGCTGGCCGGCCTCGCGGAGTCCGACACGGCCCTGGCACACGCTCGTGAGCTGCTCGACATGGCGCGGCGGCGTGCGGGCTGAGGCCCCAGGCAGTAGAATGGAATCCCGTGAACATGGCGCCCGGTAGTGGTGCGAATCGACAGGCAAAGCACCTCTTCGTGACCGGGGGCGTCGCCTCCTCGCTCGGCAAGGGCCTGACCGCCT
>DATMHM010000080.1:0-112586 GCA_035554935.1 Nocardioides sp. | reverse complement strand
TCCGTGGGGGTGGGTCTCGATACGCCGTCGCTCGTTCCTCGCGCCGGCTACTCGACCAGCGGTTTGGGGGGTGGGTCTCGATACGCCGTCGCTCGTTCCTCGCGCCGGCTACTCGACCAGCGGTTTGGGGGTGTGGGTCTCGATACGCCGTCGCTCGTTCCTCGCGCCGGCTACTCGACCAGCGGTCAGACGAGCGGGCGACGCAGGCGCCGGCGCAGCCTCATGTCCGCCAGCCAGAGGTTGAACGGGAAGCTGCGCAGCACGCGGGGGAGGCGGCGCTCGAGGGCGCCGGTCGCCCGCATCATCCGGGCGAAGCGGCGCTCCTGACGTGGGCCCCAGGCCAGCCCCATCGCGTCGCGGAACGGCGGCGGCAGGAAGCCGGTCGTCACGAACACCAGGAACGGCGCGAGCGGCCGGAACGGCCTCGGGAAGTTCTGGAGGGTCGTCAGCCGCAGCAGGTAGGCGGCGACGGCGGGGTCGATGTCGACCTCGGCGAGCGACTCCTCCCAGTAGCGGTCGAACGCCGCCCGGTCGGCCGGCCACGCCTCGGCGGGCATCTGCAGGCTGGTGCCGAAGCGTGCGCAGTGGGCGTAGAGCGCGTCGGCCTCGTCCGCGGGGAGCGGGCCGTGCATCCGCTCGATCATGTCGGCAGTGCCGTAGTAGAGGCAGGCCGCGACCCAGGTCTGCAGTCGCGGGTCCATGGCGTCGTACTCCACCTTCTCGCCCGGTCGGGAGCGGACCTGCGCGTGCTGGCGGTTCACCTCCTTGCGGAAGGCGGTGCGGTCGGCCTCGGAGCCGAGGAGTGCGACCGCGAGGTAGGTGAAGGTCGTGCGGCCACGCTTGAACGGACGCTTCATCGCCGACCCGTCGTGCACGCGGCTGTTCATCACGCCGTACCCGACGCCGGGCCAGCTCAGTTGCATGATCACGTTGGCCGGGCCGGCGAGGTGGGCGCCGATCCCGGAGACGTGGTCACGCATGTCGAACCCGTCCGGGACGGGGACGTCACGGGCCGTGCGGGGGGAGGGGGCGTCGACTCGGCTGCTCACGGGACCGAGGCTAGTCTTTTGTTGGCAGTCTGCCAATAGTAGGTTGGGGGGATGACCGTGAGCACCGCCCGCCGCCAGCGCCTCTCGCCCGACGAGCGGCGCGAGCAGATCCTGCTCGCGGCCGAGCGCCTCTTCGCCGAGCGGCCCTACGCCGAGGTGTCGACCACCGGGATCGCCCGGGCGGCGGGCGTCGCCCGCGGGCTGCTCAACCACTACTTCGGCGACAAGCGGGCCCTCTACCTCGAGGTCGTACGACGGGCCGCGCTCCTGCCGACGCTGGAGGACGTGCCGCTGCCGACCGGTGACCTGGCCGAGCGGGTCGACGTGGCCGTGCGCTGGTTCCTCGGCTCGATCACCCCGGAGCGGGCGACCTACCTGACCGTGCGTGCGGCCGAGGGCGTGGGGGAGGACGCCGAGGTGCGGGCGATCCTCGACCAGGCCCACGACCTCGCCGCCGGCCGGGTGCTCGAGATGGTCGGCGGCGACCCGCAGGACGCCGCCGCGCGGGCCGCGATCCGCGCCTTCGGCGAGCTCGCCCGCGGGACGATCCGCGAGTGGTCGCGCGACCAGAACCTGACCCGCGAGCAGGCCCACCTGCTGCTGAGGGAGTCCCTGCTCGTCATCGTGCGGAAGGTGCTCCCGGGGCTGTGAGCGGTGCGGTCGCCGCGCGCCCGGCCCGCTTCGCGTCGTACATCGCCCGATCGGCGGCGGCCAGCAGCGACCGGGTGGTGCTGTTGCGCCCGGAGAGGGCGACGCCCACGCTCGCGCTGATCCGGTCGAAGGGCGCGTCGGAGGCCGCGCCGTAGGGGGCCGACACCGCGACGCGGATCCGCTCGGCGATCTCGCGCAGCTCGTCCTCGCCGGACAGGCCGAGGCAGGCCACGACGAACTCGTCCCCGCCCATCCGGGCCACGACGTCGACCGGCCGCACCGACGCGCGGACCCGCCGGGCGACCTCCTGCAGCAGCAGGTCGCCCTCGCGGTGTCCCCACGCGTCGTTGACGAGCTTGAAGCCGTCGAGGTCGATGTAGACGACCCCGACCGTCGCGGCCGCCGGGCGGGGCCTCTCCAGCGCCGACTCCAGCCGCTGCACCAGCAGGGTGCGGTTGGCGAGGCCGGTCAGCGGGTCGTGGTGGGCGAGGTGGCGCAGCTGTTCGATCAGCTCGTTGCGGGAGTCGCGGAAGAGGGCGAGCGCCAGCACGACCCCGGTGAGGCAGCCGACCATGCCCTGGGCCAGCAAGGCGCGGTCGTCCGGTGGCACCCCGCGCAGGACCCCGCGGTCGAGCAGCGTGGCCCAGATGATGCTGGTGCCCGCCGCCGAGGCGAAGAGGGTGCTGGTGGTGGTGCTGAACCGCAGCGACACCCACATCGCTGGCACCATGATGACGAACGCGGTGGGCATCCCCGGGTTGAACCAGAACACCCGTCCGAAGACGGCGACCGCGAAGGCCGCGCAGCACACGGCCTCGACGACGCGCGCCGGCGTCACCTCCGGCACCCGCCACTGCGCATGCCGCATCCGCAGCACGACCGTGGTGCCGACCAGGGCGGTGGTCCCGTTGCGGACCGCGAAGAGGGCGAAGGTCTGGGGCAGGTCCGGATGTCCCCGCGCCGCGAAGAACACGACCGCCGCCGTCGCGGCGACCAGCGTGCCGGCCAGGATCGCCATGGCGAGCCGGCCGAGGTCGAGCGGGTCGCGCAGCTGGACCGGCCGGCCGCCGTACGCGAGGAGGGCGGAGGTGACCGCGGCGAGCGTGAGGTTGACGACGGCGAAGTACACGGAGACGTCGACGGCCGCGCCGGTCGCCAGGTTGACGCCGAAGGTGAGTCCTGTGAGCAGGATCCAGTGCGCGGCCGCGGCCGGGCGCGGGAGGGTGCGGGCGTGGATGCCCCAGAGGACGGCGACGGCGGCTGCGGGCCACACCAGCGACACCTCGGTGCCGTCGACCCGGGTCGCGCGCCCGACGAGGATCGCCAGTGCGTGGGTGGAGCCGAAGGCGACGGCGGGCCCCACGAAGCGGGCGGCTGCTCGCGGCACGGCCTGCTCCTTCCTCCCGGCTGCCTGATGGCGTCCAGATCGGCAGCGGCGCCCTCGATCGGAGGTAATTCCGGACCGGACCAACCTTCGACCAATCCCGGACCGGAATGCTCCATGTGACGACGCTCACGATTTCGGGAGTCACACATGGGGAAAGCACGACCCGGGCAGAAGCCTGCCCACATCAGCCGGCGCTCGTTCGTCGGGTACGTCGTCGGGGGCACCAGCCTGGTGGTGGCCGCCGACCTGGCGCTGGGTGGCACCCCGGCGCATGCGGTACCGATCCCGTCGGTGCCGCAGATCCCGGAGGTCTACGACCTCAACGACTTCCTCGTGCACTGCGCGATGCCGACGTCGAACCTGATCGCCATCCACGTCGACGACGAGGGTGACGCCCACTTCGCGCTCCCGCGGATGGAGGTCGGGCAGGGGATCACCACCGCGATGGCGATGCTCATCGCCGACGAGCTCGACCTGCCGCTCGACCGGGTGCACGTGACGCTGGCGCCGGCGCGCCCGGAGCTGGTGTTCAACCAGCTCACCGGCGGCTCGAACACGATGATCTCGATGTACACGCCGGTCCGGGTCGCCGCCGCAGTCGCCCGCAAGGCGCTGCTCGACGCCGCCGCGATCCAGCTCGGCGCCGTGGCGACGACGCTCAGCGTCAAGGGCGGGGTCATCACCGACACCCTGGGGAACTCGGTGACCTACGGCGAGGTGGCCGGCGATGCCGCCGCCCCGGCCACCGTCGAGGTCAGGGTCGAGCTGAAGGACGCCAGCGAGCACTCCATCGTGGGGACGCCGCAGCGTCGCGTCGACGCCCTGGATGCCGTCACCGGTCGCAAGCAGTACGCGATGGACCTCGACGTCCCGGGCGCGCTGCCGACGATGGTGTGCCGCGCGCCCGACCTGAACGGCACCGCGAGGACGATCCACAACAGGTCGGCCGTCTCCTCGATGCCGGGCGTCACCCACGTCGAGATCATCCCGACCGGCGTGGCCGTGCGGGCGAAGACCTTCGGCCAGTGCATCGACGCGGTCCGCGCGCTCGACGTGGAGTGGAACGCCGGAACCGTCGCCGGCAAGAGCTCCGGCGACATCCTCGAGGAGTTGCGTGCCGCCCAGCTGCCGCTCGCGGTGCCGAAGCTCGGCGCCTCGACCGTCGAGGGCGACTTCGTCTTCCACTTCCGCAGCGGCTCGGCGCTCGAGCCGAACTGTGCCGTGGCCGACGTACGGTCCGACTCGGCGACCATCTGGGGCGGCCTGAAGTCGCCGATCGACACCCAGTCCAAGGTCGCCAAGGCGCTCGGGTTCCCGCAGAGTGCGGTCACGGTCAACGTGGTCCAGGGCGGAGGCTCGTTCGGGCGCAAGCTGTTCAGCGACGCGGCCATCGAGGCGGCCCACGCGTCGAAGGCGTTCGGCGCCCCGGTGAAGCTGATGTGGCACCGGGCCGACGAGCCGCGGCAGGGTCGGGTGCACCCGATGACCACCTCCCGGATCCGGGCGAGCGTGCTCCTCGGGAGCGTCATCAGCTTCGAGCAGCGGCACACCTCCGTCACGACCGACTTCACCCACGGCCTGGGGGAGCGGCTCACGGCCGAGGTGGCCGCGCTGCCCACCGGGCTGTCGAACCTGTCGTTCTCGCAGTCGATCTTCATGCTGACGCAGGAGCTCCCCTACAACTTCGGGGCCGTCACCCAGCTGCTGAACGAGACAGACCTCGACGTCAACCGGTTCAACACCAGCTCGGTGCGCAACGTGTACTCACCCGAGGTGCGGTGTGCCAACGAGCTGATCGTCGACCAGCTGGCGAAGAAGCTGAAGCAGGACCCGGTCGCCTTCCGGTTGGCCCACCTCAAGAGCAGCATCGTGAAGAACGTGCTGCGCAGGGCGGCCGAGCTGGGGGACTGGGGCAGGTCGATGCCGGCCGGCACGGCCCAGGGCATCGCGATCCACAAGGAGTACAAGGGCGCGACCGCCGTGCTCGTGGAGATCGACTGCCGGCCCGAGACCGTCAACCGCAAGGTGCGCAACGCGGTCACCGGTCCCCGGGTCACCAGGGCGACCGTCGTGATCGACGCCGGCCTGGCGGTCAACCCGCTCGGCATCGAGGCCATGATGATGGGCGGCTTCATGGACGGCATGGCGCAGACGCTGACGTACAGCAACCACCTGGTCGACGGTCACTTCCTCGAGGCCAGCTGGGACAACTCCGCCTACACCCGCCAGTGGAACGCACCGTTCGAGTTCCAGTGCGAGGTCATCGACTCGGACCGCGAGGAGCCCGGTGGTGCCGGGGAGGCGGGGGTGGCGGCCTCGATGGCCGCCGTCGCCTGCGCCTACGCCCGGGCGGTGGGGAAGATGCCGACGGAGTTCCCGATCAACTTCCAGGACCCGCTGCACTTCGAGCCCAAGCCGTTCATCCCGTCCGTCCCCGAGTCGCCGACCAACGGCCTCGACTTCGTCTCCTGAGGACCCGCCATGCCGAAGCACACCTTCCAGCTCAACGGCGAGACCGTCACCGTCGACGTCGAGGACGACGTCCGCATCCTGTGGGTCCTGCGCGACGTCCTGGGCGTCACCGGGCCGAAGTACGGCTGCGGGATCAACGTCTGCAAGGCCTGTACGTCGCACATCAACGGCAAGGCGTTCAACCCCTGCGCGGTGCCGGTCTCCGCGATCGGCGAGGACGACGAGATCACCACGATCGAGGGGCTCGCCGACACCGCCGACGGCGACGGTCTGCACCCGATGCAGGAGGCCTGGCTCGAGCACGACGTCGCCCAGTGCGGCTACTGCCAGCCCGGCCAGATCATGGCTGCGGTCGACCTGGTCAACCGGGTCCGCGAGGAGGGCCGCGCGATCACCGAGAAGGACCTCGACTCGATCCGCAACGTCTGCCGCTGCGGCACCTACTCCCGGATCCGGGAGGCGGTGCGCACGGGGGCCGCGGCGATGGGCTGAGCCGGCGCGCGGTGCGCCGCGACAGGGGAGATTTCGTCGATCGACCGTACGATTCGCCGGTGGAACGGATCGACCCCGACGAGCTCGCGATCGCGATCAAGGTGCTGCGGCAGATCCCGGAGCTGCACCCCGACCACGAGGACGTGCGCACGATGAAGCGCGCGGCGTCGTACATGTACAAGTTGATCAAGAAGTCGCGGCGTGCTGAGATCCGGATGGAGCGGCAGCGCCACGACCAGGAGATCATCGAGCGGACGGCGACCGGGTCGCGGATGCGGATCGACGACGAGACAGCGGGCATCCCGCTGGTCTCGACCGCGCAGGGGGCGTTCGCGGGCGAGCTGATCACGGCGCGCGGGTGCTACATCTGCAAGGAGGACTTCACCCTCGTCGACGCCTTCTACCACTGGCTGTGCCCGCGGTGCGCGGCGATGAGCCATGCCAAGCGGGACCAGCGCACGGACCTCACCGGCAAGCGGGCGCTGCTCACCGGCGGGCGGGCCAAGATCGGGATGTACATCGCCCTGCGGCTGCTGCGCGACGGCGCGCACACCACGATCACGACCCGGTTCCCGAAGGACGCGGTGCGCCGCTTCGCGGCGATGGAGGACTCCGCGGACTGGCTGCACCGGCTCAAGGTCGTCGGCATCGACCTGCGCGACCCCACGCAGGTGATCTCGCTGACCGACGACGTCGCCGCCGACGGCCCGCTCGACATCATCATCAACAACGCCTGCCAGACCGTACGACGCCTGCCCGGCGCCTACACGCACCTCATCGACGGCGAGAACGCCGCGCTGCCCACCGCGGAGTCGCTCGGGGTGCAGGCGCTGCCCGAGATGGTCACCTTCGACCGGATCTCCGAGGCGCACCCCGCGGCGATCGCCGGCGCGCTGTCGTCGACCGCGGTCGCGCACCACGACGGCGAGTCTGCCGAGTCGGCGCTGGCCGCCCACAACGCGGCCTCCATGACGGCGCTCGCGCTGAAGGCGGGCGGTGCCTCGCTGGAGGCGCATCTGGCGGGCACGGCCATCGACGCGGGCGGCCTGATCCCCGACATCCAGGCCAACAACTCGTGGACCCAGGTGCTCGACGAGGTCGACCCGCTGGAGCTGCTCGAGGTGCAGTTCTGCAACTCGATCGCGCCGTTCCTGATCAACTCCCGACTGCGGCCCGCGCTGCGGGCCGCAGTCCAGGCCGGCGCCCGCCGTGCCTACATCGTCAACGTGTCGGCGATGGAGGGGCAGTTCTCCCGCCGGTACAAGGGCCCTGGCCATCCCCACACCAACATGGCCAAGGCCGCGCTCAACATGATGACCCGCACCAGCGCGGGCGAGATGTTCGAGACCGACCGGATCCTGATGACGGCCGTCGACACCGGCTGGATCACCGACGAGCGACCGCACCACGAGAAGCTGCGGATCGCCGCGGAGGGCTGGCACGCCCCGCTGGACCTCGTCGACGGTGCCGCCCGGGTCTACGACCCGATCGTGCGCGGCGAGGCCGGCGAGGACCTCCACGGCAGCTTCCTGAAGGACTACGAGCCCTCGCCCTGGTGAGCCGGGGGGCCCGCGCGGTGCACCTCCTCGCGGGTCTCGGGCACGACGGCGACCGTCGTGTGCGCCCGCTCGACGACCGCCGTCGCGATCGAGCCGGTGACCAGGCGGCCGACCGAGTCGATGGGGTGCCGGCCGACGACGACGAGGTCCCACGCCGCCGTACGTCCGCCGAGCACGTCGTCGACGAGGCCGTGCATGACGCGCAGCTCCACCGGGACGTCGGGGTACTTCTCGCCGAAGCCCGCCACGGACTCGGCGAGCAGCAGGTGGAGGTCGTCGCCGACCCCGAGGTCGCCGTCCGCCAGCTCCACGTTGCGCAGGCCGGCCACGGCCGCGACGACGTCCCAGGCGCAGTGCACCACGGTCAGCGGCAGCGCGTGCAGCGACGCGTGGGCGAAGGCGAACTCGATGACCGGCAGCGAGGCCGCGGTGCCGTCGGCACCGACGAGCACGCCGTGGCGGCCGGACTCGGCAGCGGGCGGACGGCAGACCACGACGGGGCAGCTCGCCAGCCGGCTCACCGCGGTGCTCACCGAGCCGAGCAGCATGCTGCGGACGGTGCCGCGGCCGCGCGAGCCGAGGACGAGGAGGTGCGCGTCGGCCGACAGTTCCACGAGGACCTCCCGGGGGTCGCTCGCGGCGGTCAGCCCGGTGACGTCGAGGCCGGGCGCGAGCTCGGCGGCACGGCGGGTCGCCTCGGCGTTGATCCGCTGCGCCCGGCCCTCCTCGGCGGTCACCACGACGAGCGGCCGGTGCTCGCGGCCCGCCTGGTCGACGGCCCACTCGAGGGCGCGGTCGGCGTGCTTGGAGCCGTCGACGGCGACGACGATGCTGCCGGGCTGGATGTGCTGGCTCATGGTGGTCCTCAGCTCTCTCGGGTGCTCGGTTCGGGGGTCTCGGCCTGGGGTACGACGGCGACGGTGGTGCGGGCGCGCTCGACGACCGTGGTCGCGACGGCGGCGGTGACCAGGCGGAGCACGGTGTCGACGGGGTGGCGGCCGACGACGACGAGGTCCCACTCGTCGGTGCCGGTGCTGAGGGCCTCCTCGGCGAGGCCGCGCACCAGGCGCTGCTCGACGACGACCTCGGGGTACTTCGCCGCCATCCCGGCGAGGCTCTCGGCGAGCAGCCGACGGTGCTCCTCGGAGCCGGCCTCCTCCGTGAGGCAGTGCACGGCGGTGAGGGGCAGGCCCAGCAATGACGCCTGCTCGAAGGCGAACTCGATCACCGGTAGCGACTCCGGGGTGCCGTCGGCGCCGAGCAGCACGCCGTGCCCGGGGCGCGCTCCGCGCGGGTGCGGGCGGCACACCAGCACCGGACAGTCGGCGTCCCGGCTCACCGCGGCACTGACCGAGCCCAGCACCTTGCTGCGGAAGACGCCGCGACCGCGCGACCCGAGGACCAGGAGGTGGACCTCCCGGGAGAGGTCGACCAGCACCTGGCGCGGGTCGCCGAGCACGGCGACCGCCTGCGCCTCCAGGCCCGCGTGCTGGTGCCGTACGACGCCGAGCGCCTCGTTCGCGACCGCGCGGGCGTGCTCGAGGAGCTCGTGCGGCTGGTAGGTGTAGGCCGCGGCCATGCCGCCCCAGGCGATCGCCGGGACCTCGGCCGCGCCGACCGCGGTCAGGACCGCGAGGGGACGCCGCTGCAGGAAGGCCTGCTCGGCCGCGCACCGGACGGCGCGGTCGGCATCGTCGGAGCCGTCGGTCGCGACGACGACACTGCGGGGACTGATGCTCTCGGCGTGGATGACCATGGCTCCACCCTCCGCCTCCGGACCGGCCGCCGCCACGGGCCGACGCCCCGGTTGGCGCGGGACCTTCGGCCTCCCGGCGCCGGGCGCAGGGTCAGCGCACCAGCACCTCGCGCAGCGGCCGGCGCGGGGTGCGCGGCAGCTCGCGCCGGCCGATCGCCTGCCAGCCGACCCGCAGCAACAGGTGCGGCTCGAAGCCGCCGGCGAGGACCGTGTCCCGGACCTCGCGCCGGGTGCTCTCGACCTCGATGACCTGGCTCATCGGGACGACCGACATCCCCTCGCGGGTGGCCTCCAGCCACAGCGCGCTCATCGCCTCGCCGGTGCGCAGCCAGCTGCCGACGTCGTCGAGGCCGCCGCCGAGGGCGATCACTCGCTCCCCGCCGTGGATGGCCAGCCGGGTGTCCTCGAGCAGCCCGGGCCGGAAGCGCGACCTGGCCTGCAGCGGCTCCGGGTCGGACGGGAGCACGTCGAGCGGGATGCCCTCCGGGCCGGCCGGGTCGATCCACTGCTCCTGCTCGGCCCGCCAGCGCTGGTCCACCTCCAGGACCCCCACGGCACTGTTCGCGAGCAGCTCCAGGCGGAACCGCGCGGCGTCGTCGGCGACCACCTCGGCCCGCACGTCCCACGACCCGGTGATCGCGCACAGGTCGCGGAGCCGGTCCAGCGGCACCGGCCACGCCGTGAACCGGCGCCGGTCGGTGCAGCGGGCGCGGAGCAGCTCCACGTCGGCCCCGACCGGCTTCGCCGGCGCGGCCCGGCCGACCACGACCTCGGCGAGCACGGTGTCGCCCCGCCCTGCGGGCATCCGCTCGACCCAGGCCTCCCAGCCGAGGGCGCGGGCGGCGAACTGGAGGTGGTGCAGTGCCGCCCCGCAGCTCAGGGTCAGGTTGCGTCCGCGCGGGTCCGCGACCGGCAGCCGGCGCACGAGGTCGGCCTCGAGCACGAGCTGCGTGCCGTCGTACCGCCACAGCCAGGGCTGGGTGTTGTGGACGCTGGGTGCGAGGCAGGCGAGCTCCACGAGGCGCTCGACCACCGGGGTCGGGGCGCGCTCGACGCGCGTGGCCCGGGTCGTCGTCGGCACGGCTGTCCCACCTCCTTCCGTCCCACTGTGCGTCGCCGCGCGGGCGAGGGGCAGGGCCGAAGGTCCTTTCCTCGTCGGAGGGCGGTCCTGCCGCGCGCGGGCCCGGTGCGGGGCTACCGTGGTCACGTGAGCGACGTACCGACCGACGCACCGACCGAAGCAGCGCCCGACGGGCAGATCCGGGTCTTCCTGCTCGACGACCACGAGATGATCCGCCGCGGGATTCGGGACCTGCTGGAGAGCGAGGGCGACATCGTCGTCGTCGGCGAGTCCGACTCCGCCCAGGAGGCCGTACGGCGGATCCCCGCCCTGCGGCCCGACGTGGCGATCCTCGACGGGCGCCTCCCCGACGGCTCGGGCATCGACGTGTGCCGTGACGTGCGCTCCCAGGACCCGTCGATCAAGGCGCTCATCCTGACGTCGTACGACGACGACGACGCGCTCTTCGCCGCGATCATGGCCGGCGCGGCCGGCTACGTCCTCAAGCAGGTGCGCGGCAACGACCTGCTGGACATGGTCCGGCGGGTCGCCGCGGGCCAGTCGACCCTCGACCCGTCGGTGACGGCGCAGGTTCTCGACCGGATCCGCTCCGGGCCGCCGGTCAACAAGGAGCTCTCCTCGCTCACCGAGCAGGAGCTGCGGATCCTCGACCTGATCGGCCAGGGCCTGACGAACCGGCAGATCGCGCGGGAGATCCACCTCGCGGAGAAGACCGTGAAGAACTACGTGTCCTCGATGCTGGGGAAGCTCGGCATGTCCAGCCGCACCCAGGCCGCGATCTACGCCGTCCAGCACAAGCCGCCCGCGCGGGACTGACCGCAGGCGGCCGGTCCCGGGAGGATCACTCGGCGGGGTGCGGGAGGATCCGGCGGCCGCTCACGGTCTCCGTCTCGATCCTCAGGCCCAGCCGCCGCGGACCGGTGACCCACGGCACCGTCCCGTCCGAGGCCCGCTCCTCCCGGACGCAGCGGCCACGCACGAGCACGCTCCAGCCGGTGTGCTCGTCCTGGTCGATCACGTCGACCTCGAACGCCACCTCCCGCTCGGCGGCGTCGCGGCCCAGCAGCGTGTACGGAGTGGTCCTCAGCAGGATCATCCGGTCCTCGACGGAGAAGTTCACGGGCACGATCGTCACGCCCTCCGCGCCCGACCAGGCCACCCGGCCAACAGGTCGGCTGCGCAGGAGGTCCCAGCACTCGTCCTCGCTGAGCTCGGCCAGCCGGCCGCGCTGGATGTCGTCGGTCTGCACCGGGACCACCTCCTGGTTCGCTCCTGTCGTTCCCAAGTGACGCCTCCATCCTCGGGTGCCCGGTGCGGCGCAGGCAGGTGCGGCGGTCCCGAGCCGGTGGGTCTTTCGTCCCCCGTGGCGCCCGGCGCTGCTAGCGTGCGCGGACGGGCCAGAGGGGACGGGCCAGAGGGACGGGAGCGTGAGGGTGGGCACGACGGAGGACGGGTCGCACGACCTGCGCGAGGTCGAGTTCGAGGAGCTCGTCCGGGCGGTGCTCGACCGGATGCACGGCGCGCTGGACCAGCAGGCCCGGCTGCAGCTGCTCCTGGACGCCGTGGTCGCCATCTCCGCGGACCTCAGCCTCGACGGCGTCCTCGCCCGCATCGTGGCGATCGCCAGCCGCCTGGTCGATGCCGAGTACGCCGCGCTCGGCGTGCTCAGCGCGGGCCGCCAGCGGCGGCTGCGGACCTTCGTCCACCACGGCATCTCCGACGACCTCGCCGCCGAGATCGGCGACCTGCCGACCGGCCACGGCCTGCTGGGCCTGATCATCGACCGGCCCGAGCCGCTGCGGCTGCACGACATCGCGGCCCACCCGGCGTCGTACGGCTTCCCGCCGAACCACCCGCCGATGCGCTCGTTCCTGGGCGTACCGGTCCGGATCCGGGACAAGGTCTTCGGCAACCTCTACCTGACCGAGAAGGCCGGCGGCGGCGACTTCACGGCCGAGGACGAGGAGATCGTGATCGCGCTCGCTGCGGCGGCCGGCGTCGCCATCGAGAACGCCCGGCTCTACGAGGAGACCACCACGCGCGAGGCGTGGGCCCGTGCGACGGTCGCGGTCTCGGCGGCGCTGCTCGAGACCCCCGACCCGGACGAGGCGTTCGCGGCGATCGCCGAGGGGGCGTTGGCGGTCAGCCGGGGCGAGGCCGTGTGGATCGAGGTCGAGGACGAGGCCGGGACGCCGCAGGTCGTCGCCCGGGCGGGGCAGTCGGACGGGCAGTCGGACGGGCAGTCGGACGGGGTCGGCGGCGACGCCGGCGAGAGCGATCCGGACCACGTCCTGACGGTGCCGTTCACGCCGTCCGCGGCGTCGCGCGGGACGCTGTCGGTGGCCTGGTCGCGCGACGACGAGCACCGCTTCCACGCGACGGACCGCGAGCTGGTGGCGGCGTACGCCGAGCGCTCGGCGCTCACCATGCAGCTCACCGAGGCGCGGGAGGACCAGCGGCGGCTGGCCGTGTTCGAGGACCGCGACCGGATCGGCCGCGACCTGCACGACCTGGTGATCCAGCGGCTCTTTGCCGTCGGGCTCGGGCTGCAGGGCGTGACCCGGATGGTCGACAAGCCGGAGGTCGCGGCTCGCATCGACCAGGCCGTCGACGACCTCGACGCGACCATCAAGGACATCCGGCGGGCGATCTTCGGGCTCAGCGCGGTCGACACCGCGGGCGACGTCCAGGCCGAGGTCACCCGCCTGGTCGAGCGGGCCTCCGCGACGCTGAAGTTCCGCCCCTCGCTGACCTTCGAGGGCCCGGTGCGCACCCTGGTCGGCGCCGACCTCGCACCGGACCTGCTCGCGGTGCTCGCGGAGGCGCTGTCCAACGCCAGCAGGCACGCCGACGCGTCGTCGATCGACGTCCTGCTGCGCGCCGGGGACGAGGTCGTGCTGGTCGTGAGCGACGACGGGCGCGGGATCGTCGGCGGCGAGAGCGAGAGCGGCCTGGCGAACATCCGCTCGCGGGCCGAGCGTCGCGGTGGCGCGCTGGAGATCCGGTCGGCCCCGGGTGAGGGGACCAGGCTGACCTGGGCGGTGCCGCGGGGTTGACGGCCCGGCCCGTCCGGGTCAGGCGTTGCGCCACTCGCGGGGTGAGCTGTCGTACTGCTCGCGGAACCAGCGCGAGAACGCGCTCGGTGCGGCGAAGCCGAGCAGCCCCGACACGTCCGTGACGGAGTGGCGGGGGTTGGCCAGATGGTGCTCGGCCAGCTTCCGGCGGGTCGCGTGCAGCACCGACGTGAACGTCTCGTCGTGCCCGGCGAGATGCCGGTGCAGCGTGCGCCGGTCGACGCCCAGGCTGCGGGCGACGTGGTCGACCGAGGCCCGTCCCATCGGCAGCAGCAGCTCGAGGAGCTCACGCACCTGATCGACGGCGTTCTCCGGTCGGGCGCTCGGCAGCGTGGCCAGCAACTGCTGTGCGTAGGGACGCAGGGCGGGATCGGAGGCGTCGTTCGCCCGGTCCAGGTCGGCCGAGCGCACCACGATGCCGGCGAACTCGTGGCCGAACCGCAGGCGCTCGCCGAGCAGCTGCCGGTGCAGCGCGGTGTCCGGCGGCTCGCGGTGCGCGAAGCACACCGTCAGGGGCATCCAGTCCTCGCCCAGGAAGGTGCGCAGGATCCCCACCAGGGCGGCGATGGCGAGGTCGAGGACCTGGTCGGTCGGCACCGGGTGGCCGGCGTCGAACGCCAGCCGCACGGTCGCGATGCCGCCGGACTCCTCCACGGCCAGGTGCAGCGCCTCGTTGTAGCTGCGCTCGTAGCGCAGCAGCAGATCGAGCGCCGAGCGAACGTCCGGCTCCTCGCGCAGCACCACGCTGAGCGGGCCGAGCGTGGACAGCCGCCGCTGCTGGGACATCCGCAGCCCGAAGTCGGCACGGCCGGTCGCGGCCGCGGTGGCCTCCAGCAGCCGTGCCGACGCCACCGCCGGGATCCAGCGGTCGGCCGTGGCGAGCGCGGCGACGTCCAGCCCGGCGGCCTCGACCAGGGCGACCGGGTCCGCGCCGAGCGCGGTGGCGAGGTCGACGTACCCGTGCAGGGACGCGGCGCGCACGCCTGGCTGCATGTGACCCACCTCTCCGTCGTGTCCCGAAAAGGTAAGTGATCTGTCCCGATCCGTAAAGCGTACGGGTGCTTCCCTGCCTAGCGTTACCTGCGTCACAACCCGCCGTACGACGCAAGGAGAACCACCGATGGCCAAGGGCATCCGCTTCCACGAGACCGGCGGGCCGGAGGTCCTCCGCTGGGAGGAGCTCGAGGTCGGCGACCCCGGGCCGGGCGAGGTCCGCGTCCGCCACCACGCGGTCGGCCTCAACTTCGCCGACACCTACTTCCGCACCGGCTACTACCCGGCGCCGCTGCCCAACGGCATGGGCGTCGAGGCCGCGGGCGTCGTCGAGGCGGTCGGCCCGGGCGTCACCGACTTCGCGGTCGGCGACCGGGTGACCTACACGGGCAGCCCGCTCGGGGCCTACAGCACCGAGCGGGTGATGGCGACGGTGCCGCTGATCCGGCTGCCCGACGCCATCTCGTTCGAGACCGCGGCCGCGATGACGATGCGCGGCCTCACCTCCGCCTACCTCCTGCGCCGGATCGCGCCCGGGCTGCAGGCCGGCGACACCGTGCTGCTCCACGCCGCCGCGGGCGGGGTCGGCCTGATCCTCAGCCAGTGGGCGCGCGAGCTGGGCATCGACGTCATCGGGTCGGTCTCCACCGACGAGAAGGCCGCGATCGCCCGCGAGCACGGCTGCGCCCACACCGTCGTCTACCCCCGCGAGGACGTCGCGGCCCGGGTCCGCGAGATCACCGACGGCCACGGCGTCCCGGTCGTCTACGACAGCATCGGCGCCCGCACCTACGAGCAGTCGCTCGACTCGCTGGCCCGCCGCGGCCTGCTGGTCTGCTTCGGCACCGCCTCCGGGCCGATCCCGCCGATCGACGCCCTGCAGCTGGCGATGAAGGGCTCGCTCTTCGTGACCCGGCCGGCCCTCGCCGACTACATCCTCGACCCCGCGGAGCGTGCCGCGCTCGCCGGCGAGCTCTTCGACCTCGTCGGCTCGGGCCGGATCACGGTCGAGATCAACCAGCGCTACGCGCTCGAGGACGCCGCCCACGCCCATGCCGAGCTGGAGACCGGGCGGAGCGTCGGCTCGTCGGTCTTCGTGCTCGAGAACTGACCGACCCGGTCGCCGTACAGAGAGGAACAGCACCATGACCATCACCGCAGACCGCAAGGCGACCGAGGGTCGCCTGGTCCGGGGATCCATCGAGGTCCTGCCGATGACCGCGAGCATCGGCGCCGAGCTGCGCGGCATCAGCCTCGCGCAGGCGTCGCGCGACCCCGACCTGTTCGCGGAGGTCAGGGGGCTGTTGCTGCAGTACAAGGTGCTCTTCCTCCGCGACCAGGACCTGACCCGCGCGGAGCACGTCGCGCTCGCCGAGCGGTTCGGCCCGCTCGAGGACCACCCCGTCGCGGGCAGCGACCCGCAGTACCCGGGCCTGGTGCGGATCTACAAGGACCTCGACAGCCCCGCCGAGCAGTACGAGAACGCCTTCCACTGCGACGCGACCTGGCGCGAGTGCCCGCCGATGGGATCGGTGCTGCGCTGCGTCGAGACGCCGGAGGTCGGCGGCGACACCATCTGGGTGAACATGGCCGAGGCCTACGAGCGACTGCCAGAGCAGGTCAAGGAGCAGATCGCCGACCTCCGCGCGAGCCACAGCATCCAGTCGACCTTCGGTGCCGCGATGCCGCAGGACCAGCGGCTCGCGCTGAAGGAGCGCTTCCCGGACGCCGAGCACCCCGTCGTGCGCACCCACCCGGAGACGGGGGAGAAGGTGCTCTTCGTCAACGCCTTCACGACGCACTTCGTGAACTTCCACAACGCCGAGCGGGTCCGCTTCGGGCACGACTACAGCCCCGGCGCCAACGAGCTCCTCAACTACCTGGTCCGCCAGGCGTCCGTCCCCGAGTACCAGGTCCGCTGGCGCTGGACGCGCAACAGCGTGGCGATCTGGGACAACCGCAACACCCAGCACTACGCCGTCCAGGACTACTGGCCGGCCGTCCGCAGGATGGACCGCGCCGGCATCGTCGGCGACCGGACCTTCTGACCCGCCCCACCGAAATCAGGAGAACCGACATGTACTTCCACGACGACTCCCTGTTCCCCGAGAACCAGGAGAAGCTGGTCATCACGGCCGCGCCGTACGGCCCCGAGTGGGAGCCGGCCGACTTCCCCGAGGACCTCCCGCTGACGATGGACCAGCACGTGCAGCAGGCCGTGGACTGCTGGAACGCCGGCGCCACCGTGCTCCACATCCACGTCCGCGAGCTCGACGGCAAGGGCTCGAAGCGGCTCTCGAAGTTCAACGAGCTGCTCGGCCGGCTGCGCCAGGCGGTGCCGGAGATGATCCTGCAGGTCGGCGGCTCGATCTCGTTCGCCCCCGAGGGCGAGGGTGCCGAGGCGAAGTGGCTGGAGGACGAGGCCCGGCACATGCTCGCCAACCTCGACCCGGCCCCCGACCAGGTGACGATCGCGATCAACACCAACCAGATGAACATCATGGAGCTGATGACCGACGACGACGTCCGGGGTACGTCGCTGGCCCGGCCCGAGCTCGCCGAGGCCTACCGCGAGATGGTCGTCCCCGCCGGCCCGGAGTGGGTCGCGGAGCACCTGCGCCGGCTGACGGCCAACGGCATCCAGCCGCACTTCCAGCTCGCCAACATCGCCCAGCTGGAGACGGTCGAGCGGCTGGTGCGCCGCGGCGTCTACCTGGGCCCGCTCAACGTCACCTGGGTCGGCATCGGCGGCGGGTTCGACGGCCCGAACCCCTACAACATGATGGAGTTCGTCCGTCGCGTGCCCGACGGCGCCAACCTCACCCTCGAGACGCTGATGCGCAGCGTGCTGCCGGTCAGCACGATGGCGATCGCGCTCGGGCTGCACACCCGGGTCGGCAACGAGGACACCATCTGGGGTCGCCGCCGACAGAAGATCACCTCCGTGCAGCAGATCGAGCAGCTCACCCGGATCGCGGCCGAGCTCGACCGCCCGGTCGCGAGCGGCAAGGAGGCCCGGGAGATGTACAAGCTCGGCGAGACCTACGCCTCGGTCGACGAGGCCCTCGCCCGGCTCGGCTACGCCCCCAACCGCCAGCCGGGCCAGCTCGGCTTCACGTTCCACGCCTGAGGAGGTCCATCATGGCTGTCATCGCAACCGAACGACCTGCCGGCACCACCAGCGCCACCTCCCGGGCCTTCCCGTGGATCGTCTTCGCGCTGACCTTCGGCCTGCTCCTCAGCGACTACATGTCCCGCCAGGTGCTGGCGGCGGTGTTCCCGCTGCTCAAGGCGGAGTGGGGGCTCTCCGACACCCAGCTCGGCACGCTGACCGGCGTCGTCGCCCTCGCCGTCGGCGTCCTCGCCGTCCCGCTCTCCATCGTCGGTGACCGGTTCGGCCGGGTCCGCGCGATCCTGGTCATGGGCACCGTCTGGAGCCTCGCGACCCTCGGCTGCGCCGTCGCCGCGAACTACGGCCAGCTGATGCTGGCCCGCCTCCTGCTCGGCGTCGGCGAGGCCGCCTTCGGCAGTGTCGGGCTGGCTGTCGTGCTGGCGGTCTTCCCGGCGTACCGGCGCGCCGCGCTCACCGGGTCCTTCATGGCGGGCGGTGTCTTCGGTGCCGTCTTCGGGGTCGCGGTCGGCGGCATCGTGGCCGAGCGCCTGGGCTGGCGTGCCGCGTTCGTCGCGATGGCGGCGATCGGGTTCGTCCTCGTCGCGCTCTACCGGGCGCTGGTGTCGGAGGAGCGGCTCGCCGCGCACCGGTACGACGACGGCTCTCCGGCCGGGAGCGCGGCTGCGCGCCCGCGGCTGCGCACGCTCTTCTCCACGCCCGCGGTCGTCCTCGCCTACGCCGGCAGCGGCGTCCAGCTCTTCGTCGCCGGGTCGCTCTACGGCTGGCTGCCGAGCTATCTCAACCGCACCTACGGGATGGCGGTGGACCGCGCGGCCGTCGTCGCTGCGGGCTTCTTCCTCCTCATGGGAGCCGGGATGATCCTGTGCGGCGTCCTGACCGACCGGGTCTGCCGGCTCGTGCCGATCCGGAAGTGGACGACGTCGATCGCCTACGCGGCGATCACATTGGCCAGCCTCGGCTGGGCCTTCGCGCAGGAGCCCGGCACGTTGCAGCTGCTCCTGATCGGCGTCGGCTCGTTCTTCAGTGCCGGCACGGCCGGTCCCGCGGGTGCGATGGTCGCGAACCTGACCCCCGAGCCGATCCGGGCGACCGCCTTCGGCACCCTGACGCTGGCCAACAACCTGCTCGGCCTCGCTGCCGGCCCGATCGTGATGGGCGTGCTCGCCGACCGCTTCGGACTGGCGACCGCGTTCACGGCCCTGCCCGTCGCCTGCGGCATCGCCATCGCACTCCTGTGGGCAGGGCGGGCGACCTACCCGACGAGCCTGGCCCGGGTCCACGGCACGTCGGATGTCTCGGAAGCGGAGGTCGCGCGATGAGTGCCCGGCCGACCGTCGTCATCGTCCCCGGCCTGCGCGGCCTCGCGCCGACGCACTGGCAGACCTGGCTCGGGCACCGCCTCGCCGACCGCGGCGAGACCGCGGTCACGCTCCCGCTGCTGGGCCGTGGGCACACCGACCTGGCCGAGCGGGTCGCCGCGCTCGAGGCCGCGGTGCAGGCGGTCGACGGCCCGGTCGCCCTGGTCGCCCACAGCGCGGGCGTCGCCACGACGGTGCACTGGGCCCGCCGGCACCCGGGATCGACGGGCGGGGTGGTGGGTGCGCTGCTCGCCACGCCGCCGGACCTGGTCTCGCCGCTGGGGCCGGAGTACCCGTCCCTGGCGGAGCTCGCCGACGGTGGCTGGGCGCCGCTCCCGGTCGAGGCGCTGCCGTTCCCGGGCGTCGTCGCGGCCAGCACGACCGACGCGATCGGCGACCTCGACCGGGTGAGCGCCCTCGCCGCCGCCTGGGGCTGCCGGCTCGAGGTCCTCGGCCCGGTCGGGCACCTGAACCCGGCGTCCGGCTTCGGTCCATGGCCGCGCGCCGAGGAGCTCCTCGACGAGCTCGTGCAGGTCGCAGCCCGGTGACCGCCGTCGTCGTACCCGCCCCGGAGGCCGGCGCGGGCGACCCGCCGCGCCTCCGGGACGGTGGCACCACCGCGACGGTGGCCCTGGTCCTCGGCGTCGCCGGCGCCTTCGTCGGCCACCGGGTCGTGCCCGGGGTCGGACCGCTGACCTGGGCGGTCGGGCTCGGCGTCCTCGCCGCCAACACCGGGCTGCTGCGCGGGCCGGGCGCCCGGGCGCTCGGACGCCCGACCCGGCGGCTGCTGCGCATCGGCGTGGTCCTCCTGGGGTTCTCGATCTCGCTGGCCGCCGTGGTGGACCTCGGGCTGCCCGTGCTGGCGCTCACCGCCGGCACCCTCGTCGCGACCCTGGTGTTCACCACCGGTCTCGCCCGGCGGCTCGGGGTCGGCAGGTCGCGCAGCCTGCTGCTCGGGACCGGGTTCGCCATCTGCGGGGCCTCGGCCATCGCCGCGATGGAGCGGACGGCCGAGGCCGACGACGAGGACGTCACGGCGGCCATCGCCATGGTGACCCTGTGGGGCACGGTCGCGATGCTCGCCCTGCCGCTGCTCCGGGCGCCGCTCGGCCTGACGGACGGGGCCTACGGCGTGTGGGCCGGCGCCGGGCTCCAGGAGGTCGGCCAGGTGGTCGCCGCCGCCAGCCCGGCCGGTGCCGCCGCGCTGGGCGTCGCGGTCGTCGTCAAGCTCACCCGGGTGCTGCTGCTCGCCCCGGTCGTGGCCTTCGTCAGCGTCGGCCGCCGGCTGGGGGAGGGTCCCGCCGACGGCGTACGACGCCCGCCGCTCGTGCCGCTGTTCGTGCTCGGGTTCCTCGCCTGCGCGACCCTGCGGACCACCGGCGTGGTGCCGGACGCCTGGCTCGGCCCGGTCGGACAGGTGCAGGTCGCGGCGCTGGCGGCCGCGCTGTTCGGGATGGGGGCGAGCGTGCGGCTCGGCTCGCTGCTGCGGGGGAGCGGTCCGCTGCTCGTCGCGAGCGGCGTGGGCACCCTGTTCGTGCTGGCGGTGCCTCTCGCCGGCGTCCTGGCGCTCGGCATCGGGTGACCGCCGCGGGTGGCGGGAGTGGCCCGTCCGGGCCATTCCCCACCCGCGCCGGCGGTGGGATGCTCGGCACATGGCGGAGCCGCAGCGACCGCCCGAGTCGCTCCCGATCCGGATCATCGTGAACCTGCTGGTCGCGGCGGTCCTGCTGGTCCCGTTCGTGCTGGTGGGGGCCGGGGCCTGGCTGATCTACCAGCGCCAGACCGGCGAGCGAGTGGAGGCCGAGGTGCTCGGCTGCGAGATCGACGTCGGCTACCGGCGCTCGAGCCAGTACTGCACCGCCCGCTGGACCGTCGACGGCGTCGAGTACACCGGGCCGATCCAGGGCTCCGGCGACCAGGAGGTCGGAGAGACGGTCACCGCGACGCTGCGCGACGGTGAGCTCTACAGCCGCTCGCTGATCCTGCCGCTGGTGCTGCTCGGCCTGGGCCTGCCGCTGTGCTGGTTCCCGTTCGCGTTCGTCCGCAGCCGGCTGCGCCGCACGGACCAGGAGCCCCGGCCGCTCGGGACCTTCGACCATACCGACGGCTGACGCGCGAGCGCAGGATCGTGGCGTGACCACGATCTTCGAGCTGGCCTCCGACGAGTGCGACAAGCTGCTGCGGTCCTGCATGTTCGGTCGGCTGGTGCTCGTGGACGGCCCCCGCGGCGTCGAGGTGTTCCCGGTCAACTACACGACCGTCGGCGACGCGGTCCTCGTCCGGACGGCGCCGGGCTCCCTGATCGACCTGTACGCCGAGGGAAGCCCGCTCCTGCTGGAGATCGACCAGGTGGACCCGGAGCGTGGCCACGGCTGGTCGGTGGTCGCCCGCGGACACGGCGAGCGGGTGCTGGACGAGGAGCGGACCGAGGACGAGCGACGGGCGCCCGGCCCGCCGCGCTGGCTGCGCCGCCAGGACACCGTCTGGCTCCGGCTGCGGTGGCACGAGCTGTCCGGGCGCCGGGTCGACGCCGTCCGGCGCTGAGCTCACGGCACGTGGTGGGTGCCGACCGCCGCGCGCAGGGTCGCAGCGACCACGAACCGGGTCTCCGCGGGGTCGATGACGTCGTCGATCTCGAACACCCGCGCGGCGTTGAGCGCCTTCGCGTGGTCGCGCAGGTCGGCGGTGTGGCGGGCCACGGTCGCCTCGCGCTCGTCCTCCGGGAGCGCCTCGAGCTCCTTGGCCATCGCCAGTCGTACGGCACCCTCCAGGCCCATCGGGCCGAGGTGGGCGCCGGGCCAGGCCACGGTGAGCAGCGGCCGGTGCGTGCTGCCGCCGAGCATGGCCTGCGCGCCGAGGCCGTAGCCGCGGCGCAGCACCACGCCCACCAGCGGCACGGTGAGCCGGCTGCCGGCGGTCACCATCCGCGACGCGTGCCGCACCAGCCCCGTGCGCTCCGCCTCCGGGCCGACCATGAAGCCCGGCGTGTCGACCAGGCTCATCACCGGGACCCGCCAGCGCTCGCACAGCTCGAGGAAGTCGGCGGCCTTCGCCGAGGCGTCGGCGGTGAGTGCCCCGGCCAGCGCGGTCGACTGGTTCGCCACGACGCCGACCGCGATCCCGTCGACGCGGGCGAACGCCGTCACCAGCTCCGGCGCCCAGCCCGCCCGCAGCCAGGTGACGCTGTCCGCGTCCGCCATCGCCTCGACCACGGGCCGCACGTCGAAGCCCTCCCGGTCGTTCTCCGGCAGCAGGGTGCGCAGCTCGGCCTGGTCGGCCGCCGGCTCGCCGGCGCCGAGGTCCGCGTCGCCCAGCAGGCCGAGCAGGCGTCGTACGACGTCGACGGCAGCGGCCTCGTCGTCGACGACCACGTCGAGGACGCCGTTGGCGGACTGCTCGTCCACCGGGCCGATCTCCTCGGCGGCGAAGGTGCCCAGCCCGCCGCCGGCGATCATCGCCGGGCCGGCCATGCCGAGGTTGGCGTCCGGCGTCGCGATCCGCAGGTCGGCGCAGCCCGCGATCACCGCGTTGCCGGCGAAGCAGCGCCCGGAGACGACCGCGATCCGCGGCACCACGCCCTGCAGCTCGCCCCACAGCGCGAACGAGCCGACGTCGAGCGCCGAGACCAGGGGCAGGTCGACGTCGCCGGGCCGGCCGCCGCCGCCCTCGGTGAAGAAGACGGTCGGCAGGCCCATCCGGCCCACGACCTCGATCAGCCGGTCGGACTTGCGGTGGCCGCGCATGCCCTGCGTGCCGGCCATGACGAGGTAGTCGTAGGACAGCACCGCGCACGGGCGGCCGGCCACGGTCGCCGTACCGCCGATGATGCCGTCCGCCGGCGCCTCGATGACCAGCTCGGCGAGCGGGCGGCGCTGCTCCTGGGCCGCGGTGACGAAGCGGCCGTACTCGACGAACGAGCCGGCGTCGACGAGGTCCGCGACGTTCTCCCGGGCGGTACGCCGCCCCTTCGCGTGCCAGCGGGCGACCTTGTCCGGCCGCGCGGCGTCGGTGGTCAGGAAGCGCCGGGCGAGCACCTCCTGCAGGCCGTACGCGGGCTCCCGGGCGGTGTCGTCGATGGTGTCGCCGGCTGTGTCGTCGGTCGTCTCGTCCGTCACGCGGCCATCATGGCGCAGCGGCAGGCGTCAGCGGCCGTACGACGCCGGGTCGCCCGTGAGCACCCGGATCGCGAGCGCGGTGGTGGCCTCGACGTTGAGGTGGCCGACGACGCGCGCCACCCGCTCGACGTCGAGCGGCAGCAGGCCCGGCGTGCCGGGGACGTCGGGGGTGAGGCCGAGGTCGAGGTCGGTGCGGCCGGCCATCAGCCGCAGGTTGAACTCGTAGCGCTGGCGCGCCTCGGGCGCGGTCAGCCGGGCGAGGACCGAGGCGCCGACCCGGCGGCCGCCGGTCTCCTCCGCCCACGCGTCGAGGGCGGCGACCACGGCCGCGCCCTCGTTGTGCTCCACGTCGGCCCAGATCTCCTGCATCGAGCCGATGCTGGAGAGCAGCAGCGCGGCCGTCTTCTCACCGATCCCGCGGATGCCCGGCAGGTTGTCGCTGGCGTCGCCGCGCACGGCGGCGAACTCGAGGTAGCGGCTCGCCGGGACGCCGTACATCGACTGCAGGCGGGCGGGCGTCAGCAGCGGCGAGCCGTTGATGCCGCCGTCGATCAGACGCAGCACCCGGGTGTGCTCGCTGATGTGGGCGAACGAGTCGCGGTCGGAGGTGATCACCACGCAGTCCCAGCCGTTGTTGCCGGCCCAGGTCGCGGCCGAGGCGTTGACATCGTCGGCCTCGAGGCCCGGCGGGGTCAGCGTGGCCAGGCCCAGCGCGTCCAGCAGGGCGCCCGCGCGGTCGAGCTGGTCGACCAGCTCGGCGTCCTTCTCGGCGCGTCCGGCCTTGTAGTCGGGGTAGAGGTCGCGCCGGTGCGAGGCGACCCGGTCGTCGAGACCGAAGATGACGGCGTCGGGCGCGAAGACGTCGATCGACTCGATGATCTGGCGCAGCATCCCGTGCAGCGCCCACGCCGGCCGGCCGCCCCGGTCCATGATCCGCGTGTGCGCGCGGGCGTGGTGGTTGCGGTGCAGCAGCGACGGCGCGTCGACCGCGAGCAGGAGCTTGCGCGGGCGGTCCGGTGGCGTCTGCATGGCGCGCACCAGAGTAGGCCGCTACGCTTTCGAACATGCGTTCGGGGCGACGGTCGTCTGAGGCAGCGGCGGCACAGGAGTGCCTGCCGCTCGACCTGCCCCCTCCGGTGCCGGTCGAGCGGCCCGCAGCCCGGCCCGCTCCCGCGCCGGACGAGGGGGACGTGCGGATCCGGCTGCGCAACGACGCGCTCGCCTCCCACGGCTGGCCGGCCGGGACCGAGCTGGTCGTCTCCACCGAGCGACGACCGCGCCGCGGGGAAGTGGCGCTGGTGCGCGAGGGGGGACGGCTCAGGATCGGCGTGCTCGAGGTGCAGTTCGGGCGGTCCGTGCTGCGGACCGACCACGGTCCGACGCTGCTCGGGTCGACGGCCCGGATGGTCGGGGTGGTCGTGGTCGCTGCGGCGCCGCTGGCGGGGATGCCTGTCGTCGTACCGTCGAGCGGGTAGTCGCGTCAGCGGGCGCCGGTGCCCGCCCAGGCGGTCGCGTCGATGGTGAACGGGCCGGCGCCGTACTCCTCCCGCAGGGCGGTGACGAGGCGCTCGCGCCCGGTGTCGTCGAGGCCGGTGACGTGTGCGCCGGCCGGCCCGACGCCGAGCGTGTACGGCGTCCACCAGTCCTCGAACGTCTCGAACCGCACGCTCACCGTCAGTGCGGTCTCCCGGACCTCGCGCAGGCCTGCGCGCGTCAGGAGGTCGGCGAGCTCGCCCTGCCGCGCACCGGCCAGCTGCCCCTCGCCGACGGTCTCCGGGTCGACCGCGATGGCCAGCCGCCAGAAGCCCGACAGCGGCCCGGTCTCGCCGGCGTGGTCCCACACGCACGCGCTCACCCGGCCGCCCTCACGCGTCACCCGGGCCATCTCGCGCAGCCCGGCGACCGGGTCGGCCATGAAGTGCACGACCAGCTGCGCCAGCGCGGCGTCGAAACTGGCGTCGTCGAAGGGGAGCTGCTCGGCGCTCGCACGTCGTACGTCGGCCGCGGGGAACGTGGCGGCGGCCGCATCGACGAATGCCGCGGACGGGTCGACGGCCGCGACCGCCTCCTCGCCGAAGCGCCGGACGAGCTCGGCCGTCAGGATGCCCGGGCCGCAGCCGACGTCGAGCACCCGGCCCGCCCCGGCGCCGGGTTCGACGCCCGCGAGCCCGAGGTCGGCGAAGGGCACCGACAGCGGCGTGGAGAAGCGCCCCATGAACCGGGCGTAGGCGTCTGCCGAGACCTCGAAGTAGGCCATCATCCGATGATGGCAGCACGCCCGGGATCGGGCCAGAGGTGGGCCAGAGGGGGCTAGAGGCGCTCGCGGTCGTGCGGCGTGCGCCAGCTGTCGCGCTCCGGCCCCTTCGGCACGATGCCGGTCGGGTTGATGTCCTCGTGCACGACGTAGTAGTGCCGCTTGATCTGGTCGAAGTCGATCGTCTCGCCGAACCCGGGGGACTGGTAGAGGTCGCGCGCGTAGCCCCACAGCGCCGGCATCTCGGTCAGCTTGTTGCGGTTGCACTTGAAGTGGCCGTGATAGACGGCGTCGAAGCGCACGAGCGTGGTGAACAGCCGGACGTCGGCCTCGGTGATCCGCTCGCCCATCAGGTAGCGCCGGTCGGTCAGCCGCTCCTCGAGCCAGTCCATCGCGGTCCAGAGGCGGTCGTACGCGTCGTCGTAGGCGTCCTGGGATCCGGCGAAGCCGCACCGGTAGACGCCGTTGTTGACCTCGGTGAAGACGCGCTCCATCACCTCCTCCATCTCCTCGCGACAGTCGTCGGGCCACAGGTCCGGCGCGTCGGGGCGGTGGTGGTCGCGCCACTCGAAGAAGAGGTCGTGGGTGATCTGCGGGAAGTCGTTGGTCACGACCTCGCGCGACCCGACCTCGACCACCGCGGGCACGGTGATGCCGCGGTCGTAGTCGGGGTAGCGCGCCAGGTAGGCCTCCTGGAGGCGCTCGTAGCCCAGCACGGGGTCCCGCCCGCCCGGGTCGAGGTCGAAGGTCCAGCTGCGCTCGTCGTGGGTGGGACCCGCCAGGCCCATCGAGATCACGTCCTCGAGGCCGAGCAGGGAGCGCACGATGATCGACCGGTTCGCCCACGGGCACGCGCGGGCGGCCACCAGGCGGTAGCGGTCGGGCTCGACGGGCCACGTGCGCACGTCGAGCTCGGCGCCGCCGTACGGGTCCTGGCTGCGGCCGGGCTGCTTCGTGATGCGGTCCGGGATGTAGGTCATGTCGCGCTCGTACGACTTGTCCTGCTCGGTGTACGTCGGCACGGGTACCTCCTGGCGGCGGGGTTCGGCCCACCCAAGGTACGCAGGTCCGTCGCGGCCACACCCCGGTGGGTGTCGGGGCCGGCTGCCACGATGGCGGTGTGGACACCGCCCGGGAGCTGTTGCTCGCACAGCGCGAGGAGGCCCTGCGCCGGCTCGCCGACCTCACGGGGGTGTTCGACGAGGTGGTCGCCGCCTCGCGCGACACCAACGCCGACGACGAGCACGACCCGGAGGGCGCGACCATCGCCTTCGAGCGGTCGCAGGTCTCGGCTCTGGTGGCTCAGGTGCGGCGCAGCCTGCTCGAGATCGAGGCGGCGCTGGCGCGGCTGGCGTCGGGGACGTACGGCGTCTGCGAGCGCTGCGGTCAGGCGATCCCGCCGGAGCGGCTCGAGGCCCGGCCGGCCGCGCGGACCTGCGTCGGCTGCGCGCGGTGATTCCGGGTACCGCCTGACCACTGGCGACCTCGTGTCGCCAGTCCAGGCCCGCAGGGATTGCCGACGAAACAGCCGCCACGGCGGCGACCGGTTCGACTCCGGTCTGGGCCGCAGGAGCGGGGGCGTCACCCGCTCTGCGTCAGGCGCCGTCGTCGGTCAGTGCGGTGGACGGCAGCCAGTCGGCACCGAGGAGCTGGGCGAGGTCGCCCAGCCCGCTGGTGTCGCTGCCGACCGCGTCGGACGCCGCGGCGATCCGCTCCACCATCACCTTGCCGACCTGCTCCTCGACCGTGCCCTCGGCATAGGCGATGTGCCACGGCGAGACCTGGTGGTCGCGGTGGGTGCGGCCGGTGACCTGCCGTCCGGCGATGCCCGAGAAGCGCGCCTGGTGGAAGATGCCGACCCGCGGCTCCGTGCTCGCCCGGCTGCCGTCGGCGAGCGTCTCCCCGGCGTGCAGGCTGATCGAGGCGACCGTGGTGAAGACGCAGACCTTCGCCCGTCCCGTCTGGAACCGCAACCGCTCGGCCTCGGGGTCGAAGCGGTCGCGACCGTAGATGGTGGCGACGTCGATGCCGGAGTCCCGCAGCCGGTCGGCGATCGGGTCCGCGGCGGTCGCGACGAACTCGACCGAGCACGCCACCTGCCGGTCGGCCTCGACCTGCTGGGCGATCCACGCGACCGTCGAGTCGACGCGGATCAGCCCGGCCTTCTGCCGGAAGCGCAGCAGCGCGGCCCGGCCCTGGGCGACGTTGCGGCCGCGCCGGGCGATGTCCATCTCGCGACAGAACTCGCCCCACTCCGCCTCGTACGCCGCCCGCTCGGCCGGCGTGAGCGCGACCGGCATGCCGGAGATCGGCATCGGCCCCCACGGCGCGGCGCGGTGCAGCATCGCCGGCGGCCGCTCCTCGGCCAGCCAGCCGCGCACCAGCTTGAGGTCGGCTGCCCGCCGTGCGGCGTCGGTGGTCCACGCGGCGCCGTACCGGCCCTGCTCGACCGCGACCCCGTGCCGCTCGAGTGCCGCTGCGAAGGTGGCGCCGGGTTGGCTGGCCGTCGTCCACTCCTTCATCGGCTCGCCGAGCACCTGGGCGTAGGCGGGGGCGAGGTAGGGCAGCTCCAGAGGCGTGTGGCCGGGCGTCGCGGTCGTCGCGATGACGAAGGGCGCCTTGTCGTGCGGGCGGGCGTGTCCGGAGATCCGCGCCCAGAGCTTCCACCGCTTGGTCGTCGTACGCCGCAGCGCGTGGGCCTCGTCCGCGATGATCACGTCCCACGTGTGGTCCTGGACCTTCTCCAGCCGGTCCCACGTGATCACGACCCACTCGAGCCCGCCGTCGCCCAGGTCGGTGATCGTGCGGCACCAGTGGCCGATCGTGATCGCCGCCGGGCGGTCGGCCACGACCAGCACCCGCCGCGCCCTGCGGAGGTCGGCCACCGCCGTCGCCCCCAGCACGGCCGAGATCGTCTTGCCCACTCCGGGCTCGTCGGCCAGCAGGAACAGCCGCCCGCCCGCCGCGGCGCGCTCGGCGATCACGTCGGCCGCCTCGAACTGGATCCGCCGCGGCTCGAGCGCCTCGGTCGGCTCCGGGTTCGGCGTCGGGTCGTCCGGGTTGAGGGTGTTCTCGATGAAGCGGCCGAGCGTGTGCGGACCGGGGGAGTAGGGGGCGAGGTGCGCGGGCAGCGCGCGGCCGACGTACAGGTGGGTCTTGACCGCCGGGTGCCAGGCGGCTCCCTCGACCTGCGTCCCGTAGGGGACGTCGAGCACCCACAGCCGCTCGCCCGGCCCGACGAACGGCAGCGGCCGCGGAGACGCGCTGCGCCGGCGAGCGCTGGATCGGCGGGTACGGGCCACCCCGCGACGCTATCGGGACCGCGTCCGCCGACCGCGCCGGCGCGCCCGGTCGGCTCGGGAGTCGGGTGCGCGCAACAAACCAGGTGCCCGCGCACCGGGTCGGGACTAGCGTGCGAGAGATGAGTGCACGCCTCGTCGCCGTTGCCTACGACGCCCGGGAGCCCGAAGCGGTGGCCCGGTTCTGGGCCGGGATGCTCGAACGGGAGGTCGTCGTCGAGCGTGACGGCGTGCTGCTCCCGGGAGACGAGAGGCAGGTCGGGCTCCGCTTCGTCGCGGCGTCCCCCGAGGCTGTGGATGACCGGCTGCACCTGCACCTCACGAGCGCCACCCCGGAAGCGCAGCGGGCCACGGTCGAGAAGGCCCTGGACCTCGGCGGATCCCACCTCGACGTCGGCCAGCTGCCCGAGGAGGGGCACGTCGTGCTCAGCGACCCGGGCGGCAACGAGCTCTGCGTGATCGAGGCCGGCAACGCCTTCCTCGCCGGCTGCGGTCCGCTCGGCGAGGTCGCCTGCGACGGCTCCCGAGCGGTCGGGATCTTCTGGCACGAGGCCCTCGACTGGCCGCTGGTGTGGGACCAGGACGAGGAGACCGCGATCCAGTCCCCGGCCGGCGGCACGAAGATCGCGTGGGGTGGGCCGCCCGTGACCCCCAAGCACGGTCGCAACCGTCAGCGGTTCGAGCTGGCCGCGACCGACCTCGACGCGGAGCTGGCGAGGCTGATCGCGCTTGGCGCGACCCGCCTCGCGGATGTCGATGGGGGAGTGGAGCTGGCCGACCCGGACGGCAACGAGTTCCGCGTCCTGGCTGAGTAGGGCGCGGTCCGAGGGGCCGACTACCCGTTGCGGCGCCTGGCCGTGGTGATGACGGCGTTGCCCTTGAACACCAGCTCTCCGCCCCTGACGAATGACTGCCACCCCGCCACGACGTCGTGTACGAAGTCCTCCCGTGCCGCGTCGTCGAGTGGCGCGATCGCGGCGGCCAGCGGGGTGCTGTGGACGTACTGCCAGAGGAACTCCGCCGGGACGGGCAGGTTGACCCTCTGCTCCGAGGCGCGGACGTCGACCGCTCGAATCCTGCGTCGGTCGCCAGGTTCTGGAGCTGCACCGGCTCGTACAGCGAGAACGTCCCGCCCATGAAGCCCGCCACCTCCGGGCTGACGTGCCGTGCGAGGGCCTGCACGAGGACAGCGAACATCGGCGGGGTCGGCCCGACTGTGGAGATGGCGACGCGTCCACCGGGCGCCAGTCGATCGTCTCGGTGCTGTTGCGCGCGATCGACAGCATGTCGGGGTTGAGGTCGACGCCGGTGACTGATCCGCTCGAACCGACCTGCTGGGTGGCGCGACGGGCCACGGCCCCGGTACCGCACGCGACGTCGAGCACGCGCTCACCGGGTCGCAGGTCAGCTGCGTCGAGCAGCAGGTTGGCCCACACGGTTCCCAACGTGGGCACGAAGTAACGTTCGTAGTTCTCGGCTGCGCCGCCGACTGGCCGCTTCCACAGTTCCGCAGTTGCGCTGGTCATCTCGCTACACCTCCTGATTGCGGTTTCTCCGTGCTGGTGACACCCTCAATCGTGGTGAGGATGTCCGCTGCTGGCCATGACGGTCCGACCCGGAAGGCTGATCAAAACACCGAGGTTGCTCGGCCATGGATGAGAGACGAGTGGCTCCCGTCGAGCCACTGAACGAAGCGCTCGAGCGCATTCGCCTCGAGGGCGCCATCTTCATGCGCTGCGAGTTCAGTGAACGTTGGGCGCTCCGGGATCTGGGGGGCCCTGGCCGCCGCGATGATGCATCCGGGCGCCGAGCGCCTGGTCCTGTTCCACGTCGTGGCATCGGGGCGCTGCTGGGTGTCGACGTCCGGTGGTGAGCGCATCTGGGCCAACGCCGGCGAGGTGATCGTGCTGCCGTACGGCGACGAGTTCCTCGTCGGTGGGGAGGACCCTGTCGAGCCCACGTCGGCCATGACCGTCGTGCCCCCGCCGCCGTGGAACGAGATGCCGTCCGTCCAGTACGGGGAGGGTGGCTCCCGGACCGACATCGTGTGCGGGTGCCTGTACTCCGAAGACCCGTTGTTCGACCCTGACCTGAAGGCATTTCCGCCCGCGTTCGTCGTACCTGCCACAGACGGCCCCGCGCGATCATGGTTCGACGCCAGCATCGCCTACGTCCTCGAGCAATCTCCTGGCGGCGGCGGGATTCGCCGGACGAAGCTGCCGGAGATGCTGATCATCGAGGTGTTGCGCCTGCACCTGTCCAGCGCTCCGGGGGCTGACCGGGGCTGGCTAGCAGCCGTACGTGACCCGGTGCTTGCCGCGGCGATGAAGGCGATCCACGGACAGCCGGGCCGCAGGTGGACCGTCGAGGAGCTGGCAAGAGAAACGGCGGTCTCGCGGTCATCGCTCGACGCTCGCTTCCGCCAGGTCCTCGGCCTCTCTCCGATCCGTTACGCCAACGAGTGGCGCATGCGCGTCGCCCAGGACTTGCTCGCAACCACCGAACTGACCGTCGCCGCGGTCGCGCGACGCATCGATTACGAGTCCGAGGAAGCGTTCAGCCGAGCGTTCAAGCAAGCCCATGGACAGTCGCCCAGCGTCTGGCGGGAAGGGCGATCGGCTGGCCAGCCGTCAGCCTTCAGCTCGCCGCGATTGGACGGTGGCTCGGTCACGGCGGAGTGAGGCAGCCGCAGACTGCCGCTTGCCGCTCTCAGGCTGCGAGGTCGAGCACCAACTGGAAGCGGGCGGGGTAGATCTCGCCGGCGAGGGTGCCGTCGGGGGCGTGGAGGGGTTGGACGGTGCGGGTGCCGTTGGGGGTGACGATGCGGACGAGGCCGTTCGGGGTGTGCCAGCGGTAGGTGCCGAGGCCGAGCTGTTTGACCTGGTAGGGCAGGTGGGTCTTGGCCCGGTGGTGGCGTCTGGTCAGTGGCGCGTCGTTGTGGTCGCCGGTCTGCCCGGGTGGTCCGTGCTTGTCGTAGGGGATCGGATGGTCGTGATCCAGACGTCGAGTGCGGGAGGTGGTGTGGGGGAAGACGTCGCCGCCGGTGCGGAGGAGGGTTCGTTCCTTGCAGGCGGTGGGGTGTTCGTAGGAGTCGACGGCGCCGGTGCGGTGCAGGTCGATGACGGGCTTGACGGTGATGTGCCGGTGGCGGAGCAGGGCGGCGAGCTGTTCGAGGAGGAGGGGGCCGAGGCCCTCGACGCGCGCTACACCGTCGACATGGCCGTTGGCGTGGCCGGCGAGGACGGCTTCGCAGAGGTGGACGTGGATGACGGCCTGGCGTGGGGTGCGGGCGGGCTTCTTCGGCTCGGGCGCCGGCTCGGGAGCGGGGTCGGGCGCCGGCTCGGGAGCTTCGGTGGGAACGTCCGTCTCGTCGGTTCCGGGGTCTCGAGACGGTTGCTGCGCAACCTCCTCGACCTCCGAGGGCTCGGGGTCTGAGGGGCTGTTGTTGAGGCCGTCGAGGAGGCGGACGGTGGCGTAGGGGTCGGCGAGGAGTTCGACGGCGCGGGCGCGCCATTGGTCCATGGTGGGGACGTCGTCTTCGTCGGTGGGGGTGTGTTGGTCGGCGAGGATGTGGGCGATCTCGTCGATGGTGGTGGTGAACTCGACGGCGCCGGCGTTGCCGAGGCGGATGGTGATGGGTTGGACGTCGGCTTGGGTGTTGATGGTGTCGACGCCTTGGCCGGGGCGGCGGCGTCGGGCCCAGACGCCGGTGCGGGCTTCTTCGGCGGCGATGCGGGCGCGGTGGGCTTCGGGGTCGGCTTCGATGATGCGGGCTTCGGCGAGTTCGAGGAGCTTGCCGGGTGCCAGGTCGGTGCTGGCGATGGCGTTGGCGACGGCGGTGTCGACGATGCCGACGGTGTCCTTGGTGAGCTTGCGGGACAGGGAGGCGATCTTGCGGGCGAGCCAGACCTCGATGTGGAGGTGTTGGACGTGTGCCCACAGGTGGGGGAGGCGGTGGCGCAGGTCGAGGGCGTCGGCGGCTTTGTTGGCGGTGGCGATGGTGCCGGTGTGGGCGGCGATGGCGAACTCGGACAGGGAGAGCTCGGCGACTTCGGGGGTGCCGGGTCCGCCGAGGCGGGTGAGTCGGTTGCCGCCGAAGCGGATCGGGGTGGCTCCGGGTTCGGTCTGGGGGTCGATGGAGTTGAGGTCGCACCAGGCGAGGAGGCGGTGGAGGGAGTCGACCTCGGCCTGGCGTCGTTGGCGCAGGCCGGTCTCCTCGGCGGCCAGGAGGGCTGCCGCGTCGAGGTCCGAGAACGCGTCCATGGATGCATGGTAACCGAACAAAGTATCGAATACCAGCACCCCGGGCAAACTTGACCGCAAATTCTCGGTCAGTCGCGCGCCTTGCGATAGAGCGCCGCCGGCCGCCCGCGCAGGTTCGTCGCGAGCACCGGCTCGCCCTTGCGGAGGACGGGCTCGAGCGCAGGCTTCATGCGGCGGTTGAAGTTGTCCTTGTGGAGCTCGTCGCCGACGACGGCCTCGTGCACCTTCCGCAGCTGGTGCAGGGTGAACGGCTCGGGGAGGAAGTCGTCGGGGTCGGGGTGCACGTCGACGTACCGGTAGCGGATCTCGTACCGCTCCCGCAGCGCCCCGACCGCCGCCGCGACGATGTCGTCGTGGTCGAAGAGGAGCGGGCCCTCGCCCTCGAGGCCGCCGGCCGCGGTGACGGGGACGAGGTCGCCGATGGCGTCGACCAGGCCCTCCTCGCGGAGAGAGACCGAGTGGCCGGCGGAGATGACCCAGCTGCGGTTGTCCCGCGCGGGATCGTCGAAGAGGCGGAGCAGGCGCGGCCGCGCGGCGTCCGGTGGCGAGATGCCGACCTTCCTCTGCAGTACGTCGGCGACGGTCTGCGCCACGGTCCAGCGCTCCCTGATGAAGCCGCCGGGCAGGGCGCGGCCTGCGGGGTCGGCGCGGTCCTGGACTAGCAGGCGCAGCCGGGGGTTTGTGTCGGAGGCTCCCGTTAGCGTCAGCAATGCGAGGTCGACGGTGACGCCGGGCCGGGGGTAGGACTCGAGTGCACGAGCGGAAGCCATTCCCGGATATTAGCGCGACTCGCGTGCTATTGTTTAGCGACAGCGACATGCTAAAGGAGGCTGTGATGACGAACGACAGCCACGGCGGAACGCCCGCCGACGAGACCTTCCTGGTCGCCTGGGACGAGTTCGAGGGGCTCCTGGCGGGCTACCTCGCCGGGATGGTCGACCCCGAGGGCAACGACCACCTGATCGTCGAGCTCCCGGGCGACGAGCAGACCGGCACTGCGCCGTACGTGCAGTTCGCCGGCTTCGGCGGCGGCCGGGTCCTGCGTGCCGAGGCCACCAGCAACTGCTACCTCGGCGCCGCCTTCCGACTCGACGAGGCCGACGAGGACATGCTGCGCCACCTCGGCTTCCGCATCGACCAGGGCGACGAGGGTGACCAGGGCGACGAGGGGCCGACCGGCAACTGGTACGTCGAGCGCGACGTGGCCAGCGCGGCGGACGTCGCGCGCCTCGCCGTCCTGGTGCTCCAGGACGTGTTCGGGGTCGCGCACCCGCACCTGCTGACCTACCAGGCCTGGGGGCCGGCGGCCGACGGCGTCGCTGCGCTCGGCCTGCTCCCGTCCTCCGAGGTGCCGACGGACGTCGTACCTCCGGCCGCAGCCGAGGCGCGGCGGATCGGGCGGCGTCCGCGCAGCAAGGCGGCCTATCGGCCGAAGAGCCGCGAGCGGCTGCTCACGCTCGTCGGCCGGGTGCTGGCGGCGAAGTACGACGGCGAGCCGACCCCCGACGAGGACGGCGACTTCGTCGTCGAGCACATGGGCCAGCCGGTCTGGGTGCGGGTGCGCGAGGACCAGCCGGCCGTGGAGATCATGGCGCGGGTGACCCACGACGTGCGGTCGCGGCGCGGCACGGCCGTCGAGATCGGCATCCTCAACCGCGACAACCTGTGGGTGAAGTGGGAGCTGCGCGAGCGCGCGGTCTGGCAGACGCTCGTCATCCCCGGCTTCCCGTTCGCGCCGGACCACCTCCACGGCATGCTCGACGTGTTCCTCGGAGCGATGACCGCGACCCGTGACGACCTGGCCCTCCGGGTCGGTGGGAGGGCCGCCTGAGGAGGCTCACCTCCGTCCAGCACGACCGCGCCTCGGCCGCCGACGGGCGCACCCGTTGGTACCGGTGGGACTGGTGTGACTGTTGCGCACGGGCTTGTGCCCATCCCGTCCCAACGGGTCCGTCCGACGGCGCGGCGGGCGGGTGAACGAGCGCGGGGTTGAGTCGGACCCCCTCCCTAACGTCTGCCCCGTGCCGCTCGGTTGGTCGGCACGACAGTGGGGCCGGGCCCTGAACGGGACGGCGCGTCGCTTGTGGGGGTGGCGCGTCGTTCCTCCCCGATCCGTACGTACGCCATTGAGGTTGACGAACGTACGTCCTACGGTGGGCGGATGAGTGGAGTCGTCACACCGTCGCAGTTGCGACAGGACATCTACCGGCTGATCGACCGCGTGCTGGAGACGGGCGAGCCGCTGACGATCGAGCGCAAGGGGCGGCGGCTGCGGATCGTGCCGGACGAAGCGGTGTCGAGGCTGAGCCGGATCCGCACGGATCCCGGCGCCGTGGTCGGCGATCCGGAGGAGCTGGTGCACCTGGACTGGACGGCCGAATGGGACCACGACAAGGCCCTCAACCCGTGACGGCGCTCCATCTCGACACCCACGTGGTCGTGTGGCTCTATGCGGGCGAGCACGCGAGGCTGCCGGACAACGTTCGGGCCCGCATCGAGGATGAGGCCCTCGTCTGCTCGCCGATGGTGCGTCTCGAGCTCGCCTACCTCCACGAGATCGGCCGGACCACCGTGCCGGCGCACCGCATCCTCGACGAGCTCGAGCACTCGACGGGACTTGTCGAGGACACGACTGCCTTCCCGGCAGTCGCCCGCACCGCCGAGTCGCTGATCTGGACCCGGGACCCGTTCGACCGGGTCATCGCGGCGCAGGCGCTGGCCGCGTTCGGCACCCTCGTGACGAAGGACGACCACCTGCGCCATCGTCTCGGCCAGTACGCCTTCTGGGGTTGAGGGCGGCATCGCGGAACGGCCGCCGGGGGTGCTGCGCCGTTCCGTCGTACCCCTCTGGAATGCTGGCCCCTCCCCCGGAGGAGAGTGAACGGAAGGTGGGGACGACGTGAGCGAGATCGCCGGGGAGCTGGCGCGGGTCAAGGGCGCCTTCGCGCAGCCCACGCTGACCCTGCTCCACCAGCGGCAGGCGCCGGTCGTCATCACGATCTTCCGGGCGGCGTTCGGGCGCAACAACAAGCCGATCCCGACCGCGCGGCTGCACACCCAGGTCGAGGAGCACCTCGCCGAGATGCGCCTGGCGGGGGAGTCGGAGGTCCCGGGCGGCACCGGCAAGGAGATCTGCCAGCGCTGGATGCGCGGCCAGTGGCTGGTCCGCTCGCTCGACGAGGTCGGCAACGAGGTCTACTCGCTGACCTCGCACGCCCAGCAGGCGCTGGAGCTGGTCAAGAACCTCGCCCGCGACCGCGCCACGCTCAGCGAGCACCGGATCGCGACCATCCTGGGCACCGTACGACGGTTCAACGCCGAGGCGAACCCGGACCGCAGCGCCCGGGTGACCCTGCTCAACGACGAGATCGCGCGGCTCAAGGCCGAGCGCGACCGGCTCGTCGACGGTGTGGAGATGGTGAGCGCGACCGAGGACTACATGGTGGAGGGGTTCACCGAGCTGCTGTCCCTCATCTCCGCGCTGCCCAGCGACTTCGCCCGCGTCGAGGAGAGGTTCGCGACCATCCGCGGCGAGATCCTCGCTGCGTTCCGGGCCGAGGATCGGCCGGCCGGTGAGGTGATCGACGAGTACCTCGCCCGCGCCGACGCCCTGATGACCGCCACCCACGAGGGCCGCGCGTTCGAGGGGGCGTTCGCGCTGCTGCGCGACGACGCGCTCGTGACCCAGCTGCGGGAGGACCTGAGCGCGCTGCTCGAGCACCCGTTGTCCGACGGCATCCTCGGCGACGCCGACCGGGCCGAGCTGCGCGGCACGGTCCGGCTGGTCCGCGACGGCCTCGACCGCGTGCTGGCACAGCGCAGCCGGGTGACGGCGACGCTGAAGGAGTACATCGTCTCCCACGACGCCGCGCGCGACCGTGAGCTCGAGCAGACCTTGCGACAGGTCGAGTCGGAGCTGATGACCTGGATGGCCGAGACCGGACCGCGCGCCAGCCACGACGTGTCGCTGCTCCCGAGCCGGGTCAACGTCGACCACCTGCGCGAGCGGTTCCACGACCCGGCCGACGACGTGCTGCCCGAGCGGATCAGCGCCGCGGACCCGGCTGACGCGCCCGGACTGTCACTCGCGGAGCTGATGGCGCAGGGCGGACCGCAGCTCGGGTCGCTGCGCCGGCGCCTCGACGACGCGCTGCGCGACCTGCTTCCCGCGGCCTCGCTGGGGGAGCTCTTCGACTCGCTCGAGCCGTCCCTGCGCCGACCGGTGGAGATCTTCGGCCTGCTGCACCTGGCGGCCAACCGCGACCTGGCCACCGACGACGCGACGGAGCCGTTCGCCGCCGTACGACCGGACGGGACGCAGCGCACCTTCGTCGTGCCGCGCACCCCGCTGCCCGACCCCGACCTGGACCGTGAGCAGAAGCATGAGGGGGCCAGTACATGAGCACTGACGTCGATGTCGATCCCGGGGGTCTCGGGACGGCCGCGGGCGGCCTCCTCGACCACCAGGACCACGACGAGGTGGAGGAGTTCGAGGCCGACTCCGTCTCCCTCTTCGAGGGCGACGAGGGCGGGCTGGACTACGGCCAGCGGCAGGCGCTGGTGGCCCTGCTCAAGCAGCGCTTCATCAGCGCGCGCACCCACCCGCGGGACTGGCAGGTGCTGGTGGAGAACGAGCGGGTCTTCCGCTCGCGCCTCAACGACCTCTTCCTCGACCTCCAGGTCGACCGCGCCCGTGAGGTCGCGTGGAAGCGGCAGGCGCAGGCCGAGGGCGGCGGACGCTTCCCCACCCTGCTGCACGACACGGCGTGGTCGCGCGAGGAGACGCTGGTGCTGGTCCACCTGCGCGACCGGCTGCGTGCCGGGCAGGCGGGCGGCGACGCGCGGGTCTACATCGACCGCGACGACGTGCTCGACTACGTCGCCACCTACCGCCCGACGCACGCGACCGACGAGTCGGGCGACGAGAAGCGGGCACGCAACGCGTTCGCGAGCATCGTGAAGTCGGGGCTGCTGATCGCCACCGCGTCCGAGGACCGGTTCGAGATCAGCGAGGCCGTCGAGCCGCTGCTGCCGCTCGAGCTGCTGCAGGAGCTGCTCGAGGCGCTGCAGAGGGCCAACGGGACCGAGGAGCTCGACCGGGCCGGGGATGCGGAGCTCTTCGACGAGGGCTCGGATGGTCTCGATACGCCCAGCGGTGGGGAGGACGCCGAGTGAGCATCGACGAGGTGGGTCTCGACCAACGCGACGGGCTCTTCGAGGAGCAGGTCGTCGCGACGCCGGCGGATGACACCGTCCAGTGGCGGGCCGCGCTGCTGCAGCTGGTCAACTGGGGCGGCTTCGGCGGCCTGACGACGGTGCCGCTCGCGGGCGACGCCACGATGATCTCCGGCGCCTCGGGGGTGGGGAAGTCGACGATCCTCGACGCCTACACCGCGCTGATGATGCCGTCGGACACGAAGTTCAACGGCGCCTCCAACGACGCCGTCGCCGGGCGGGCCCGCAGCATCGGCCAGCGCAACCTGCTGTCCTACCTGCGCGGGGCGGTCGACGTGGTCGACGACCCGAGGACGGGCCGGCCGGTGGAGAAGCTGCTGCGCGGCAAGGGTGCGGACACCTGGGGCGCGGTGGCGATGACCTTCGTCAGCGACCAGGGTGGCCGGTTCACTGCGCTGCGCACCTACTACGTGCCGCGGCGGGCGTCGCGCTCGAGCGACGTGCAGATGCAGATGTGGACCCACGAGGGGACGCTGCCACTGGACAAGCTCGAGGCCGCCGTACCCGAGAAGTTCCACGCCAACACGATCAAGAAGCTCTTCCCCGGGATCCGGGTGCACCGGACCTACGCCGAGTTCTCGGCGGTCCTGCACGCGCGGCTCGGGATCGGCGCCAACGGCGACGGCGGCAAGGCGCTGCGGCTGCTCGCGCGGATCCAGGCCGGCAACCAGGTCCGCAGCGTGGACGAGCTCTACAAGGACATGGTGCTCGAGCGGCCGGCGACCTACGCCGCCGCGGACCGTGCCATCGAGCACTTCGACGACCTCGACGCCGCGCACGCAGCGATGCGCACCGAGCAGCAGAAGCTCGAGCTGCTGGAGCCGATCACCGACCTGCACGAGCGTCGTACGACGGCCGCGCGGCGACTCGCCGAGCTCGACTCCTATGGCATCACCCTCGCCGGCGACGAGACGCCGCTGCGCTTCTGGCTGCTGCGCACGCACCTGCGGCTGATCGAGACCGCGGTCGCCGCCAACCGCGACGCCCGTGCCGCCACGGTCCAGGCGCTCGCGTCCGCGCAGGCCTCCGAGCTCCAGCTCGCGGGCGACCTCGACGCCGCCAAGGAGGCGCACCGCGCCGCCGGTGGTGGCGACCTGCAGGCGCTGGCCGCCCTCGCCGACGCCGAGCGGATCCTGCGCGAGGAGCGCGGGAACCGGCTCGCCGAGCTCGAGGAGCGGGTCTACCCGCTGGTCGGGCTGACCGAGGCCGACGCGCCCGACCTGGAGTCCGCGCTCGAGGACGCCGGCGCGTTCGCCGTCCTGCAGGAGCAGGCGCGCGAGCGGCTCAAGGCCGGGGAGAAGGAGCGCGACCGGCTCGCCGGCGAGCGGGAGAAGGTGCTGCGCGAGCAGCAGTTCCCGCTGACGCAGGAGCAGGGGGTGCTCCGCCAGGAGCGGGCGTCGCTCGAGAGCCGCGCGGGTCGCGTGCCGTCGTACCTCCACGACCTGCGGACCGCCGTCGCGCAGGCCAGCGGCCTGTCCGTCGACGAGCTGCCGTTCGTCGCCGAGCTGATTGACGTCGCGCCCGAGGAGGCGCGGTGGCGGACCGCGATCGAGACCGTCCTCGGCGGCAGCGCGCGGATGATGCTGGTGCCGCTGGACCGGCTCTCGGACTTCTCGGCCGCCATCGACGAGCTCCGGATGCCCGCCCGGCTGACCTTCCAGGGCGTCGAGCTGGACCTGCCCGACACCGGGCCGTCGGACCCCGAGCGGATCGCCGGCAAGCTGCTCTTCAAGGACTCTCCGTTCTCCGGCTGGGTCCAGGCGCACGTCGAGGAGCCCGCCCGCAACGCGTTGTGCGTGGGCACGGCTGCCGAGCTCGACGGCCCCGGCTTCCGGGTGACGCTGGCCGGCCAGACCCGCAACGGGCGCCGGGGTGCCCACGGTCGCAGCGACCAGCGCAACATCATCGGCTTCTCCAGCGAGGACGCGATCGCCGAGATCGACGCCCAGCTGGCCGACGTCGAGCGACAGCTCGGCGAGATCGACGGCCGGCTGGAGGAGTTGAAGCGCCGGGCCGGCCTGCTCGACCTGCAGCGCAAGGCCCACGAGGCGATCGTGATGGTGCGCTTCGACGACGTCGATGTCGCGGGCAGCGACCGCCGCATCGCCGACCTCGAGGAGCGGCGCGCCGCGATCCTGGCCTCCGACGACCGGCTCCAGGTCCTGCAGGCGCAGATCGACGACCTGGAGGTGCAGCTCAACGCTGCCCGCCAGGAGCGGTTCCGCCTGGACCAGCGCCAGCGGGAGCTCAACGCCGACCACGGCGAGCTGGCCGACGCCGAGGACCTGATCAAGGACCGGATGATCGCGGTCGAGGACGCCGGGGTGGTCGTCCTCAGCGAGGAGCAGGACGCCGCGCTGGCGGCCGACTTCGCCGCGGCCGCCGCGCCCGCCGACCCCGAGGACCTCGACCGGTTCATGGAGAACTCCCAGCGGCTGGGGGAGCGGCTGCGCAACGCGCTCGCCGAGTCGGAGTCGGAGGTGAAGCGGTGCGAGGACGACCTCGCCCAGATCTTCCGGCACTACAAGTTCACCTGGGACTCGCCGAACCTCGGCGCCACCGCGGACTCCTACCCCGACTACGCCCGGATCCTCGACGAGATCCGCGGCAAGGGCCTCGCGGACCGGCGCGCCGAGTGGCGTCGCCGGCTGACCGAGTGGAGCGGCCAGGACCTGGTGCCGCTGCTGGGCGCGATGTCGTCGTCGGTGGAGGAGATCGAGGACCGGCTGGAGCCGATCAACGCGATCCTGCGCCGCCTGGAGTTCGGCGCCTCGGGCGACCGGCTGCGGATCCGGCTGCGCCGCCTCGCGCCCGCCCATGTGCAGGTCTTCATGAAGGACCTGCGGGCGCTGTCGTCCGGCTCCACGACGGAGCTGAAGGAGGAGGACCTCGAGAGGAGGTTCGCCGAGCTCAGCCGCTTCATGCGCCAGCTGCGCCGCCCCGACCACGCCGGCGACGGCCCCACCGACCGCGACCGGCTGCTCGACGTACGACGCCACGTCGAGATCAGCGCCGAGCGCTACGACTTCCTGACCGGCGAGGTGCGCGCGACGTACCGGACGCTGGGGGAGAAGTCCGGCGGCGAGAGCCAGGAGCTCGTCGCGTTCATCGTCGGCTCCGCGCTGCGGTTCCGGCTCGGGGACGAGATGCGGTCGCGGCCGCGGTTCGCGCCCGTCTTCCTCGACGAGGGCTTCGTGAAGGCGGACTCCGAGTTCGCCGGCCGCGCGGTCCAGGCGTGGAAGGGCCTCGGCTTCCAGCTGATCATCGGCGTGCCGCTCGACAAGGTCACCGGCCTCGAGCCGCACATGGACGAGCTGCTCGCGATCACCAAGAACGCGCAGACGCACCAGGCGTGGATCACGCCGATCTCCGATGCCGCGACGGCCGCCGACCCGGCCGACTGACGCGATGCGCACCCCCGGACTGAAGTCGCCCGCACAGACGGTCGACGACGTCCGGAAGCGGCTGGCCGCCCACTGGGCGGCCGTGCTGTGCGGCAGCGCGGACTGGAACCCCGTCGTCAACCTCGGTACGTCGAACCTGAAGGGCCCACGTCTGAGGGAGACGTGGAGCGCCATCCACCTCGACACCCTGGACTGGATCGACTGGGCCCGCGCGGCCGGCGAGGGCGTACGGCTGGAGTTGCGCCGCGTGTCCTACGCCAAGGGCAACGAGCAGGACATCGCAGCGAGCCTGCGCGTCGAGTCCGTCGATGCTGCCGCGCGCCTGCTGGGCGACGAGTGGCCCGCGCGGCTCGACCGGGCGAGACGGCGCAGGGACGCATTGGACCGGCAGTTCCCGGAGCTGGTCGGCGTCGAGCGGGTGCTCAGGGCGGTCGACGCCTGGGGCGAGGCGGACTTCGACGTCCTCTGCCGGGCGGCCCGCTGGTTCGCGGCGAACCCGCGCAGCGGCCTGACCGCGCGCCAGGTCGACGTCGAGGGCATGGGCTCGAAGTGGCTCGCCGGCCGCGCGGGCGTCGTACGCCAGCTCGCGGGACTCGACGACCTCGGCCTGGTTCCCGGCCGCCCGCGCCGGGTGCACGTCACCTACCTCGACCCGGAGCACCTGGCGGCAGGCGGGCGGCGGCACGACGTGGTGACCGAGCACGACGCGGACGTGATCGCCTACCGCCCGCGCGTCGTGCTGGTCTCGGAGAACCGCGACACCGCGCAGCTCTTCCCGGACGTCGTGGGCGGGATCGCCGTCGAGGGCGACGGCAACGGGCCGGGCCTGGTGCCCGACATCGGGTGGCTCAGGGAGGCCGAGGTCGTCTGGTACTGGGGCGACATGGACGCCAAGGGCCTGGAGATCCTCGCCAGCTTCCGGGCCCGCGGTGTGGCGGCGCGGTCGCTGTTCATGGACATCGAGGCCTACCGGCGCTGGGAGAGGTACGGCGTCGACGTGGACGAGCACGGCAAGCCGATCGTCGCGCACCCACCGAAGCAGCTGTCGCTGGAGCCGGGCGAACGGGAGCTCTACGAGGGCCTGTGCTCGGACGGCTGGACCGGGCACCGGCGGGTCGAGCAGGAGCGGATCCCGCTCGACGAGGCGGCTGCGATCATCCGGGGTGTTCCGGGTGCCGCCCGGCACACATCCGACCAGGCGGAGGCGCGATGAACTGCGAGTTCCCGGTGGCCCGTCCCCGGGTCAGCCCGCCGGCTCGTCGGCCGGCGGGGGCGGCTGGGGCCGCTGGTGACCGATCTCGCCCCCGACCCGGCCGCCGTAGGGGCGGCCGTGGTCGGCGTACTCCGCCCGGCGGTAGGCCAGCACCCACGGTCCGACGCTGACGCGGGCGCCGGTGCGGAGCGCGCGCCCCTCGGGGTGGTGGTCGCCGAAGACCCGGGTGCTGCGGTCCGACGACCGGTCGTGCAGCACCAGCTCGTCGTGCTCGTCGTGCTCGACGACGGCGTGGATCGGCTCGAGGCCGGGCAGCCGGATGTCGCACGCCGGGTGGCTGCCGATGGTCGTCTGCTCGCCACGCAGGGGGAACACGGTGCGCCCGTCGGACGAGATCCGGTCCGGGCCGGTGACCAGGGCCAGGCGGGGGTTGCCACCGCGTCGCGGGTCGTTCGTGGTGGTGACCGGCCGTGCGGCCCTGCCGAAGGTGGCGCGCAGGGGGAGCAGCGCGTCGGTCGGCAGCCAGTCGGAGCCGGGCAGGACGGCCTCGCGGGTGCCGCCGCGCACCCGGCCCGTGGCCCCGGTGAGGGCGCCCCTGACGCTGACGATCCTGAGGTGGCGCGAGCGAGTGACCTGGCGTTGCCACCAGGACGCCTGGATGGCGCCTATCTCCAACAACGGCGTGTCGCCCGCCATGATCGCCACGGTGAGTCCGCGCGCGGCGAGGCTGTCGGCCAGGCCACGCAGCCGGCGGGCGTCCCGGCCGCCGGCGAAGAAGGCCGGGTCGCTCAGCCGGACCTCCAGCCGGTCTCCGGAGCCGGTCACCGTGCCGCACACCGGCTCGCTGCCGGGCACGTCGACGCTGAACCTGAGGTCGGCACTGATCGTCGCGGTGCGCATGGCTCAGGCCGCGCGTCCGTTGTCGCCGGTGGTGACCTGCAGCGTCCCGTCCAGCTTCCACACGGCCCGCGGTGCCTCGGGACCGGTGTCCCGCGGGATCTCGACCGTCATGTCCACGAAGCGGTAGTTGATCTCGGCCTGACGCCCGGTCAGGAAGGACCACATCTCCCGGCCGAGGTCGGCCCAGTCGATGATTCCGTCGTCGATCTTGTTGATGCCCATGTCCGACTCCCAAACTTCAACAAAAAATGGAACAGCCTGTTGAAGTATGAGCATGCTCCTTCGGGCGCGCCGACGCAAGGCCCCCGGACGATCGATCTGCTGGACGTTCGATCTGCTGGATCGTCGATCTGCTGGATCGTCGATCCGGGCGTCCTCGATGGGCGCGTCCCTCAGTCGCCGCCGGCGGTGCGCACGGCAGGCAGCACCTGCTCGCCGTAGAAGGCGATCATGTCGCGCCAGTGCGGCCCGATGTTGCTGACGTAGAGCTCGTCGAACCCGGCGTCGGCGTACGCCCGGACCGCGGCCACGTGCTCGTCCACCGCGGGCCCGGCCACGACGCTCTTCGCCGTGCTCTCCTTCGGCACCAGCTGCGAGGCCTGCTCGAAATGGCGCGGCGACGGCAGCACCTGGGCCAGCTCGCCGGGCAGCCCCGCGTTCGCCCAGAGCCGGTGCGCGTGCTCGACGCCCTCCTCGGCCGTCGGGGCGTAGGCGACCTTCAGGCCGGCTGCCGCGGGCTTCCCGCCCGAGAGCTCGCCGAAGAGGGACCGCAGCTCGCCGTCGGGGGAGGTGCTGACGAAGCCGTCCGCGATCTCGGCCGCGGCCCGGGTCGCCTTCTCGCCGAAGGCCGACATCCAGATCTCGAGCGGCTTCTCGGGGACCGTCCAGAGCCTCGCGTCGTCGACGGTGAAGAACTCGCCGCGGTGGTCGACGGTCCTGCCGGTGCACAGCTCGCGGATGAGGGCGACGGCCTCGCGCAGCTTCTCGATGCGTACGTCGAACGAGGGCCAGGCCTCGCCGGTGACGTGCTCGTTGAGCGCCTCGCCGGTGCCGACGCCGAGGCGGAACCCGGGGTTCATCACGGCGCAGGTCGCGGCGGCGTGCGCGACGACGAGCGGACCGGTGCGTCCGATCGGGCAGGTGACGGCGGTCATGATCGGCAGGCTGGTCGCCTGGGCCACCGCCCCGATCACCGGCCAGACCATCGGGCTCTCGCCCTGCTCGGAGTTCCACGGCGTGATGTGGTCGCTGATCCAGATGCCGGAGAAGCCCGCCTCCTCGGCGGCGACGGCCTGCTGGACGAGCTGGTCGGGGGTGTGCTCCTCGCAGGACAGGAAGTAGCCGATCTTCATGGGGGAGGGCGCCCTTCGTCGTCGGGGGATCGGACCCCCTGGCGCTACCCGTGCCGGTGGCCGGCATCCGCGCCGGCGCGGCCGTCAGGTGGTGCGCGCGTCCAGCTCGTCCTGGATCGCCGCCCGCGCCCGCTCGTCGAACGCGACGAGGATCGCCTCCTCGACGACGTGCGTGCGGGTGGACGACAGGGTCTCGACGGCAGCGGCGATCGCGTCGCCCCGCGGCCACCCGTAGACGCCGGCGCTGATCAGGGGGAAGGCGATCGTCCGGGCGCCGAGCTCGTCGGCGACCTCGAGCGCGCGGCGGTAGCAGGACACCAGCAGCGACCGGTCGGTCTGTCCTGCCGCATGGTTGGGCCCGACGGTGTGCACGACCCACCGGGCCGGCAGGTCGCCCGCGGTGGTCCAGCCGGCGTCACCGGTGGCGAGGCCGTGGGGGAACCGGGCGACGCAGTCCGCCAGCACCGACGGCCCGCCGGCGCGGTGGATGGCGCCGTCGACGCCACCCCCGCCGCGCATCCGGTTGTTGGCGGCGTTGACGATCGCGTCCACCGCCAGGGTGGTGATGTCTGCGCGGACCACGGTCACCTCGGGCACACCCCTCATCCTGCCCGAGGCGACCGACAGCCGGGCCGACAGCTGGGCCGACAGCTGGGCCGACAGCCGGGTCAGGCCATCTCCGGCACGTGCAGGTGCGCGTAGGCGAGGTCGAACTCGTGCACCTCGACGACCTGGCCGGACGCCTCGGCCGCCGTACGGCTGCGCATGTCGTCCGCCGCCGAGCGGCTGGCCTCCATCGCCTCCCGGGTCTCCCACGTGGTGGTCGCGCAGCCGATCCCGGACGCCCGGTCGAGGAGCAGGCTGGCGGAGCAGAACCCGTCCATCTGGTCGAGCTGGGGGAGCAGCGCGACCCGGAAGGTCTCGGCCATGGTGTCGAGGTCGCCCTCCAGCCAGCTGACCCGGCAGCAGGCGCCGTGGTGGCTGCGGTGCATGGCGGCGATCTCCCACGTGTCGGCCTGCATGGACCCGCCGATGATGTCGCGGCCGCGCTCGCGCAGCGGGCGCAGCGAGGTGTCGCTGTCCATCATCGCCTCCTCGCTCTCCCACGAGCTGGTGGCGATGCAGTAGCCGGTGTCGCGGTCGACCAGCAGTGACAGGCCGAGGCAGCCCTCGGTGCGCGCCAGCAGCGGGCCGGCCTCCTCCTCGACGAACCGGATGCCGGCGTCGATGTTCGCGGGCTTGCCGTGGAACGTGCTCGAGCGTGCGTACACGGCCCACTCCTCTCAGGGACAGGGCGACGCCCGACCGGCATCGCCGGTAGGTCCCGTCATACTCCTCCGCTGCCCGCGGCGCCATCCCTACCGGCCCGTAGATGTCGTATCGGGACGATGCTGTTCGTGGTGGGGGTGGAGGCGGTGATCGGCACCGCCCACGAAGGAGGAGAAGACCATGACGCACTACCTGCTGTCCGTGATGGGTCCGGCCGACTACGACGACGAGTTCTTCGGCTACGAATCGAAGGAGGAGATGGAGCGGTCGTTCGCGGAGACCGGAGCGTTCAACGACCAGCTCAAGGCCGACGGCTACTGGGTGTTCGCGGGCGGCCTCGCCCCGGCGACCACCGCGACCGTCGTCGACGGCCAGGCCGAGACCCCGGTGCTCACCGACGGGCCCTACCTGGAGACGAAGGAGGCGATCGCCGGCTTCTGGGTCATCGACGCCCCCGACCTCGACGTCGCGCTCAAGCTCGCCGCGGCCGGGTCGAAGGCGTGCCACGGCAAGGTCGAGGTCCGCCCGTTCGACGGGCTCGCCTGACCATCCGTCGCCGGGGCGGGGCGATCAGGCGTCGACGGGACGGTCGTTGTAGACGCCCGCGAGCTCCTGGCCGGTGAGGGCGTGGATCGCGTCCATGATCTCGTCGGTCGCCTCGCGGCGCGCCCGCCCGGGCGCGACCCCCTCGAAGCGGCCGGTGAAGTCGATCGGCTTCCCGAACCGCACCGTCACCTTCGCCAGGCGCGGCAGGCTGGCGTCGACCGGTTGGAGCTCGTCGGTGCCCACCAGGCCGACCGGGACGACGGGTACGCCGGCCGTGAGCGCCAGTTGCGCGACGCCGGTGCGGCCGCGGTAGAGCCGCCCGTCGCGGGACCGGGTGCCCTCCGGGTAGATGCCGAACGCCTCGCCGCGCCCGAGCACGTCCAGCGCGACGTCCAGCGAGTTCAGGGCCGCGCGGGTATCGTCCCGGTCCACGGGCACCATGCCGAGCCCCTCGAACCACGCCTTGCTGAGCCGTCCCCGGACGCCGGACCCGTTGAAGTACTCCGCCTTGGCGAGGAACACCACCTTGCGCGGCGCGACGATCGGGATCACCACGCTGTCGGCGAAGCTGAGGTGGTTGCTCGCCAGCAGCACCGGACCGGAGGGCGGGACGTTGTCGATGCCCTCGATCGTCGGGCGCCACACCGCGCGCGCGAGCGGCGGGACGACGGTGTGGAGGACCTCGTAGAGCATGGGGACAGCCTAGGAGGGGCAGGTTACGGCGGGGTGAAGGGGCGGCGGCCGGGTACGAGAGGTCGACACCGGACGCGACGAGAGGCGACACGACGTGCTGCAGACCTGGCCCGGATCGGCCTACCCGCTCGGTGCGACCTTCGACGGCACGGGCACCAACTTCGCCCTGTTCAGCGAGGTCGCGGAGCGGGTGGAGCTGTGCCTCATCGACGTCGGGGACGACGGCCGGCGCAGCGAGACCCGGGTCGAGCTGACCGAGGTCGACGGCTACGTGTGGCACGCCTACCTGCCGGAGGTGCAGCCGGGCCAGTGCTACGGCTACCGGGTGCACGGACCGTGGGACCCCGCCAACGGCCTGCGCTGCAACCCGGCGAAGCTGCTGCTCGACCCCTATGCGAAGGCGACGGTCGGCGACGTCGACTGGGGCCAGAGCCTGTTCGGCTACGACTTCGGCGACCCCGGCTCCCGCAACGACGAGAACTCGCTGGACCGGATGCTGCTCGGCGTCGTCACCAACCCGTTCTTCGACTGGGAGGGCGACCGGGCCCCGCGCACGCCGTACGCCGAGAGCGTGATCTACGAGGCGCACGTCAAGGGCCTGACCGCGACCCACCCCGACGTGCCGGAGGCACTGCGCGGGACGTACGCCGGCCTCGCGCACCGGTCCGTCGTCGAGCACCTGCGCGACCTCGGGGTGACGGCGATCGAGCTGATGCCGGTGCACCAGTTCATCCACGACGACGTGCTGCTGCAGCGCGGGCTGCGCAACTACTGGGGCTACAACACGATCGGCTTCTTCGCGCCGCACGCCGGCTATGCCTCGGGGAGTGCGCCGGGGCTGCAGGTGCAGGAGTTCAAGGCGATGGTCAAGGCGATGCACGAGGCGGGGATCGAGGTGATCCTCGACGTGGTCTACAACCACACGGCGGAGGGCAACCACCTCGGCCCGACGCTCAGCCTCAAGGGCATCGACAACCCGGCGTACTACCGGCTGGTCGACGACGACCGGCAGTACTACATGGACTACACGGGCACCGGGAACTCGCTCAACGCGGGCAACCCGCACTCGCTGCAGCTGATCATGGACTCGCTGCGCTACTGGGTCACCGAGATGCACGTCGACGGGTTCCGCTTCGACCTCGCGTCGGCGCTCGCGCGCGAGTTCTACGACGTCGACCGGCTCGCCACCTTCTTCGAGCTGGTGCAGCAGGACCCGGTCGTCAGCCAGGTCAAGCTGATCGCCGAGCCGTGGGACGTCGGTCCCGGTGGCTACCAGGTCGGCGGGTTCCCGCCGCAGTGGACGGAGTGGAACGGCGCCTACCGCGACACCGTCCGCGACTTCTGGCGCGGCGAGCACAACCTCGGCGAGCTCGCCAGCCGGCTCGCGGGATCGGCCGACCTCTACGAGCACACCGGCCGTCGTCCGGTCGCCAGCATCAACTTCGTCACCGCGCACGACGGGTTCACACTGCGCGACCTGGTGTCCTACGAGCACAAGCACAACGAGGCGAACGGCGAGGACGGCCGCGACGGCGCGGACGACAACCGTTCGTGGAACCACGGCGTCGAGGGGCCCACGGACGACGCGGGCGTCAACGAGGCGCGGGCCCGCGACCAGCGCAACCTGCTCGCGACCCTGCTGCTCAGCCAGGGCGTCCCGATGCTGCTGCACGGCGACGAGCTCGGCCGCACCCAGCAGGGCAACAACAACACCTACGCCCAGGACTCGCCGCTGAGCTGGGTCGACTGGGAGCGGGTCGACCGGCCGCTGTGCGAGTTCGTGGCGGAGCTGGTCCGGCTGCGCCGCGACCACCCGTCGCTGCGCCGCCGCCGGTTCTTCACCGGCACCACGGTGCGTGCGGGGGAGGGGGAGCGGCTCAACGACATCGTCTGGCTGCACCCCGACGGCCGCCCGATGGAGGACGACGACTGGGCCGGCCTGCGCACCCTCGGCATGTACCTCAACGGCGACGGCATCGCCGGCCGCGACCCGCAGGGGCAGGCCATCCGCGACGACCACTTCCTGATCCTGCTCAACGGCGACGACGCGCGCGAGGTGACCCTGCCGGACGAGGAGTACGCCGCCGCGTGGCAGGTCGTCGTCGACACCAGCGGCAGCTGCGACCTGGAGCAGCGGCTCGGCGCCGGGGGCGCGTTCGCGCTGCCGCACCGCTGCGTGGTGGTGCTGCGCCAGTGGCACGACCCCGCGCCGGAGCCGGACCTCAGTCCGGCCGCGTCGGTCGCCTCGATGGCGGGCGACCAGGCGGGCGACCAGGCGGGTGACCAGGCGGGCGACCAGTGAGCACCGCGCGCGTCCCGTCGAGCACCTACCGGCTGCAGGTCCGCGAGTCCTTCGACCTCGACCGGGTGCGGGAGCTGCTGCCCTACCTCGACGAGCTCGGGGTCGGCTGGGTCTACCTGTCACCGCTGCTCGAGGCGCACCCCGGCAGCGACCACGGGTACGACGTCGTCGACCCCACGCGCATCGACCCGGTCCGCGGCGGCGCCGACGCCCTGGCCCGGCTCTCGGGGGAGGCGCACCGGCGCGGGATGGGTGTCGTGGTCGACATCGTGCCCAACCACGTCGGCGTCGAGAGCCCGGCGACCAACGGCTGGTGGTGGGACGTGCTCAAGCACGGCCGCGACTCGAGGTTCGCCCGGTTCTTCGACATCGACTGGGTCGCGGGCAAGGGGCGGGTGCTGCTGCCGGTCGTCGGGGACGACGACCGGCCGGATCCCGCCGGGCCGATCGCGAACCTGCGCCTGGTCGACGGGATGCTCGCCTACCACGACCACCGGTTCCCGCTCCGGCCCGGAAGCACCGACGACCCCCATGGCACCGACGACCCGCAGGTCGTCCACGACCGGCAGCACTACCGGCTCGTCAGCTGGCGGGCGGCGGACGACGACCTGGACTACCGGCGGTTCTTCGCCGTGAACACGCTCGCCGGGGTGCGCGTCGAGGACCGTGACGTCTTCGAGGCCAGCCACGTCGAGATCGCCCGCTGGTTCTCCGAGCGGCTGGTGGACGGCCTGCGCGTGGACCACCCGGACGGGCTGCGGCACCCGGCGGCGTACCTCGACGACCTCGCGGACCTCACCGGCTCGGCGTGGGTCGTGGTGGAGAAGATCCTGGAGCGGGGCGAGGAGCTGCCCGCTCGCTGGCGGACGGCCGGGACGACCGGCTACGACGTGCTCGCGGTGATCGACCGGGTCCTCGTCGACCCGGCCGGCGAGCCGGCGCTCGACGCGCTGGAGGAGCGGCTGCGGGGAACGGTGCCACCGTGGCCCGAGCTGGTCCGCACCAACAAGCGGCACGTCGCCGACACGATCCTGCACGCCGAGGTGCGGCGGATCGCCCGCGAGGTCGCCGTCGAGCTCGAGGTCGTCCCGGACCGGGCGTGGCGCGAGCCGGTCGAGGAGGTGCTGGTCGAGCTGCTCGCCGCCTTCCCGGTCTACCGCAGCTACCTGCCTGCCGGCCGCGAGCACCTGGCGCACGCCGCCGACCTGGTCCGCGCCGACCGGCCGGACCTCGGGGAGGCGCTCGACCTCGTGCTGCCGGTCCTCGGGGACCGGGTGCGCGCGCCGTCGCTGCGCTTCCAGCAGACCAGCGGGATGATCATGGCGAAGGGGGTCGAGGACCGCGCGTTCTACCGCTGGAGCCGGCTCACCTCGCTGAACGAGGTCGGTGCGGACCCGTCCGAGTTCGCCGTGGACGTCGCCGACTTCCACACGACGATGGCGCGCCGCCAGGTCACGTCACCGCTCGCGATGACGACCCTCAGCACCCACGACACCAAGCGCGGCGAGGACGTCCGGGCCCGGATCAGCGTGCTGGCGGAGGACCCGCAGTGGTGGGCGGGCCTGCTCGGCCGCCTCCTCGAGGCGGCGCCGGCGCCCGATCCCGGCTTCGCCGACCTGCTGTGGCAGGCAGCCGTCGGCGCCTGGCCGATCGAGCGCGCGCGGCTGCACGGCTATGCGGAGAAGGCGATGCGCGAGGCCGGGGACCGCAGCACGTGGACCGAGCCCGACGCGTCGTACGAGCAGGCGGTGCACGCGCTCGTCGACGCGGCGTACGACGACCCGGCGGTCGCCGCGCTGGTCGAGGAGGCCGTGGCGCGGCTGGCCGGGCCGGGCTGGAGCAACGCGCTGGCGGCCAAGCTGGTCAGCCTCACCGTGCCGGGCGTCCCCGACGTCTACCAGGGCAGCGAGCTGTGGGAGCAGAGCCTGGTCGACCCCGACAACCGGCGCGCGGTCGACTTCGCGCTCCGCGAGCGGCTGCTCGCCGAGGCGGGGCCGGATGCGGCGGCCCGGCCGACCGGTCCCGACGACGACGGCCGCACCAAGCTGCACGTCGTGCGCACGGCGCTGCGGCTGCGGCGCGAGCGGCCGGACCTGTTCGCCCGCTACGAGCCGGTGCCGGCGGCCGGGCACGCGGCCGGTCACGTCCTCGCGTTCGACCGCGGGGGAGCGGTGACCGTGGCGACCCGGCTGCCGCTGGGCCTCAAGCGCGGCGGGGGCTGGCGCGACACCCGGCTCGCCCTGCCGCCGGGACGGTGGCGCGACCTGCTCACGGACCGGCCCGCGCAGGCCGACCTCGGCTCGCTCCTCGACCGGCTGCCGGTCGCGCTGCTCGTGCGGGAGGAGTCGTGACCTTCCCCGGCGGCTTCGAGGTGTGGGCACCGCACGCGGCGCGGGTGCGGCTGTCGCTGGGCGACGACGTCCTGCCGATGGAGGAGCGCGCCGGCGGCTGGTGGGTGCCGGGGTCGCCGCCGGGCGACGTACCGGACGGCACCCGCTACGGCTACCTGCTCGACGACGACGAGCGCGCGCTGCCCGACCCGCGGTCGCGCCGCCAGCCCGACGGCGTGCACCAGCGCTCGGCCACCTTCGACGCCGGTGCCCACCAGTGGCAGGACGGGGCCTGGACCGGGCGGCAGCTCGCGGGCGCGACGATCTACGAGCTCCACATCGGCACGTTCACGCCGGAGGGCACGCTCGACGCCGTCGCGTCCCGGCTCGACCACCTGGCGAGCCTCGGCGTCGGGTTCGTCGAGCTGATGCCGGTCAACGCCTTCAACGGCGTGCACAACTGGGGCTACGACGGGGTGCTGTGGTCCGCCGTCCACGAGCCGTACGGCGGCCCGGCGGCCTACCAGCGACTCGTCGACGCCTGCCACCAGGCCGGCATCGGCGTCATCCAGGACGTCGTGCACAACCACCTCGGGCCGTCCGGGAACCACCTGCCCCGCTTCGGTCCCTACCTCAAGGAGGGCCGCAGCACCTGGGGCGACCTGGTGAACCTGGACGGCGAGGGGTCGGCCGAGGTGCGCCGCTTCATCCTCGACAGCGCACTGATGTGGTTGCGCGACTTCCACGTCGACGGGCTGCGCCTCGACGCCGTCCACGCGCTCCACGACGACTCCGACGTGCACCTGCTCGAGCAGCTGGCGGTCGAGGTGGGCGCGCTCTCCGCCCACCTGAACAAGCCGCTCACCCTGATCGCGGAGTCCGACCTCAACGACGCCCGGATGGTCACCCCGCGCGAGGGCGGCGGCCGCGGCATCGACGCGCAGTGGAGCGACGACTTCCACCACGCCGTGCACGTCGCGCTGACGGGCGAGACCGACGGCTACTACGCCGACTTCGCCCCGCTCGGGGCGCTCGCGAAGGTGCTGGACCGCGGGTTCTTCCACGACGGCACGTGGTCGAGCTTCCGCGGGCGCGACCACGGCCGGCCGATCGACACCGCGACGATGCCCGCGTGGCGGCTCGTCGTGTGCGCACAGAACCACGACCAGGTCGGCAACCGGGCGCGTGGCGACCGCACCGCCGAGCACCTCGACGAGGGTCGCCTGCTGTGCGCGGCGCTGCTCACCCTCTGCTCGCCGTTCACGCCGATGCTCTTCCAGGGCGAGGAGTGGGCGGCGAGCACGCCGTTCGCGTTCTTCACCTCCCACCCGGAGCCCGAGCTGGCGCGGGCGACCGCAGAGGGGCGGCTCGAGGAGTTCGCGCGGATGGGCTGGGAGCTCGACGAGGTGCTCGACCCGCAGGACCCGGAGACCTTCGCCCGCAGCCGCCTCGACTGGTACGAGCTGGAGGAGGGCAGGCACGCCCGGATCCTGGCCGGCCACCTCCGCCTCGCCACCCTGCGCCGCGAGCACCCCGAGCTGACCGACCCGCGGTTCGGGGCGGCCAGTGTGGACGAGGAGGCGGGCAGGCTCACGCTGGACCGCGGGTCGCTCGCCGTCCACCTCAACGTCGGCGAGGAGCCGTGGGACGTCGGCGCGGCGACGCTGCTCTTCAGCACCGCCGACCCGACCGGGCGCGGCGAGGGGGCCGGCCGCGACGAGGAGACCGGCCCGGTCGTCGTACCACCGGGCAACGGGGTGCTGGTCCGGCGCTCGTAGGCTCGTTCCATGAGCACGGCTCCGACCGCCATCGCCGACCTCCAGGACCGGTTCGCGCGCACGTTCCCCGAGCTCGCCCACCCGTTCCGGGCCGCCGCGGCGCCGGCCCCGCACCTGCTGGTCCTCAACGAGCCGCTCGCCGAGGAGCTCGGCCTCGATCCTGACCGGCTCCGCACCGAGGAGGGCCTGGGCCTGCTCACCGGCAACCAGCTGCCCCCGGGCGCCGCGCCGGTCGCGCAGGCCTACGCCGGGCACCAGTTCGGCGGCTTCTCCCGGCTGGGCGACGGCCGCGCGCTGCTGCTCGGCGAGCTCACCGACGTCGGCGGGCGCCTGCGCGACGTCCACCTCAAGGGCTCCGGGCGGACGCCGTTCGCGCGCGGCGGCGACGGCCTCGCCGCGGTCGGCCCGATGCTGCGCGAGTACGTCGTCAGCGAGGCCATGCACGCGCTCGGGATCCCGACCACCCGCTCCCTCGCGGTGGTCGCGACCGGCCGTCCGGTGATGCGCGAGGAGATGCTGCCGGGCGCCGTGCTCACGCGCGTCGCCAGCAGCCACCTGCGGGTGGGCACCTTCGAGCTGGTCCGCGCCGCCGGCGACGTCGAGCTCCTGCGCCGGCTGGCCGACCACGCGATCGAGCGCCACCACCCGGCGGCGGCAGCGGAGCCGAACCCGTACCTCGCCCTCTACCGCTCCGTGATCGCCGCGCAGGCGTCGCTCGTCGCCCGCTGGATGCTGGTCGGCTTCGTGCACGGCGTGATGAACACCGACAACATGACGATCTCGGGGGAGACCATCGACTACGGGCCGTGTGCCTTCCTCGACGCCTACGACCCTGCGGCGGTGTTCAGCTCCATCGACACCGGCGGCCGCTACGCCTTCGCCAACCAGGCCCCGGTCGCGGAGTGGAACCTGGCCCGTCTCGGGGAGACCCTCCTGCCGCTCCTCGACGACGACCTGGAGCGCGCGGTCGAGATCGCCACCGAGGCGCTCGGCACCTTCCGGCCCCGGCACGCGGAGGCCTGGGCGGCCGGGATGGCCGCCAAGCTCGGCCTCCGGCCAGGTGCGGAGCCGGACGCAGCCCACCCGGACGCAGCCCACCCGGACGCCGCGCGGCTGGGCTCGTCCGCGCTGGAGCTGCTGCACGCGAGCCACGTCGACCACACGACCTTCTGGCGCCGTCTCGCCGGCGCAGCGCGGGGCGACGCGGAGCCGGTGCGCGAGCTCTTCCTCGACCTCGCCGGGATCGACGAGTGGCTCGGGGAGTGGCGCGCCCTCGGCCCGGACGCCGCCGCGATGGACGCCGTCAACCCGGTCCACATCCCGCGCAACCACCTGGTGGAGGAGGCGCTGGCGGCGGCCGGCGGCGGCGACCTCGCGCCACTGGGGACGCTGCTCGACGCCGTCCGCGACCCCTTCCGGCCGCGCCCCGGGCTGGCGAGGTACGCCGACCCCGCGCCCGAGGACTTCGGCCGCTACCGGACGTTCTGCGGCACCTGAGCGCCCGGCCTGCCCGGCTACCCGGTCGGGCCGTCCTGCTGGACGGTCTTCGCGACGTCGGCGGGCGTGACGTCGACGTCGGCGGGGTCGGCGGCGGCGTCGATGCCCGTCACCGGCTTCTCCGCCGGCTTCCGGGGCTTCCTCGGCGTGGCGACGGGCGACGGGTCGAGCCCGAGCTCCTCGGTCACGTTCACCGGCTCGTCCGGCGAGATCGGGTGGCCCAGCGAGGGGGAGCCCTCGACGGTGGCGGCCTCGGTCTGCGGCCCCTCGGCCGGCGCCGTGCCGGAGTGCCCGCCGGTGTGCCCCGTCGCCGCCGTCACGGCGTGCGCGCCGACGCCCACGGCACCCTTCGCGAGTCCGACGGCGGTCCCAACCACGGTCGCGGGTGCCTTCAGCACGGTGCCGACGACGTCCTTGACGGTGCCCAGCGGGTTCTTGAGAGCCACGAGTGTTCCCTTCGTCCTTCGAGTCGTTTCCCCGACCGGCCAGGCGGGTGCCTGCGGTCGCCCGGTCAGGTACCCGATCGTCGTACGACAAGCCACCCCTCAGACGGCCGCACGGCACTCCCGGCGGGTCCGCTACCGTGCCGTGGCGGCCGCTCCGGGAGCGCCCGGTCGTCGTACGATCACTGGATCGACTCGGGATGGTGACATGAGCATCAGCAGGACCTGGGCGCTGCGCGGCAGCGCCGGCGTCGTCCTCGCCATGGTCGTGGGCGCGTGGGGCCTCGGCATCGCCCGGGGCGGCGACGCCCCGCCGAAGGACGAGGCGAGCGTGCCGGCGGCGCCGGACACCTCCCTCGCACCCGAGGGCGAGGTCGCCGGCATCCAGGAGCGGCGCGCGAGGCCCCGCCCGGGCCGGGCGGGGACCGACCCGTCCAGCGAGGCGCCCGCGGCTCCCGGCACCGAGGAGGCCGCGGCGCCCGGCCCCCACGGGTCCGACGGGTCCGATGACCCGGAGGACCGTGACCCGCGCACGGACGGGCCGACGCGTACGACGTCGCCCAGTCCGCCCGGCAGGCCGTCCCCGTCGCCGTCCCCGACGCCGAGCGATGGGTGCACCGACCTGTCGTCGAGCGTCGACTGCGTCCTCGCCCCCGTCACCAGCCGGCCCTGACCATGTCCGGGCCGGGCGCACCCGACCGACGGGCCTGGCTCCCGGCGGCGGTGTGGCTGCTCAGCCCGTGCCGGCCAGGGCGAGGGCACGCTCCGCCATCGGGAGCGCTGCGGCCCGGTCCTCGGGCACCAGGCCGACGCGGGTGCGCCGGTCGAGCAGGTCGTCGACGTCGACGGCACCCTCGTGCGTCACCCCGAAGACCAGCTCGGCCAGCGTGACGCCGCCGGGACCCGGAGCGACGAGCTCGCCCTCGGGAAGCCCGGTCGTGCGGACCGCCTCGTCGATGACGAGGCGGGCCTCGGTGCCGAAGCGCCGCACCAGCCGGGCCGGCTCCTCGACCCGGGCCAGCACGTCGCGGGGAGCGGCGCCGAGCAGCGGCAGGTCGCGGGTCAGGCAGGGACCGTCGGCCAGGCCGGTGGCGTCGACGGCGTCCTCGGCCATCTGGCGGTACGTCGTCAGCTTGCCGCCCACGACGGTCACCACGCCGGTGCGGGAGGTGAGCACGGCGTGCTTGCGCGAGAGGTCGGCGGTGGAGCCCTCGCTCTCCAGCAGCGGGCGCAGGCCGGCGAACGCGCCGACCACGTCGGAGCGCCGGACCGGCCGCTCGAGGGCGCCGGCGAGCACGTCGAGCAGGAAGCCGATCTCGCCCTCCGTCGGCTCGGGGACGTCGGGGATCTCGCCCTCGACCGGCTCGTCGGTGAGGCCGACGTAGATGGTGCCCTCGGGCTGGGGGAGCGCGAAGACGAACCGGCTGGTGCTGCCGGGCACGGGGACGGTGAGCGCCGACCGGAGCCCCGGGATGGTCCCGGCGCGCAGCACGACGTGGGTCCCGCGGCTGGGCCGCAGGCGCACCTCGTCGACGAGGTCGCCGGCCCACACGCCGGTCGCGTTCACGACACCCCGGGCGGTGACCGTGCGGGTGTCGCCGGTCAGCTCGTCGCGCAGCACGACGCGGGTGCCGGTGGCCTCGAGCACCCGGACGCGGGTGCGCACCTGGGCGCCGTACGACGCCGCGGTGCGGGCCAGGCAGGTGACCAGCCGGGCGTCGTCCTCGAGCTGGCCGTCCCAGTTGACGAGGCCGCCGCGGAGGCCGGAAGCGCGCAGCGCCGGGGCGAGCTGCTGCGCCTCGGTCCGGGAGACGCGACGGGGGCGGGGGAGCGTGTCCCGGCTGGTCCGCGCGGCCAGGCGCAGCAGGTCGCCGGCGCGGAACCCGGCGGACGCGAGGCCGGCCTGCGAGAACGAGACGCTGCTCGTCAGCGGCAGCAGCCACGGCAGCGGGCGGGTCAGGTGCGGGGCGGTGCGCTCCATCAGGATGCCGCGCTCGACCGCGCTCTCGTGGGCGATGCCGACCTGGAGGGAGGCGAGGTAGCGCAGACCGCCGTGGACCAGCTTGCTCGACCAGCGCGACGTGCCGAAGGCGACGTCGTGGGCGTCGACAGCGAGGACGGAGAGTCCGCGGGACGCAGCGTCGAGGGCGACGCCCGCCCCGGTGACGCCGAGCCCGACGACGACGAGGTCGACCTGGTCGGACGCGCCGTCGAGGCCGTTGAGGATGCGGGCGGTCATGGGGTGAGGTACCTCCGGACGAGCTCGGTGAGCTCCTGGTCAAGGGCTTCGGTCGCGACCTGGTCGTCGCTCATCGTCGCGACGGACAGCGCGAAGCCGTGGGTGGTCAGCACGATGCTGCGGGCGAGCAGCACCGGGTCGCCGGGGCGGATCGTGCCCTCGGCCTGCGCCCGGGCGAGCTCGGCGACGAGGATGTCGAGGATCGCGTCCTGCGAGCGGCCGCGGCGGTGGAGCAGGTAGGGGAGCACCCACTCGGGGTCGAGGTCGACCGCGCGACGGAACAGCTCGTCCCCGCGCAACGCCGCGACGGTCCCGGCGACGCCGGCCGCGATCCGGTCCGGGCCGCTCGTGTCCGCGCTGACCGTCCCCAGCGCCGCGGTCACGACCTCCGCCCACTCCTGGGTCATCAGGTCGGCGAAGAGGGTGGTCATGTCCGGGTAGGTCCGGTAGACGGTCATCCGCGAGACGCCGGCGCGGTTCGCCACGTCGGTCAGCGTGGTCCGCTTCCAGCCGACGGCGAGCACGCACTCGCGGGCCGCGGCGATCAGCCGGTCCGCGGTCGACGGCACCTCGCTGTTGTTACGTTCTGACGGCATGTGTCACACTGTAACGCATGACGCTCGAGATGCACCCCCAGCGCTGGGGAGACCCGGCCCACGCCGCGCCCCTCCCGGACTCCGTGAAGGGCCTCGTGGACGCCTTCGTCGGCACCCGCGACACCCCGGCAGTGGCCGACGTGCAGGTCCCGGCCCCCGGCCTCGGCGACGACGTCCTCGGCGCGCTGCGGGCGACGGTCGGCGACGACGCGGTGCTGACCGGGGACGACGTACGACGACTGCGCACCCGGGGCAAGTCGACGCCGGACCTGCTGCGGGCCCGCAGCGGCGACCTCGCCGACGCGCCGGACGCCGTCGTGCGGCCGGGCTCGCACGCGGACGTGGAGGCGGTGCTCGCCTGGGCCGTCGAGCACCGGGTCGCGGTCGTCCCCTTCGGCGGCGGCACCTGCGTGACCGGCGGACTCGCCGCCCGCCGCGACGGCTTCGCCGGCCTGGTCAGCCTCGACCTGGTGCGGCTCGACCAGCTGCTCTCGGTCGACACCGTGTCGATGACCGCCGTCCTCCAGCCCGGCATGCGCGGCCCCGCTGCCGAGGCCGCGCTGGCCGCGCACGGGTTGACCCTCGGCCACTTCCCGCAGTCCTTCGAGTTCGCCTCCATCGGTGGCTTCGCCGCGACCCGCTCCAGCGGCCAGTCCTCGGCCGGCTTCGGCCGCTTCGACGACATGGTCCTCGGGCTCCGGGTGGCGACGCCCATCGGCGAGCTCGTGGCCGGCTCCTCCCCGGCGAACGCGGCCGGCCCCGACCTGCGCGAGGTGGTCCTCGGCTCCGAGGGCACGCTCGGCGTGATCACCGAGGTCACCGTCCGGGTCCGCCCGGTCGCGGCGGAGAAGGTGTACGAGGCGTGGTCGTTCCCGACCTTCGCCGACGGCGCCGAGGCGATGCGCGCGCTGGCCCAGTCCGGCCGGCTCCCGACGGTGCTGCGCCTGTCCGACGAGGCGGAGACCATGGTCAACCTCGCCAGCCAGAGCGACATCGGCGGCGAGGGCGTGACCGGGTGCCTGATGGTCGTCGGCCACGAGGGTGCGTCCGTCGCCGGCCGCCGGGCCGCGGTGGCGGCGGTGCTCGAGTCGCTCGGCGGCACCAGCCTCGGCGAGGAGCGCGGGCAGGCCTGGGCGGAGGGTCGCTTCCACGCGCCGTACCTGCGCGACTCGATGCTCGACGCGGGCGTCCTCGTCGAGACCCTCGAGACCGCGACCTTCTGGTCGAACCGCGACCGGCTCTACGGCGCCGTCAAGCAGGCGCTGGAGTCCTCGCTCGGCGAGGGCGCCCTGGTGCTGTGCCACATCTCTCACGTCTACGAGACCGGCTGCTCGCTCTACTTCACCGTCGCGGCCCGGCAGGGCGACGACCCGCTGGCGCAGTGGCTGGCCGCGAAGGCCGCCGCCTCCGACGCGATGATCGACGCGGGCGCGACCATCACCCACCACCACGCGGTCGGCACCGACCACAAGCCGTGGCTGGCCCGCGAGATCGGTCCGGTCGGCGTGGCGATGCTGCAGGGCCTCAAGGGCGCCGTCGACCCGACGGGCGTGCTCAACCCGGGGGTGCTGATCCCGTGAGCGGGGGTGGCCGCTCGTACTCGTTCCTGATCAACCCGCTGTCCGGCGGTGGAGCGGCGCCCGCTGCCGTCGTCCCGGTCGCCCGCGTCCTGCGCGACGCCGGCGCCAGCGTGGACGTGACCTACTCGCCCGGCCCCCGCGCGACCCTCGACATCGTCGCCGCCGCGGTCGCCCGTGGCGACGTCGTGGTCTCGGTCGGCGGCGACGGCATGCTGTCGTCGATCGCCGGCCAGGTCTCGAGCCTGGGCGGCACCCTTGGCATCGTGCCGGCCGGGCGCGGCAACGACTTCGCCCGGATGCTCGGCCTGCCTGCCGGCCCGGAGGAGCTCGCAGCCGTCCTGCTCGACGGCACGCCCACGCCCGTCGACCTGCTCTCGCTCCGCCTCGGCGACGCCGCGCCCCGCTTCGTCGCCGGCTCGGTCTACTGCGGCGTCGACGCCGTCGCCGGTGAGCTCGTCGACAAGGTGCGCTGGATGCCGCGCAGGCTGCAGTACCCCTACGCCGCCGTGGTGTCGCTCGTGACCTACCGGTCCATGCAGGCGCGGGTCGTCGTGGACGGTGCGGTCCACGACTTCCGGGCCGCGACGGTCGTCGTCGCCAACTCCGGCTACTACGGCTCGGGGATGCGGATCGCTCCGTCGGCGTCGGTCACCGACGGCTTGCTCGACGTCGTCGTCATCGAGGCCGGGTCCCGCCGCGAGCTGCTCGGCGCCCTGCCCAAGGTGTACGACGGCGCGCACGTCGACCACCCCGGCGTTCACCTGCTGCAGGGCAGGTCGGTGGTGCTGAGCGGCGAGCCGGCCGCGCCGATGGGTGGCGACGGCGAGCCGCTCGGGCAGCTGCCGTCGCCGGCCGACGTACCGGCCCGGATCGACGTGCTGCCGGGCGCGCTGCGGCTGCTCCTGCCTGCCTGACCTCAGCGGTTGAAGCGGTAGGTGCTGAACTGGGCGTCCATCCGGGCGTCCTGGCCGACGGTGAACTCGAACATGCAGGCGTCGTCGGTGTAGTCCATGAAGTTGTGGATCGGGTCCGCCCCAGCGGCCCGGCAGGTGTCGCGGCCCGTGGGGCAGCCGTAGGCGGGGGAGCGCTCGGCGGCGGTGTCCGCGACGTAGTCGCCGGTCTTCGAGCAGCCGCCCTGGAAGGTGTGGTAGAGCCCCATCCAGTGCCCGACCTCGTGGGTCGCGGTGTCGCCGAGGTTGTAGGGCGCCGCCGTGCCGCCGGGCACGGAGGAGAAGAGCAGCACCACGCCGTCGTTGGTCGGGTTCGACGCGTACGACGCCGGGAAGGTCGCCCAGCCGAGGAGATCGGAGCCGGGGTTGTTGGAGTAGATGTTGAGATCGTCCGCACTGCCCCTGCGCAGGGCCTGCTTCATCTGCCGCTCGGCAGTCGTGCCGGGCTCGGCGACGTACCACGACGCGTTCGTCGTACGGTCGGTCTGCACCAGCCGGAACGACCAGCCCCCGTCGGCGTAGGCGTCGTTGAGGACGGCGATCTGGCTGGAGATCTGGCTGTCCGGGATGTCGCCGTTGGCGATCCCGCTGCCGTTGTTGATCACGTGCCAGTAGACGTCGATCGTGCCGCCGGTGACCGCCGGCGTGCCGCCGCCGTCGCCCGGAGGCTTGCCGACCGCGGCCTTCGCCTTCGCGTCGCCTCGCGCCAGCAGCGCGGCCTCGCGCTCGTAGGCGGCGTCGACGTTGGCCTCGGGGCCACGCCCGTGGCCTGCGGCTCCGGCGGTGGTGCGCGCGGCGGCCGGCTCGAAGCAGGGCGCGTCGGTGGCGCCGGCGGCGCTCACGCTGGTGGGCGCGGTCGCGCCGGTGAGGAAGGCGCCCATGAGCGCGGCGGAGCCCGCGAGGGCAGCAAGACGACGACGGCTTCTGTTCACGGCTGCTCCCGGTGGGCGAGGTGGCTCGAGTGGATCAGGGTGGTGGATCGAGGCTAGACCTGCGCGGGCCCGCCGTCGACGGAATCGGACGACTCGGAGCCGCGAGGTGGGAGCATCGGGGCATGGGTGAGGACGTCGGGACACGCGCCGCGAGGGCCGTCGAGGGGCTGACTCCGGGCTACTTCGCGCTCGTGATGGCGACCGGCATCATCTCGGTCGGCCTGGAGCTCGAGGGCTTCCACCGGCTGTCCACGGTGATGCTCGTCGTCTGCGCGGCCGCCTACGCCGTGCTGCTCGTGCTGACCGCGTGGCGGTTCGCCCGGTTCCGCGCTGCCGTGGTCGACGACTTCACCGATCCCCGCCGGGGCTTCGGGTTCTTCACCTTCGTGGCCGGGACGAACGTCCTCGGTGTCCGGCTCGCCCTCGACGGGATGCACTGGGCGACGGCGGCGCTGCTCGCGGTCGCGGGCCTCACGTGGCTGGCGCTCGGCTACGTCGTCCCGTGGACGGCGGTGCTCGGCCGCCAGGAGCGTCCGGTGGTGGCGACGGCCAACGGCACCTGGTTCATCTGGGTCGTGGCCAGCCAGTCGGTGGCGGTGGCCGCGGCGACGATCGAGCCGGTCCACGACGCGGCCCGGCGCGAGCTGGCCGTGCTGGCGATCGTGTCGTGGTCGGTCGGGGTCTTCCTCTATGCGGCTGCCGGCGTGATCGTGGCGTTGCGGCTGATGCTCTACGAGTTCGGCCCTGACGACCTGACGCCGCCGTACTGGGTCTCGATGGGCGCCCTGGCCATCACCGTCCTCGCCGGCGCGCGGATCGTGGAGATGGCCGACACCCCGATGGTTTCGGTGACCCGCGACCTGATCGCCGGCCTGGCGGTGGTGTTCTGGTCGTTCGCGACGTGGCTGATCCCGGTCCTGGTCGCGGCCGGCTGGTGGCGCCACGTGCGCCGCGGGGTCCCACTCGTCTACGACGCGACCCTGTGGAGCGTTGTCTTCCCCCTCGGGATGTACGCCGTCGCGGGCATCTACCTCGGACGGGCCGACCGGCTCCCGGTGGTCGAGATGGTCGGCCGGGTCGAGCTGTGGGTGGCGTTGGTGGCCTGGGGGATCGTGTTCGTGGCGATGCTCCGCCACGTCGCGATGACGGTGCTCCGGCCGCCGCGGACCCGCGCGGCCGCGGCGGCCGGCGCGCGCTGACCCGGTCCTTCAGTCCCGCTGCCCCATCTCGGCGAAGGGGAGGGCGTCGTACGCCGACCGGATGTGCCGGTCGACCCGGTCGGCGGCCCGGGCGCCGTCCCCCTCCTCGATCGCAGCCAGGATCGCGCGGTGGTCGGCGCGCAGCCGGTCGGCGACCCGGCCCCAGTCGGACCCGAGCCCGTGCAGCGCGTGCAGGATCGGGCGGCGCATCGAGTCACGCAGCGCGATGGTCATGTCGGCGACCAGCCGGTTGCCGCTCGCCTCCGCGATCGCCACGTGGAAGTCGGTGTCCAGGTCGTTGAACGTCTCCTGGCCGATGTCGGCGCGGTCCATGGCGTCGAGCGTCTCGCGCATCGCGCGCAGGGCCTCGGGGGAGGCGTTGTCGGCGGCGAGGGTCGCGCTCGAGCGCTCCAGCATCACCCGGGCGTCGACGACGTCGGGCATCGGGAAGTTCGCCAGCGCCACGTGCAGTCGCAGCAGCCGGGTCAGCGCCTGGCTGGGCATGGCGGAGACGACCGTGCCCGCGTCCTTGCCCGAGCCGACCGCGGACCGGACGACGCCCTGCGCCTCGAGGCTGCGGATCGCCTCGCGCACGGCCGCCCGGCTCACCTGGAGGTGGCCGGCGAGGTCGCGCTCGCCCGGCAGTCGGTCGCCGACGCGCAGCGTCCCGGCCAGGATCTGCTCCTCGATCTGGTCGAGGACGAGCTCGTGGGAGCGGTTGCGCGTGACGGGGTGCCACGGCGTACCGCCGGCCCGCCCTCCGGAGGCTGCGGCCGCTGCGGGCTCGGTCATGGGTCGATCCGATCTCTTGACGACGTGATGCGCCTCACTCTACAGTCCACACCTGTGGTCAGACCACACAAAGGTATGCCATAACTCGACACCCAGACCCGTGGAGGTCCCCGATGTACACCCCCGACCTGGCGCCGGTCGCCGACAGCCTCGCGCTGTCGTCGCTGGTCGCGGCGCTCCCGCTGCTGACGATCTTCATCACCCTCGGCGTGCTGCGCTGGAAGGCGCACCTCGCCGCGCTGTCCTCGGTCGCGGTGGCCGTGGTGGTCGCCGTCGTCGCCTACGGCATGCCCGCGGACCTCGCGCTCCTGTCCGCCTCCGAAGGCGCGGTGTTCGGCCTCTTCCCGATCATGTGGATCGTGCTGGGCGCGCTGTTCCTGCACCAGCTGACCGTGGTGAGCGGCAGGTTCGAGGACCTGCGGGCCACCTTCCACCTGATCTCCGGAGACCCGCGGATCCAGGCAATCATCATCGCCTTCTGCTTCGGCGGCCTGCTGGAGGCGCTGGCGGGCTTCGGCGCACCGGCGGCCATCTCCGGCGTGATGCTGGTCGCGGTCGGCTTCCCGGCGCTGCGCGCCGCGATGGTCGTGCTGCTGGCCAACACGGCGCCGGTGGCGTTCGGCGCGATGGCCATCCCGATCATCACCGCCGGCACCCTGACCGGGATCCCGTACGGCGAGATCGGCGCCATCGTCGGCCGCCAGACCCCGTTCCTTGCACTGTTCGTGCCGCTGATCCTCGTGCTGGTCGCCGACGGCCGTCGCGGCGTTCGCGAGGTCTGGCCGCTCGCCCTGGTGGTCGGTGCCGTCTTCGGCGCGGCCCAGTTCGTCAGCTCCAACTTCATCTCCGTCGAGCTCACCGACATCGTCTCCTCGCTGGCCGGCCTCGCCGCCGCGGTCGCCATGCTGCGGTTCTGGCAGCCGCGCGGGTCCGCCGAGGCCGCCGAGCGGCTGATGGGCACCCACGAGGAGGACCGGAGCGCCGGGCCGGCCGGCGACGGCGACGTCGTCCTGAAGGCGAAGCGGGAGATCGACCAGGTCGCCCAGCGTGCCGCCCTCCTCACCCGCGGCCGGATCACGATGGCCCTGTTCCCCTACCTGCTGGTGATCGCGGTCTTCTCCGTGGCCAAGCTGGTCGACCCCGTGACCGAGTTCCTCGCCCGGACCGACCGCCTCGTCGAGTGGCCGGGGCTGCACGGGGCGGTCGCGTCCGCGTCGACGGTCTACAAGTGGCAGTGGCTGTCCTCGCCCGGCACGCTGCTCGTCGTCTGCGCCGTGGTCGTCGGCGTCGTGCAGGGAGTCCGGGCCGCGCGGATCGCCGCGACCTTCGTCGAGACCGTCTCGACGCTCCGCTTCGCCTTCCTCACCGTCGCGTCGGTGCTGGCCCTGGCCTACGTGATGAACCTGTCCGGCCAGACCCAGACCATGGGCCACTGGATCGCCGGGGCCGGCGCCGCCTTCGCGTTCCTCGCGCCCACCCTGGGCTGGCTCGGCACCGCCGTGACCGGCTCCGACACCAGCGCCAACGCACTGTTCGCCACCCTCCAGCAGAGCGCCGCCGAGAAGGCCGGCCTCGACCCGAGCCTGATGGTGGCCGCGAACACCTCCGGCGGCGTGGTCGGCAAGATGATCAGCCCGCAGAACCTCACCATCGCCGCCACCGCGGTCGGCCTCGCCGGGCGCGAGTCCGACATCTTCCGCAAGCTGATCGGCTGGAGCCTCGGGCTGCTCGTCGCGCTCTGCGTGCTGGTCGGCCTGCAGTCCACCGTGCTGAGCTGGATGGTGTGACCACGATGACCTCACTCCCCGGACACGGTCTGCGGGTGGCCCTCTTCGCCACGTGCTTCAACGACACGATGTGGCCCGGGACGCCGAAGGCGGTCGTGACCGTCCTCGAGCGCCTCGGGGTCACCGTCGAGTTCCCGCTCGAGCAGACCTGCTGCGGGCAGATGTTCACCAACACCGGGTACGCCCGTGAGGCGCTGCCGCTGGTGGAGCGGTTCGCGGACGTCTTCGACGCGTACGACGCCGTGGTGGCCCCGTCCGGCTCCTGCGTCGGCAGTGTGCGGCACCAGCACGCCACCGTCGCAAGCGGGTGCGGCCGGCCGGCCCTCGCCGACCGCGCCGCCGCGACGTCGAGGAAGGTGTTCGAGTTCAGCGAGCTGCTGGTGGACGTCCTCGGCGTGACCGACGTCGGCGCGACCTTCCCGCACCGGGTCACCTACCACCCGACCTGCCACTCGCTGCGGATGCTGCGGGTGGCCGACAAGCCGCTCCGGCTGCTGCGGGAGGTGCGGGGCATCGACCTGGTCGACCTGCCCGAGGCCGACCAGTGCTGCGGCTTCGGCGGCACCTTCGCGATGAAGAACGCCGACACCTCGGTGGCCATGGGCTCCGACAAGGCCCAGCACGTGCGGGAGACCAACGCCGAGGTGCTGGTCGCCGGTGACAACAGCTGCCTGGCGCACATCGGTGGCCTGCTCACCCGCCAGCGATCCGGCATCCGGGTGATGCACCTCGCCGAGGTGCTCGCATCCACCGAGCGCGACTTCGCTGCCGACATCGAGGAGGCGACGGCATGAGCGGCACCTTCCTCGGCATGCCGAAGTTCCAGACGGCCGCCCGGGAGGCCCTCGAGAACTCCCAGCAGCGCCGCAACCTGCGGCACGCCACCCACACCATCCGCGACAAGCGCGCGCGGGTCGTCGACGAGCTCGACGACTGGGAGGGGCTGCGCCGGACGGCGGCGGCCATCAAGGACGACGTACTGACGCACCTCGACACCTACCTGGTCCAGCTCGAGGAGTCCCTCACCCGGGCCGGCGCCACCGTGCACTGGGCCGGCGACGCCGACGAGGCCAACCGGATCGTCACCTCGCTGGTGCAGGCCACCGGCGCCGAGGAGGTGGTGAAGGTGAAGTCGATGGCGACCCAGGAGATCGGCCTCAACGAGGCGCTGGAGGAGGCCGGCATCGACGCCTGGGAGACCGACCTCGCCGAGCTCATCGTGCAGCTCGGCCACGACCGGCCCAGCCACATCCTGGTCCCCGCCATCCACCGCAACCGTGCCGAGATCCGGGAGATCTTCCTCCGGGAGATGGGCCAGGTCGGCACCCCGCCGCCCGCGAACCTCGGCTCGGATCCGCGCGAGCTGGCCGAGGCGGCCCGCGTGCACCTGCGGGAGAAGTTCCTGCGCGCCAAGGTCGCGATCTCCGGCGCGAACTTCGCGATCGCCGAGACCGGGACCCTGGTCGTGGTGGAGTCCGAGGGCAACGGACGCATGTGCCTGACCCTTCCCGAGACGCTGATCAGCGTCGTCGGGATCGAGAAGGTGCTCCCGCGGCTCGAGGACCTCGACGTGTTCATGCAGCTGCTGCCGCGCAGCTCCACGGGGGAGCGGATGAACCCCTACACGTCCACCTGGACGGGCGTCACGCCCGGCGACGGCCCGCAGGACGTGCACGTGGTGCTGCTGGACAACGGCCGTACGGACGCGCTGGCCGACCACGTGGGCCGGCAGGCGCTGCGGTGCATCCGCTGCTCGGCGTGCCTCAACGTCTGCCCCGTCTACGAGCGGGTCGGCGGCCACGCCTACGGCTCGGTCTATCCCGGGCCCATCGGCGCGATCCTCAACCCGCAGCTGCGGGGCACCGCCAGCGAGGTGGACCAGTCGCTGCCCTACGCCTCGTCGCTGTGCGGGGCCTGCGGTGACGTGTGCCCGGTCGGCATCGAGATCCCCGAGCTGCTCGTGCACCTGCGGACCCGGGTGGTCGACGAGCACCGTGGCGGCCTGCCGTCCGGCGAGCAGCTCGCGATGAAGGGTGCGGCCTGGATGTTCGCCGACCACCGCCGCTGGGAGAAGGCCCAGAAGGGCGCCGAGTTCGGCGGCCGCATGCTGGGGAGCAAGGACACCATCGGCCGCCTCCCCGGGCCGCTGTCGGCCTGGAGCGACGCCCGGGACGCCCCCACCCCACCCACCGAGTCCTTCCGCTCCTGGTGGAAGCGTGAGAAGGGAGTCCAGTGATGAGCACCCGCAACGCCATGCTCGCCCGCATCTCCGCAGCGCTCGAGGGCGCCGAGCGAGTCACCGCCCCGCCGCGGCGGTACGGCGCCGCCGGGCCGCTCCCGGACGTGGCCGCCACCTTCGTCGAGCGGGTGGAGGACTACCGCGCCGTCGTCGAGCGGGTGGACGTCGCGGGGATCCCGGACGCGGTGGCCGCTGCGGTCGCCGGATCCTCCCGCGCCACCGCGGCCACGCCGGACGCCGTACGCGTCGTGGTGCCGGACGGCCTGCCGGCCGGGTGGCTCTCGACGCTCGAGCGCGTCGACGGGGTCGAGGTGGTCGCCGACGGCGGCGACCTGTCCGCCGCCGCGCTGAACCGCATCGACGCCGTCGTCACCGCGGCCGCGGTCGGGATCGCAGTGACCGGCACGATCGTGCTCGACCACGGCCCGGACCAGGGCCGCCGCGCGCTGTCGCTCGTCCCGGACCTGCACGTGTGCGTGGTGCGGGAGTCGCAGCTCGTCGACGACGTGCCCGAGGCGGTCGCGCGCCTCCAGGACGCCGTCCGGGCCGGGCGGCCGCTGACCTGGATCAGCGGGCCGTCGGCCACGAGCGACATCGAGCTGGACCGGGTCGAGGGCGTGCACGGCCCCCGGACCCTGCACGTCCTGCTCGTCCGGGATCAGGCGGGCGTCGAGGCGTAGGCGTGGCTCGCCGCAACGACGCCGGCCACGATCTCGAGCTCGTCGTCGTCACGGGGGCCGAACACCATCACGAAACCGGGCGTGAGACGGGTCCCCGCCCACGGGTGGGGCGTGCCCCAGCCGCGGGCGACCAGGTCCGCGGCCTGCGCGGGCGGGAGGGCGAGGTGCAGCGACCCGTCGTACCCGGGGTGGAGGTGGGCGAACTCGGCCGCCTGCGGCACCAGGAACGCCTGGGGCGGTCCCGCGGGGGCATCGAGGGTGAGCCCGCGAGCGCCCGGGACGGAGATGTGCGACCCGCCGCTCGCCGTGCCGGGCAGGGCGGAGATCCGCGCGAACAGGCTCTCCTGCAGCTGCTCGGGGGCGTTCTGCGACTGCTGCTGCTGGGGAATCCGCCACGACACGTCGGGGCGGGCGCCCGCGCGTGCCGGGAGCCGGCCTCCGGGCAGGGTCGGCCAGGAAACGTCCGCCGGCAGGCCGACCGGCGTGGCGCCGTCCGTCCGGAGGTGGTGCACCCGCGTCGCGATCCACTGCCCGAGCTCGTGGAGCGCCGCGACGGTGATGCCGTGCCCGCCCGGGTCGCGGTGGCCGACGGTCGGCGCCCCCGACTCGCGCAGCAGGTAGTCCCACGTCCGGTCGAGCAGCTCCCGCGGGATCACGTGGTCGGCCTCGCCTTGGGCCACGAGCACCGGCAGGTGCGCCAGCCGGCCGGTCTCCACGGGCACGCCCGCGTCGAACGGGAGCGTGCCGTAGAGGATCGCCGCGCCGGCGTACCGGGCAGGATCGGCGAGGGCGAGCCCGCCGGCGAACGCGGCGCCGCCGCTGAACCCGACCAGCAGGACCGGACGGCCGGCGGGCGCGACCCCGTCGAGCCACTCCCGGAACCAGCCCATCGTCTCGGCGAGCGACGCGGCGACCGGTCGCCCGATGCCGCGGTTGGCGAACCAGGCGAAGCCGCCGCCCTCGGCGATCGGCGCGCGCACCGCGGCGTAGGCCGGCCCCTCGGGCAGGTGCGGCGCCAGCGAGATGATCTCCCGCTCGTGCGACCCGCGCCCGTGGAGCAGCACGACGAGCGGGGCGTCCGGGTCGGTGCTGCCGTAGGTGGCGACGGCGGGGGAGGGGAAGTCGGTCATCGGGAGATCTCCTGGTTCAGCTCTGCTGCGGTCCGGGTGCCGGACCACCGGGCGACGTCGGCAGCGATGTCGAGTCGCTGGACGGGTGCGGCGTTCTCGTACTCGCCCCACGCGCTGCGGGGGAGCATCCACATCACCTCGAACTCGTTGCCGTCGGGGTCGGCGCCGTACACGCTCTTGGTGGCGCCGTGGCTGGACTCGCCGGTGAAGGCGCCCAGCTCGGCGAGCGTCATCCGGGCCTGCTCAAGCTCGTCGATCGTGTCGACCTGCCAGGCGAGGTGGTAGAGCCCGAGGCCGCCGCGGGGCCGTGGCGGCTGGGCGCCGACCCCGAACAGTCCGAGGTCGTGGTGGTTCCCCGAGCGGGGCAGGCGCAGGAAGGCGGCGTTGGCACGCGGCTCCCGCGCCATGACCGTCATGCCGAAGGCGGACTCGTAGAACGAGATGCTCCGCTCGAGGTCGGACACGAACAGGACCGCGTGGTTGAGACGGACGGCAGCGATGGTCATGGGGTGCTCCTCTCGGGTCGGGTGGGTCGGGCGGGTCAGGCGACGACGCCGAAGCCGCCGGTCCAGGCGACCTTCTCGCCGGCGGCGAGGGTGATCTGCAGGAAGCCGAGGGCCTCGAGCTCGCGGGTCCGCGCCAGGGAGCCGGCGTCGATCGCCTGCAGACCGCCTGAGGTGACGACGTCGGCAAGGGCCGACTTCGCCTCGGCGTCGTCGCCGGCCACCAGCACGGTGGTGGGCAGCTCGCCGACGGTGCCCTCGGCGAGGGTGGCCGCGAAGGTGGTGTTGAAGGCCTTCACCACGCGCGACTCGGGCAGCGCCGCGGCGATCTCCGCGGTCGCCGAGCTGTCGGCGGGGACGGTGAGGGAGTCGAAGGTCTCGAAGTTCACGGGGTTGGTGATGTCGACGACGATCTTGCCGGCGAGGCTGGCGCCGCGCTGCGCGATCACGTCCTCCACGGCCGGGTAGGGGACGGCGAGCACGACGACCTCTCCGGTCGCGGCGGTGGCGGCGTCCTCCCTGCCGAGCAGCTGCACCGAGTGCCCGCCGCGGCCGGCGACGGCCGCGATGGCCTGTCCCATGTTTCCGGTGCCGATGATCGAGATGCTGGTCATGGTGATCCTTTCCGAGGTTGGTTGGTTGTTTCTTCAACTAAAGTACGAAATGGTTGTTGCGTCAAGTAAAGATGGTTGTAGCGTCAATCTCGTTGGCTACGATGGCCGGATGGAGGAGAACTGGCTCGACGAGCACGAGATGGCGGCCTGGCTTCGACTGGTGGCGATCGCCGAGCTGCTGCCGGGCGTGCTGGACTCCCAGCTGCGCCGCGATGCGGGCCTCAGCCACTTCGAGTACTTCGTCCTGGCGATGCTCTCGGAGGTGCCCGATCGGACGCTGCGCATGACGGCGCTGGCGCAACGCACCAACGCGACGCTCGCGCGCCTGTCCCACGTCGTACGCCGGCTGGAGGACCGCTCGCTGGTGGAACGCTCGCCCTGCCCGGACGACGCGCGAGCGACGAACGCACACCTGACCGACGCGGGCTGGGACCTCGTGGTCGCCGCCGCCCCCGGGCACGTCGCCAACGTGCGCGCCCACGTCCTTGACGGGCTGACGGCCGAGCAGGTCCGCCACCTGGCCGAGGTGGGGGACGCGCTGCTCTCGCGGCTCGACCCGCAGGGGCGGATGACTGCGCTCTACCGGCCGGACGTCACGCGGTCGCGGTGATCGTCCCGAGCTGCTCGATCGACAGCCGGTAGGTGCGTCCCGTCTCGAGGGGTACGGCGTCCGTCAGGGCGCCCGCGAGCACGAGCGAGCCCGCCGGCAGCATCTCGCCGCGTCGCTCGAGGTGCTCGCTGAGCAGCTGCAGCGCACGCAGCGGGTGTCCGAGGATCGCGGCCCCGGTCGCCTCGTGCACGAGCTCGCCGTCCACCTCGACCCGGCAGGCGAGCGCCGCGAGGTCGCCCGCGTCCGCGAGCGGGACCTGCTCGGCGCCGAGGAGCAGGCCCGCGGCGCTGGTGTTGTCGGCCAGAACGTCGGGCAGGCGGAAGCGGTAGCCGGTCCACCGGGAGTCGATGACCTCCGCGGCGACGGAGACCGACGCCACTGCTGCGGCCAGCTCGTCGTCCGCGAGTCCGCGGTGCAGGTCCGTCGCCGTGACGAACGCGATCTCGGGCTCGATCCGAGGCTGCGCCCAGCGCGACATGCCCGCGGCGAGCCCGTCCGCGTCCACCTGCATGGATGCGGTCAGGAACCCGACGATCGGCCGGTCGACGCCCATCCGCTGCTGCTTGGCGGCGCTGGTCAGGCCCAGCTTGGCCCCGATCAACCGGTCGCCGCCGCCGACCCGCTGCTCGCGGTCGACGTCCTGGACGGCGTACCCCCACGCCTCGTCGAGGTCCGGCCAGGCGTCGCTGGGCGGGGTGAGGGTGCGCCGGTCGTCGCGAGCCGCACGCAGCCGCGCTTCCATCTCTGGGGGAGTGGGGGAGCTGCTCATGGTTCCTCGCGTCGGTCGGGGCGGCATTTGGTTGTTGCTTCAATGAAGCATAGTCGACATCGTCCTCTACGCTCGACGTCGTGACGGTCCCACGCATGCCGGCGGCCTTCCTGGGCCACGGGAACCCGATGAACGCACTCGAGCGCAACCGCTACACGGAGGCCTGGCGGCTGTTCGGCGAGTCGGTGCCGCGGCCGCGGGCGATCCTGGTGATCTCGGCGCACTGGTACACCAATGCCACCGCCGTGACCGCGATGCCGCGGCCGCGCACGATCCACGACTTCTACGGCTTCCCGCAGGAGCTCTTCGACGTGCAGTACCCCGCGCCGGGCTCGACCGAGCTCGCCGAGCAGGTCGCCGACGTGGTCAAGCCGACCTGGGTGGGCCAGGACATCGACAGCTGGGGAATCGACCACGGCACCTGGTCGGTGCTCCTGCACGCGTTCCCGGACGCATCGGTGCCGGTCGTCCAACTCTCGCTCAACGCCTTCAAGAGCTTCGACCACCACCTCGAGCTCGGCCGCAAGCTCGCGACCCTGCGCGACCACGGCGTGCTGGTCATCGGCAGCGGCAACGTGGTGCACAACCTGCGAGCCGTCGACCACCGTCGCCGCGACTCCGGCTACGACTGGGCGCTGCGCTTCGACGACGTCGCCCGGGAGCGGCTGCTGAGCGCGCCCACCGAGGTCGCATCCCTGGACGGTCACGCCGACTTCGAACGGGCCGTGCCCACCCCCGACCACTACCTGCCCCTGCTCTACGTCGCCGGGCTCGCTGGCGACGAGCCGCTCGACCTGCTGGTCGACGGCCACGCGGCGGGCTCGATCTCCATGGCGGCGTACACCCTGGGACTCGAGGTCGACACCAGCCGGGCCGGTCAGGTCAGTGCGGCGTCCGCCGAGCTGCCCGACGGCTTCCCCGCCCTCGACAGCAACCTGTGAGCTGACGCGGCGCGGTCAAGGCTGACGCGCCGACGACCGGGTCGGGCCCCTGGAGCGGGACCCGACCCGGCGCGGGTGTCAGAGCGTCGAGCAGTTGGTCGTGGGCTCCACCCCACGGAACCGCGCGTCGAGGAAGGCCAGCGCGTACGGGTAGAACCCGAACGCCCCGCCGACGTGTCCCGGTGCGAGCCCGGGGCGGAAGGACACGGTCGCTCCCTGCGCGCACCAGCGCTTCGCCGTGTCGCGGCCGGCCGCGTAGGCCACGACGTCGTCGGTCTGGCTGTGGTAGACGAACGCCGGGACGGACGGCTTGCGTCCCTTGCCGATCACCTGCTCGTCGAGCATCGTGGCGAACTGCGGGTCGCGAAGCGTCTGCGGCAGGCTGCGCCCATCGGTGGTCAGCGTGTTGGACTGTACGAACGGGTGCCGGACCAGCGTCTCCACCACGCACTCGTCGCGCACCTCGTCCATCAGGGACACGCCGCGGGCGTTGAGGAACGAGCTGATGTCCACGCCATAGCTGGCCTCGCCCACACCCAGCACCGCGTAGGCCAGGAAGCCGACCGCGAACGTGCCGTCCAGCCCGTCCGCCACCGTCAGCAGGTCGCCGGGGACGCCACCCGCCGCCACCCCGACCACGTTCAGCTCCGGTGCATAGGAGGGAGCGAGCTCGGCCGCCGACGCAGCAGCGCCCCCGCCCTGCGAGTAGCCCATGACCGCGACCGGCGTCGAGGTGGTGACCCCTGAGCCGGACACGTTCCGGGCCGCCCGCACGGAGTCGAGCACGGCCCGGCCCTGGACCTCGCGGCTCATGTAGGTGTGCGTTCCCGGCGTGCCGAGGCCCTGGTAGTCGGTCACCACGACGGCGTAGCCCTTCGCCAGCAGGCCGGCGATGAAGACGTTCTCGTACTCGAGGCCACCACCGTCGGAGAGGCGGGACGGCGCGCACTGGTCGCCGAGGCCCTGGGTGCCCACCGCGTAGGCGACGAGCGGCCGGGCGCCGGTGCCGGACCACGCCTTGTTGGGCACGACCAGCTGGCCGGTGACCGCGATGGGAGTGTCGTGGCGGTCGGTCGAGGTGTACATCAGCCGGGTGACGGTCGCGTCCACCGGAGTGATCTTCAGCGGCGTGACCCAGAACTGGGACGGCTCGGAGCGCACGATCGTGCCGTTGCCGGCCGGGAGCGAGGACGGCGGCGTGTAGAACGCCGTCCCGGTGGCGTCGCTGCCGCAGACCAGCCGCGCGTCGGCCCAGTCGGCGTGGTCGTAGTCGACCCCGTCCCCGGTGTCGTCGACGAGCAGGTCGAGTCGCTGGGCGCCGGCCGTGGGAGCCGAGATCGTGTTCGTGGCGGTGCCGTTGAGCATCTTGCCCGAGTCGGCGACCTCGACGCCGTCGGCGAAGACCCGGAAGCGTGCCGAGCCCAGCCAGCCCTGGGAGTCGTCGACGCCGACCTTGGCGGTGAAGGCCGAGCAGTTGCCGCCCAGGTGGTAGCTCACGAAGGAGCCGGCGTGGACGCCGAGGCCCTTGGCGTAGCTGACGTAGTTGAGCTTCAGCGGTCCACCGTCGCCCGCCGCCTGCCCGCCGTTCGCGCGGTCGCGCTCGACCGGTCCCCAGCCGTTGGTCGGGGTTCCGCGGAAGGGCCAGTCGCTGGCGTAGACCGATGTCGTCGGCGCGGCCGGGACCTGGGTCGTCGCCGCGGTGCCGTCGCCGGAGCAACGGAACTTGGCGCTGGCCCAGTCGGCGTGGTCGTTGTCGGCGCCGCCCCCGTCCTGTGAGACGACCAGGTCGACAGTCCTGGCGCCGTCGATCCCGGCGTAGATGGTGAGCGGTTCCGTGCTGCCGGTCACGGTCTGGGTCTGGGCGACCTGGACGCCGTCGGCGATCACCGAGAACACCACGCTGCCGTTGTTGCCGACCTCGTCGTCGACGCCGACCTCGGACTGGAAGTACTCGCAGTCGCCCTGGAGATCGAAGCGCACGACCGAGTCGGCGTGGGTCCCCAGGCCCTTGCTGTGGCTCTTGCCGCCGACCCAGATGGTGCGGCCGTCGCCCGCCGCTGTCTCGCCGTTCGACCTGTCGCGCTCCACCGGGCCCCAGCCGTTGACCGACGAGACGAAGGGCAGGTCCGAGGCCCACACCTCGCCGGTGAGGGGCGTTGCCGTTGCGGGGCCGGCGAGCAGGGGAGTGGCGGGCGCCGTCACGGCAGCGGCCAGCGCCACCGCGAGTGCGGCAGGCCGCAGGACGAGGCGGCTCATCCGATCACGCCCCGGACCGCAGCGGCCATCGCCTCGGCGTACCCGGCCCGTGTCGGGTGGTAGCTGTCGGCCGCGCTCCACGTCTTTCCGTTGACGTACGGCGTGCTGGCGCACACGTCGTGGCCGGTGAACGACCGGATCGAGCTCTTGTAGGTGAAGCCGGCCGCCGCCGCCCGATCCGCCGTCGTTGCGTCGAGCATGTCGGAGATCTCGTTGGCCCACACGGCCTCCTGTGCCGAGATGCCGTTCGCCGCGGCGCAGGTGAGCTTGGAGCCGAACAGGCGCGGGTAGCCGAGCACCACGACGGTGGCGTTGGGAGCCGTGGCGCGGATCGCCGCGTAGGCGCGGTCGAGCTTGGCCGGCAGCTCGTTGGTGATCTTCGCCTTGGTGTCGTTCGCTGCGTTCTCGCAGTTGAACGAGAAGCTGCCGGCGCAGTTGATGATCAGGTTGGCGAAGCCGACGTCGTTGCCGCCGATCGTGATCGACACGAAGTCGGTGTCGGCGCTCAGCGCGTCGACCTGCGTGTCGACGACGTCGCTCGTCACGGCGCCCTGGCAGGCGGCGAAGGTCAGGTGGGTGTTCGGTCGCGACTGGGCGACGACGGAGGGATAGGCGTAGGTGTTGCGGCCGCAGCCGAAGTCGAGGTTGGTGCTGAAGGCGCCGTTGCCGGCGGAGAAGGAGTCGCCGAGACCGGCGTACTCGTCGGGAGTGGCGGCATGGGTGGGCAGCTGTGGTGTCGCCAGCGCGATCGCCGCCACGGCCAGTGTGCTGCGAAGGGAGAACCTGGGCATGGGTGACCTCCGGGTGTCAGGGATGGGCGCGCTCACGCTAGGGATCCGGGCACCGGCGGGGAATCGTCGCGCTTACCCAACTTCGACCGCGCGCATTGTGGTCGGTCACAACGATGCTTGCCGCGGTCAGGTCCGGTACGACAGCATCCGGTCATGCCTCGCGTCCTCTTCCGGTCCCGGCCCGCCCTGCGGACCCGGCTGGCGGCCCAGCTGCCAGGAATGGTGGAGACCACCATGGACCGGCTCACCGCGGACGTGCCCTTCTACCAGCAGCTCTCGGCCGACCAGCTGGAGAACGACGTCGCCGAGGTGACCCGCCTCAACCTCGAGCTCTTCAGGCGGCTGCTGCGCGAGGGGCGCGCCCCGGAACGCGAGGAGCTGGGCTCGATGCTGCGCTCGGCACGGGCGCGGGCCGAGGAGCAGATCCCGCTGCCCGCGGTGCTGACGGCGTACTACAACGGCTTCCGCACCTGCTGGGAGGAGATCGGCGCGCTCGGCGAGGTCGACGACGTCGAGGAGCTGATCGACATCGGCTCGCTCGTCCTGCGCTACCTGGAGCTGGTCACGACGGCGGTCACGGAGGCGTACGTCGAGACCGTCACCGCGATGACCGGGCGTGACCGGGCGGCGCGGGACCAACTGCTCGCCCGGCTCGTCGTCGGCCAGGACACCCCGGCGATGTGGGAAGGTGCGGGGCTGGTGCCGTGGACCGAGCGCACCCTGCTGCACCTTCGGGTGCGGGCGCCCCGCCACCAGCACCACGTGGCGGTCACGGTGGAGGCGCGACGGCGCGCCCGCGGCATCCGCGAGGCACTCATCGAGCTGAGCGGGCACGAGGTCCTGGACTCCCTGACACCGACGGGCGGGCTGATCGTGCTGCGCGGGAGCGTCGCGCCGGAGGAGGTGCGCCGGGCTCTCGGCCGGGTCCTCCATCGCCGCTGGTACGTCGGGCTGGCGCACGCCGACGGCGCCGCCGCCACCCCGGCCGCCGTCCAGGCTGCCCACGACACCGCAGAGGTCGCCCAGCGGCTGGGGCTCCCCGCCGGCGTGCACCTGCTGGCCGACCTCGCCCTCGAGGTCCAGGTGACGCGCCCGGGCCCGGCACGTGACGTCCTGGCCGGCCTGCTGCGCCCGCTCGACGACCAGCCGGACCTGCTCGACACGCTCGTCGCGCACGTCTCCGCCTCCGGGCGGAGGGCGGAGACGGCGGAGGCCCTGCACGTGCACCCGAACACGCTCGACTACCGGCTGCGGCGCGTGCGGGACCTCATCGGCGTCGACCCCACTGATCCCCAGGGCAGCCACCTGGTCCGCACCGGCCTGGTCGTGCGGCGCTTCCTCGGCAGCCAGCGGGTCGTGCCGAGGATCAGCGACCCACGAGCTTCTTGAGCCGTTCGTCGGTGCGGGACACCAGGGTGGCCCGGTCGGACGTCCCGCGGATCTCGACGATCCGCTCATTGCCGGAGATGACGTGGACCGGTCCGTCGGCCAAGTGGGCCAGTCCCTCGCGGGCGACGTCCGCGGGCTCCGAGACGACGAGGCCGGGGATCGTGAAGTCGAGTCCGGCGCGCTCCATGGCAGGGGTGCGGGTCACGCCGAGCACCAGCTCGAGCACGTCGACGCCGTGGTCCCGCAGCTCGACCCACAAGCCCTCGGCGAAGATCCGGCCGAACGCCTTGACAGCGCCATAGATCGCCTCGTTGGAGGCGCCGACGTAGCCCGCGAGCGAGCCGACGAGCAGGATGCCGCCGCGGCCGCGTTCCTTCATCGGCTGGGCGTAGTGGTGCACGAGCGCGAGCATCGTCGTTATGTTGAGGTCGATGACGCCTTGGTGGCGGACCAGCTCGCCGCGCGTGAACGCCTCGCCGTAGGAGTTGGCGCCGGCGTTGTAGACGAGCAGGCCGACCTCCAGGCCGGCGGTCGCCGCGGTCACCTCGGCGACGGCCGTCGGGGAGGTGAGGTCGACTGCCAGCGTCCGTACCTCGACGCCCCGCTCCCGGCAGGCTGCGGCCGTCTCCTCGAGCGGGCCCGGCTTGCGGGCGATGAGCACCAGGTCGAAGCCTTCGTCGGCCAGCTGGGTGGCGAACTCGGCGCCGACTCCCTCGGAGCCGCCGGCGATGACGGCCCAGGGACCGTAGGAGCGGAGGTCGGGCATGGCGGCAGCCTTCCGATGCAGGGGGAGCGGTCGCGACCACTATGGTCCGGCCGACACCGCCGCGCCGGTGGCCTCCCGGTGACCGGGAGGGTGGTTCAGGGCCGGTCCCGCAGGCCCCGCGCGGCGGCGACCGCGCGCTTCTCGACCACGTCGACGTGCAGGTCGCGCCGGGCGAAGCGCCAGCCGGCGCCGGTGCGCCGGTAGCGGTCGCGGTAGGTCAGGTGCCAGACCAGGTCGGTGCCGTCGGGGAGCACGTGGTGGGCGGTGCAGGCGACGCGGCCCGTCGTCCCGTCGGCCCCGTCGGAACCGCCAGCCGGGTCAGCGGTGAGGACGACGCCCACGACGGCGTGCCGGGTGAGCGCCAGGCCGGAGAGCCGGCCCATCGCCGCCTCGATCGCGACCGGTCCCGTGGCCTCCTCGACGGGATCGAGGTGGCGCGGGGGCCGCGGACTCGCCAGCACGCCGTCGGCGGTGAACAGCGCGGCGACGGCCCCCGGGTCGCGCTCGTCCACGGCGGCCGCATAGCGGTGGACCAGGTCGGCGAGGTCGAGCCGGTCCGTGGGGCCCAGGGCGGTCACAGGCCGAGCCTCTCGGCGCAGGCCGACAGCTCCTCGCAGGCCCGGTCGATGTCGAGAGTGGGGGTCGTGGCCAGCACGACCCGGTCGGCGCCCTGACCGGCGAGGCGCTCGGCCTTGGCCGCGTCGATCCTCGAGACCAGGTGGCCCAGCGACAGCTCGAGGGCGTCGGGGTCACGCCCCGCCCGTTCCGCCTCCTCGCGCATCAGCGCGACCAGGGAGGCCAGCTCCTCGCCGGCGACGCCGAGCGGCTGGAGCCCGTCGCCGTACCGGCCCGCGCGGCGCGCCGCAGCCCTGGAGTGGCCGCCGATGTGAAGCGGTACGCCGCCCTGCTGGGCCGGCTTGGGATAGCTCATCGCGCCGTCGAGGTCGAAGAACCGGCCGTGGTGGTCGAGCCCCTTCGCAGACGTGTCCGCCCAGAGTGCGCGCATCAGCTGCAGCTGCTCGTCGGCGCGGGCGCCGCGGGTGGCGAAGTCGACGCCGCAGGCCTCGATCTCCTCCTTCATCCACCCCATCCCCACGCAGACCCGCAGCCGCCCGCCGGAGAGGGCGTCGAGGGTGGCCAGCCGCTTGGCCAGCACCACCGGGTGGTGGTTGGGCAGCACCAGCACGCCGGTCGCGAGCCCCAGCGTGGTCGTGCGGCCGGCGAGGAACGCCAGCAGCTCGAGCGGATCGGGGATGACCTGGTCGTCGGCGAGCTCCATCCTTCCCGAGCTGTCGTAGGGGTAGACGGAGGAGTAGCGGCTCATCACGACGGCGTGCTCCACGACCACCAGCGACTCGAAGCCACACGCTTCCACGTGCCGGGCGAACGTCGTCATCCAGTCGGGGTCGCCGGTCGTGTCGGCGGCGACGGGGGCGATGACGGCGTACTTCATGGCGACCAACCTGTCACCGGCGCGGCGGGGAGGCGCCCCGGGTTCCGCTGGCCGGGAGCACGACGGCTGGTACGGCGGGTGGTACGGCGGGTGGTACGACGGCCCGCGGGGCCAGGTGGGGACGTCAGGCCGGGACGTAGCGTCGGCCGATCGGCCCGTCCAGCCGGCGCCACAGGTCGGGGGTGCCCGGGCGCACGGCGTGGTCGAGTGCGCGCTTGAGGACCTTGTTGGTCGGGGTGCGGGGCAGTGACGGCACCAGCCTGACGAACCTCGGAGCCCACTTCGTGCCGAGGTCGGGCTGCTCGTCCAGGAAGGCGGCGAACCCGTCGGGGTCGAACGCCCGGCCGGGAGCGAGCTCGGCGACGGCCAGCACCTGGTCGCCGACCTCGTCGTCGGGCACGGCGATCACTGCCACCTGCTCGAACGCCGGGTGGCGGGCAAGCAGCCGCTCGATCGGCGCAGCCGCGAGGTTCTCGCCGTCGACGCGGAGCCAGTCCGAGCTGCGCCCGCCGAAGAACCAGTAGCCGTCCGCGTCGCGGTAGGCGAGGTCACCGGACCAGACCCGGCCGTCGCGCACACGGGCGGCGTCGGCCGCGGGGTTCTTGTAGTAGCCCTCGAACAGCTCGGCGCCGTGCAGGTGGACGATCTCGCCGGTGGCCTCGTCGGCGTTGAGCAGCACGCCGTCCGCGTCGAAGCGGGCCGGGGGACACTCCTGTCCCGTCTCCGGGTCGAGAACCACGATGCCCTCCGCGGCGACGCCCAGCGAGCCGGGGGGTGCGTCGGGGTGCCGGTTGATCCGGATCTCGCCCTCGCTCGACCCGAACGAGTCGATGACCTCGCAGCCGAACCGTCGGGAGAACTCGGCGATCGAGCGGTCGGAGGCCTCGTTGCCGAAGGCGATGCGCAGCGGGTTGTCGGCGTCGTCCGGCTGCTCCGGCGTGGCCAGCACGTAGGCGAGCGGCTTGCCGACGTAGTTGAAGAAGGTGACGCCGTACTCGCGGACGTCGGGGAGGAAGGACGACGCGCTGAACTTGCGTCGCAGCACGATCGTCCCGCCGGTGGCGACGGCGGGCGCGATGCCGGCCATGAGGGCGTTCGAGTGGAACATCGGCATCACGACGTAGAACGTGTCGTCGGAGGTGAGCCCGCGTCGCTCGGCCTGCTGCTCCGCGATCCGGCCCATGCGCCCCTGGGTGCAGACGACGGCCTTCGGGGCCGATGTGGTGCCCGAGGTGAAGACCAGGGACAGCGTCGTGGCCGGGTCCACCCGGGGTAGGTCCCCGGCGTCCTCGCTCGTTGCGGACGGCTCGGTGCCGGCGCCCACCCGGAGCACGGGCGGGAGGTCCTCGAGCCCGGCGAGCAGGCCGTGGCGCTGGTCGTCGACGACGAGCAGCCCGCAGTCGGTGAACGCGACGTCGTGCGCGAGGTCCGGACCCCGTCGGGTCGGGTTGATGCCGACGTAGGTGTCGCCGGCGAGGGCCAGGCCCAGCCACCAGAAGAGGTGCTCCGGGGTGTTCTCGCAGAAGACCCCGACGTGGCGGGCCGGTCCCGGGGTCGGGTCACCTGCCCGGCGATCCGCTACGGCACTGCCGTGCGCGCGGGCGAGTCGCGCGCGGACGCGAGCCTCGGCGACCACCTCGCGCCAGGTCCAGTTGCGTCCCTCGAACCACAGGGCGAGGTGGTCGTCGTCGGCCCGGGCCGCGACGAGGTCGGCGAACGACCTCACGCCGGCTGGCCCGTCGCCCCCCGCACCAGCAGTGCGGGTGCCTCGGGACGGCCGTCGAGCACCCGGCTCGTGCGGCGAGCGACCCGCCAGCCGTCGTCGGAGCGGACCAGCTCGAAGTGGTGCGCCGTGGCCCGGCGGACGCCGAAGGCCGCGTCGCTGCCGAACTCGCCTCCGTCGTTGACCACCATGAGCGAGTGGCACACCGCGACCGCGGTGTCGCCGTCGAGTGTCACGTGGGCGGGTCCGAGGAAGTGGGCGCAGCCGCCGGCGATCCATCCCTGGTGGGCGCGCGAGCGCACCATCGCCGCGAGCTGCCCGCGACCGGCCATGTGGCCCTCGTCGACGTCGTAGACGCCGTCCTCGGTCCACAGGCCTGCCACCAGGTCGGCCTCGCCGCCGTCCACCAGCGGCCCGTACGACGCGATCAGGCGGGTGATCGCCAGCTCGTCCTCGACCCGGGCGAGCCGCTCCTCGAGGGCGGCGAGGCGGGCGTCGGTGGCGTCGGGCATCTGTTCTCCTGGTCGGACGGTTCCGGGGGACCGGTGGCTACGAGTGGCGAGCAGCCGCTGGCGTTCAGTGTGCGTCGGCTTCGGGGTTGACCTTGAGCGGGTCCTCGTCGACGATCCGGAGCTCGCCGCTGACGGCAGCCTCGCGGACGGTGTCCCGCAGCGCGGAGCAGCCCTGGAAGGCGCCGGCGTTGGGACCCATTCCCGGAGTGGTGGCCCGCCGCTCGACGCAGGCGTCGATGGAGTCGCCGAGCCACTGGATGCTCGTCTGGTCCCAGCTGCTCTTGCGGACCTCGACCCGCGCCCCGCACGTGTGGCACGCGAGCGGGGTCATCGGGACGTCCGCGAGGCGGTTGTCGGGGCGGACCGACATCAGACCGTCTGCCCCGCGCCGGCCGGGTCGGTGGCCGCCGGGGCGTCCGCGGCCTCGCGAGCGGCCAGGTTGGCCTCGACCTCGCGCCGCCAGGCCTCGGTGGGCCGGGTGGTGTCGATCTCGAACTCGAAGCGCTCGGTCATCTCGGGCTTGACGTCGGCGACGTCGACGTAGAACTGCTCGTACCAGCGGCGCAGCTGGTAGACGGGACCGTCCTCCTCGCACAACAGCGGGTTGTCGATGCGGGCCTTGTTCTTCCAGATCGCGACGTCCTGCTCGAAGCCGATCCTGATGAAGTCGCCCATCTTCTGTGCCATGGCGCTCGCCTCGTCGTCGCTGAGGCCGGGCATCTTCTTGACCATGATGCCGTACTGCAGCACGAAGGAGTTGGCGTCGACGGGGTAGTGGCAGTTGATCAGGACCGCCGGGATGTCGACGTCGTTCTCGTAGTGGTAGACGAGGTCGTCGATCATGAAGGACGGGCCGTGGTAGCTGGCCACCGACGAGTTCCCGGTCGCGCCGCTGCCGCCCTTGTTCTTGCGCGGCCGGATGTCCTCGCGCCCGATGCCCTCCATGTACTGGGTGGCGGTGTGGCCCTCGAAGACGTTCTTGAAGTACGTCGGGAAGGAGTAGTGCACGTAGAAGAAGTGCGCCATGTCCACCACGTTGTCGACGATCTCGCGGCAGTTGGAGCCCTCGATCCTGGTGGTGTACCAGACCCACTCGGTGTACTCCGGGTCGCCGTACGCGGGGATGCGGGGGATGGTCACGTCCTCCGGGGGCGGGTTGCCCTCGGGGTCGTTCCAGACGAAGAGCATGCCGTCCTGGCTCATGGTGTGCCAGGCCGCGGTCCGGGCGCGCAGCGGCACTCGGCGGGCGTAGGGGATCGACTTGCAACGGCCGTCGCCGCCCCAGCGCCAGTCGTGGAACGGGCATGCGATCTCGTTGCCCTTGACAGTGCCCTGCGAGAGGTCGCCGCCCATGTGCCGGCAGTAGGCGTCGAGCACGTTGACCTTGCCGTCCGCGCCGGCGAAGACCACGAGCTTCTCGCCGAAGGCCTGGACCTGGTGCGGCTTGCCGTCTGCGAAGTCGCGCTCGAGGCCCAGGCAGTGCCAGCCCCGGGCGAAGCGGGTGGGGGCGGAGCCCGCCTCGATCATGCGCACGTCGTCAGTTGCGGTCATGCTCGTCATCTCCAATCGCGAAGTCCGTCGGTCGAGTGTGTTGCCGACCGGAGGGTGGGCGCCCTTCCGGTCCCACTGACCGGAAGGGCGAACCGTCGGGACGCGCCTGCGTCATCGCGCCGGTCCCGGTGGACGGGAGACCGCGCGGCGCCGGGAGGCCGGAAATCCTAGCGTCCTCGCGTGACCACACGTCGAGCCGACCGCCAGTTCGCCCACCTCCTGGCCCCGGGCCGCATCGGCCCCGTGACGCTGCCCAACCGCGTCATCATGCCGGCGATGGACATGAACGTGTGCCACGACGGGGTGATCGTCGAGGAGGACATCGCGCACTACGTCGCCCGCGCTGCCGGCGGCACCGGCATGGTCATCACGTCGGCATCGGCCGTGGCGTTCCCGGTGGGCGCGGCGAGCCTCAAGGAGCCCGGCCTCTCCGACGACCGGTTCATCCCCGGGCTGCGAGCGCTCGCGGACGCGGTGCACGACGCCGGCTCGCTCCTGTGCGTGCAGGCCACCCACCACGGGAAGGTCGCCCGCGTCGACACGGCGTACGACCGTCCCCTGCTCGTCCCCTCCGAGCCGACCGCTGACTACGACCTCGGCGCGCTGCGTGACAACACGCCCGACGAGCTGATGAGGATGGCCTCGGTCACCCAGGGCAAGCAGGCGACCTACCACGAGGCGACCGAGGACGACATCGCCTGGCTGATCGACCAGTTCGCCCAGGCCGGGCGCCGCGTCATGGAGGCCGGCGCCGACGCGATCGAGATCCACTGTGCCCACGGCTACGTCCTCGGCGCCTTCCTCAACCGCGCCGACAACAGGCGCGAGGACCGCTGGGGCGGGTCCCTGGAGAACCGCGCCCGGCTTGCCTGCGAGGTCATCGCCGCGGTGCGCAGAGCGGTCGGCGACAGGCTCGCGATCCTGGTCCGCGTGGCCGGGCAGGAGTTCGGCGAGCAGGGTGCGCTGACCACGGACGAGACCATCCGCGCGGCCCGCCTCTTCGAGGCCGCCGGGGCCGACGCCATCCACGTCACCGGGTGGGGCCGCAACCCGTTCCGGGACTTCCTCAAGGGCCCGCTGCCCGACGAGGTCGCGGCCTACCGCGCCGAGGCCCGCGCGATCAACGCAGCGGTGGGCATCCCCGTCATCACCGTCGGGCGCGTGCTGCCCGAGGTCGCGGAGGACGTGGTGGCCAGCGGTGACGCCGACTTCGTCGCCATGGGCCGCCAGCTCCTGGCCGACCCCGAGCTCGTGGACAAGCTGCGGGCCGGCCGGCGTGAGTCCGTGCGCCCCTGCATCAACTGCTACGTCTGCGTCGAGCAGAACTTCTGGGACGACACCCCGGTCTGTGCGGTCAACCCGGCGCTCGGCGACGAGTCCGCCGCGATCATGCTGCCCGTGCCCTCGACGCGCCACGTCGTGGTGGTCGGCGGCGGGCCGGCCGGCATGGAGACCGCGCGCCTCGCCCGTCAGCGCGGCCTGCGGGTGACGCTGGTCGAGGCCGGGGACCGGCTCGGCGGCTCGGCGTGGTTCTCGCAGCTCACGACCCCGGCCAACGGCCCGCTGCTCGCGTGGCAGGAGCACGAGCTCGAGCGCCTCGGCGTCGTCGTGCAGCTGGGCCGCCAGGCCACCGCCGCCTCGATCAAGGCGATGCGGCCGAGCACCGTGGTGCTCGCCACCGGGGCTCGGCGTGGACGCCCGGCTGTGCCGGGCGCGGACCTGCCCCACGTGCACACCGGTGACACCCTGCGTGCGCTGCTCACGGGCACCGGCGACGCCGGTCCGGCCCCGACCGGGGCACTCCGCGTCGCGCGGTGGGCCTCCCGCGCGGGTCGGCTCACCGGGGCGACGCGGCGACCCGAGCTGATCCGTCGGGCCACCCGCCACTTCCTGCCGATCGGCAAGGACGTGGTCGTGGTCGGCGGCTCGCTGGTCGGCCTCGAGCTCGCGGAGTTCTTCGCCGAGCGCGGCAAGGCGGTGACCGTCCTCGAGGCGGGCGCTCAGCTCGGCCTGCCGATGGCGATGCCGAGGCGCTGGGGCGCCGTACGACGCGCTGCCGAGCACGGCGTGCGCTGCGTCCGGCAGTCGACCGTCGAGGAGATCACCCCCGGGACGGTCGTCTACCGCGACCACGAGGGTCAGCGGCGTACCGCGCCCGCAGACCTGGTCGTGATCGCGTCGGAGGTCACCTCCCACGCGCCCCTGGAGAAGGAGCTCATCGACCGCGGCATCGACGTCAAGGTCGTCGGTGACGCGGGCGACGTGGGCTACATCCAGGGCGCCATCCACTCCGCGTGGCGGGTCGCCCGGGGACTGTGAGCCGAGTCTCCCGCTGAGCGGGAGGCTCGGGGGAGCGGCAGCACGCGGCCTCCTAGCGTCCACGACATGACGCCTCCCCGAATCGTCCGCCCCCTGCTGGCCGCGGCAGCCACCCTCGTCCTCGTCACGTCCTGCGCCTCGTCCGAGGATGCGGGGGAACGGGCGAGCGGCCCGACCGTCGGGGCCTTCGCCCCGGGCCTGGTCAACATCCCGGACGCCGGCGACGTCGTCGAGGGCGGCACCCTGACCTTCGGGTCGTACGCCGAGCCGCTCGAGCTGGACCCCGTCAAGACCATCGTGGCGGGCACGACCGGCGGCACCGAGATGGCCGCCGTCTACGACGTCCTGATGCGCTGGGACGAGGACGAGCAGTCGATCGTCCCGCAGCTCGCCGAGTCGCTCACGGCCGACGAGGACCACACCACGTGGACCCTCACTCTGCGCCCCGGCGTGGAGTTCAGCGACGGCACCGCACTCGACGCCGAGGCGGTGCGCTGGAGCATCGAGCGCTACCTCGCGCAGGGCGGCCACGACGCGGCGGTGTGGAAGCACAACGTCACCGGCCTCGAGGTCACCGGCGAGCTGACCGTGGAGTTCACGCTCGCCCGCCCGTGGCCCAGCTTCGACTCCCTCTTCACCACGGGGATCGGGATGGTCGTGGCCCGGGCCGCCGACGCCGGCGAGCAGTTCACGCCGATCGGTGCCGGACCGTTCGTCCTGTCGGACCGGGCGCCCCAGGAGCGGATGACCTTCACCGCCAACCCCGACTACTTCGCCGGCCGTCCCCCGCTCGACACCCTGGAGTTCGTCTACATCGTCGACCCCAACGCGCTGTGGGACTCCTTCGGCCAGGGCGAGGTCTCCATGGCGATCCTGCGCGACCCGATCGTCGTCGAGGAGGCGCTGACCGAGGAGACGCCGGGCTACCTCCAGATGGTCGGCCTCGGCGTCACGGGTCTGATCAACTCGCGCGAGGGCCGCCCGGGAGCGGACGTCCGGGTCCGGCAGGCGATCCAGATGGCGATCGACCCCGAGTTGGTCAACGAGCGTGCCAACGACGGTGCGGGCGTCGTCTCCTCGTCGCTGTTCCCCGCCACCTCGCGCCTGCACCAGGAGGGTGTCGTCGGGCTGCCCCACGACCCCGACGGCGCCCGCGAGCTGGTCGAGGCGGCGAAGGCGGACGGCTTCGACGGCAAGATCACCTACCTCCAGGGCAGCTCGCCCCAGCAGCGCGCGATCGGGTTGGCGGTCAAGGCGCAGCTCGACGCGGTGGGCTTCGACGCCACCACCGAGTTCCTGCCGTCCATCACCGACCTGATCACGCGGGTCGTCGTCGACGGCGACTACGACATGTCGACGTGGGGCTTCAGCTGGCGCGACTCCGCGCCCTACGCGCGGGTCTTCGGCATCAACCACTCCGCCGGGGGCATCGGCTACGGCACCGCGACATCGCCCGAGATGGACCGGCTCATCGAGGACTTCCAAGCGGCGGCCACCGAGGAGGAGCAGCTCGCAACGGCCGAGGCGCTGCAGGCTGGGTGGAACGAGCTGGCGCCGGCCATGGTGCTCGGCCCGACGGCGGAGTTCAATCTGTGGCAGGAGGACGTCCACGGCGTCGCCACCAACAGCAACACGATGGTGCTGCTCGACGAGGCGTGGGTCTCGTGAGGTCGAGCCTCCCGTTGAGTGGAATGGGCGGTGCGGTCCAGGTCACACCCGACCTAGGTTCGTCGGACCGAGCCAGGAGGAGATGACGTGCGCAAGGTAGTGGTGCGGCTGACAGAGCTTGTCGCCGTGTTGTTGATCGTCAGCTTCGGCGTGTTCCTGATGGTCGCGCTGATCCCCGGCGACCCCGCCGTCGCGATCCTCGGCGAGGGCAAGCCGCCGGAGCAGTACGAGGAGCTGCGCCAGGAGCTGGGTCTGAACGACCCCGTCGTGGTCCGGTACTTCGACTGGCTGGGCGGTGCCGTCACGGGCGACCTGGGCAACTCGATCATGCCGCCGCAGAGCCCGGTGGCCGAGCGACTGCTCGCCGCCATCCCGGTCAGCCTCCAGTTGGCCGCCATGGGCCTGGTCATCGCCCTGGTCGTCGCGATCCCGCTCGCGCTCTGGTCGGCCGCCCGCCAGGGCGGCCTGGTCGACCGGATCGTCGGCGCCTCGATGTTCGGGTTGCTCTCGATCCCGTCGTTCCTCGCGGGCCTGCTGCTGATCATGGTCCTCGTCAACGACCTGGGCTGGTTCCCGCGGTCCCAGTGGGTGCGGGTGAGCGACTCCCTGACCGGGAACCTGCACCACGCGATCCTGCCCGCGATCGTGATCGCGCTGAGCGAGATCGCCCTCTTCACGCGGATCCTGCGCAACGACCTCGTGGTGACCCTGCAGGAGGACTTCGTGCTGGCGGCGCGAGCCAAGGGCCAGCCGCCGTGGCGGATCATGGTCGGCGACGCGCTGCGCCCGTCGTCGTTCTCCCTGGTGACCCTCTTCGGCATCAGCACCGGCCGCCTCATCGGCAGCACGGTCATCGTCGAATACCTCTTCGCCCTGCCGGGGATGGGCTCCCTGATCGTCTCCGGCGCGCAGACGGGCAACTTCCCGATCGTGCAGGGTGCGGTGCTCGTCACGGCTGTCATCTACGTGCTCGTCAACAGCTGTGTGGACCTCTCGTACGGATTCCTCGACCCCAGGACGCGCCGTGTTCATGCCTGATCCCAGCCGCCTTCGCGGCACCTCCCTCAGCCGTCGCCGGATGGCGCTGCTCGGCGGTGGACTCGTCGCCGGCGGCGTCGCGCTCGTCGTCCTCGCCCTCACCGTCGCCTCCGGCGCGGGAACCGGGCTCGGCCTGGTCGCCGGCACCGTGCTCGCCTACAGCGGAGCGGTCCGGCTGGTCTGGGCCGCTCGCCGCCGCAAGGTCGACCTGCTGCCGTGGCTGTGCCTGGGCTGGCTGGTGCTGCTCGGCGTGGCCGCCCTGCTGGCACCGTGGCTGCCGCTGCCCGAGGGCCGCAACGCCACGGTGGCGCTCACCGAGCCGATCTACCTCGAGCCGTTGAAGTACGGCGACCACCCGCTCGGCACCAACGGGGCGGGCCTGGACCTGCTCTCCCGCGCGATCTTCGGTGCCCGGACGTCGATGGTCATCTCGATGTCGGCCATCCTCGTCGGCATCACCGTCGGTGGCCTGATCGGCGTGGTCGCGGGCTTCTACCGCAAGGGCGTGGACCGCACCATCGGGATCCTCACCAACTCGGTGCTGGCCGTCCCGCCGCTGATCCTGCTGATCGCGCTCGCCGCGATCCTCGACCCCGGCATCCGCAACATGTCCTTCGCGCTCGCGCTGTTGACCATCCCGAGCATGGTCCGCATCGGCCGGGCCAACACCATCGCCTTCGCCCAGCGCGAGTTCGTGCTCGCCGCCCGGGCGATGGGCGCGAGCAAGGCGCGCATCATCCTGCGCGAACTGGTGCCCAACGTCGCGATGCCGCTGTTCTCGATCGCGGTCGTGAGCATCTCGGCACTCATCGTGGCGGAGGCCTCGCTCAGCTTCCTGGGGCTGGGCATCCCGCAGCCCGAGCCGACCTGGGGGAACATGATCTCCGAGGCGCAGGCAGGCAACACCATGGAGGACCAGCCGTTCATCCTGATCGTGCCCGGTCTCTTCCTCTTCATGACCGTGTTCTCGTTCAACCTGCTGGGCGAGCAGGCCCAGCGGCGCTGGGACCCGAGGAGTGCCAAGCTGTGACCACGCCGTCCCCTGTCCTCACCGAGAAGCGGTCCGCCCGGGCCCGCGGTGACCTGCTGCTGGAGGTCGACGACCTCCGTACCGTCTTCCACACCCAGCGCGGCGACGTCGCCGCCGTCGACGGCGTGTCCCTGCGCCTGCACGCCGGCGAGACGCTCGGCATCGTCGGCGAGTCCGGCTCGGGCAAGTCGGTGCTCGGCCGCACCGTGATGGGCCTGGTCGCGTCCGGCCCCACGACCACCGTGACCGGTTCGGTGCGCCTCGACGGCCAGGACGTCCACGCGCTCTCACCGCGCCAGCGCCGGCACCTGTGGGGGCCCAAGGTCGCCATGGTCTTCCAGGACCCGATGACCTCGCTCAACCCGGTCAAGAAGATCGGCGCCCACCTGACCGAGCCGCTGCGCCTGCACCAGGGCATGGACCGCAAGGCGGCGCGCGAGCAGGCCGCCGACCTGCTGCGCCAGGTCGGCATCCCCGAGCCGGAACGGCGCCTGGGGCAGTACCCCCACGAGCTCTCCGGCGGCATGCGTCAGCGCGTGGTGATCGCCATGGCCCTGTCGTGCAACCCCGAGCTGCTCATCGCCGACGAGCCGACGACGGCGCTCGACGTCACCGTCCAGAAGCAGATCCTCGACCTGCTGGCCCGGCTCTCCGCCGAGCGCCACATGGCCGTGATCCTGGTCAGCCACGACCTCGGCGCGGTCGTCGGCCGCACCGACCGCGTGGCCGTGATGTACGCCGGGCGAGTCGCCGAGACCAACCGGACCGCCGAGGTCTTCGCGCACCCGCTCCATCCCTACTCCGAGGCGTTGCTCGCCTCGATCCCGCAGTTGGACGCGCCGCCCCACACCTGGCTGCGCGCCATCGAGGGGCGCCCGCCGAACATGGCGGCGCCGCCGCCCGGGTGCCGGTTCGCGCCACGCTGCCCGCGTGCGCAGGACGTGTGCCGCACCGAGCTTCCGGAGTTGCGCGACCCCAGGCCGGCACCGGACGGGTCGGCCCACCTCGCCGCCTGCCACTTCCCGCTGCTGACGGAGGAGGACCGATGACCGCCCAGGACGTCGTACGACCCGACCAGGCGGTCGAGCCCGTGCTCGACGTGCAGGACCTCGTCGTCGAGTTCCCCGTGGGCCGGACCGAGAAGGTGCACGCCGTGTCGGGCCTCGACCTGCACCTGATGCCCGGCGAGACCCTCGGCATCCTCGGCGAGTCGGGCTGCGGCAAGTCGACGGCCGGCCGGGCGATGATGCAGCTCCCGTCCCCGACGGCGGGGTCGGTGCGCTTCGACGGCCACGAGCTCACCGGGCTGCCCCCGCGGACGCTGCGTCGCCGCCGGGCGCGGATGCAGATGATCATGCAGGACCCGATCTCGTCGCTGAACCCGCGGCGCAAGGTCAAGGACCTCGTCGCGGAGGGTCTCTCCATCTGGGGCTTCGACAGCTCCCTGCACGGGGGCAAGGACAAGGACACCGTGGTGCGCGAGCTCCTGGAGGCGGTCGGTCTCGAGCCCGACGTGGTCTGGGACCGGCGCCCCCACGAGCTCTCCGGCGGCCAGTGCCAGCGCGTCTGCATCGCGCGCGCGCTGATGATGCGACCGCGGGTGATGATCTGCGACGAGCCGGTCTCGAGCCTCGACGTGTCCGTCCAGGCGCAGATCCTCAACCTGCTCGAGGAGACCAAGGAGCGCTTCGACCTCAGCATGGTCTTCATCGCCCACGACGTGTCGGTGGTGAAGAACATCAGCGACCGCGTGATGGTGCTCTACCTCGGCAAGGCCTGCGAGGTGGTGCCGTCGGACGGGATGCACGTGACGTCGGTGCACCCGTACACACGGATGCTGCTCGCGTCCATCCCGGGCGAGCGGACCGAGGCCGACCCCGAGGAGTCGACCGTCCTCGACACGAGCGTGCGGGCGACCGAGCTCCCGTCCCCGCTCAACCCGCCGTCGGGCTGCCGGTTCCGCACCCGCTGCCCGCTGGCGACCGAGCTGTGCGCGCAGGAGGAGCCCCGGCTGCGCGAGATCGCGCCCGGCCATCTGGTCGCCTGCCACCACGTCGCGCAGGGGGTCCAGGCGTGAGCGCGTGGGGCGAGCCGGACGCCATCGCGGTGGCGGCAGCGATCAGGAACGGCGAGCTCTCGGCACGCGAGGCGGTCAAGACGGCCATCGAGCGCATCGAGTCCCTCGACGAGGGCATCAACGCCGTCGTCGGGCGGCGGTTCGAGGAGGCCCTCGCCGAGGTCGACGCCGGGTTGCCGAGCGGACCGCTCACCGGGGTCCCGACCCTGGTCAAGGCGCTGGGTGCGGACGTCGCGGGCCTGCCCACGACGCGCGGCTCGCGTCTCTTCGCCGACAAGGTCGCCCGCGCCGACTCCGAGCTGGTCCGCCGCTACCGCGCGGCCGGCATGGTCGTCCTCGGGACGACCAACACCCCCGAAGCGGGCCTCAACGCGTCCACGGAGCCCGTGCTGCACGGACCCACCCACAACCCGTGGCGTCCCACCCACTCGCCGGGTGGCTCGAGCGGCGGCTCGGCGGCCGCGGTGGCCTCGGGCATGGTGCCCGTCGCCCACGCCAACGACGGCGGCGGCTCCATCCGGATCCCGGCGTCGATGTGCGGGCTCTTCGGCCTCAAGCCGAGCCGCGGCCGGGTCTCGCCGGCGCCGTACCCCGCGACCCTCGCCGCGGTCACCTCGGTGCAGCACGCCGTGACGCGCAGCGTGCGTGACAGTGCGCTGCTGCTCGACATCGCCGCAGGCGCGCTGCCCGGTGACGCGTACGGCATCGCCGCGCCGCCCGTCACGTTCGCCGAGGCCGTCGACCGCGACCCGGGTCGCCTCCGCATCGGCCTGATGACGTCGCTGCGCAACGGCACCGACACCCACCCCGACTGCGTGGCCGCCGCCGAGAAGGGTGCCCGGCTCGCCGAGTCCCTCGGGCACGAGATCGTGCCGATGACGCCGGTGTGGGACAGCGCCCACGTGCAGGCCACCTCGGGCATGCTGATGGGGACGGCCTTCGTCGCCGCGGTCGACGAGCGCCTCGCCGAGCTCGGTCGCGAGCTGCAGGACGACGACCTCGAGGTCTTCGGCCGGGTGCTCTACGACCACTACCGCACGGCGGGTGCCGCCGACGTGGTGCGGGCGCTGCAGCAGGCCCAGGTCATCGGGTGGGAGATCGGCCGGCTCTTCGAGCAGGTCGACGTGCTGCTGACGCCCACCCTGTGCCGGCCCACGCCCGAGCTGGGCTACCTCGACATGAGTCGCCCCGAGACGATGTACGAGCGCGCCACGCAGTTCTCCGGGTGGACCACGACGTTCAACGTCACGGGCATGCCGGCGATGAGCCTGCCGCTGGCCACCGACTCCACCGGCCTGCCGCTCGGCGTGCACGTCGTGGCCGACCACGCTCGCGAGGACCTGCTGCTCTCGCTCGCCGGCCAGCTCGAGCGGGCCGCTTCGTGGCCGCTGCTCGCGCCGGCGGTCCGTGAGCAGTCGCCGCCGACCTCCTGAGTCACGGCCCCGCCGCCGTCACGCCGCGGCGGGGCACCCGAGGAGCGTTGCCTGCATGGCCACCAGCTCGCGCACGACCTGGTCCGTGGTGGGCCAGCCTGGGGTCGAGCCGCGGCGCAGCTCGTGGTCGGCCAGCACCTGCAACGCGGTCAAGGTGGCCCACTCCAGGCGTCGCCTGAAGTCCGGCCCCGACACCTCCGGGACCAGCCGCCTCAGCTGCCGGTGGACCCAACGGGTCGAGGGCCCGGGCGCGGCCCACGACTCGCGTACGCCGGGGTCGGCCATGACCTGCACCAGGAACCGCAGGTAGTGCGTGCGCTCCCCGCCGTCGATCGTCTCGGCGAGCGGGCGCAGCAGTGCCTCGAGCAGGTCCGCGACCGTCGGGCCTCCCGTCCCCGCCTCCGACGCTGCCTCCAGGCGGGCGACCAGCGCCGCCCGCCGTCGCTCCACGGGGGCCGAACGCACCTCGATGATCGCCTCGACGAGCCCTTCCCGGGAGCCGAAGTGGTATTGCGCCGCGGAGTTGTTGCGCTGCCCTGCCTGGCTCCCGACCGTCCGCAGCGACACCGCAGCCAGGCCGCGCTCGGCAAAGAGTCGCTCGGCGACGTCGATCAGCAGGGTGCGGGTGTCGCTCGTCGTGCTCATGTGCTCCCGTTCAGCGGGTGGGGTCGGACCGATTCTAAGACACGTGGCTTATTGTCGGAAAACCGTTAAGACACCTGACTGAAGGAGACCCCCGTGACCATCACGTTCCCCCCGAACCAGCAGGCGGCGGCACGCGCTGCCTTCGGGTTGTTCAGCCCCACGCAGGGCCGCAGGATCTTCGACCGCGACACCGGCTCCGGGTTCGCCCCTCGCATCGAGGAGGTGGCACCCCGCACGTGGTTCATCCAGCCGGGGATGGTGAACGTCGGATTGTTCGAGACCGACGAGGGGCTGCTCCTGGTCGACGCGGGGTGTGCCGGTGACGGCCCCTCGCTGTTGGAGGCCGTGCGCAGTGTCAGCGACCAGCCGCTGCACACCGTGGTCTACACGCACGGTCACAGCGACCACGCCTTCGGACTGTGGGCCTTTCTGGAGGCCGGCGAGCGGCCGCAGATCGTGGCCCACCGCAACCTGCCGCTCCACTTCGAGCGGTACATGAAGACCTCGGGACTCAACGCGGCCGTCAACGGCCAGCTCCCGCCGAAGCCCTGGGCCGCCACCCGCGAGGACTTCGACTGGCCGACCGTACTGTTCGACGACCGTCTCGAGCTGACGATCGGCGGGGAGAGGTTCGTCGTCCGCCACGGCAAGGGCGAGACCGACGACGCGGCCTGGGTCTGGGCGCCGGAGCGCCGCGTGCTCGCGGCCGGTGACCTGGTGACCGGCTACCTCCCCAACGCCGGCAACCCGAAGAAGGTGCAGCGCTACGCCGAGGAGTGGGCCGACGCCGCCGACGAGATGGCGGCCCTCGCGCCCGAGGTCATCATCACCGGGCACGGCGACCCGGCACGGGGGAGCGCGGCCATCGCGGACGAGCTCACCACCCTCGCACGCTACCTGCGCCACGTCGTGCAGCACGCCCTCGACGGCCTCAACCGGGGCATGCTCCACGACCACATCGTCGCCACCCTCGAGGTCCCCGAGGAGCTCGGCAACCACCCGCGCCTGCCCGCTATCTACGACAAGGCGGAGTTCATCTGCCGCAACGTCATCCGGCGCTACTCCGGCTGGTGGGACGGATACCCCAGCCACCTGCTGCCGGCGAGCCAGGAGGACCAGGCGGCGGAGGTCGCCGTCCTGGCCGGAGGGGTCGACGCCCTCGTCGCCCGTGCCCGGGAGCTCGCCGACTCGGACCTCACGATGGCGTGCCACGTCGCCGAGTGGGCCTTCCTCGCCGACCGCTCCCACGAGGGTGCCCAGTCGGCGTACCGGGAGATCCTCGAGCAGCGCGCGGCTTGCGAGCCCTCGCTGATGGCGCAGGTGAACCTGCGGCGCAGCGCGTCCTGGGTCAACGCTGCCCAGCAGTGACGGCCGCCCGCTCGCCCGCGCCCTGGTCGCGCTGGCCCGGGACACGACGACGGAGCCCGGCCCCGCTGCTGCGGGGCCGGGCTCCGTGCTGCAGGTCGGGTGCAGGTCAGCCCTTCCACGCCTTGTCGTAGAGGCTCAGGGCCTGGGTGCTGACCTTGATGCCGTGGACCTCGTCCTGCGTGACGAGGAAGTTGCCCACCGGGGACACGAGGACCGAAGGCACCTCCTCCTGGAAGAGCTCCTCGATCTTGCGCATCGTCTCGACGCCGGCCGACGGGTCGTCGCCCACCGGGCCCAGCTCACCGAGCAGCTGGTCCATCTCCGGGTTGGCGTAGCCCGAGAGGTTGGTGGGGGAGGTGCTGAAGAGCACCTCGCCCAGGGAGCCGTACGGGTCCTCGTCACCGATCGACGACGCCGACAGCGCGATGTCGAAGTCGTGGTCGACGTAGAGCCGCTTGGTGCTGTCGGCGATGTTGTCGCTGCTGACGATGGTGATGTCGAAGCCGACGGCCTCGAGCTGCGCCTCGACCTGGACCGCCGCGTTCTGCGAGAGCGGGTCGGCCCCCACGAGGTAGTCGAGCTTGCCGTCGAACCCGTCGGCCCTGGCCTCCTCCACGAGATCGGCCGCGGCCTCGCGGTCCACCGCCGGGACCTCCACTCCGGTCGACCACGGCGAGGTCTCCGCGAAGATGCTCTTGCTGGGCAGGCCGGCACCCTGGGAGGCACGCTCCAGGTAGGCCTCGTTGTCGAAGGCGAGCTGGATGGCCTTGCGTACGCGCTCGTCCTCGCCGGGGCGACCCTCGCGCATGTTGATGGCGATCTGGCTGCCCATGCCGACCACCAGCATCATCCCGGAGTAGCCGTCCTTCCGGGCCTTCTCCACGACCGGCGCCGAGCGGATGAACGCGGCGTCGGCCTCGCCGGCGTCCATCGACTGCATCTTGGCGTCGTCGGCACCGAGCCACACGAAGCGGAGCTTGTCGAGGTACGGCGCACCGTTCCAGTAGTCGTCGCGCGCGGCGAGGACGAGCTCCTCCGCGGGCGCGTACTTCTCCAGCTCGAACGGCCCGGCCCCGATCGGCTCGAACTTCTCCGGGTTGGCGTAGGCGGCCGGCGCCATGATCATGCCGGGGCCGCCGGCCAGCATGGCCGGGAAGGTCGCCCAGGGGCTGCGGTGGGTGAACTCGACGGTGAGGTCGTCGACCTTCCTCATCTTCGTCTGCTGGCCCAGCAGCTGGAGCGACTGGTAGGCGTACCGGCTGGTGTAGAGCTCGATGCTGCCGATGACCGCGTCCGCGTCGAGCGGGGTGCCGTCGGAGAACGTGACGCCCTCGCGCAGCGCGAGCGTCCAGGTGACCTTGTCGTCGGAGGTCAGCGACTCCGCCAGCTGCGGCTCCCACGTACCGCTCTCGAAGTCGTAGCGGGTGAGGGTGTCGTAGACGGCCGCCATCGCGCTGCCGCCGACCGCACCGTTGGCATAGGACTCGGTGGGGTTCAGGCTGCGGATCTCGGCGTACTCGGCGACGGTCAGGGTGCCGCCCTTGACGGGGTCCCCGGCGTCCTCGTCCCCCACGTAGCCGGTCGCGTAGATCTCGGCCTTGCTGAGCCCGCCGCCGGCGGTGTCGCCGCGCTCGGAGGACTCGCCGCACGCCGTGACGCCGAGGGCGCCCGCGATGAGCACGGCCGCCAGTCGCGACCGCCTGTTGATGGTCGCTCTCACTCTGCCTCCTTGGTCGAGGGCCGCCGGCCCGTCGTTCGTCTCCCACGTACGAGTGGGGTAGGTCACATTGGGACAGGTGCGGCGCAGCGACGGGGCGCGGCCTCCCGCTGAGTGGGAGATCCAGGCGGAAGATGCAGCAGGGCCCGATCCCGTGGAGACGGGATCGGGCCCTGCGTGCCCGGGTGGCGCTCAGCCGGTGGGGGTCACTCCGACTTCCAGGCGTCGTGGAAGAGCACGATCGTCTGGGTGGTGGGGACGATCCCGTTCACTCCGTCCCGCATGGCGACGAAGTTGCCGGCGGGGTTGGTGAGCAGGGTCGGGACGTCCTGCTGGAACTGCTCCTCGATCGCGCGCATCGCCTCCAGGCCCTTGGCCGGGTCGTCTGCGACGGCCTGGAACTGACGCAGGAGCCGGTCCATGTCCTCGCTGGCGTAGCCCGACGCGCTCGTGTAGGACTGGCTGAAGAGCCACTCGTTCATGGCGACGTACGGGTCCTCGTCGCCGATCGAGGTCGCGCCCTGGGCGATGTCGAAGTCGTGGTCGACGTAGACCCGGCTGATCAGGTCCGCGATGCTGTCGATGTTCTCGACGGTGATGTCGAACCCGACCGCCTCGAGCTGCGCCTCGAACTGGACCGCGGACTGCTGGGCGGACGGGTCCCCGGCGGCCACGAAGGTGAGCTTGCCGTCGAAGCCGTCGGCCTTCGCCTCCTCGAGGAGGGTGCGTGCCTTCTCCTGGTCGAACTCCGGCACCTCGACGCCCGTGGACCACGGCGAGGAGTCGGCGAAGATCGACTTGCTCGGGATCCCGGCGCCGCCCGCGGCGCGCTCGATGTAGGCGTCGACGTCGAACGCGTGCGCGATCGCCTGACGGACGCGTACGTCGGCGCCGGGCCGACCCTCACGCGTGTTGATGTTGAAGCCGGCGCCTGCGCCGACGACGTACATGTAGCCACGGGCGCCGTCCTGGTGCGCCTGCTCGACCACCTCGGCCCGGCGGATGAACGCAGCGTCCGCCTGGCCGGAGTCCAGCGACTCCATCTTGGCGTCGTCCGCGCCGAGCCACACGAAGCGGAGCTTGTCGAGGTGGGGTGCGCCACCCCAGTAGTCCTCGCGAGCCTTGAGCACGAGCTCCTCGGCGGGGGCGTACTTCTCGAACGTGAAGGGACCAGCGCCGATCGGCTCGAACTTCTTCGGGTCGTCGTAGGCCGCCGGGGCCAGGATCATGCCGGTGCCGCCGGCGAGCATGGACGGGAAGGTGGCCCACGGGGAGGCGACGGTGAACTCGACGGTGAGGTCGTCGACCTTCTTCATCTTCGTCTGGTTGCTCAGCATCGTGAGCGACTGGAACCCGTGGTTCTGCGTGTAGTAGTCGATGCTGCCGATCACGGCGTCGGCGTCGAGCGGGGTGCCGTCGGAGAAGGTGACGCCGTCGCGCAGCGTGAGCGTCCACACCGTCTTGTCGTCGTTGGGCTCCAGCGACTCGGCGAGCTGGGGCACCCACGCCTTGGTCTCGAAGTCGTAGCGCGTGAGCACGTCGTAGACAGCGGCCAACGGGTTGCCCGCGGCCGCGCCGTTGGCGTAGGACTCGGTCGGGTTGAGGCTCCGGGTCTCGGTGTAGTCCGCCATGGTGAGCGTGCCGCCCTCGGTCGGCTCAGCGTCGCTCTGCTCGCCGACCCAGCCCTGGCTGTAGATCTCGGCGTTGCCGGACCGGCCGCCCCCGCCGTTGCCGGCGTCGGAGTTGGCACACCCGGTCAGGGCCAGGGCCCCGGCGAGGAGGAGCCCGGCATAGCGGACGCCGGTGCTGGCTGTGGTTGTCATGTGTCTCCTTGATCACTCACGGGCGTCCCGCGGTCGACATGGGCGCACCCTCCCCGAGGAGGTGTGGGCCACAACGGTGCGCGTCGGTGAGCACGTGGTGTGACGAGGATCCCACTGAGTGGAAGGGACCCCCGGCACGAGCCGCCTGGGCGGCCAGATTCACTGGCGTGACCACACCTGAAGTGCTCGTCGTCGGCGCCGGCCCGATCGGAGCCGCCACCGCCCGGTGGCTGGCGGAGGCCGGGCACCGGGTCACCGTGGTGGGCCCCGCCGAGCCGGAGAGCCACGCCACGGCGACGACGCCGTGGAGCGGCCACTACGACCAGGGCCGGATCGGGGCCATCGACGCGATGTACGTCCCGACCGTGCTGGGCACGCGGGCCATGCGCCGCTTCGACGCCCTGCACGAGGCCAGCGGGGTCGCCTTCACCAGCGCGATGCCCCTGCTGACCGCCTTTCCTGCGAGCCCTGCACTTGTCGCCGACGACAGCACGGCCAGCTGGCGCAACCGGGATGCGCTGCTGGCCAATGCCGCCGAGTTCGGCGGGGCAGCCGAGGTGCTCGACGCCGCCGACGTCGCCGTGCGCTTCCCGCAGCTGCGGCTGCCGGCCGACGAGGTGGCGGTGCTCCAGGCGGACGCCCTTCTCGTCAACCCCCGGCTCCTCACCGAGGCCGAGCTGCTCCTCGCCGGCAAGGCCGGGGCGACGCGGCTGGAGGACCAGGTCACCGCGCTCGAACGCGACGGCTCACGCTGGCGGGCCCGGCTGCGTGGAGGAGCACCGGTGGAGGCCGACCGGGTGGTGGTCGCGGTGGGTGCCTACACCAACGCGTCGGGCCTGCTGGCGCCGTACGCACCGGGGCGGCTCGACACCCACGTGTTCGGGTGCACCATCGTGCTGCTCGAGGTCGACGGCCCCGATGCCGCGGACTTCCCGGGCTACATGTTCTCGTCGGACCACCACGGCGGCGGCCTCGTCACCCCGCCCCGGCAGTATCCCGACGGCCGCTGGTACCTCAAGTGCGCCGGCGGCGAGTTGGTCGACCACCCCCTCGGCAGTGCCGACGAGATCGACGCGTGGGTCCGCACCGGCGGCTCGGCCGCCGAGGTGGACTTCTTCCGCGACCTCGTGGCCTCTGCGCTCCCGCGCGTGCGGGTCGGGCGGGCGCTCACCAAGCCGTGCCTGCCCACCTTCAACGCCAGCGGGCTGCCGTACGTCGACCGGGTGGCGGACGGCCTCGTCGTCGCGACCGAGGGCGAGCGCGGCGTGATGATGGCCGACGAGATCGGTCGCCTGGCTGCTGGGCTCGCCGGCCAGGACCGCTGGGTCGACCCGATCCCCAGCCACCTGTTCGCCGCCCGCTGGGCCGGCTACGGTGCGGCATGAGGAACCTGACGCGGGCCTTCTTCTCGTTCCCCGAGGTCGTCGATCCCGCGCGCCACCGCGACTACAACGGGTGGCACCAGCTCGACCACCGGCCGCAGAACCTCGCCCTGGACGGGGTCGCGCACGGGGACCGCTGGGTGCGCACGCCGGACTGCCGTCGCGCGTCGGCCGTGGACGTCGATCCCGACCTCGGCGCCGCCCACTACGTCGCGATGTACTGGTTCCGCGAGCCCGCCCGCGCCTCGATCGAGCAGTGGCGCGAGCTCGGCACGACGACGCTGGAGCAGGGCCGCCGCCCCGAGCTCGCCTGGACGCGACGCCGGCACACCGGCTTCTACCGGCCGATCGAGGGCCTGGTCGCGCCGGGGGTGCCGGTGAGCGCCGACGCCGTGCCCTACCGGCCGCACCGCGGGGTGGTCCTGGAGGTGCTGCGGGCCGATGACCCGATGGACCCGCGGACGGGGGGCGGGTTCGCCCGGCACCGCGCGGACGTGGCCGCCGCGCTGGAGCGCCCCGGCGTGGCGGGTGCGTGGAGCTTCGGCTCGCGCGACGCCTCGGGGGCGACCCCTGACGGCTCCACCCGGCTCACGTTGCTGTGGTGCGACGACGACCCGATCAGGGTCGCCGCCGGACTGCCGGACCCACTGACGGAGCCCGGCCTGCGCACGGTGCTGCGGACTCCGCTGCTCTCGATCCAGCCCCACCAGTGGGACTGGTTCGACGCCGCCCCGGTTCAGTGAGACGGGTTCAATGAGACGGCGTCAGTGAGGCGGCTCGAGGTCGACGAGAGAGGCGAGTGCCTCCAGTTGCTCGACGTAGTGGTCGGCCGACTCGGCGCGCAGCGTGATGTTGAGCAGGGTGGCGCCGGCCTCGCTGGTCGCCGTCAGCCTGCTGACCGCCTTCTCGGGCGAGCCGAGCGGGTCCAGCCGGCCGGCCGGGAGCACCACCTCGAAGCCCTCGGGGAGCTCGACGCTGTCGAGCAGTCCGCGGTAGCCGGCGAGGTCGAGCCCGAACGGCACCCAGCCGTCGGCGAGGCCGACGGCGCGCTGGAGTGACTTGCGCGAGCTGCCGCCGATCCACAGCGGCACCCGATCCTGCCGGGCCGCGGGGCGGACGACCAGGTCCTTGAACGCGTAGTGGCTGCCGGCGTACGACGGCTCCTCGGTGCCCAGGCTCGCCCGCAGCGCCCGGAGGGCGTCGTCGGCACGGGCACCGCGCCCGGCGAAGGGCATCTCCAGCAGGTCGAACTCCTCCTCGAGGGAGCCCACGCCCAGGCCGAGCACGAGGCGGCCGCCGCTGACCTGGTCGAGCGTGCCGTAGCGCTTGGCGATCTCGAGGGGGTGGTGGTAGCCCAGCACCAGCACCTGGGTGGCGAGACGGAGGCGCGTGGTGCGCGCGGCGAGGTAGCCGAAGGTGGCCAGTGGGTCCCAGTAGGTCGCTCCGCGCTGGCGGGCCACGTCGGTCGGGACGGCGACGTGCTCGCTGCACGTGAGGTGCTGGAAGCCGAGCCGGTCCGCGGCTGCGGCGATCGCGCCGAGCTCGCCGATGCCGGCGGTCGCCTCCCAGGGGTCGGTGCCCCCGGGCACGGCGGTGACCACGGGGCTGACGATGCCGACCTTCATGAACGGGTCCTCTCCTTGGGGCAGTCCGGTCCACAGTCAATCGGGGCGGGTGCGCATCGGCTCGGACGGCTCCCGGTCACCGGGAAGAATGAATTTCAGTTTTGCTCTTTCCTGGGTCGCCGACCCCTGCTAACGTGATCCACGGCACCTAGAATTCATTTCAATTCCTTCCTTCGGAGGTTTCCGTGTCCGCTGCTGTGGTCGAGGTTCCCGTTCCCGCTGTCGTTGTCGATGTCGATGGTGATGTCGCCGTTGCAGGTGAGGAGCGCCGGCAGCTGCCGCCGTCGATGGTGGAGCGGATGACGCTGATCCTGGACGCGTTCCCGCAGCGCACCACCCGCTTGACCCTGGAGGACGTCGCGCGGGCCACGCACCTGCCGCGTTCGACGGCGCACCGGATCCTGGACCAGCTCGTGCGGCTGCAGTGGCTGGAGCACACGAGCTTCGGCTACAGCCTCGGAAGCCGGGCGCTCCAGTTCGGTGGCGGGGGCGCGGACGCGAGCGAGCTCCGCTCGGCGGCGTCGCCGTTCCTGCACGCATTGATGCTGCGCACCGGCCTGACGGTGCACCTGGCCACCCTCGACGGCGACCGCGTGCACTACCTCGACAAGCTCGGTGGTCGCTTCGCCACCAGCGTGCCCTCCCGGGTCGGCGGCCACGCGCCGGCCCACTCGACGGCGCTGGGCAAGGCGATGCTGGCGTGGCTGGAGCCGGAGGACGTCGAGGAGCGGATCGGCTCCGCGATGTCGCGGATGACCGGCAGCACCATCATCGACGTCAACGCGCTGCACCAGGAGATGCACCGGATCCGGGCCCGTCGGGGGCTGGCGTTCGAGCAGGGCGAGTGCTTCGAGCACATCGCCTGCGTGGCCGCTGCCGTCCACGCGCCCGAAGGACCGATCGCCGCCATCTCGCTCGTCGGCGACCCGGACACCCAGCTGCAGCGGGTCGGGCCCCTGGTGCTCGACGCCGCCCGCCAGGTCTCCCTGGCGCTGTTCCCCGACCTCGACTCGATGCGTCCGCGCCGTGCCAGCGACCGGGTGCGCCCGGTGAGCAGCATCTGAGTCGGCTCGCTCCCGTTCATCGAGACGTGCAGCCGTCCGGCGGACCGCGCCCTTCCTACGGTGACACTGTGACTGAGCTGAGCCATGCGGACACCCTGCGCGAGCTGACGACCGATGCCGGCGTGTTGCGCTACCACGAGGCGGGGCCGGTGGACGGCCCGCCTCTGCTGATGCTGCACGGGTCGGGGCCCGGCGTCACCGGCTGGCGCAACTTCCGCCACAATCTGCCGCTCTTCGCCCAGCACTTCCGGTGCCTGGTCCTGGAGCTCCCCGGCTTCGGCGTCAGCGACCCGACCGACCAGCACCCGATGGCGGCCGCGCTGCCCGCGGTCGGGAGGTTCCTCGACGGCCTGGGCCTGGCGCAGGTCGACGTGATCGGCAACTCCATGGGGGGCGTCGTCGGAACCCGGTTCGCCATCGCCCAGCCCGACCGGGTACGCCGGCTCGTCACCATCGGCGGGATGGGCCGCAACATCTTCAGCCCCGCGCCCGGCGAGGGCATCAACCTGCTCATGGAGTTCACCGAGGCGCCCTCGCGCGAGCGACTCGTGGAATGGCTCAACTCGATGGTCTTCGACCGCTCCCTGGTCACCGACGAGCTGATCGAGGAGCGCTGGGCGCAGGCCGTCGACCCCGAGACGTTGGCGGCAGCCCGCCGCATGTACTCGCGGGCCGCCATCGAGGCGTTGGGCAAGGCAGCGGCGGCGAGCGACGAGCCGCCGTACTGGGCCATGCTCCACAAGGTGCGGGCCCGCACCCTGATCACCTGGGGCCGCGACGACCGGGTCAGCCCGCTCGACATGGCCCTCGTGCCCATGCGCACCATCCCCGACGTCGAGCTGCATGTGCTGCCCAACTGCGGGCACTGGGCCATGATCGAGCAGAAGTCGGCCTGGGAGGCGGTCGTGCTGGCCTTCCTGACCAGGGCCGACTGATGGCCGCGACCGCGCGGGGCGCCGGCCCCGCCTGGGACCACGAGGTCGACTTCCTCGTCGTCGGCTCGGGCGGGGGTGGCCTGACCGCAGCGCTCACCGCGCACGAGTCGGGCATGTCCACGCTGGTCGTCGAGAAGGCCAGGATGTACGGCGGCAGCACGGGCATCTCGGGCGGCGGGATCTGGATCCCCAACAACCCGACGCTGCGCGCTGCCGGCCACGACGACAGCCGTGCGTCGATCCGCCGCTACCTCGACCTGCTCACGGAGGGCAGGGTCCCCGCCGCCCGGCTCGACGCGTACGTCGACCACGGCCCCGCCGCGATGGAGCTGCTCGGTCGCAGCCGCTGGTGGCGCCTGGCCTGGACGAAGGGCTACGCCGACTACCACCCCGAGTGGGAGGGCGGCCGCCCGCTGGGCCGATCGGTCGAGCCCCGGCCGTTCGACACGCGCCGGCTCGGCGAGGACGAGGCGTTCCAACGGCCCAACAACCTCAAGGGCCCGTTGGGCCTGTGGATCACCGCGGCCGACTACCGCGACCTCGCGATGGTCAAGCGGACCTGGCGCGGCCGGTGGCGGTCGGTGGTCGCCGCGTGGCGGGTCTCCTCCAACCTCGTGCGCCGGCGGCACATGGCCACCGGTGGCCGGGCGCTGGTCGCCCGGTTGCGGATGGCGCTCAAGGACGCCGGCATCCCGCTGTGGCTGCGCACCCCGATGACCGCGCTGGTCGTCGAGGACGGCCGCGTCGTCGGCATCGAGGTCACCCGCGAGGGCACGACCCAGCGGATCCGCGGCCGCCACGGCGTGCTCCTGGCCTGCGGCGGCTTCGACCACTCGCCGCAGCTGCGCGAGGCGCACCTGCCCGAGGGGGCGCGTCCCGATCGCAGCCTGGGTGCCCGGGAGAACACCGGGGACGGCATCGTCGCCGGCCTCGAGCTCGGTGCGGCGGTGGACTTCATGGACGACGCGTGGTGGATGCCGAGCGTCGCCCACCCCGCCGGCCCGATGATCCCGCTGGTGTCCGAGCGTGCCATTCCCGGACAGGTGATCGTGTCCGTCGACGGCAGGCGCTTCACCAACGAGTCCTCGCCCTACGTCAACTTCGTCCACGACCAGCTCGAGGGCAAGCACCTGGAGACCTGGTGCGTGATGGACGCCCGGGCCCGCTCGCGCTACCCGTTCGCGCAGGTCCTGCCGGGCGCGCCCTTTCCCAAGGAGTTCTACGACGCCGGCACGGTCCACCGGGCCGCGACGCTGCGCGAGCTCGCTCGCGCGATCGGCGTGGACGAGGAGAACCTGGTGGCGACCGTGGATCGGTTCAACGGCTTCGCCCGCGCGGGCGTCGACGAGGACTTCGGTCGCGGCGGCTCGGCGTACGACCGCTACTACGGCGACCCCAACCTGGTGAACCCCAACCTCGACGTGATCGACAAGGCGCCGTTCTACGCCATCCGCATCGAGATCGGCGACCTCGGCACGAAGGGCGGGCTGGTCTGCGACGAGCACGGCCGGGTGCTGCGCGAGGACGGCTCCGTGATCGACGGGCTCTACGCGACCGGCAACGCCAGCGCCTCCGTGATGGCCAACGAGTACGCCGGACCCGGCGCGACGATCGGGCCGTCGATCGTGTTCGGCTACATCGCCGCGCGCGACGCCCACCAGCGGGCCGCGGCCCGCTGAACAGGGCCGGCTGAGGGGTCGGCGCGTCCCGGTGACCGGGAGGTCCGCGGACCGTGCCCGGTCGCTGCTGACAGCGTGGTGGCACAGACTCCAGGAGGCGCCATGACCAACCCCGCACTCGCCGCCGTCGAGGAACGAGCCGAGGAGATCGCCGCTCTCGGCGAGTCCAACGAGCGGCTCGGCAGGCTCGACGACGCGGCCGCCAAGCTGCTGCGCGACACAGGTGTGATGCGCATGCTCCAGCCCGCCAGGTACGGCGGCGCGGAGGCGCATCCGCGCGACTTCGCCGAGGCGGTCATGCGGGTCGCCTCGCTCGACGGCTCGACCGGCTGGGTCGCCGGCATCGTCGGCGTGCACCCGTGGGAGATGGCCATGTGCGACCCCCAGGTCCAGGAGGACATCTGGGGCCAGGACCACGACACGTGGATCGCGTCGCCGTACGCGCCGATGGGCATCCTGCGACCCGTCGACGGCGGCTACGTCTTCAACGGGCGCTGGCAGTTCTCCTCGGGCACCGACCACTGTGACTGGATCTTCCTCGGCGCCTTCATGGGCGACGCGGAGGGCAACCGCGTCATGCCGCCGGCGAGCTACCACGTCATCCTCCCGCGCTCGGACTACGAGATCGTCGAGGACAGCTGGGACGTCGTCGGGCTGCGCGGCACCGGGTCGAAGGACATCGTCGTCAAGGACGCGTTCATCCCGGAGAACCGGGCGATCCCGTTCTCGAAGTTCCTGGACGGCTCGCAGCCGAAGGAGGCCGGGCTGACCAACCCGACCTACCACATCCCGTTCACCACGGCCTTCCCGATGGGCATCACCAGCGCGGTGATCGGCATCGCCGAGGGCGCGCTCGCCGCGCACCTGGCCTATCAGCGCACGCGCGTCCAGATCACCGGCACCCGCGCCACCGACGACCCCTACGTGCTGTACGCGATCGGTGCGGCCGCCGAGGAGATCAAGGCCTCGCGCACCGCGATGCTCGACAACGTCTCGCGCTTCTACGACGCCGCTGCGGCCGGCCGCGAGATCACCTTCGCCGAGCGCGCCGCCTCGCGGCGTACGCAGGTGGCGGCGGCCTGGCGCGCGGTCCGGGCGATGGACGAGGTCGTGGCCCGCTCCGGCGGCAACGGCCTGCGCATGGACAACCCGATCCAGCGGTTCTGGCGCGACGGCCACATGGGCCTCGCCCACGCCATCCACGTCCCGGGCGCGGTGTTCCACGTGTCGACGCTGACCGACATCGGGGTCACCCCGCCGCCGGGCCCGATGCTCTCGATGATCTGAGGAACAGTTCCGTGACCGACATCCGCGGGCTCGGCTACCTCCGGGTCCAGACCACCGACGTCCCTCGCTGGCGCGAGCTCACCGTCGACGCCCTCGGCCTCGCCGAGACCACCGGCCGCGCGCCTGACGGCCTCCACCTGCGCATGGACGAGCGGGCAGCACGGCTGGTCGTGCTGCCGGGCGACACCGACCGCGTCCTGGCCGTCGGCTGGGAGGTGCGTGACCAGTTCGCGCTGGCCCGCGTCGGCCGTGCGGTCGAGGCCGCCGGCTTCGGCGTGAAGGAGCTCACCCTGGCGGAGTGCACCGAGCGCGACGTCGAGGCGGCGATCCGCTTCGAGGACCCCGCCGGGACGCCCGTCGAGGTGTTCTTCGGTCCCGTGCTCGACCACGACCCGGTGCGCACCCGCTGGACGCAGACCTTCGTCACCGGCGCCCAGGGCATGGGCCACGTCGTGCTCCCCACGACGGCCATGGACGAGACCGTGTCGTTCTACACCGAGGTCCTCGGGTTCCTGCCGCGCGGCGCCATCAAGCTCGGCGGCCCGGCCCGCACCGACGCGCCACCCCGCCGGGTGCGGTTCATGGGCGTCAACCAGCGCCACCACAGCCTGGCCGTCTGCCCGGCCCCGCACGGCGAGGCGCCCGGACTCGTGCACCTGATGATGGAGGTCGACTCCCTCGACGCCGTCGGTCGCGCGCTCGACGAGGTCAACCGACGTGGCTTCTCGGTGTCCTCCACGCTGGGCCGCCACACCAACGACAAGATGGTGTCGTTCTACGTCCGCGCCCCCGGCGGGTGGGACCTCGAGTACGGCACCGACGGGATGCTCGTCGACGAGACGTACTACACCGCCGAGGAGATCACCGCCGACTCCTACTGGGGTCACGACTGGTCGGGCTCGGAGCCGCTCGCCGCGTTCTCGAGGCCATGAGCGGGTCGCAGCGCTTCGCCGGCAAGCGGGTCCTGCTCACCGGTGCCGCCTCCGGGATCGGTCGGGCCACCGCGGTGCGCCTGGTCGAGGAGGGTGCCTCGGTCGCCGGGGTCGACCTCGACGCCGACGGCCTCGCCGCCACCGCCGAGGCGTGTGCCGGGGCGGGGACCATCACGACCGCGGTCTGTGACGTGACGTCCGAGGAGTCGGTGGTCAGCACCGTCGCGGATGCCGTCGCCCGGCTCGGCGGGCTGGACGTGCTGGCCAACGTCGCCGGTGTCCAGCGGACCACGCCGATCGAGCGGCTCACCGTGGCGGACCTGCGCCTGCTCCTCGACGTGAACCTCGTCGGCACGGCGCTGCTGTGCCGGGAGTCCGTGCCGCACCTGCCGCGCGGGGGCGTGATCGTCAACGTCGCGTCGAGCGCGGCGGCGCACGGCAACCCCTACATGTCGGCGTACTCCGCCTCGAAGGGCGCCGTGCTGGCCTTCTCGCTGAGCCTCGCCGCCGAGCTCGTCGGTCGCGGCATCCGCGTCGTGCCCGTCTCGCCGGGCAGCATCACCACACCACTGACCGCCGCGGTCGTTCCCGGCGACCTGGACTTCTCCTACTACGGCCGGATCCGGTCGCTGATGGGACCGGGGCGCCCGGAGCAGATCGCCGGAACCATCGCCTTCGCCGCCTCGGACGACGCGTCGTACCTCACCGGTGCGGAGCTCCGGGTCGACGGCGGCTCGCACATCTAGCCACTGGAGGAAGTCATGTCCCGTCTCGTCGTCGTCACCGGAGCCGCCTCGGGCATCGGGGCCGCCGTGGCCGCCCTGCTGCGCTCGTGCGGCGACCGGGTGATCGGGGTGGACCTCAAGGACGCCGAGGTGTGCGCCGACCTCGCCACCCCCGAGGGGCGGGCCGCCGCCGTCGAGGCCGTGCTCGACCAGTCCGGGGGAGTGGTCGACGGCCTGGTCACCTGTGCCGGCCTGTCGGGCTCCTCGCCGTTGCTGCCGCGCGTCAACTTCTTCGGTACGACGGAGCTGGCGGTCGGCCTGCGACCGGCGCTGGCCGCCTCCACCGCGCCCCGCGTGGTGCTCATCGGCTCCATCTCGGGCACGCACCCGGTCGACCAGGCGCTCGTGGACGCCCTGCTCGCCGACGACGAGACCCTCGCGGTCTCCCTCACCGAGACGGCGATCGCCGACGGCCGGGCGCAGCAGCTCTACCCGTCCTCGAAGTCGGCGATCGCCCAGTGGGCGCGGCGCACCTGCGTCTCGGCCGGTTGGGCCGACGCGGGCATCGCGGTCAACGTGGTCGCGCCGGGCGTCGTGCTGACGCCGATGTCGGCCGCACTGGTCGCCGACCCGGAGATGAAGCAGGTGATGGACGCCGCCGTCCCGATGCCGCTGCACGGCTACGCGGCGCCGGAGGACCTCGCCCGCGTGGTCGGCTTCCTGCTCTCGCCCGAGCTGACCCACGTCACCGGGCAGGTGCTGTACGTCGACGGCGGGGCCGAGGCCTCGCTGCGTCCGGCGTCGCAGTTCTGACGCGGCTCAACCGCTGAGGTTCTGCACCCCGGTCGTGTCGAGCTCGGCGACCGAGTAGGCGGCGAAGGTGGCCTGCCTGCTGCGCCCGGAGAAGTACGGTGCGACCTGCTGCTCGAGCTCGTCGACGGAGAAGACGCCGTCCTCGGCGGTGAACTTGTGCTCGACGGTCGGGGGCGCCATCAGCGCCACCATGTCGCCGTACACGACGAAGACCTGGCCGCTGACCTCGGCCGAGGACGGCGAGGCCAGCCACGAGACGAAGGTCGCCACCCGCTCGGGCGCGAGGATGTCGAGCCCGGCGCCGTTGGGGTCGGCGTCGAAGACGTGGGCCGTCATCTCCGTGCGGGCGCGCGGGCAGATCGCGTTGGCGGTCACGCCGTAGCGCGCCAGACCCTGCGCAGTGGAGAGGGTGAGGGCGGTGATGCCGGCCTTGGCGGCCGAGTAGTTCGGCTGGCCGGCCGAGCCGAAGAGGAAGGCCTCCGACGAGGTGTTGACGACCCGGCCGTAGACCGGGGCGCCCGCGGCCTTGCTCGCGTTGCGCCAGTGGACGGCGGCCGCGCGGGACACCGCGGCGTGGCCCTTGAGGTGGACGCGGATGACGTCGTCCCACTGGCTCTCGGTCAGGTTGAAGAGCATCGTGTCACGCAGCACGCCTGCGTTGTTGACCACGATGTCGAGGCTGCCGAAGCTCTCCACGGCGGCGGAGACGAGCCGGTCGCCGAGTCCCCAGTCGGAGACGTCGCCGGTCACCGCGACGGCGCCGACGCCGAGCGCCTTGATCTCGGAGACCACGTCCTCGGCGGCGGGGCCCATGTCGTTGACGACGACGTTGGCCCCGGCGGCGGCCAGCGCCAGGGCCTCGGCCCGGCCGAGGCCGGCCCCGGCGCCGGTGACGACGGCCGTCCGGCCCTCCAGGCGGGTGTTGCTCATCTGTTCTCCCTCGCGCGAATTCGCGGCTTCACGTGGCTTGCGGTGCGTGCACGCTAGGTCGCTGCGGGCGCCCCCTCCCGGCGCAGGTCCGACTGGGTGGGACCTACGTGGCCCCGGGCACGGGTGGATTCCTAGTCTCGCCGTACGACGTCCGGTCGGCGTGCGATCGCGCCCGACCGTCGCAACACCCGAGGAGGGGACCATGCCGAACGGATCCGGGATGAGCCTCCCCACCAGCACGGGCACCCTGGGCATCACCGTCGAGCACCGCGACCTGCGTGACTCGGTGCGCGCCTTCGTCGGGCGGCACGTCCCCGCGACCGTCGTGCGAGACGCCGTCGAGGCGAAGTCCGAGCAGCTGCCCGCGTTCTGGGACGTGCTCGCGGGGGAGGGACTGCTCGCGCTGCACCTCCCCGAGGAGTACGGAGGCGCCGGCGCGACGCTGCTGGAGACCGCAGTGGTGCTCGAGGAGCTCGGCCGCGCGATGGTGCCCGGCCCGGCCCTGCCGACGACGCTGGCGAGTGCCGTCCTCCTGCACGCCGGTCACACGACCCACCTCGAGCGCCTGGCGGACGGCACCACCCCCGCCGCCGTCGCCCTGGAACCGGGCACCCTCGCCGGTAACCGGGACGCCGACGGCAACCTCGCCGTCGAGGGCGAGTCGGCGCCGGCCCTCGGCGGCCAGGTCGCGGGCCTCTTCCTCCTTCCGGTCGCCACCGCGGACGGCACCGACTGGGTCGTCGTGGGCCGGGACCGGGTCGAGCGTGATACCGACCGGCCGACCCACGACCTGACCCGACGCCTGGCGAAGGTCCGGCTCAGCGGGGTCGTCCCTGCAGCCGACGTCCTCACCGTCGAGACACAGGCGCCGCTCGACCTGGCTGCGACGCTCTTCGCGGCCGAGGCGTCGGGCCTCGCCGACTGGGCCACCTGGACCGCGGCCGGGTACGCCCGGGTCCGCGAGCAGTTCGGCCGCCCGATCGGCCAGTTCCAGGGCGTCAAGCACCGCAGCGCCTGGATGCTCGCGGCCGCCGAGCAGGCCCGCGTCTGCGCCTGGGACGCTGCCCGTGCGCAGGTGTCCGGGGAGGTGCCCGGCGCCGTCACGGACCCGCGGGAGGCCTCGCTGGCTGCCGCCGTGGCCGGTGCCGTCAGCGTTGATGCGGCCTTCCGCACCGCCAAGGACTGCATCAACACCCTCGGGGCCATCGGCTTCACCTGGGAGCACGACGCCGGCCTCTACCTGCGTCGTGCCCAGAGCCTGCGCCTGCTCCTCGGCCCGACCGCGACCTGGCAGCAGCGGGTCGCCGAGCTGACGCTGGCCGGCGTACGGCGCGAGCTGGCGCTCGACCTGCCGCCGGAGGCGGAGCAGGTCCGGGCCGAGGTCCGTGCCGAGCTCCGTGGAGCAGCGGCACTCGAGGGCGCCGAGCGGATCGCCCACCTCGCCGGGCACGGCTTCACCGCGCCGCACCTCCCCGCCCCCTGGGGCCGGGGCGCCGACGCGGTCGCCCAGCTGGTCATCGCCGAGGAGCTGCGTGCCGCGGACCTGCGGCCGCACGACATGGTCATCGGCAACTGGGTGGTCCCGACGCTGATCGAGCACGGCAGCCCCGAGCAGCTCGACCGCTTCGTGCCCGCGAGCCTGCGTGGCGACATCGTGTGGTGCCAGCTCTTCAGCGAGCCCGGCGCCGGCTCCGACCTGGCCGCCCTCGCCACCCGCGCCGTCCGCGACGGCGACACGTGGACGGTGAACGGGCAGAAGGTGTGGACGTCCAGCGCCCACCTGGCCCGCTGGGCCATCCTCATCGCCCGCACCGACCCGGACGTGCCCAAGCACCAGGGCATCACCTACTTCCTGTGCGACATGACCGACCCCGGGGTCGAGGTGCGGCCGCTGCGCCAGATCACCGGTGAGGCCGAGTTCAACGAGGTCTTCCTCACCGGCGTGGTGATCCCCGACTCCCGCCGCCTCGGCGAGGTCGGCGACGGCTGGCGGGTCGCGCAGACCACGCTGAACAACGAGCGCGTCGCCATCGGCGGCATGCGGCTGCCCCGCGAGGGCGGCATGATCGGCCCGGTCGCGAAGACCTGGCGCGAGCGGCCCGAACTGCGCACCCACGACCTGCACCAGCGGCTGCTGAAACTGTGGGTAGAGTCCGAGGTCGCCCGCCTCACCGCCGAGCGCCTGCGCCAGCAGCT
>DATMHM010000079.1:0-6312 GCA_035554935.1 Nocardioides sp. | reverse complement strand
CGGCATGGCCACCCTCACCATCCACCACCACGCCGCAAAGGTCCTCACCTCCGACGCCGGCATCACCGCCCTCGCCAAACACCTCGAACCCCAGATGCCCGGCACCAGCCTCAACGACCGACGGCTGGTCGCGTTCGAGCTGTTGACCAACCCCGACGCCCACCGCGACCTCGACACCAAGGCCGGCAAGAAGGTCGGGCCACTCAAGCCGAAGGTGAAGATCCACCTCCACCTCACCCCCGACTCCCCCATCGCGCGGATGGAGGGCCACGGGCCCGTCACCACCGCCTGGGTCCGCCACCTCGTCGAGCACATCGCCGGCGGAGTCCGGGTCGCGCCCGTCATCGACCTCGCCGGCCAAGCACCGGTCGACGCCTACGAGATCCCCGCACGGCTACGTGAGGCGGTGCGGTTGATGTTCCCCGGCGACGTCTTCCCCTACGCGAGCTCGACGTCCGGGAAGGGCGACATCGACCACCAAGTGCCGTACAGCGAGGGCGGGGCCACCGCGATCGGGAACCTCGCCCCCCTCACCCGCAGCCACCACCGAGTGAAGACACATGCGGGCTGGGAGGCCCGACAACCCTTCCCCGGGATCGTGATCTGGCGCGATCCCTACGGGGCCCACTACCTGGTCGACCACACCGGAACCCGCCAAGTCACCGGCAACACAGTCGGCGACCGACGGACCGCGCCCCAACCCGTCAGCCACGCCGAGATCTACGCCTCGAGAATCCTCCTCGACTACGCCGCCTGACAGCAGCCGCGGTTCGGAGGTGCTCGCTCATGCCGATGTGGGTGCCTTGCCCCTGGCTAGTTGCGGGACTCGTCGTGCCAGAACGAGTGGGCGAGCCTCGGTAGTCCGCCGCGCTCGTTCAGTTCGTCGTCGTGCCTGTAGTCGTACTCCCAGGGCAGGTGACGTCCGATGCGGTCAGCAACCGTTCCCCAGTCGGGACCCGGACTACTCGCGGCTACGAGGCGCACCACAGCCGCTTCGACGGCCGTCGGTGACCACGCCCTCATGAGCCCCACCCCATGGACCGGCAGTACCTCTCCGCCTGGCAGCACGCCTTCCGCGAACCCAGAGCCCCACTGAGCGAGGTCGAATCGCTCCGCGAACACACGATGCCGTCGAAGGAGTCCGCGTGGTCCCGGTCCGTTGAACCGATGAGCACCTGGACCGTCGCGCCGAAATGTGTTGCTCCGGTAGCTGGCTCACCGAGGTCCCACCAGTGGTAGAGCACTTGCTTGACTTCGGCAGAAACGCCCTGGGGAGCCATGAGCCTGTGTATCACAGCGAGTGCACGCTGGTGCCGCTGCGGAGCGGAGCGCCCGCTCATGCCGCTGTCGGGACGGAGCGCCCGACCATGCCGCGGAGCGCACACACGTCGTCAGTCGAGCAGGTCGACGTACTGACGGCGCGCCTTCATCGCGTGAATGATCAACTCGTTGCCGCTGTCGAAGCGCAGGATGACCAGCTCCAGCAACCGGCCCGCGCCGTCGAAGCCCAGGCGGAGCTGACGTCCGGGGTTGTCGTCGTCGAGCTCGCTGACGAAGAGCGGATGGCTGGCCGCACGGATCGCGTCGGCCGGTTCCACCCCGTGCTTGAGCGCCGACGCATGGACCTTCACGAAATGTAGGCGCGGATCGCTTCGCGGATGACCTCGGAACGGCTGACGTGGTCGTGATCCGCCCGCTCGTCCAGCGTCTTCAGGAGGTCGTCGTCGAGGCGGACGGGGACGACCTTCGCCGGGCCATCGCCCAGGGGCTTGCGCCCTCGCTTGCGCAGCTGAGCGACGTCGTAGCCCCGCTCGGCCTCGTCCGCCCAGCCCTGCACCTGCTCATCGGTGACCGGAGCGCCCTTGATCGTTTCCACATTCAAATCGTAATACGGAATTGGTAGTAGTCAATCGAGTACTGACCGCTGCTTCTCGCATGGACCGCTACGGTGAGTGTGACGGGTCCGGGAGTGACCTGTCCGAAGAGCCGGTGCAGGGATGTGAGCCGGCCACGCTGGAGTCAGAGACGTTTCCCATTGTCCTCCCGGGCCTGTCCCATGCCCGCCCGCGAGCGCGACCGTGGCGCTCAGGTGCCCGGCGAGGTCGCCGACACCTCACCCGTCAGCCCGTCGATCAACTGGCTGCCCGCCGGTGCCGAGCGCAGCACCCGCAGCGCCACCGCGCGCCGGTCGAAGGACTGTGGCTCGTCGCCCGGGCGAGGGCCGACGAGGAGCCAGCGGCGGGGCGGGCGGGGGCCGCGGAGGGGGCGGGCGGGCTCGGGGTCGCGGTCGGTGGGGGCGACGTACCGGCCGTGCAGGGCCTCGGCGAGGCGGGTCGCGCGCACGCGGCCGATGCCGGGGTGGCGGCGCAGGCCGTCGGGGGCCGCTGCGGCGACGGCGGCGAGGCTGCCGTAGGAGGCGAGCAGGCTGCGGGCCATGGTGGTGCTGATGCCGGGTACGACGGACAGCATCGCCTCCGCCTGCGCGGCCGGGTGGCGGGGTGCCCGGCGGGGGCCGTGCGTGGGGGCGGTCGGGCCGGCGCGGCGGGCGCGCTTGGCGAGCCGGACGACCCAGGCGGCGCTGTCCTCGGCGTCCAGGCTGTGCAGCACGGTGAAGCCGTCCTCGACCAGCCGGCAGACGGCCCCGCGCCAGGCGTCCTCGGCGATGCCGCGCGGCTCGCCCTCGATCAGCAGCACGGCCTGGGCGAACGCGGACTGGAGGCGGACGGCCTGGTCGAAGATGCGGCCGTCGCGGATCGACGCGCCCAGGTCGTGCGGGCCCTTCCGCTCGACCGCCAGCCCGGGGCCGAGCACGTAGTCGCCCACCGGGAGGTCGGTCAGCCGGACGTCGAGGCCGGCCGCCGCCAGCGCCTCGGGGATCGCGCTGCCGCGCTCGCGGTGGTCGACCAGCACCGGACCCACGTCGACCACACCTCGACGCTACCCGGACGCGGCCGAACCAGCCCGCCAGCCAGAAGGCTGGCGGTTCAGGCCGGGACGCGGGCGCCGGTGTAGACGGGGAGCGCCTCGACGCCGTACACCGCCGAGAGCTTGCGGAACTCGAGCTCGGAGATGTCCGCCGCCATCGTCAGGTCGGGGAACCGCTCGGCGAGCATCCGCAGCGCCGTCCGCAGCTCCATCCGGGCGAGCTCCGCGCCGACGCAGCGGTGCATGCCCCAGCCGAAAGCGAGGTGCCGGCTCGGGTCGCGGGTCGGGTCGAACTCGTCGAGCCCGGGCGCGAGGCGCGGGTCGCGGTTGGCGGCGAGGAGCGAGACGCCGACGGCGTCGCCCGCCTTGATCCGCCTGCCGCCGACCTCGACGTCGGTCTTCGCGAACCGCAGGAACGCGAGCTGGACGACGCACAGGTGCCGCAGCAGCTCCTCGACGACCTTGTTGACCTGCTCCCCGTCGTCGGAGCGCAGCATCTCGCCGGCCTTCGGGGTGGTCGCGATCAGGTAGGCGCCGAGCGCCAGCATGCTCGCGGACGTCTCGTAGCCGCCGAGGAAGACGCCGTCGGCGATGCCGCCGAGGGTGACGTCGTCGAGCTCGTCGCCGTGCTCCTTCAGCAGCGCGCCGATCAGGCCGTCGCCCGGGTTGGCGCGCTGCTCGCGCACCGCGTTGATGAGGAACTCGCGGGTGTGCGCTGCGGCGCCGAACGCCCCGGCCCCGCCCTCGGTGAGGTCGAAGCGCGCGACGCCGAGCTCGAGGAAGCGGGCGCGGTCGTCGACCGGCAGGCCGAGCAGGTCGCAGATGACGTCGAAGGGTACGGCGAACGCGAACTCCTCCACCATGTCGACCGGCCGGCCGCCGCGACCCGCGAGCTCCATCGCGTCGAGGCGCTGCTTCACGATCGACTCGATCCCCGGCTGCAGTCGGGCGAGGCGGCGCATCGTGAACTCGGGCGTCAGGTAGCGGCGCAGCGCGGTGTGCAGCGGCGGGTCGGTCATGCCGAGGCCGCCGATCTGCTCCTCCTCGGAGCGGCCCTCCTGGGACACGAACTGGCCCAGGTCGTTGGACCACACGTCGGCACCGCCGGCGAGCACCTCGCGCGCCTCGTCGTACCCGCTGACCAGCCACACGCCCTTGCCGAACATGTCGGCGAGCTTCTTCACCGGCTCCTCCGCCTGCACCTGCCGCATCGCGGGCAGTGGGTCGAGGCCGTCGCGCTTGAGCGGGAGGGTGATCGAGTCGGGCAGGAAGCGGAGCTTGCGCAGGTCGATGCCGTTGCGCATGGTCCGGTTGAGGAGCCAGGCGCCGACACGCTGCTTCACCGGACCGAGGACCGGGTCGAGCACGGGCCCGATCACGGGACCGAGGATGGGGAGGCGCATGAGCGGTATTCCACCAGATGAGAGGCCTTCATGAATCGGTTGTGACCCTGATCGGACCCTGATCTTCGTCACGCTCGCCCGGCTAGCCTGAGCGGGTGCCTGAGACTTCCGTGGACTGGAGCAAGTGGGACGCCGTGCTGTTCGACCTCGACGGGGTGGTGACGCCGACCGCCGAGGTGCACATGCACGCGTGGGACGCGATGTTCAACGCGTTCCTCACCGAGCGGTCGGCGGCGGACGGCGTCGCGCACCCGCCCTACACCGAGCAGGACTACTTCGACTTCGTCGACGGCAAGCCGCGCTACGACGGCGTCCGGTCGTTCCTCGCCTCCCGCGGCATCACGCTGCCGGAGGGGACGCCGGAGGACCCGCCGACGGCGCGGACCGTCTGCGGCCTCGGCAACAGCAAGAACGACGCGTTCGAGCGGATCCTCGCCGACGAGGGCGTCGCCCCCTATCCGGGCTCGGTGGAGCTGATCGTCCAGCTGCACGGGCAGGGCATGCCGATGGCGGTGGTGTCGTCGTCCCGCAACGCCCCCGCGGTGCTCGCCGCAGCGGGCCTCAGCGACTACTTCCCGCTGGTCGTCCACGGCGGCCTCGCCGCCGAACTCGGCCTCCCCGGCAAGCCGGCGCCCGACACCTTCGCCCACGCGGCCAGCGAGCTCGGCGCGACCAACGCCACGGCGGTGATCCTCGAGGACGCGCTCAGCGGCGTGCGGGCCGGCCACGCCGGCGGCTTCGGGCTGGTGATCGGCGTCGACCGGGGTGCCGGCGACACCGCGCTGCGCGAGGCCGGCGCGCAGGTCGTCGTACGGGACCTCGCGGAGCTGCTCACGAACGGAGCGGGCAAGTGACGCCCCCCGAGGGCCCGTCCCACAAGGCGCCGCCCATCGCGGACCCGCTCGACCGGACCCGGTTCCCGGCCGACGAGTGGCGGCTGGTCGAGACCCGCTTCGACGGCAGCGACCTCGGCACCACCGAGTCGCTGTTCGCCGTCGGCAACGGCTACCTCGGCCTGCGCGGCAACTACTCGGAGAGCCGCGACGCCCACGTCAACGGCACGTTCATCAACGGCTTCCACGAGACCTGGCCGATCTCCCACGCCGAGGAGGCCTACGGCTTCGCCCGGATCGGGCAGACGATCGTCAACGCCCCGGACCCCAAGGTGATCCGGCTGTACGTCGACGACGAGCCCCTGCAGGTGTCGGTGGCCGACCTGCTGGAGTACGAGCGGGCGCTCGACTTCCGCACCGGCGTCCTGTCGCGCGAGCTGCTGTGGCGCACGCCCGGAGGCAAGCGGGTGCGGGTCCGCTCGACCCGCATGGTGCCGCTCGAGCAGCGCCACCTCGCGGTGCTGACCTTCGAGGTCACCATGCTCGACCAGCGCGCCTCGTTGTCGATCTCCTCGCAGCTGATCAACCGCCAGGACATGGAGCAGGAGGAGCCGACCGGGCTGGGCGGCGACGACGGCGAGGCCGGCGCCGACCCGCGCAAGGCGGAGATGTTCGACCGCCGGGTGCTGGTGCCGCGGCTGCACGACGCCGACCCGGAGACCGGGCGGATCAAGCTGGGCTACCGCACCGCCGAGAGCGGGATGACGATCGGCGTCGTCGCCGACCACGTCCTCGACACCGAGGCGCAGCACGCGATGGAGGTGCACGCCGAGGACGACATGGCGAAGGTGATCTATCGCGTCGCCGCCGACCCGGGCGTGCCGGTGCGGCTGACGAAGCTGGTCTCCTTCCACACCGCCGACACGGTGCCGCCGCGCGAGCTGATCGACCGTTGCGAGCGGACCCTGGCCCGGACGCACGAGGAGGGCGTGGCCCGGCAGTTCGAGGCGCAGGAGGCCTGGCTGGCCGACTTCTGGGCGCGCGCCGACGTCGAGGTCCCGGGCCAGCCCGAGCTGCAGCAGGCGATCCGATGGAACCTCTTCTCGATCCTGCAGGCGTCGGCGCGCGCCGAGGGCCGCGGCATCGCGGCG
>DATMHM010000078.1:0-50162 GCA_035554935.1 Nocardioides sp. | reverse complement strand
CATGGTCGACCCCAAGCGGGTCGAGCTCAACGCCTACGAGGGCGTGCCGCACCTGATCACCCCGATCATCACCAACCCGAAGAAGGCCGCCGAGGCCCTCGAGTGGGTGTGCCGCGAGATGGACATGCGGTACGACGACCTGGCGAACTTCGGCTTCCGGCACATCAACGACTTCAACAAGGCCGTCCGCGAGGGCAAGGTCGAGGTCCCGCCGGGCAGCGAGCGCACCCTGACGCCGTACCCCTACCTCCTCGTCATCGTCGACGAGCTCGCCGACCTGATGATGGTCGCGCCGCGCGACGTCGAGAGCTCGATCGTGCGGATCACCCAGCTGGCCCGCGCGGCCGGCATCCACCTGGTCCTCGCCACGCAGCGGCCCTCCGTCGACGTCGTCACCGGCCTGATCAAGGCCAACGTGCCGTCCCGGCTGGCGTTCGCGACGTCCAGCCTCGCCGACAGCCGCGTCATCCTCGACACCCCCGGTGCCGAGAAGCTGGTCGGCCAGGGTGACGGCCTGTTCCTGCCGATGGGTGCGTCGAAGCCGATAAGAGTCCAGGGGTCGTGGGTCACCGAGCAGGAGATCCACCAGGTCGTCAAGCACTGCAAGACGCAGTTGGAGCCCAACTACCGCGAGGACGTCACCGCTCCGGCGGCGTCGAGCAAGGTCCTCGACGACGACATCGGCGACGACATGGACCTGGTGGTCCAGGCGATCGAGCTGATCGTCTCCACCCAGTTCGGGTCGACGTCGATGCTGCAGCGCAAGCTCCGGGTCGGCTTCGCCAAGGCCGGCCGGCTGATGGACATCCTAGAGAGCCGGGGCGTCGTGGGACCGAGCGAGGGTTCCAAGGCACGCGACGTCCTGGTCAAGCCTGACGAGCTCGATGCCGTGATCATGACGATCCAGGGGGAGGCGTGACCCAGATGACCGACCAGCTGACGCCCACCGACCACGACAGCAGCGCGGACGGGGCCGGCGCCCTCGCCCCGGACCTCGCCCCCGACCACCGGGTCGAGGTGCGGCGCAACGTCGCCCTCTCGGCCGGCGTCGGCGGGTTCGCCGCCGTCATGGCGGCCGCCTTCGCCGCCCGTGCCTTCACCGGCGGCACCGCCCTCGACTGGCTCGCCCTCGGCGTGCTGGCGCTGGTGACGATCGCCCACCTGGTCTCGCTCTTCGACAGCCGCGCGCCGCTGCTGGTCGCCGACGCCCAGGGCGTCCGTCTGCGCCAGGGCGCGCAGTGGCGCGGCATCGCGTGGCCGGAGATCGACTGCCTCGAGCACCTGCCCCGCCGCAGCCTGCTGCGCGACGGGCACCTCCTCGTCGACGGGTACGACGACCAGCAGCTCGTCGTGCCGCTGACGCTCGCCACCCGGCTGACCGGCGCGTCGGCCGCGTCGCTGAGCGACGTGCTCGCGGACCTGGCCGACGGGCGCGCCGACGTGGTCGAGGTCGTACCGGGGCTCGCCGAGGCGCCCTCGCGCAGCGGTTCGGTCCCGACGCTCAGCGACCTCTACCGCGACGACGACGCCGCTCCGTCGGAGCGGCACGGCATCGCGGCCCGGGTGGCCGCAGGACTGGCGGGCGTCGTACCCGGGGCCGGCGGTCGCAACGACGAGCCCGCCGACCTGGACGATGCGGCCGACACCGACGAGTCGGCCGAGTCGGACGATTCGGACGAGTCGGCCGGGCCGGAGGGCTCCGACGCCGAGACCACCGACGAGATCGTCCTCGCCCCCGACCCGGCCGACGAGGCCGGGACGGACGAGATCCCGGCGGTGACCGCCCAGGTCGCCGAGGACGCCCAGGCCATCGACGACCCCGAGGAGGAGCCCCCGGCCCCCGGCCGGACGACCGTGCTCTCCGCCCGGGTCGAGCGTGACGCCGCGCTCCGGATCCCGCTCCCGGCCGCCGGGCTGCCGCCGGCGGACGAGACCGGCCACGAGTCGGTCACCGTGGTCCTCGACGACCTGGCCGTCGAGCCGGCCGCCGACCCGGTGATCGGCCCGGAGCTCGCCGCTGCCCGCAACCGGCTGCGCCTCACCATCGACCAGCTGTCCGAGCGCACCCGGATCCGCCCGCACGTCATCGAGGCCATCGAGCTCGACGACTTCGGGCCGTGCGGCGGCGACTTCTACGCCCGCGGCCACCTGCGCACCCTGGCCCGGGTCCTCGGCATCGACGCGACGCCGCTGGTCGCCGCCTACGACGAGCGCTACGCCCACGCGCCGGTCGACCCCCGGCGGGTCTTCGAGTCCGAGCTGGCGACCGGTGCGGGCGGTGCGATCCGCAGCACCCGCGGCGGACGCAACTGGTCGGTGCTCATCGCCGCCGTGATGGGCGCGGTGCTGGTCTGGTCGGTCGCCAGGCTCGTCATGGACGGCTCCGAGCCGGTCCGCGACACCCCGGTGCTCAACCAGTCCGGCGGCATCACCAGCGCTGCCGAGGCCAAGGGCGACCCGGTCCGGCTGACCCTCACCGCCGCCGGCGGCGGGGCGCAGCTCAACGTCCGCGACCGCGACGGGCAGATCGTCTTCGACGGCAACCTGGCGTTCGGGCAGACCACCGAGCTGAAGGTCGTGCCGCCGATCCGGATCTCCACCTCTGACGGCTCGGTCACCTACGCCATCGGCCGCGCCCAGGCGAAGCCGCTGGGCGAGACCGGCACCGAGGTCGCCAAGACGCTCGTGGCCCGCTGAGGATCACACGTCCGACGAATCCCGGCCGACCCGCCCCGAACGGTAGGCTCGACCGGACATGACCAGCACTTCCACACCCGTCTCGGTTGCCCTGCTCACCCTCGGGTGCGCCCGCAACGACGTCGACTCCGAGGAGCTCGCCGGCCGCCTGGCCGCCGACGGCTTCGCCCTCGTCGACGACCCGGAGGACGCCGACACGGTCGTGGTGAACACCTGCGGGTTCGTCGACGCCGCCAAGAAGGACTCGATCGACACCCTGCTCGCCGCCGCGGACCTCAAGGAGACCGGGCGCCCGCGGGCGGTCGTCGCCGTCGGCTGCCTCGCGGAGCGGTATGGCGAGGAGCTGGCCTCGTCGCTGCCCGAGGCCGACGCGGTGCTGGGCTTCGACGACTACCAGGACATCTCCGGGCGGCTGCGCTCGATCCTCGCCGGCGAGAGGCCGCACCCGCACACGCCGCGTGACCGACGCCTGCTGCTGCCGATCAGCCCGGCCGAGCGCCAGGCCGTCGTCGAGACCACGACGGATGCCGACCTCGACGTCGCGATCCCGGGCCGCTCGGCCATCCGCCGGCGCCTCGACGACAGCCCGATGGCGCCGCTGAAGCTCGCCAGCGGCTGCGACCGCCGGTGCACCTTCTGCGCGATCCCGATGTTCCGCGGCTCGTTCGTGAGCCGCCGTCCCTCCGACGTGCTGCAGGAGGCGACCTGGCTCGCCGAGCAGGGCGTCAAGGAGATCTTCCTCGTCTCGGAGAACTCGACGTCGTACGGCAAGGACCTGGGCGACCTCGGGCTGCTCGAGACGCTGCTGCCGGAGCTGGCCGCCGTGGACGGCATCGAGCGGGTCCGGGTGTCCTACCTGCAGCCCGCCGAGACCCGCCCCGGCCTGGTCCGCGCGATCGCGACCACGCCCGGCGTTGCGCCGTACTTCGACCTGTCCTTCCAGCACGCCAGCGCCACCGTGCTGCGCCGGATGCGCCGCTTCGGCGACCCGGGCAGCTTCCTCGGGCTGCTCGACCAGGTCCGCGCGCTGGCGCCCGAGGCGGGCGTGCGCTCCAACGTGATCGTCGGGTTCCCCGGGGAGACCGAGGAGGAGTTCCAGACGCTGTGCGACTTCCTGGTCGCGGCGCGGATGGACGTGACCGGCGTGTTCGGCTACTCCGACGAGGACGGCACCGAGGCCGAGTCGTTCGACGGCAAGCTCGACGACGACGAGATCCAGGCCCGGGTCCAGCACCTCAACGACCTCGTGGGCGAGCTCACCGCCGAGCGCGCCGAGGAGCGGATCGGCAGCACCGTCGAGGTGCTGGTCGAGGAGGTCGACCCCGATGGCACCGGCGACGGCACCGTCGAGGGCCGTGCGGCCCAGCAGGGGCCCGAGGTCGACGGCACGACCCGGGTCCTCGGCGTCCCGGAGGCCCGGGTGGGTGACTTCGTGCGGGCGATCGTCGTTGCCTCCGACGGCGTCGACCTGATCGCCGAACCGGCAGGAGGACAGTGATGAGCGAGACCAGCACGGGGGAGACCCCGACCACGGCGAAGCCGAGCAACTGGAACCTGCCCAACGCGCTCACCACGCTGCGCATCGTGCTGGTCCCGTTCTACGGCTGGGCGCTGCTCGTCGACGGTGGTGACTCGGTCACCTGGCGCACCGTGGCCTGGGGGATCTTCTTCGTCGCGATGGTGACCGACAAGATCGACGGCGACATCGCGCGGGCCCGCAACCTGGTCACCGACTTCGGCAAGATCGCCGACCCGATCGCGGACAAGGCGATCACAGGCATGGCCTTCATCGGCCTGTCGATCATCATGGACACCTGGTGGATGTGGACCATCACCGTCGTCGTCCTGGTGCGCGAGTGGGCCGTCACGCTCCTCCGGCTGTCGATCCTGAAGGCCGTGGTCATCGCGGCCGCGCAGAGCGGCAAGTGGAAGACCGCGGCCCAGGCCCTGGCGCTGGGCTTCCTCAGCCTGCCGCTGCTCGAGGTCGACGGCTGGCTCGACGTCCCCGGCGAGGTGACCTGGTGGGCGGCGATCGCGCTGCTGCTGGTCGCGTTCGCGCTGACGATCTGGTCGGGCTACGAGTTCTTCCGCGACGTGTGGCGCCAGCGGCACGACATCCGCGGCGGGAAGACCTCCGCAGCCTGACCGCCCGCGCCGCCGTACCTGCGGCCGCACCGCACCGCCGACACCGTTTCTTCACGAATTCGTCGACCGGGTTTTGCTCAACCCCTTGCCAACAGGCAGGGGTGTGGATCTAGGGTCAGGGCTCCTTCCCCGCCTCACGCAGTCGCTCCTCGGGCAGCACTGCACCGTGCCGCTCTGTCGACCCCCCGGAAGAAGTCCATGCGTCCTGCGAAGCAGTTCCTGTTCGGCTCCCTCGGTGCAGCACTCGCCGTCTCGGGCCTGTCCGCCTTCGTCGTCCCGGCCGCGCACGCCGTCACCGGCGTGTTCCTGTCCGAGATCCACTACGACGACAGCACCGCCAACGACGCCGGTGGCGTCGGCGAGTTCGTCGAGGTCACCGCCCCGGCCGGCACCAACCTCGACGGCTGGCAGGTCGTGCTGGTCAACGGCAACGGCAGCACCGTCTACCGCACCGACAACCTCGGGGGCGTGGTCCCGGACCAGGCCGGCGGCTGGGGCACGCACGTCGTCGCCTATCCGGCCACCACGACCGGCGGGATCCTCCAGAACGGCTCCCCGGACGGTGTCGCGCTCGTGAACGCGGCCGGCGCGGTCGTCGAGTTCGTCTCCTACGAGGGCCCGATGACCGCCGCGCTCGGGTCCCCTCCGGCGCCGGTCAGCTCGGTCGACACCGGCGCCGCCGTCGAGGCCAACACGACCCCCGGGACCGACACGCTGCAGCGTCAGGGCGACGGCACATGGGCCGGCCCGGTCACGAACACCAAGGGCGCCCCCAACGGCATGACGGCCGGGAACCCCGGCGAGCTCACCGCGACGGACCCCGCTGACGTGTCGACGTACGTCGGCGACCCGGTGTCGTTCACGCTGCAGGCGAAGGACGGCACGCCGGGCTACACGTGGGCCCTGACCGCGGGCGCGCTGCCCGACGGCGTCACGCTGAGCACCGCCGGCCTGGTCAGCGGTACGCCGACCGCCGCCGGCACGTTCGAGGCGACCGCGACCGTCACCGACTCGGGCGAGCCGACGCCGGCGACCGCGTCGGTCACCTTCGTGATCACCGTCGCTGCCGCGCCCGACGAGGTGACGATCGCCGACATCCAGGGCACCGGCGCCGCGTCGGAGCGGGTGGACGAGGTGGTGACCACGACCGGCGTCGTGACCGCGATGTTCCGCGACCCGTCGTTCACCGGCTCCAGCTTCGACGGCATGTACGTCCAGACCGCCGGGACCGGCGGTACCACCGACGCCACGCCGGGCGCCTCGGACGCGATCTACGTCTACGGCTCGAGCTCGATGCCCGCAGGCGTCGCGATCGGCGACTCCGTCGAGGTGACCGGTGAGGTCACCGAGTTCGCGGGCAGCACGCAGCTGGTGCCCGCCGCCGGCGGCGTCGTGGAGCTGGAGTCGGCGCTCCCGGCCGTGGCACCGCTGGCGATCGCCTACCCGACCAGCGAGTCGGCCCGGGAGGCGCAGGAGGGCATGCTGCTCGCCCCGACCGACCGGTTCACGGTGACCAACAGCTACAACATCAACACCTTCGCCGAGATCGGCCTGGCCACGGGCGACGAGCCGCTGCGACAGCCCACCGAGCACGCCGCCGACAACAACAGCTTCCTGCTCAACGCCATCAAGGCGGACAACCTCGCCCGCGGCGTCGTGCTCGACGACGGCACGTCGGTGAACTACATGACCAACGGCGCCGCCCAGGACCGGCCGCTGCCGTGGCTGCGGCCCACCAACCCGATCCGGGTCGGAGCCGAGGCCACGCTCACCGGGCCCGTCGTGCTCGAGAACCGCTTCGGCACCTGGCGCTTCCAGCCCACCTCCCCGGTCTTCGACGACGGAGCGGCGGTCGCGACCTTCGAGAACACCCGCCCGGCCAACGCCGCGCCGCGCGACGTCGGCGGCGACCTCAGGATCGCCACCTTCAACGTGCTCAACTACTTCAACACCACCGGTGAGCAGTACGTCGCCAACGGCGCCTCGCAGACGCCGCCGGTCAACGCGCAGTGCTCCTACTACGTCGATCGCGACGGCAACCGGATCGCCAACCGGACCTGCGGCATCGTCACCGACGGCGTCAACGCCGGCAACGGCCCGCGGGGCGCGGCGACCGACACGAGCCTGACCCGCCAGCAGGCGAAGATCGTGACCGCGATCAACACGCTCGGCGCCGACATCGTCGGGCTGCAGGAGGTCGAGTCGTCGATCAAGCTGGTCGGCGAGTCCGACCGCGACGACGCGCTGCGGGCGCTGGTCGCGGCCCTCAACGCCGACGCCGGCGCCGGAACGTGGGACTTCGTGCACAGCCCCGGCGAGGCCACGCTGAGCTCGTCGGTGCGCGAGCAGGACGTCATCCGGCCCGCGTTCATCTACCGCCCGGCCAGCGTCGAGCCGGTCGGCCAGTCCGACATCCTCTTCGGCACCACTGAGTTCGCCAACGCCCGGGAGCCGCTGGCCCAGGCGTTCAAGGCGCGCGGGGCGCTCGACGCCGACGCCTTCGCGGTCGTCCTCAACCACTTCAAGTCCAAGGGCGACAGCGACACGCCCGCCACGGGCGACAACGCCAACCACCCCGACACCGGTGCGTTCAACGGCGACCGGACCCGTCAGGCCACCCGCTTGGTCCAGTTCGCCGACGACTTCGCCGCGGCGCGCGACATCGACGCGGTGTTCCTCGCCGGTGACTTCAACGCCTACTCGAAGGAGGACCCGATCCGGGCCCTCGAGGACGGCGGGTTCGTCCTGGTCGACTCCACCGAGGAGGAGGAGAGCTACTCGTTCTCCGGGCTGAGCGGCTCCCTCGACCACGTGCTGGCCAACCAGGCCGGCCTCGACATGGTCACCGGCGCCGACATCTGGGACATCAACGCCTCCGAGTCGGTGGCCTTCCAGTACAGCCGCCACAACTACAACGTCACCGACTTCTGGCAGCCGAACCTGCCGTTCGCGGCGTCCGACCACAACCCGGAGGTCGTCGGCATCGACGTACCCGAGGTCACCGGCTCCTACAAGGAGATCCAGGTCCTCGGCACGAACGACTTCCACGGCCGGGTCCTGCCCTCGGGCGGCGACAGCGCCGGTGCGTCGGTGCTCTCCGGTGCGGTCAAGGAGCTGCGCGGCGACAACCCGAACACCCTGTTCGTCGCGGCCGGCGACCTGATCGGCGCCTCGACCTTCGAGTCCTTCATCCAGGACGACAAGCCGACCATCGACGCCCTGAACGCGGCCGGCCTCGACGTGTCCGCGGTCGGCAACCACGAGCTCGACAAGGGGTACGACGACCTGCGCAACCGGGTCATGGCGCCGTACGACGCCGAGAACAACCCGCTCGGCGGCGCCCAGTGGCGCTACATCGCGGCCAACCTGAAGCTCAAGGCGACCGGCAATCCGGCCGTGCCGGCCACCTGGATCCGCACGGTCGACGGGGTCCGGGTCGGCTTCGTCGGCGCCGTCACCGAGGACCTCCCGGCGCTCGTGTCGCCCGACGGCATCGCCGACCTCGAGGTCACCGACATCGTCGGCTCGGTCAACGCCGAGGCCGCCGACCTGCGCGCCAACGGGGCCGACCTGGTGATCATGCTGGTCCACGAGGGCTCGGCGTCGACGAGCTGCTCCTCCCCGCAGTTCACCGACGAGGCGACCACCTGGGGCAACATCACCCAGAACGTCTCCTCCGACGTCGACGCGATCGTCTCGGGCCACACCCACCTCGCCTACAACTGCTCGTTCCCGGTCGCCGAGTGGGCCGACGAGGGCCGGGCCGTCACCGAGCGACCGGTGGTCTCGGCCGGGCAGTACGGCCAGAGCCTCAACCAGCTGGTGTTCACCTACGACGAGGCCACCGGCGACCTGGTCGCGGTCGCCCAGGAGGTCATCGGAATCGCCGGCACCGGCTACCCGAACGACCCGGCGGTCGACGCCATCGTCGCGGCGGCGAAGGCCGAGGCGGACGTGCTCGGCGCCGAGGTCCTCGGGACCATGGAGGGCCCCTTCTCCCGCGCCAAGCTGGCCAACGGAACCACCGAGAACCGCGGTGGGGAGTCCACCCTCGGCAACCAGGTGGCCGAGGTGCAGCGCTGGGCGACCCGAGCCCCGGAGTCCGGCAGTGCACAGATCGCCTTCATGAACCCCGGAGGCCTGCGCGAGGACATGCTGGGCACCGTCAACGGCGACGTCCGTGACCTGACCTACAAGCAGGCCGCCGTCGTCCAGCCGTTCGCCAACACCCTGGTCAACATGGACTTCACCGGCGCGCAGATCGAGACGGTCCTCGAGCAGCAGTGGCAGCGCACCGCGGCCGGCGAGGTCCCGTCCAGGCCGTTCCTGCGGCTCGGCGTCTCGAGGGGCTTCACCTACACCTACGTCGAGAAGCCGGTCACGGTGAACGGGACGGCCACCTTCGAGGGCGAGGTCACCGGGATGTGGCTCGACGGCGTTCCCGTCGACGAGACGCAGACCTACTCCGTGACGGTGAACTCGTTCCTCGCCTCTGGCGGCGACAACTTCTTCGAGCTCGCCAACGGCACCAGCCGGGCCGACACCGGCAAGGTCGACCTCGCGGCGATGGTCGACTACATGGCGCAGTACCGGAACGCCCCGCTACCGGTCGACCACAGCCAGCGCGCCGTCGAGGTCGAGTACCCCGCGAACGCCCCGGCGTCGTACCTGCCGGGTGACCACGTCGCCTTCGGGATCGCGTCATGGACCATGTCCACCGCCAACGACGTCAAGGACGCGGAGGTGGAGGTGCGCCTCGGCGACCGGGTCCTCGGCACCGCGACGGTGGACAACACGATCGGCACCGCGGTCTACGACCAGTACGGCACCGCCGCGGTGGACGTCGTGCTCCCCGCCGACGTGGCCTCGGGCAGCGTCACGCTGACCCTGGTCGGCGCGCAGACGGGGACCGTCGCCCGCACGGTGGTCGAGGTCGACAGCGGCGCGCCGGACACGGTCGTCAACGAGACCCCGCCGACCGTCACGGGACCGGCCCGGGTCGGCCGGACGCTGACCGCGACCGGCGGCACCTGGACGCCGACGGACGTGGCGCTGGCCTACCAGTGGCTCGCCGACGGCGCGCCGATCGCGGGCGCGACCGGCCAGACGCTGCGGCTGACCGGCGTCCACGCGGGCCAGCGGATCTCGGTCCGGGTGACCGCCTCGGCCGACGGCCTCGCCGACGGGACCGCGACCTCCGCGGAGACCGAGCCGGTCGCCCGGGGGCGCTGACCCGGCGCTGACCGGCCGGTTGGTGGTCCCGTGGCACCATGGCCGCCATGGGATCGCCAGCCGAGCAGCTCGTCGCGCTGCTGAAGGAACGCGAGGGGTCCGTCGCCACGGCCGAGTCACTCACCGCGGGACGGGTCGCCGCCCGGATCACCGACGTGCCCGGCTCGTCGGAGGTGTACGGCGGGGGCGTGGTCAGCTACTGGACGAAGGTCAAGGTCGACCTGCTCGGGGTGTCCGACGAGACGGTCGACGAGCACGGCGTCGTCTCGGCCGAGTGCGCCCGCGAGATGGCGCTCGGGGCGCAACGGCTGCTGCGGACGACGTACGCGCTCAGCACCACCGGCGTCGCCGGACCGGACACCCAGGAGGGCAAGCCGGTCGGCACGGTCTTCGTCGGCGTGGCCGGACCGGACGGCGTCGAGGTGCTGCCGCTCGACCTCGAGGGGGACCGGTTCGAGATCCAGGCCGCGAGTGTCGACGCCGCCCTGTCGGCGCTGGCTGGCATGATCGCTGGCACGATCTCGGTGGACGGTCCCCCGACGGAAGAACCGGGACTCGGGTAGCGTTGTGACCACGGCCCCGGGGAGACCCTGGACCGGACCCGCACGGAGAGGAGATCGAGATGGTGCTGTTTCGCCGCTCGCTCGGTGACATCCTTCGCAGTCGCCGCACCGAGCTCGGTCTGACCCTGCGTGAGGTCTCGGGCGCCGCACGGGTGAGCCTGGGCTACATCTCGGAGATCGAGCGTGGCCAGAAGGAGGCCTCGTCCGAGCTGCTGTTCTCGCTGTGCGAGGCGCTCGACATGCCGCTCTCCGACGTGCTGCGGGAGGTGGCCGACGCGGTCGCGCTCGAGGAGGCCGCCCTGCTGGCGTCGGCCCCCACGCCGATCGCGCCGCTGCGCACCGACGTGGTGGCCTCGGCGGCCTGACCCTGGTCGCTCAGCGCCCCGACATCGCCTCGAGGCGCGCGATCCGGTCCGCCATCGGCGGGTGGGTCGAGAACATCCGCTGCAGGTCCGCGGCCCGGAACGGGTTCGCGATCATCATGTGACTGGCGCTCTGCAGCTCCCGCGTCGGCGCCAAGGGCGCCCGGGCGGTGCCCAGCTCCAGCTTCCGCAGGGCGGAGGCGAGGGCGAGCGGGTCGCCGGTGAGCCGGGCGCCGTCCTCGTCGGCGTCGTACTCGCGGGTCCGGCTGATCGCCATCTGGATGACCGCCGCCGCGAACGGCGCCAGCAGCGCGGTCGCGATCATGACGAGCGGGTTCGGTCGGTCCTCGTCGCTGCCGCCGCCGAAGATGGAGGTGAAGGCGAGGAACTGGGCCACCGAGCTGATCACGCCGGCGATCGCCGCGGCGACCGAGCTGGTGAGGATGTCGCGGTTGTAGACGTGCATCAGCTCGTGGCCCAGCACACCGCGCAGCTCGCGCTCGTCGAGCAGGCCCAGGATGCCCTCGGTGCAGCACACGGCCGCGTGGTCCGGGTTGCGGCCGGTCGCGAAGGCGTTCGGCGCCTGGGTGGGGGAGACGTAGAGCGCCGGCATCGGCTGGTTCGCCGCTGCCGACAGCTCGCGCACGATCCGGTACATCGTCGGCTGCTGGGCCTCGGTCACCGGGTAGGCGTGCATCGCACGGATCGCGAGCTTGTCGGAGTTCCAGTAGCCGTAGGCCGTGGTCGCGAGACCGATCAGCGCGAACAGCCAGATGAAGGCCGACGAGCCGGTCGAGGCCGAGATCAGGCCGCCGATCGCGAGGAGCAGCGCGAAGATCGCGCCGAAGAGTCCAGCGGTCTTGAGGCCGTTGAAGTGCCGATGCATGCCTGCACAACGAACGAGCCCCCGCTCCGCGTTCCGGTGCGCCGCGCGAGCGGGCGTGACGCGGGCCACGCGCGGGACCCCGTCTGCGCCGGTCACCGTCTGCGCAGGTCGCCGTCTGCGCGGGCCACCGGATATTCGGGTGCAGCGACCGGTGACCGCTCCCTACCGTGGACCGGAGGAGGCCGCCGATGACCCCGCTCCGCCCGCGCATCACCGTCCAGCCGTGGACCGTCGTGCTCGAGCACGTCCCCGGCCGGGCGCCGCAGGTGCTCGCCGCCGGACGTCACCGCTCCCGGCGGGGCGCGCGCTACGAGGTGGTCGACCTGCGCGACCGGTCCACGTCCCTGGTGGGCGAGGAGGTGTCGAGCGAGGACGGCCTCGCCGTCCGCGCATCGGTCACGGTGCGGTGGCGGGTGTCCGACCCGGTGCTGTTCGGCGAGCGCGCGGCCGAGCACGTCGCGGCGGTCTGCCTCGCCACGAAGGTGACACTGCGGGAGGTCGTCGGCCGACTCCCGGGCGCGGCGGTCGCCGAGGCCGTGCGTACGGCGTCCGCCGACCGCATCACCGCGGAGGTACGCCCGGTGGCGGCCCGGGGCGGCGTCGACGTGCTGGCTGTCGAGGTCCACGACCTGGTGCTGCCGGACACCGTGGCCGGGCCGGTGTCAGGTCGGGTGTCGGGTCAGGTGCCGGAGGGCGCGGGCTGGCAGCGCGGGCACCAGTAGGTGGTCCGCTCGCGGCCGGGATCGCCGACCGGGCCGGCCTCGATGGTCGTGCCGCAGCGCAGGCACGGCTGGCGGTGGCGCCGGTAGACCCACACCGGGTTGCGCCGGTCGCCGGTCGTCACCGGCCGGCCGGTCCGCATCGCCGACTGGAGCATCTGCCGTGCGCGGGCCAGGAAGCGCTGCGGGTCCCGCACCGCTGCCACCGGTCCCTGCGGGTTCACGCCGTGCACGAAGCAGCTCTCCGCGAGCCAGATCGTGCCGATGCCGGCCACGACCGTCTGGTCGAGGAGCGCCTCGCCGAGCACCCGGTCGGGATCGGCGAGGAGCCGGGCCACGGCCTCCGCGTGCTGTTCCGGGGTCCACGGACCGAGCAGGTCGGGGCCGAGGTGGCCGACGACGGAGGCATCCTCCGTGGTCGGGAGGAGCTCGACCAGGCCGAGCCGCAGCCCGACGGCGACGACCTCGTCGGTGGTCAGCACCACCCGCGCGTCCGCCGCGGGGCCCGGCCAGCGCTCGCCGGCTGCGACCACCCGCCAGCTGCCCTCCATCTTGAGGTGGGTGTGCAGGGTCAGCCGGGCGTCGTCGCGCGTCGTGAGCCGGGTCAGCAGGTGCTTGCCGTGGGTGGCCGTTCCGTCGACCCTCGCCCCGGCGAGGTCGGTGGTCGCCAGCTGCGGGACCCGGAAGTCGCTGCGCACCAGCACCCGCCCGGCCAGCGCCCGGTCCAGCCGGTCGGCCGTACGGCGTACGGCATCACCTTCAGGCACGGATGCTGAGCCCCCGGGGCGTGGCCACGAAGCCCGCAGCGGAGAGTGCCTCGCGCAGCGGGCTGCCGCTGCCGAGCAACGCGGCGCCGTCGGCCTTCTCGACGGTGAGCTGGCCGAGGCTGCCGCGGCGCACGGCTGCTGACAACGCCTCGGCGGCGGGCGCGAGCAGGTCGGGCTCGTCGGACCAGGTGAGCAGGGTGCGGCCGCCGCGCTCGACATAGAGCACGAGGGCGCCGTCGACGAGCACCACGATCGCCCCCGCCTTGCGGCCGGGGCGGTGGCCCGCGCTCTCGTCCTCGCCGCGAGCGGCCTGCGGCCAGGGAAGGGCGGCGCCGTAGGGGTTCGCGGGATCGGTCGCGGCCAGCGCGACGGCCACCGGCTTGTCGGCGTCGGTGGCCGGCCCCGTCATGGTGAAACTGCGCAGGCGATCGACCGCTCCGGCGGTGCCGAACTGCGCGGCGCCGAGTCCGTCGACGAAGTATCCCCGGCGGCAGCGACCGGCCTCCTCGAACGCACTGAGCACCTTGTAGACGGCGGCGAAGCCGCCCGGGACGCGCTCGTTGACGACCGCGCCGCGGGTGACGACGCCGTGCCGGTCGAGGAGCTGGGACGCGAACGCGTGTGCCCGGCGGGTCGGGTCGGTGTCGATGGGCGGCAGCAGCGCCCACCGCCCGGCCGTCTCCGGAGGACCGGTCCGGGCGACCCGTCCGGGGCGCGCCGGGGCACGGCGAGCGCGGTGGGCGGCCCGGCCGCTGCGAGTCAGCGCCCGCAGCGGCGTGAGGGTGTCGTTGGTGACGTGGCCGGACCAGACCAGTGCCCAGAGCGCCGCGCTGACCGCGTCGTCGAGGGGCCCGGGCTCGCCGTCGGCGACCGCTGCGCGGGCCACCTGGTCGGCGAGCTGGCGGAAGAACCACGCCCCACCCGGTGCGAGGGCGTCCAGCACCCGCTGCTGCAGCGGGTCCTCCACCGGGCCCGGCCCGGGCAGGGTCAGATGGGCCTGGTCGGCCAGGTGGAGCGAGACCCAGCCGTCGCTGCCGGGCAGCGCGCCGTGCCCCGCCCACAGCACCTCGCCGGTCGCCGTGAGCTCGTCGAGCATCGCCGACTCGTAGTCGCGGACCCGTGACGCGAGGAGGAGGGGCTCGAGCCCGCTCGCGGGGACGGCTGCACCGGCGAGCTGCTCGACGACGCGGAGCAGGCCGTCCACCCCGCGCGGTCCCTTGCCCCCGGTGCCCGCGCCGGTCGCGACCCCGTGCCAGGCGATGGAGAAGCGAGCCAGCGTGGTCGGCTCGACCGGCTCGATCTCGTGGCGCAGCCTGGCCAGGGAGCGCCGACGGAGCCGCCGCAGGACCTCGAGGTCGCACCACTCCTCGCCGGCACCGACCGGACGGAACTCCCCGCTGAGCACGCGGCCCTGGGCCTCGAGCCGCTGCAGGGTGTGGCGGACCACGGCGACGCCGAGCCCGAGGCGGGCGGCGACCTGCTCCGACGTGAAGGGCCCGTGCGTGCGGGCGTAGCGGCCGACCAGGTCGGCGAGCGGGTCGTCGACGGGCTCGGTGAACGCGGCCGGCGTACCGGGTGGGACGGGGACGCCGAGGCCGTCGCGCAGCCGGGCGATGTCCTCGACCGCCGCCCAGGCGTCGCCGTGCGCCATCCGGACGGGCACGACCCGGCGGGACGCGGCGAGGTCGGCGAGCCAGTCGTCGACGGGTGCGTCGTCGCGCGAGCGGGCGGCGACCTCGTCGCGGGTGAGGGGGCCGAGGAGCCGGACCAGGTCGGCGACGCCCTCCGCGTCCCGGGCCCGCCGGTCGGGGACGGTGCGCTGGAGTTCCGCCTCGACCTCGGCGAGCACGTCGGGGTCGAGCAGCTCGCGCAGCTCGGCGCGACCGAGCAGCTCGGCCAGCAGGCCCTGGTCGAGGGTGAGGGCGGCGGCCCGGCGCTCGGCGAGGGGCGAGTCGCCCTCGTAGACGAACTGGGCGACGTAGCCGAACATCAGCGTCCGGGCGTACGGCGACGGCTGGTTCGTCTCGACCTCGGTGACCGTGACCTCGCGCTGGTCGACGCGGCGCAGCAGGGCGGTCAGACCCGGCAGGTCGTAGACGTCGTTGAGCACCTCGCGGACGGTCTCGAGCACGATCGGGAAGGACGGGTAGCGGGCGGCGACCTCGAGCAGGGCGGCGGCTCGCTGGCGCTGCTGCCACAGCGGCGAGCGGCGGCCGGGGTCGCGACGGGGGAGCAGCAGCGCCCGCGCCGCGCACTCCCGGAACCGGGCGGCGAACAGCGCCGAGCCGCCGACCTCCCGGGTGACGATCTCCTCGATCTCGTCCGCCTCGAAGGCGATCAGCTCGGCACCGGGCGGCTCGGCGTCGGTGTCGGGGATCCGGATCACGATGCCGTCGTCGGAGGCGAGGGCCTGACCGTCGACGCCGAACCGCTCGCGCAGCCGCGCGTTGATCGCGAGCGCCCACGGGGCGTGCACGGCGGTGCCGTAGGGGGAGTGCACGGCGAGGCGCCAGTCGCCGAGCTCGTCGCGGAACCGCTCGACCAGCACGGTGGCGTCGCTCGGCAGCACCCGCGTCGACTCGACCTGCTCGCGGAGGTAGGCCACCAGGTTGGCCGCGGCGTTGGCGTCGAGTCCGGTCTCCCGGGCGCGGGCCTCGGCCTTGGCGTCGGGCAGGGCGGCGAGCTCGCGGGTGAAGGCGCCGATCGCCTCGCCGAGCTCCGTCGGGCGCCCGGCGGCGTCGCCCTTCCAGAACGGGAGTCGTCCCGGCACGCCCGGTGCCGGCGTCACGATGACCTGGTCGCGGGTGATGTCCTCGATCCGCCAGCTGGTCGCGCCGAGCGCGAACACGTCGCCGACGCGGCTCTCGTAGACCATCTCCTCGTCGAGCTCGCCGACGCGGCGGTTGGTGCCCTCGCCGACCAGGAAGACGCCGTAGAGCCCGCGGTCGGGGATCGTCCCGCCGCTGGTCACCGCCAGCCGCTGGGCGCCGGGACGTCCGGAGATCCGGCCGGTCACCCGGTCCCACGTGATCCGGGGCCGCAGCTCGGCGAACTCGTCGCTGGGGTAGCGGCCCGCGAGCAGGTCCAGCACGGCGTCGTACGCCGACCGGGGCAGGTGCGCGTAGGGGGCCGCCCTGCGGACCAGGTCGAAGAGCTCGTCGACGTCCCACTCGTCCACCGCGGTCACCGCGACGACCTGCTGGGCGAGCACGTCGAGCGGGTTGCTCGGGACCCGCAGCGCCTCGATCCCGCCGGTGCGCATCCGGGCGACGGCGACCGCGGCGGGGGCGAGGTCGCCACGGTGCTGGGGGAAGAAGATGCCGTGCGAGGTCTCGCCGACCTGGTGGCCGGCGCGCCCGACCCGCTGGAGCGCGCTGGCGACGCTGGGCGGCGAGGCGATCTGCAGGACCAGGTCGACCGCGCCCATGTCGATGCCCAGCTCGAGGCTGCTGGTCGCGACCACGGCCGGCAGTCGTCCGGACTTGAGGTCGTCCTCGACGAGTGCGCGCTGCTCCTTCGACACCGAGCCGTGGTGGGTCCGGGCGAGGACGGGCGGCGCCCCGGCGGCGGCGACGGACTGCGCCATCACCTGCGCCGGGGGCGGGAGATCGTCGGCGCTGGCCTCGGCCGCGATCTCGTTGAGGCGGGCGGTCAGCCGCTCCGCCGTACGACGTCCGTTGGTGAACACGATCGTCGAGCGGTGCTCGCCGATCAGCTCGGCGACCCGCTGCTCCACGTGCGGCCAGATGCTCGCGCGGGTGGGCGGTGCCGTCGGGTCGTCGTCCTCGACGACCTGGCCGAGCGCGGTCATGTCCTCGACCGGCACCTCGACTCGCAGGTCCCACTCCTTGTGCGCGGGCGGGGCGACGATCTCGACCGGCGCCGAGCCCCCGAGGAAGCGGGCCACCTCCTCGGTCGGCCGCACGGTCGCCGACAGGCCGATCCGCTGGGCGGGCTGGGGGAGCAGGGCGTCGAGCCGCTCGAGGCTGAGCGCCAGGTGGGCGCCGCGTTTGGTCCCGGCGACGGCGTGCACCTCGTCGACGATGACCGTCTCGATGCCCCGGAGCGTCTCGCGGGCCTGGCTGGTGAGGATGAGGAAGAGCGACTCCGGCGTCGTGATGAGCACGTCCGGTGGCCGGGTCGCCAGCCGTCGGCGGTCGGCGGCCGCGGTGTCGCCGGAGCGGATGCCGACCGTCACCTCGGGCAGCGGTCCCGTGCCGATCCGCTCGGCCGTGTGCCGGATGCCGGTCAGCGGTGCCCGCAGGTTGCGCTCGACGTCGACGGCCAGGGCCTTGAGCGGTGACACGTAGAGGACCCGGGTGCGGTGCAGCCGGTCCTCGGGCGTGGGCGTCGTGAGCAGCCGGTCGATGCCGGCGAGGAACGCGCTGAGGGTCTTGCCCGAGCCCGTGGGCGCCACGACCAGCGTGTGGCGTCCGTGGCCGATGGCCTCCCACGCACCCGCCTGCGCGGCCGTCGGCTCCGCGAACGCGGCCCGGAACCAGGTCCGGGTCGGCTCGCTGAACGCGGCGAGGGCATCGGTGCTCACATCCCTCATCCTCGCGCACGGCACCGACAGCGCAGTTCGAGCCACGCACCTGACGGATGGGCTGTGCGGATTGCGCGCCGACAACCCGTCCGTCAGGTGCGTGGAGGCCGCACAATGGGATGGTGGGACAGCGACGCCGGGCGGCGATGGTGACAGCGGGTGCGGTGGTCATCGTGCTGCTCGTCGCGCTGCTCGGCTGGTGGCTCACCGACGGGGAGGACCCCGAGCAGCCGGTGGTCGTCAGCCCGAACCCGGTGGCCACGCGCACCGACGGCCCGAGCCCGACCCCGAGCCCGACCCCGCGTCCCAGCCAGCGGCCGCGGTGCGCGCCCCAGCCCGGGGGCGGGTTCGTGCCGACCCGGGTCGGCGTCGAGGGCGTGGTGCGAGGGGCCGAGGTGATGGGCGTCCCGCGGGACGAGGCCGGCATTCCCGGCGTACCTCCCGTCGAGCGCAAGGACGTCTTCGCCTGGGACCTGGGCGGGGTCGAGCCCGGGTCGCGACGCGGCCACGTCCTGCTCAACGCGCACACCTGGCCCGACGGGTCGGCACTCGGCAACCACCTGCTCGACGGGCTCCAGGTCGGCGACCGGATCGAGCTGTCCCGGCGTGGACGACTGGCCTGCTACCGGGTGACCGAGCGGGTCGAGGTCGCGGTCGAGGACGGCTACCCCGGATGGACGACGGAGGAGGGCCCGCCGCAGGTCGTGATCGTGGTGTGCTCGGGCGTACGCCGGGGGCCGGGCGACTGGTCGCACCGGACGCTGTGGTTCGCCGACCTGGTCGATCCGTCGGGACGGGCGGCCGTCGACTCCAACCCGACACCGATGTCGTGACATCGGTAGGGGTGGAAGGAGGCGACGATGACCACTGGACTCCCCGATCCCGGACGGCACACGTTCGAGAACTACGTCAGCGCCCGCTGGGCAGCGCTCTACCGCACCGCCCACCTGCTCACCGGTGACCCTGCTGCCGCCGAGGACCTGCTCCAGACCACCTTGCTCAAGGTGCTCGCGCAGTGGCGGAGGGTACGACGGGCCGACTCGCCCGACGCCTACGTGCGGAAGATGCTCCTCAACGAGCTCCTGGGCGAGCGGCGCAAGGCGGGTCGCCGGGCGCAGAAGGCGCACCTCGTCCCGGTCCCGGACCCGGTGGCCGATCCGGCGTCCGACGCCGCCACCCGGCTCGACCTGTGGGACCGCGTCGCGGCGCTGCCGCCGCGCCAGCGCGCCGTGCTCGTCCTGCGCTACTACGAGGACCTGTCCGAGGTCGAGATCGCCGACGTGCTCGGGGTCTCCACCGGCACCGTCAAGTCGCAGGCGTCGCTGGCGCTGCGCACGCTGCGTGCCCAGGACGTCCCCCCGCAGCACACGACCGAGCACACGACTGAGCACACGACTGAGCACACGACTGAGGAGGTCTCGTGATGACCGACCAGCTTGAACGCGACCTCGCCCGGATGTTCGCCGACCGGGCCGGGCAGGCCGAGGTCCCGCCCGTGCCGCCGGGCCTGCTCGACGACGCGACCGCCCGAGCGGCCGGGCCTGGCGGGCGCCGGCGGATCATTGCCGCGGGTGTCGCCGCCGCCGCGGCGGTGGCCGCCGTCGCCGTACCCGTCGGCCTGGCGCTCCGCGATGACCCCACCCCACCGCCGGCCGAGATCCCCGGCGGACCGCAGGGCATCGAGGTGCCCTACCTGCTCGACGGCGAGCTGCACGTCGGTGCTGGGTCGCTGCCGACGGACGGCAACGCGCTGGTGGCCGCGGGGGACGGCGTGCTGGTCGGGACCTCCGGGGAGGACAGCCGCTCGATCACGTGGCAGCGCCTCGACGGCGACCGCCTGCGGCCGGTGCCCTGGCTCGACGGGGCGTGGTCGCCGGTCGTCTCGTACGACGGCCGGCTGGTCGCCGCGCCCGCCCCGAACGGGGACGGAGCGGCCCTGCGGGTCTGGGACGCGACGAGCGGAGAGCTGGTCGACACGGTGCCCCTCGACCGGGCGCCGGCGCCCGAGGACCAGTGGCTGCACGGCTTCGACCGCGCCGGCCGGCTGTTCTGGTACGACGACGGCGAGCTCCGGATGCGGGGCGCCGACGGCGCCGAGGCAACCGTGCGGACCGGCGGCCGGGTGCTCGCCGCCGTGGCGCCGGGCGGGCTGGTGCTGCGCGCCGGCGCCGCCGACGAGGCGGTGCTGGCGGCGGTCACGGACGGTGGGGCGGTGAGCGATCTCGCCGAGGTCCCGGTGAGCACGGCGGGCGTGTGGAGCGACGACGGCCGGCTCGCCTTCCTGCCGATCGGCGAGGCGCGGGTCATGGTGGTGCGCCCCGAGGCCGGCACGGCGGCGCAGCCGCTGCCGCTGCTCGGTGACCACGCCCAGCCGCTGGGGTGGAGCGGCGACCGGGTGCTGGTGCTCGCCGTCGACCTCGAGCCCGAGCGGACGCGGGTGCTGCTCGTCGACCCGGCGACGGGCGACGCCGAGGAGGTGCTCGCGGCCGACGGGGGAGCGGACCTCGTCCTCCCCGCGGTCGGTGGCACGGGCGCGCTCTGATCCGGTCGGGCTCTGACGGGCGTCGGGCCGGGCGGGTCAGCCGACCGGCTCGGCCTCGGGCGCCGCCCGGCCGTTGGCCGTGTCCGGGACGTGCCGCTCCAGCACCAGCGCCATCACCGCGATCGCGGCGCAGCCGACCACCATCAGGACGACGTACACCGTCCACAGGTCGTGGTCGAGCAGGAACCCCGCGACCACCGGTCCCGCGATCGCCCCGCACTGGAAGGCGGCGGCGCTGATCGCGTTGTAGCGGCCGCGGGTGTGGTCGCTCGCGAGGTCGTTGCTCATGGCCGGCACGGTGGGCTGCAGCAGCGTCTCGCCGAGCGCGAAGACGGCCATGAAGCCGAGCACGCCGGCGATGGCGACCGCCCCGCCCGGCATCGCGCCGGACAGGCCGAGCAGGCCCCACGCGCACGCCCAGATCGCCGCCATCACGACCATCACCCGGGTCCGCATCCGGCCGCTGATCCGGGACAGCACCGAGAACTGGAGCACCACGATGACCGCCGTGTTCACCGCGAACGCCAGGCCCACGGTGCGGGTCGAGACCTCGGCCGCCTGCCGCGCGAAGCCGGGCAGCCCGGCCTCGAGCTGGCCGTAGCCGATGAACATCGCGACGAACGTCAGCGCCGTCAGCCAGCGCACCGCCGGCAGCCGCAGGATGGCGAGGTAGCTGCCGGCGGAGGCGCCCACCACGTCGTCGGGCTGCTGCGCCCGGCCGTGCACGTGCCGCAGCGGGCCCAGCAGCAGCGCCAGCGGGATCAGCCCGGTCGCGGCGTCGCCGAGGAAGATCGCGGTGAACGTGGCGGGCCGGTCGACGTCGGCGAACAGCCCGCCGACGATGCCGCCGACCCCGATGCCGAGGTTGACGAGGGCGAAGTTCACGCCGAAGTACTGCTGGCGCAGGTCGCCCGAGACCACCGCCGCGATGAGGGCGTTGAACGCCGGCCACGAGATGCCGAAGTTGAAGCCGATCAGCACCAGAGCCAGCGCCGCGACCGCGGGGGTGGTCGCGAAGGCGAGGACCACGTTGCCCACAACCATCGCGGTCGTCCCCACGAGCAGCAGCGCGCGGGCGCCGTAGCGGTCCGTCAGCGCACCGCCCGGACCGGTGACGAGCAGCCCGACGATCGCGATCAGCGCCATCAGCGTGCCGGACAGGCCCAGGTCGAAGCCGCGTACCTCGTGCAGATAGATGATCGTGAAGGGCAGGGTCAGGCCGCGCCCGAGGGTCTGGAACGCCACCGTCGACAGCAGCCAGCGTCCCTCGGTCGGCAGGGCCGCCCAGAAGGTCCTCATCGGGGCGCGCTCACTTCTTCCCGGTCAGCTCGTGCCCGGGGACCGCCGGGTCCTCGTGGAGCAGTTCGCGGAGCCGGCCGGCCGGCCGTTCGTCGTACGCCATGACAGCAGGCTAGGCCCGACCGCCGACCTCGCTCGACCGGGTTTCGTGGGCGCTGCTCGGCGGCGACGGCTGCAGGTTCATCAAGGTATGCAGGCGAACCGTCACATCCCAGTGGTTGCTCACCGTGGGAAGCGCAGTCTGGGCGACATACCTTGATGAACCTGCAGCCGCGAGCCCCGCGAGCCGCGAGCCCCGCGAGCCCGCGACCCCCGAGCCGCCAGCTCAGCTCCGCGCCATCGGCGGCTGTACGGCGGTCGCCGGACCCCGGCGGTAGAGCAGCGCCCGCCGCCCGCCCGCCTCGGTCGCCTCGCCGCGGGCGTCGGTGGGGACCACGAAGCCCTCGGTGCCGAGCACCTTGCGGCGGAAGTTGCCCAGGTCCGGGGGCGTGCCCCAGACGGCGGCGTAGACCCGGCGCAGCTCGGGCAGGGTGAAGGGCTCGGCGACGAACTCGGTGGCGAGCGTCGTGTACTCGAGCTTGGCCCGCACCCGCTCGCGTGCGTCGAGGAGGATCTGGCGATGGTCGAAGGCCAGGGTCGGTCCCTCGGTGTCGTCGGGACCGCCGAGCAGGTCGTCGACCACCCACCACCGGGCGTCGGCGGCGTCGGTGCCGGCCTGCGGCTCGGGCAGGTCGGGGGCGAGCGCGACGTGCGCGACCGACACGACCCGCATCCGGGGGTCGCGGTCGGGCGCGGAGTAGGTGCGCAGCTGCTCCAGGTGGCCGGGGAAGCGCTCCACACCGGTCTCCTCGCGCAGCTCGCGCCAAGCCGCCTGTTCGGCGTCCTCGTCCGGCTCGACGAAGCCACCGGGCAGCGCCCACGAACCGGCGAAGGGGTCCTCGCCGCGCTCGACGAGCAGCACGGCGAGGGCGCCGTCGCGGATCGTGAAGATGGCCAGGTCGACCGCCACCGCGAACGGCGGGTGCTGCTTCGGCTCCGCCGCGCTGCCGGTCGTCGTCATCGCTGCACCTCCACGCCGGCGGTGGCCAGCTCGTCCAGCGCGGCGGCCGACGTCTCCGGGGCGACGCCGGCGTGCAGGCCTGCGAGCAGGCGCACCTCGAAGCCCGCCTCGCGGGCGTCGAGGGCGGTGGCGCGCACGCAGTAGTCGGTGGCGATGCCGGTGATGTCGAGCTCGGTCACGCCGGCCTGCTTGAGCACGTCGACCAGCCGCTCGCCGGCGTCGGTGATCCCCTCGAAGGCGGAGTACGCCGGCACGCCCATCCCCTTGACGACGTGGTGGGTCACCGCGTCGGTGCTCAGCTCGGGCGCGTACTCCGAGCCTGCCTCGCCCTGCACGCAGTGCACCGGCCACGTCGTCACGTAGTTCGGCTGCTCGCCGGGCTGGTGGAAGTGGCCGCCGTTGCTGTCTCCGGCGTGGTGCCAGTCGCGGGAGGCCGCCACGACCGCGTAGTCGTCCGCGTGCTGCGCGAGGTGCTCACTGATCCGGCCGGCGACCTCCCGGCCGCCGGTCACACCGAGCGAACCGCCCTCGACGAAGTCGTTCTGGACGTCGACGACGATCAGGGCCCGCGTGGCGGTGCCGTCGGTGGTGGTCTCCATGGGGTTGTCCTCTCTCAGTGCGGTGGTCAGGTACGGCGGCCCGGCGGCGACGCCGCGCGCGTCGGCCGGAAGGGTGTCGAGGGCAGAGGCGGCGAAGGCGCGGACCTCGTCGAGCGTGGGTGTGTGGACGGTCTCGCCGCTGCGGACCAGCGGTACCTGGACCGGCCGGGACTCCGGGCCGGGGGGCGGGGCGTCCTGGCCGGTGAAGTACTCGCTGACGACGAGCCCGCTCTCGTCGTACTCCCGGTAGGAGTGCTTGCGCCCGCCCACCGACGCCTTGTCCTTGGACTTCTTCGCGACCGGCCGCAGCGGCTGGCCGACGCCGTCGGCGATGGCGACCAGCTTGTAGACCATGCTCGCGGTCGGGTGGCCGGAGCCGGTCGCGACGCGGGTGCCGACGCCGTAGCCGTCGATCGGCGCGTCGGCGAGGGCCGCGATCACGAACTCGTCGAGGTCGCTGGTCGCGACGATTCGGGTGCCCGTGGCGCCGAGCGAGTCGAGGAGCGCCCGCGCCTTGTGCGCCTCCTCGGCCAGGTCGCCGGAGTCGATCCGGACCGCTCCGAGACCGGTGCCGGCGACCTCGACGGCGGTGCGGATGCCCTGGGTGATGTCGTAGGTGTCGACGAGGAGGGTGGTCCCGACGCCGAGCGCCTCGACCTGGCTGCGGAACGCGTCGGCCTCGGTCGCGTGGGCCAGGGTGAAGGCGTGCGCGGCGGTCCCGGCGGTCGGGATGCCGTAGCGGCGGCCCGCGGCGAGGTTGCTCGTCGAGCCGAACCCGGCGAGCCAGGCCGCGCGGGCGGTGGCGACCGCCGCCTGCTCGTGGGTACGACGTCCGCCCATCTCGATGATCGGGCGGCCCTGCGCGGCGTCGACCATCCGGGCGGCCGCGCTGGCGATGGCGGTGTCGTGGTTGAGGATGCTCAGCACGAGGGTCTCGAGGACCAGGCACTCGCCGAGGGTGCCGGTGACGGCGAGGACCGGGCTGCCGGGGAAGTAGAGGTCGCCCTCGCGGTAGCCGTCGATGTCGCCGCGGAAGTGGAAGTCGGCCAGCCAGGCGGCGGTCTGGTCGCCGACGACGCCTTGCTCCTGGAGCCACGCGATCTCGTCCGCGCCGAAGGTGAACGCCTCGATCGCCTCGAGCAGCCGGCCGAGCCCGGCGAGCATCCCGTAGCGGCGGCCCTCGGGGAGACGGCGCGCGAACGCCTCGAACACGGAGGGCCGGTCGACGCTGCCGTCGCGCACGAACGAGTCCAGCATCGTGAGCTCGTAGCGGTCGGTCAGCAGTCCAGTGCGGTCCATCTCGACTCCTCGATGTTGTAGTCAGTCTGACTATAACATGCCCAGCGCGATCATGTCCTAACCTCCCCATCATGCTGCGGCGCCATGAACCCGACGAGCGCGCCCGCGCTGAGGCAGCCGCGGGAGGGCCCGAACGTGCCGAACGGGCCGGCCGGGCCGAGGCAGAGGCCACGGCCTACGAGCAGCGTCTCGCGAGCGAGGCGCGGGAGGAGCGGCGTACCCGCGGCGCCTTCTACACGCCGCCGGAGCTGGTCGCGTGGGTGCTCGACCACGCCCTGCCGCCGGCGCCCGCCGCCCCCGGGGTGACCGTCCTCGACCCGGCCTGCGGCACCGGTCACTTCCTCGTCGCGGCCGCACGTCGCGTCGGCGCGCGGTCGGTCTTCGGCTCCGACCTGGACCCCGAGGCGGTCCGGCACGCCCGCCGGCGGCTGCGCGCCGAGGACCCCACGCTGACCGAGGCCGAGGTCGCCGGGCAGGTCGTCGTCGCGGACGGCCTCACCGCCTGGGCCGGCCGCCGGTTCGACGCCGTCGTGGGCAACCCGCCGTTCCTCGGCCAGCTGCGTCGTCGTACGGCGGGACAGAGCGAAGCGCACCGGCGCGGCCTCGGCGCCTACACCGACACCAGTGCCGTCTTCCTGCGCCACGCCCTCGACCTCGTCGTCGACGGCGGCGCGGTCGCCCTGGTCCAGCCGCTGTCCGTCCTGGCGACGCGCGACGCGGGTCCGGTCCGGGCGGCGGTGGCGGAGCGCGGAGCCGTGACGGACTTCTGGTGCTCCTCCCGGCCCGTCTTCGACGGCACGCCCGTGCTGACCTGCGTACCGGTGGTGCGGACCGGCGCGACCCCTGCCACGGACCCGGAGGCCTGGGGCGCACTCGCCGCACCGACCTTCGGCATCCCCGACGCGGTCCTTCCGCCCACCGTGAGGACGGTGGGCGACCTCGCGACCTGCACCGCCGACTTCCGCGACCAGTACTACGGCCTCCGGCCGTTCGTCCACGACCGCCTCCCCAGCGGCGCACCACTCGTGACCAGCGGCCTGATCGACCCTGCCGAGTGCCGCTGGGGGAGCGTTCCGACCCGCTTCGCGCGCCGCCCGTACGACGCCCCGGCGGTCGACCTCGCCGCGCTCCGCGCCGACGGGGCGCTCGGCGGGTGGGCCGACGCACGGCTGGTGCCCAAGCTGCTGGTCGCCGGCCAGGGCCGGGTCATCGAGGCCGTCGTCGACCGCGACGGTGCCTGGCTCCCGTCCGTCCCCGTCCTGAGCGTGGTGCCGCACGACCCCGCGGACCTGTGGCGACTGCTCGCCGTGACCTTGGCGCCCCCGGTCGTCGCGCACGCCGCCGCGCGCTACCTCGGCACCGGCCTGGCGCCCGGGTCCGTGAAGGTCAGCGCACGCCAGCTGGCCGCGCTGCCCCTGCCGACCGACGAGACGGCCTGGCAGGAGGGGGCGCAACTGGCCGAGCAGGCGCAGTGCGGAGATCCGTCCCGCCGGGAGCCGACGCTGGCAGAGGTCGGGGCGGTGATGACACGCGCCTACGGGCTCTCGCCGGACCACCCGGTGGTGGACTGGTGGTCCGCCCGCGTGGGCCGCGCCGCCAGCCCCTGAGCGCGCTGCTCGCCGAGCTCGGTGAGGTCGAACCAGGCGATGGTGTCGGGCGTCGGTGCCCGGTCCCCGAGGTCGGCCCACTCGCGGATGATTCGCGCGATCGCCTCCTCCGTGCTGACCGGCCAGGCGCGGAAGCCCGCCGCCTCGTAGTCGCCGGCGACGAGCAGGCCGGCCCGGAGGCACTCGATGATCGTCTGCAAAGCGAGCCCGTTCGCCTCTGCGGTGGTGGCTGTGTGCTCGAAGGTGAGGCCCACGATCGTCCTCGCGTCCGACCAGTCGTCCTCGGTCGTGAGAAGCACGTCGGCGATCAGCACCCGCAGGTCAGTCATCGAGATCCACCTTCCCTGGTGGTGACTCCGGGACGGCGACGTCGACGCTCGTCCCACGACCAGCGGCCGCGATCCGGGTCCGGGCATGGTCGGCCAGCTCGTGGAGGGGACCGAACAGCTCGGGGGTGGACAGTTCGAACAGCACCCCGGAGACGAGCACGTCATGGGCGCCGTCGTACCCGATGTCGTCGCGCCCGTTGACCGCCTCCGCCCATGCGCTCAGCTGTTGGTCGTCGATCTCGCCCGCCAGATGTCGCTGCAGGACGAGTCCCAACCTGTCGAGTCCCAGCTCCACGAGCTCGTCCTCGGAGTCCCAGGAGAACGCGGCCAGAGCAGAGGTGGCCGCATCGGGGGACAGGACCGCGTCGACCAGTGCCTGCAGGATCCGAGTCCGCTCCAGTCGTTCAGGGCTGGTCATGCGGAGTCACCGAGCGCTCGCGCGCGCTGCTCGCCGAGCTCGGTGAGGTCGAACCAGGCGATGGTGTCGGGCGTCGGCGCCCGGTCCCCGAGGTCGGCCCACTCGCGAGTGATTCGCGCGATCGCCTCCTCCGTGCTGACCGGCCAGGCACGGAAGCCCTCCACCTCGAGGTCGCCGGCGACCAACAAGTCGGTCCGGAGGCACTCGACGATCATCTGCAGGGCGAGCTCGTTCGCCTGCGCGACGGTCGCGGTGTACTCCATGGCCTGACCCACGACCCATCCTGCATCGGACCAGTCGTCCTGGGTCGAGAGAAGGATGTCCGAGATCAGTGCGTCCATGTCAGTCATCGATGTGAACCTTGCCTGGTGGCGAACGCGACCTCGTGAAGGCGATCGCCGATCCGAGAGGGATCGCGTTCGCTTCAGCCGGCGAATGATTTCCGGGAGCATCCGCGGGCGGCTCACTGATCGCACTCTGGTGACGGCTCTGCCGAGGCCTGGCGTCGTGCGAGCGCCGCGCGGCCGCGGTCGGTGATCGCGAGCCACGCGATGTTGGGGCCGTCGGGGTTCATCGATCCCTGCGCCAGCCACAACGCCCTGATGCGTTCCGCTGCGGCCACTCCCTGCTCCGTCCAGGCAGTGAATCCTTCGAAGTCGACATCGCCCGCGACGAACAGCTCGTCGAGCAGGCCGAGCCGGATCGCCCCTAGCCCGGTGTCCCGGGCCGGTGCGCCGCTGAGACCGCGGTCGACCCCGAGACCGTAGGCCCAGCCGACGTCGCACCAGTCGACGGACAGCTCTTCGAGGAGGTCGGTCAGCAGCTGATCCGCATCAACCACCTTCATCACCCTTCTCTATGTGGATCCTTCGGCGCCTGTTGGACAGTAGTTGGATGTCGATGGTGCGGCCTCCGGTGTCCGACTTCAGACGCATTCCGATCTCCCTACCGTCGTCAAGGCGGTACCACGCTTCGTGCGCATGATCGCGTCTGTCCAGTCGCGTGGCACCGCCGATGAGCTCGTCCCACACTCGTTGGAGTTCGGCATCGCTACGGACCATCCATGTCTTCTTGTTCTTGCCCTTCGGCAGCGAGCGCAGGATCTCGTCCGGGCTGCGACGGGGCAGTGCGGGTGGCCTCCTCCCGCCCCGTGCCGTCCGGTTGGCCAGCCGCTTGAGGACCGGACCGACCCCCCTCACCCGGCTGCCGGCCGTGGTGAGCCTGGCGATCGCGCCGACGCGCACGGCCGCCCGCAGCTTGTCCAGCACGCCCACGATCCGCACGCCGTACGCCGCGGCCCGCATCCCGACGGCCGTGGACGCCGCGGCGCCAGTGAGGCCCGCGGTGAAGAAGGACAGCGCGAAGCCGACGCCGAGGGCCGCCCCTGCCTCGATCGCGAGGTCCTTGAGGATGCCCCTGATCTCGTCGCGCCGCTCGTCGACCTCGTCGGCGTAGTCGTCGCAGGCAGTCCCGAGGGACCGGCAGGCGTCGGCGAGCTCGGAAGCGGAGGTCCGCAGGTTCGTCAGTGCGACGACCGCGAGCGGGATCTCCGGTGCGCGCTGGTCCTCGAGCTGCGTGATCGCCGTACGGCAACCGCTGTCGAGCTCGTCGAGCGACGTGGCCGCCGTACGCCACCCAGCGGCTGTCCTGCGGAGCGTGTCGGTGTCGGCGTTCGGCCAGACGACGCCTTGCACGTGGTCGATGATCACGTCGAGGAAGGCGGGCAGGTCACCGCCGTCGCCGCCCTCCGATGCCGGGACGTCGTAGGCCGCGACGTCCAGCTCGCCGGTGCTGGCCGTGATCTGGCATCCGTCGAACAGCAGCGGTGGTGCGGTGTAGACCGCCGCGGCATCGCCCTTGCGGTGGTTCTCGATGGACGTCGCCGTGAGCACCGCGAGATTGCCCGAGGCGTCGACGAGGTCGCGGAGGGCGTCGACGGCCGCCTGGGCCTGGGTGTCGTAGGCGACGGAGAATTCCGTCGACGTCGCGTCGTCGCCCGCCATCGAGCCCGAGCCGTTGAGGCAGCCCTTCAGCGTGATGAAGAGCGACGCGGCATCGTGGTTGACGCCGAGGAGTGCTGCGGCGGCCGATTCGTAGGTCGGCGCGAACACGTCGATCGTCACGTCAGGACACCGACTTCCACAGGGCCACGTTGGCGTCCCACGCCACCTGGTAGCCGTCGCGGGCGTCCTCGTTGGCCCGCTGGAACGCGGTGAGCGCCTCGCGCATCGCGGCCAGCCCGTCGTCGATCGCCGACTGCGCGACGCGGTGCGCCTCGGCCGAGAGCCCGTCCCACGTGTCGTGGAGCCGGCGGACCTGGTCCTGCAGGTCGCTCATCCGGCTCGCGAGGATCGTGCGGCAGTCGGTGAGGTCCCTGATGATCGCCTCGAGCTCGTCCGGATCCAGCCGGTAGGAGCCGTCGCCCATCAGCCGAGCCTCTCGACGATCCGGGCGGAGACGGCGTCGAGCGAGCGCTGCGACGCCTCGTCGTTGCGGCGGAAGTCACGCTGGGTGGCTGCCAGGAGCTCTGCCATGGCCCGCAGACCGCGCTCCGCGTCCTCCGCGCCCGCCACCCAGTCACCCCAGGGCGGGACGAACGACTCGGCGGCGTCGCCGCGCCACGAGACACCGAGGAAGCCGCTCACCTTCCGGTCCACGTCGCGCCGCGTCCGCGCAAGCTCCTCAGCGGCGTCGTGGACGTCTGCGATCGCCTGCCTGAACGCAGCGTGCACCAGTTCGATCGTCATGGATGCTCCCTTCCGAGATCGGGGCAGCGCAGACGCTAGTGACTTTCCGGATTCCGTGACGTCCGTTGTCCACAGGCCCGCCCGGACCTGCTCGATCGCGGGCTCAGCGCCCGTGCAGCCGCCGCGTGAGCGCGGCCGCGGTGTCGACGACGGCGGTCGCGAGGCGGTCCCGGTCGGCGGCCGGCCCGTCCTCGACGGGGTAGGTGACCGCGACGCCGGCGACGGGGAGTCCGTTGTGGTCCAGTACGGCGGCCGCGACGCTGGCCATGCCGGGCGTCACCTCGCCGTCCTCGATGGCGTACCCGCGTCGCCGGGTCTCGGCGAGCACCGTCCTGAGCGCCGTCGGGGAGCTGGGGCCGAGGCCGGTCCGGTCGACGAACGAGGTGCGGTCGGGATAGAGCGCGCGCACCTGGTTGGGCGGCAGGTGCGCGAGGATCGCGCGGCCGCTCGCGGTGAGGTGGGACGGGAGCCGGACCCCGACGTCGGTGACGAGCGGGGGCCGCCCGGGGGCGCGCTCCTCGACCACGTAGAGGACGTCGCGCCCGTGCGGGACTGCGAGGTGGGCGCTGTGCCCACTGCGGTCCACGAGCGTGGCGAGCGGACGGCGGGCGATCCGCTGCAGCGGCGCCTGACGGGCGTAGCCGCTGCCGACCTCGAACGCCGCGACACCGAGGCCGAAGCGGCGCTCGTCGGCGAGGTGGACCACGAAGCCCTCGTCGGCCATCGCCTGGAGCAGGTGGTAGGCCGTGGACCGGGGGATGGCGAGGTCGTGGGCGATCCGGTCGACCGGCACCGGCTCGGGTTGCGAGGCGAGGAAGCGCAGCACGCGCAGCGCCCGGGTCGCTGCGGGCACCTGCGCCATCGGAGCTCCTCGGACCTCGGCAAGCATCCGAGATGTCTCGGATACGAGACTGATGATGGCGCAGCAGGCTGGCGTCCGCCAGCCCCGAGCGGTGAGATCGAGACATGCAGACAGTGACCGTCGGGACCGGACCGGTCTCGTTCGACGACGTGGTGGCGGTGGCCCGCGCGGGCGCCGCCGTGGAGCTCGGCCAGGACGCCCTGGCCGCCATCGACAAGGCGCGCGCGGTGATCGAGGACCTCGCTGCGTCCCCGACGCCGCACTACGGCGTGTCCACCGGCTTCGGTGCGCTGGCCACCCGCCACATCGCGCCCGAGCTCCGGGCGCAGCTCCAGCGCTCCCTGGTCCGCTCGCACGCCGCCGGCAGCGGTCCCGAGGTCGAGCGCGAGGTCGTCCGGGCGCTGATGCTGCTGCGGCTCTCGACGCTCGCGACCGGCCACACCGGCGTACGGCGGGAGACGGCCGAGCTGCTGGCCGCGCTGCTCACCCACGGGATCACCCCGGTGGTCCACGAGTACGGCTCGCTCGGCTGCTCGGGCGATCTCGCACCGCTGGCGCACTGCGCGCTCGCGCTGATGGGCGAGGGCCCCGTCCGCACCGCCGAAGGCCAGCTCACCGACGCCGCCACCGCACTCGCAGCAGCCGGCCTGGCGCCGGTGGAACTGCAGGAGAAGGAGGGCCTCGCCCTCATCAACGGCACCGACGGCATGCTCGGCATGCTGGTGCTCGCCATCCACGACCTCACCGACCTGCTCCGCGTCGCGGACGTCTCCGCGGCCATGTCCGTCGAGGGCCAGCTCGGCACCGACCGGGTCTTCGCGCCCGAGCTGCAGGCGATCCGGCCCCATCCCGGCCAGGCGCTGTCCGCGGCGAACCTGACGGCGCTGCTGCGTGACTCGGGTGTGGTCGCCTCGCACCGGGGTCCGGACTGCAACCGCGTCCAGGACGCCTACTCGCTGCGCTGCTCGCCGCAGGTGCACGGCGGCGCCCGCGACACGGTCGCGCACGCCGCGACCGTCGCCGCCCGCGAGCTCGCCTCCGCCGTCGACAACCCCGTCGTCCTCGCGGACGAGGGCCGTGTGGAGTCCAACGGCAACTTCCACGGCGCGCCCGTGGCCTACGTCCTCGACTTCCTCGCGATCGTGGTCGCCGACGTCGCGTCGATCGCCGAGCGTCGTACGGACCGGTTCCTCGACAAGGCCCGCAACCACGGCCTGCCGCCGTTCCTGGCCGACGACCCCGGCGTCGACTCGGGCCTGATGATCGCGCAGTACACCCAGGCCGCGATCGTCTCCGAGCTCAAGCGCCTCGCCAACCCGGCGTCGGTCGACTCCATCCCCAGCAGCGCGATGCAGGAGGACCACGTCTCGATGGGCTGGTCGTCCGCGCGCAAGCTGCGTCGCGCGGTCGACGGCCTGTCCCGCGTGCTCGCCATCGAGCTGATGACCGCCGCACGGGCGCTCAACCTGAGGGTCTCGACAGGCTCGACCACCGGGACCTCCCCGAGCCCGGCCACGAGCGCGGTCGTGGACCTGCTGCGCGAGCACGGCGTGGGCGGACCCGGCACCGACCGCTTCCTCGCCCCCGAGATCGACACCGCCCACCAGCTCGTCGTCGACCGGTCCGTCACCACGGCCGTCGCGAACGTGATCGGAGAACTCGCATGACCACCTCATCCGGCCAGACCAACCCCCGCCTGCCCATCCACGCCGCCACCGGCACCGAGCTGACCGCGAAGTCGTGGCAGACCGAGGCGCCGCTGCGGATGCTGATGAACAACCTCGACCCGGAGAACGCCGAGCGGCCCGAGGACCTCGTCGTCTACGGCGGGACGGGCAGGGCCGCGCGCAGCTGGGAGGCGTACGACGCCCTCGTGCGCACCCTGCGCGACCTCGAGGACGACGAGACGATGCTGGTCCAGAGCGGCAAGCCCGTCGGCGTGTGGCGGACCAACAAGTGGGCGCCGCGCGTGCTGATCGCCAACTCGAACCTGGTCGGCGACTGGGCGAACTGGGAGGAGTTCCGCCGCCTGGAGGAGCTCGGGCTCACGATGTACGGCCAGATGACGGCCGGCTCGTGGATCTACATCGGCACCCAGGGCATCCTGCAGGGCACCTTCGAGACGTTCGCCGCCGTCGCGGACAAGCGCTTCGGTGGCACCCTCGCCGGGACCATCACCCTGACCGCCGGGCTCGGCGGCATGGGCGGTGCCCAGCCGTTGGCGGTGACCATGAACGACGGCGTCGCGATCTGCGTCGACGTCGACCAGAGCCGGATCAGCCGCCGCATCGAGCACCGCTACCTCGACGTCCAGGCCGACGACCTGGAGCACGCGCTCGAGCTGGCGGTGCAGGCCCGCGACGAGCGGCGCGGCCTCTCGATCGGACTGCTCGGCAACGCTGCGGAGGTCTTCCCCCGGCTGCTCGAGATGAAGGCGCCGATCGACGTCGTCACCGACCAGACGTCCGCGCACGACCCGCTGTCCTACCTGCCCGTCGGTGTGCCCTTCGAGGAGTGGCACCAGCGGGCCGAGGCCGACCCGGCCGGCTTCACCAAGGAGGCCCAGGCCTCGATGGCCGCGCACGTGCGGGCGATGGTGGAGTTCCAGGACGCCGGCGCCGAGGTGTTCGACTACGGCAACTCGATCCGGGACGAGGCCCGCAAGGGCGGCTACGACCGCGCCTTCGAGTTCCCGGGCTTCGTCCCGGCCTACATCCGGCCGCTCTTCTGTGAGGGGAAGGGCCCGTTCCGGTGGGCCGCGCTGTCGGGCGACCCGGCCGACATCGCCGCCACCGACAAGGCGATCCTCGAGCTGTTCCCCGAGAACGAGCGCCTGCACAAGTGGATCACCATGGCCCAGGAGCGGGTCCACTACCAGGGCCTGCCGGCGCGCATCTGCTGGCTCGGGTACGGCGAGCGCCACCTCGCCGGCCTGAAGTTCAACGAGATGGTCCGCACCGGCGAGCTCAAGGCACCGGTCGTGATCGGGCGCGACCACCTCGACTGCGGGTCCGTCGCGTCGCCGTACCGCGAGACCGAGTCGATGCTCGACGGCTCCGACGCCATTGCCGACTGGCCCCTGCTCAACGCGATGACCGCGACCGCCTCGGGCGCGACCTGGGTGTCGATCCACCACGGCGGCGGCGTCGGCATGGGCCGCTCGATCCACGCCGGTCAGGTGTGCGTCGCCGACGGCACCGAGCTGGCTGCTGCGAAGATCGAGGCCGTGCTGACCAACGACCCGGGCATGGGCGTCATCCGCCACGTCGACGCCGGCTACGACCGTGCCGTGGAGGTCGCCGCCGAGCGCGGCGTCCGGATCCCGATGGCGCGGAACCAGGAGGGCTGAGGTGGCCGCGGACTTCGAGCAGACCTGGCGCGACCTCGCGCCCATCGGCCGCTCGGCGTCCACCGGCGGCTACCACCGCCTGCCGTGGCACGCCGCCGAGCTCGAGCTCCGCGCGTGGTTCCGGGAGGCGGCCACGGCGCGCGGGCTCGAGGTCGAGGAGGACCCGTTCGGCAACCTCGTCGCTTGGTGGGGCCCGGCCGGTCCCTCCGTCCTGACCGGCTCCCACCTCGACTCCGTCATCGACGGTGGCGCGTACGACGGACCGCTCGGCGTCGTCTCCGCCTTCGCCGCCCTCGACCTGATGCGCGAGCGCGGGGTGCAGCCGAACCGACGCGTCGGCGTCGCCGCGTTCGTGGAGGAGGAGGGCTCCCGCTTCGGCCGGGCCTGCCTCGGCTCCCGGCTCGCCGTCGGTGCGACGAGTTGGGCCGACGCGCGCGAACTGACCGACCGTGACGGCGTTCGGCTCGGCGACGTGGTCGCGGGTCCGGCCGGCGATGCAGGGTCCACGCTGCTCGACGGCGTCGTCACCTACGTGGAGCTGCACGTCGAGCAGGGTCGCGGCCTGATCGACCTCGACGCGCCGGTCGGCGTGCACAGCGGGATCTGGCCGCACGGCCGCTACCGCTACGACATCGCCGGTCGTGCCGATCACGCGGGCACCACCCGGATGGAGGACCGGGTCGACCCGATGCTGACCTACGCGATGACGGCGTTGGCCGCCAACAAGCAGGCGCGGCTCCAGGGTCAGCGGGCGACGTTCGGGCGGATCGACGTGCGCCCCAACGGCACCAACGCGGTCCCCTCCCATGTCACCGCCTGGCTCGACGCCCGCGCCGAGTCCGGCGCCGCCCTCGCGACCCTCGTCGACGCGGTCGAGAAGCAGGCCACCGAGCGCGCGGGCCGGGACGGCACCACCGTCACGGTCACGGCCGAGTCGGTCAGCGGCGAGGTCGCATTCGACCCGGCGCTGCGCGACGAGCTGGCCGCCCGGCTCGGTGGCGTGCCGGTCCTGCCAACGCAGGCCGGGCACGACGCCGGCATCCTGCAGGAGGCCGGCATCCCGACCGCCATGCTGTTCGTCCGCAATCCGTCCGGCGTGTCCCACTCGCCGTACGAGAGCGCCGAGATGGCCGACTGCCTCGCCGGGGTCGAGGCGCTGGCCGACGCGCTGACCGGGCTGGTGACCGGAGGAGTGCCGGCGTGACCGCCTACCTCCTCGAGCACGCCTGGGTCGACGGCCGGGTCCGCGACACGGTCCGGGTCGAGGTCGAGCACGGCCGGATCACCTCGGTCGAGGCGGACGCGGACCGGACCGGGATCCCGCTGCGGGGCCTGACCCTGCCCGGCTTCGCCAACACCCACAGCCATGCCTTCCACCGGGCGCTGCGCGGCCGCACGCAGACCGACCGCGGCACGTTCTGGACGTGGCGGGAGCAGATGTACGCCGTCGCCGGCCGGCTCGACCCGGACAGCTACTACGAGCTCGCGCGGGCGACCTACGCCGAGATGGTGGCGGCGGGCTACACGGCGGTGGGGGAGTTCCACTACCTGCACCACCAGCCCGACGGGACGCCGTACGACGACCCGAACGCGATGGGCAACGCCCTGCTCGCCGCCGCCCGCGACGCCGGCATCCGGATCACCCTGCTCGACACGCTCTACCTGTCCAGCGGTCTCCGTGACGGGCGGAACTCGGCGCCCGAGGGCGTGCAGCGGCGCTTCTCGGACGGCACTGCCGAGGCGTGGCAGGAGCGGGTCGCCGCCCTCGCGCCGCTGACCGGTGCCGACTCGCTCGTCGGCGTCGCCGCGCACTCGGTCCGGGCCGTCCCGGCCCAGGCGCTCAAGGCCTTCGTGCCGTACGTCGACGCCGCAGTCCCGGTCCACGTCCACCTCTCCGAGCAGGTCCGGGAGAACGCCGACTGCGTGGCAGCGCACGGCGTCACCCCCACCCGCCTGCTCGCCGAGCACGGCTTCCTCGGTCCGATGACCAGCGCCGTCCACGCGACCCACCTCACCGACGAGGACGTCCGGCTGCTGGGGGCGGCCCGCGCATGCGTGTCCTTCTGCCCGACGACCGAGCGCGACCTCGGCGACGGCATCGGGCCGGCACGCGCGCTGCAGGCGGCCGGGGCGGTGCTGACCCTCGGCTCCGACAGTCACGCGGTCATCGACGCGTTCGAGGAGATGCGCGCGGTCGAGATGGACGAGCGTCTCGCCTCGCAGGAGCGCGGCCACTGGACCGCTGCCGAGCTGCTGCGCGCCGGCACCGCCGACGGACACCGCAGCCTGGGGTTCGCCGACGCCGGCGCGATCGCCGTCGGCCAGCGCGCCGACCTGGTGACGATCGACCTCGCCTCGCCCCGCACGGCCGGGACCGGTCGCGACGAGCACACGGCGGTCTTCGCAGCCGGCCCTGCCGACGTGACCCACGTCGTTGTGGACGGCCGGGTCGTGTTCGAGGGCGACCACGCCTCGGTCGGTCGCAGCCTGGCGGCCGCGCTCGACCCGCTGTGGTTCCGAGGCTCCCGGGCCTAGAGTGTTGGTGAGCCGTCTCACTCGGAGGAGATCCCCATGTGCATTCCCATGGACCTGCGCCGCGGCCTCGCCAGCATCGGCGCCGCTGGAGCCCTGGTCGCCACCGGCATCGTCGCCACCCCGCCCGCGCAGGCCGCCGGGACGATCGTCGTCGCGCTGCGCGATGGCGTGCTCTACGTCCAGGGCAACGACAGCGCCAACCGGATCCGGATCGCGAAGGCCAGCGACGGCCGGATCGCCGTGATCGCCGACTCCCACATCGAGCGCCGCGGAGCGGTCCCGACCGTCCGCAATGTTCGCGCGATCAGGGTCTCCGTCCGGGGCGGCAACGACGTCGTCGACGTACGCCGCGACCTGCCCGGTGCGAGGGTGCTCCTGGGCGACGGCCACGACTACGGCTTCGGCGGCAGCGGCGACGACGTGCTGCGCGGAGGCAACGGCAACGACTCGGTGTCCGGGGCCGACGGCGACGACCTCGTCCTCGGCGACGCGGGGAACGACACGGTCCTTGGTGGCAGGGGGTTCGACCGCCTGCAGGGCAACGCCGGGGCCGACGACCTGAGCATCTTCAACGGCCTTGCCCACGGCGGTGCAGGGGACGACCGCTACCTGCTGCACGCGATCAGCGCAGGCAGCAGCTACCTCGGCGAGGGCCCGGGCGGTGGCGTCGACACCGTCCACTTCACCAGCCTTCGGCACGGGGACGACACGCTCGGCGTGCCGGTCACCTTCACCCTCGCGTCGGCGACGAAGCAGCGCGCCAGTGACTCGCTGTTCGTCCGGCTGTCGGCACCGGACACCTTCGAGAACCTCTTCGGCGGCGAGGGCCACGACGTCCTCACCGGCAACGCGCTCGCCAACCGGGTCAGCGGCGGCTGGGGCGACGACCAGCTCGAGGGCGGCGCCGGGACGGACGCGTTCCTCGCCGGTGACGACCATGGCGTGTGGGACCCCGCGAGCGACGGCCTCATCGCGAAGTGGTTCGGTCGGGACACCGTGGTCGACTTCGACGCCGCCGACATGGTCGAGCTGACGCCGAGCGGCGTCGTGACGGAGGGGCTGGGGACGGACACCGTGCGGATCGACGCCGAGTGGGACTTCGGCTACCTGACCGCCACCGGCCACACCTTCACCGCCGAGGACTTCGGCTAGACCCCCAGGACAACGACCCCATGACGACCACCACGAGCACCCTCGTCACCCACATCGGCGAGCTGGTCACCAACGACCCGGCAGTCCGGTCCGACGACCTGCTAGGGCTGCGCCACGACGCGGCCCTCGTCGTCGAGGACGGTGTCGTGACCTGGGTGGGCGACGCAGCGGCGGCACCGGCGGCCGACGAGATGGTCGATGCCGGTGGCCGGGCCGTGCTTCCCGGCTTCGTCGACAGCCACAGCCACCTGGTCTTCGCGGGGGACCGCGCGCAGGAGTTCCGGGCCCGCATGGCGGGGGAGTCGTACGCCGCCGGCGGCATCCGCACCACGATGGCCGCCACCCGGGCTGCGTCCGACGACGAGCTCGCGGCCGGCGTCGCGCGACACGTGGACGAGATGCGCCGGCAGGGTACGACGACCGTCGAGATCAAGTCCGGCTACGGGCTCACCGTCGACGACGAGTGCCGGGCGTTGCGGATCGCGCGCGGGTTCACCGACGAGACCACCTTCCTGGGCGCGCACGTGGTGCCGCCCGAGTTTGTCGACGACCCCGCGGGCTACGTCGACCTGGTCACCGGTCCCATGCTGGAGGCGGCGGCGCCGTACGCGCGCTGGATCGATGTGTTCTGCGAGCGCGGGGCCTTCGACGCCGACCAGGCCCGCGCGGTCCTGAAGGCGGGGGAGGCGGCCGGCCTGCGGGGCCGGCTGCACGCCAACCAGCTCGGCGAGGGCCCCGGCGTGCAGCTGGCGGCGGAGCTCGGCCTCGCGGCCGTCGACCACTGCACCTACCTCAGCGACGACGACGTGCACGCGCTCCGCGACGCCGGGACCGTCGCCACCCTGCTGCCGGGCGTCGAGTTCAGCACCCGGCACCCCTACCCGTCGGGCCGTCGTCTCATCGACGCCGGTGTCCGTGTCGCCCTCGCCAGCGACTGCAATCCCGGCTCCTGCTACACCAGCTCACTGCCGTTCTGCATCGCTCTCGCGGTGCGGGAGATGGGCATGACGCCGGCCGAGGCCGTGTGGGCCGCGACCGCCGGCGGGGCGCAGGCGCTGGGACGGGGCGACGTCGGCGTGCTCGCGCCGGGCAGGCGTGGCGACCTGGTCGTCCTGGACGCGCCCAGCCATGTGCACCTGGCCTACCGGCCCGGCGTACCCCTGGTCGCGCGAACGCTGGTCTCCGGCTGACCGATCGCGGCAGGATGGCCCCATGAGCCGCAAGCGTGGGATCTGGCTGGCCGTCGGTGGCGTCCTCCTCGTCGTGGTGGTCGTGGGCGCGCTGGTCTTCCAGCCGTGGCTGCTGTTCATCGACGAGCAGGTCGACGAGGGCGAGGACGCCAGCGAGGTCGTCGGCACGGCCAGCGGCGGCCTGGCCGACACCACCGTCCCCGAGGCGTCGGGCAGCGCGCGGACGAGGGTGCAGCTCGCGTCCGCCGGGTTCATCGACGCCGAGCACGGCACGACCGGTACGGCGACGATCTTCCGTCGCAGCGACGGGACCCGGTTCCTGCGGCTCACCGACCTCGACACCTCGAACGGCCCGGACCTCCACGTGTGGATCACCGACCAGCCCAGCGGCGGGGACTGTGAGGGCTGCTTCGACTCCTGGGGGACCTACGACGACGGCGACTACGTGAAGCTGGGTGCCCTGAAGGGGAACCGGGGCAACCAGAGCTACGAGATCCCCGACGACGCCGACCTCGCCGGGATGCGGTCCGTCGTGATCTGGTGCGACCGGTTCAACGTCGCCTTCGGGACCGCCGCCATCGGCTGACGGGGCGGACTGGGGTAGCGGTCAGTGCAGGTTGCTGAACGCCTCGACCTTGTCGACGGGCCCTGACACGACCACCTGGTCGCCGGACCGGATCACCGTCTCCGGAGTCGCGTAGGCGAACGACTCCCCGGGTCGCTTGACGGCGACGACGGTGATGCCGAACTCCTGGCGCACGCCGTAGCCGGCGAGGGAACGGTCGTGGAGGGCGCGGGGTGCTGGCGCCCTGGCGAAGGCGTAGTCGTCGTCGAACTCGACGTAGTCGAGGATCTCCTCGCCCCGCACCAGGTGGGCGACGCGCTTGCCCATGTCGTGCTCGGGGCGGACGACGTGGTGCACGCCGATCCGGTCGAGGATCCGGGCGTGGGCACCGCTGACCGCCTTCGCCCACACGTGCTGGACGCCCAGCTCCAGGGCCACGCCGGCCGAGAGGATGCTGGCCTCGAGGTCGTTGCCCATGCCGATCACGACGCGGGAGAACTCGTGCACCGACAGCTGGCGCATCGCCGCCTGGTTGGTGGAGTCCGCCTCGACGACGTGGGTCAGCCGGCCAGCGAGGTCGGCCACGATGCGTGGGTCGGTGTCGATGCCGAGCACGTCCTCGCCGTGCTCCATCAGCTCGAGGGCGAGCGACTGGCCGAAGCGACCGAGGCCGATCACCGCCACGCCGTTGGTCAGGTTCTTAGCCAATGAGGGGCCGTCCTTCCGGAAGTCGGTAGAGGTTGTCCCGGTCACGCAGGGCGAGCGCGGAGACGAGCGTGATCGGGCCGAGCCGGCCCAGGAACATGAGCGCGACCAGGACCAGCTGGGCGCTGTCGGGGAGCGCGCCCGTGATGCCCGTGGACAGCCCGACCGTCGCGAAGGCGGAGACGACCTCGAAGAAGATCGCATCGAGGGTGAGGTCGGTCAGCACGGAGAGCACCACGGTCGCGGTCGAGACCGTGCCGACGGCCAGCAGGGCGACAGTGAGCGCCTGGCGGATCGTGCGGTCGGCGATCCGCCGGCCGTGCGCCGTCACGTCCTTCTCACCGCGCACCTCGGCCCAGATCACCCAGAACAGCAGCAGGAAGGTGGTGACCTTGATGCCGCCGGCGGTGCCCGCCGAGCCACCGCCGATGAACATCAGCACGCAGGTGACCAGCAGCGTGCTGTCCTCGACCTGGCCGTAGTCGATCGCGTTGAAGCCGGCGGTCCGCGGCATGACGGAGTGGAAGAAGCCGGCGAGCAGCCGGCCCGGGGCATCGAGGGAGCCGAGGGTCGCGGGGTTGTCCCACTCGGCGGCGGTGACGAGCACGGTGCCCAGCACGAGCAGGACCAGGGTGGCCCACACGGTCATCGTGCTGTGCATGCTCCACTGCCGCCACCGGGTCCGGTGCCGGAAGAGCTCCAGCCACACCGGGAAGCCGAGCCCGCCGGCGATGACGGCGAACGCGATCGGCAGGCACACCCAGGGGTCGTCGACGAAGCCGATGAGGCTGTCGCTGTAGAGGGCGAAGCCGGCGTTGTTGAACGCCGAGATCGCGTGGAAGGCGCCGAGGTACGACGCCCGGCCCCACTCCTCGCCGTACCCGAGGGCGAAGCGCAGGGTGAGCGCGATGGCGACGGCCGCCTCCATCAGCACGGTGATCGTCAGCACGCCCGTGAGCACGGTGCGGACCTCGCCCGGTCCGAGTGCCTTGGTCTCGGCCGCGGCCGTGAGCCGCGACCGCAGGCCCAGGCGCCGCCAGACCACCAGCGTCAGCAGCGATGCCAACGTCATGATCCCGAAGCCGCCGACCTGGATCAGGCCGAGGATGACGACCTCGCCGTACGTCGACCAGTAGACCGGCGTGTCGACCGTGGACAGGCCGGTCACGCACACGGCGCTGCTTGCGGTGAACAGCGCGGTGAGCGGATCGGCGCCGCCCGGGCCGCTGCGGGCCGCGGGGACCATCAACAGGACGGTGCCGACCAGGTCGGCGACGACGAACGCGAGGACGACCGCCTGCGCAGGGTGCCGCAGCAGGACCCTGCGTGCGCGGGGCTCGACCGCGGCGGACTTCGTCGGCACGAGCACGCAGCCTACGACGGGTCGCAGACCGGTGGGACGTGCGTGGGGTCCACGCGTGATGATGTGCGGGTGAGGCACACCGAGTTCTGGGCACGCATGGACCACCACCTGGGGGAGGCCTATGCCCGGGTCTGGGCCGAACAGCAGGTCATCGGCGCCCTCGACCACCGCACCCCGCAGGAGGCACTCGACGCGGGGACGTCGCCCAAGGAGGTCTGGCGGGCCGTGTGGGAGGTCCTCGGGCTCCCGGCGAGCGAACGGTGAGCGGGCGGTGAGCGACGACCTCCGCACCGGCCCCGCCCGGGCCGGCCTCACCGCCGAGGTCCTGGCCGGCGCCCAGCGGCGCACGGTTCGCGTCCTGGTGCTCACTCAGGCGGTCGGCGCCGTCGGCATCACCATCGGCATCGCGACGGCCTCGCTCCTGGCCCGCGACCTGTCCGGCTCGGAGGCCCAGTCCGGCCTCGCCCAGACGGCGCAGGTGCTCGGCGCGGCGGTGATCTCCTTCCTGCTCGCGCCGCTCATGGCGCGCAGCGGTCGACGGGCCGGGCTCGTGACGGGCTACGTCATCGGTGCGTCCGGCGGACTGCTCGCCGTGCTCGCCGGGGTGGTCGGCTCGATGGCGCTGCTGCTGGTCGGTGCCCTCATGCTCGGCGCCGCCACCTCGGCCAACAACGCAGCCCGGTACGCCGCCACCGACCTCGCCACGGACGCGAACCGGGCACGCTCGCTCTCGGTGGTGGTGTGGGCGACGACGATCGGGGCCGTGGCCGGGCCGAACCTCACCGGCCCCGCCGGCACGTTCGCCGACGCCACCGGGATCCCGGCGCTCACCGGACCGTTCGCGCTCGGCGCCATCGGGCTGCTGCTCGCCGCGGTCGTGGTCGGCGTCCTGTTGCGCCCCGACCCGCTCCTGCTCGCCCAGCAGGCCGCCGTCGGCACCCGCGCCGTCGCAGCGGGCACCACCCGGGGCGGCTCCTCGTGGCGCCGAGCCGTCGCGGGGGTCCGGGAGCGGCCGGTGCTCGGCTACGCCATCGGCGGGCTCGCGCTGAGCCACGCCACCATGCTCGGCGTCATGGTGATGACGCCGCTCCACATGGAGCACGGCGGCTCGGGGCTCGACGTGATCGGCGTGGTCATCAGCGTGCACGTCCTCGGCATGTTCGCCTTCTCCCCGCTCGTCGGGGTGCTCGCCGACCGGGTCGGCCGCGCGCCGGTGCTCGGCGCCGGGGGAGCGACGCAGCTCGTCGCGCTGCTCCTGTGCGCCTCGGCGCCGACGGGGATGTCCTGGCAGGTCACGTCCGGGCTGTTCCTGCTCGGGCTCGGCTGGTCGCTCGCAATGGTGTCGGCCTCCACGCTGGTCGCCGAGCACGCCCCGCTCGACGTGCGCACCGACGTCCAGGGCGTCTCGGACCTGGCGATGGGCGTGGCCGCCGCGGTCGCGGGCGCACTCGCGGGCGTGGTGGTCAGCGTCGCCGACTACCCCGCGCTGGCGCTGGTCACCCTGCTGCTCGTCGCAGGCGTCCTGGTCTGCGCGGTGCGTGCGGCGGCGGAGACGCCACCGACACGCCGTACCTCCTGAACGACTTCGAACACCTGTTCGGCTAGGTTGGGCCCACGACACGAGGCGCGTCGCCAACTGTCCACAGGTACGACGTCGGGGCGGGTTCTCCACAACGACGACACGGCTGACCAGGCTGTGTCGGGGGTCCGTCCTAGCGTCGCCGACGTACCTGGCTCACCACGACACGAAGGACGGTAGGGACATGGCTGGAGACGACCGGCAGAAGGCGCTCGAGACGGCGCTGCTCAGCATCGAGAAGCAGTACGGCAAGGGCTCGGTCATGCGGCTGGGCGACGACTCGCGCGCCCCGCTCGACGTCATCCCGACCGGATCCATCGCGCTGGACGTGGCGCTGGGCATCGGCGGCCTCCCGCGCGGCCGGGTCGTGGAGATCTACGGTCCCGAGTCCAGCGGAAAGACGACCGTCGCCCTGCACTCCGTCGCCAGCGCCCAGGCGGCCGGCGGCATCGTGGCCTTCATCGACGCCGAGCACGCGCTCGACCCCGACTACGCCAAGGCCCTCGGCGTCGACACCGACGCGCTCCTGGTCTCGCAGCCCGACTCCGGTGAGCAGGCCCTCGAGATCGCGGACATGCTGATCCGCTCCGGCGCCCTCGACCTGATCGTCATCGACTCCGTCGCCGCGCTCGTGCCCCGGGCCGAGATCGAGGGCGAGATGGGCGACAGCCACGTCGGCCTCCAGGCCCGCCTGATGAGCCAGGCGCTGCGCAAGATGACCGGTGCCCTCAACCAGTCCAAGACGACCGCGATCTTCATCAACCAGCTGCGCGAGAAGATCGGCGTCATGTTCGGCTCGCCCGAGACCACCACCGGTGGCCGGGCGCTCAAGTTCTACTCCTCCGTGCGCCTCGATGTGCGCCGCATCGAGACCCTCAAGGACGGCACCGACATGGTCGGCAACCGGACCCGGGTCAAGGTCGTGAAGAACAAGGTCGCCCCGCCCTTCAAGCAGGCCGAGTTCGACATCATGTACGGCAAGGGCATCTCCCGCGAGGGCGGCCTGATCGACGTCGGCGTCGAAGCGGGCCTGATCCGCAAGGCCGGCGCCTGGTACACCTACGAGGGCGACCAGCTCGGCCAGGGCAAGGAGAACGCCCGCAAGTTCCTCAAGGACAACCCCGACCTGGCCAACGAGCTGGAGAAGAAGATCCTGGAGAAGCTCGGCGTCACCCCGACCGTGGAAGGGGAGTTCAACGACCTCTCCGACGAGCCGATCGGTGTCGACAGCTTCTGACGGGCCGAGCGTGCGGACGAGGGAGCCCCCGGCCGGCAGTCCCGGCGAGGACGCGGACCCCGAGTCGGTGGCCCGGAAGATCCTGCTCGACCAGCTGAGCATCAAGGCGCGCAGCCGCCACGAGCTCGAGGAGCGGCTGGCCCGCCGCAACGTCCCCGAGGACGTCGCGGGCCGGCTGCTCGACCGCTTCGAGGAGGTCGGTCTCGTCGACGACGAGGCCTTCGCCCGGGCCTGGGTGGACAGCAGGCAGCGGACCCGGGGGCTGGCACGCACCGCGCTCGCCGTCGAGCTGCGGCGCAAGGGGATCGCCGACGAGACCGCGAAGTCGGTGCTGGCCGAGGTGGACCCCGGCGACGAGGCGGACGCGGCGCGGGTGCTGGTCCAGAAGAAGCTGCGCAGCATGCGCGGCGCCGACGGGCAGGTCGCCGCGCGGCGGCTGGTCGGCATGCTGGCCCGCAAGGGCTACGCGCCCGGACTGGCCTGGGCCGTGGTGCGCCAGGAGCTCGCGCTCCAGGACGACGGCGACTGCTGACGGCTGCCGGCGGGCCGGCGACGGCCTGCTGACGACCGCGCAGCGGTGGCGCACAATGTGCCGGTGACCTCCGACGAGAACCCGGCCCCGGAACGAGAAGTCCTCACCTACGAGCTGTTCGGGACGGCGGTGCGCGACCTCGCGCAGCAGGTCGTCGACGACGGCTTCGAGCCGGACATCGTCCTGGCGATCGCCCGCGGCGGGCTGGGGCTCGCGATGGGCCTGGGCTACGCGCTGGACGTGAAGAACCTCTCGGCGGTCAACGTCGAGTTCTACACCGGCGTCAACGAGCGCCTGGACGTGCCGATGATGCTGCCGCCGACGCCCGCGGCGATCGACCTCACCGGCATGAAGGTCCTCATCGCCGACGACGTCGCGGACACCGGCAAGACCCTCGAGGTGGTGCGGGACTTCTTCGCCGACCACGTCGCGGAGGCGCGCACCGCGGTGATCTACGAGAAGCCGTGGACCGTGATCAACGCGGAGTATGTCTGGCGTCGTACCGAGGCGTGGATCGACTTCCCGTGGTCCTCCACGCCGCCGTTGGTCGACCGGCGCGGTGGACTCGCCCACTAGGTTCTTCCCATGAGCACGTTCCCGGTCTCGGACCTCACCTCCAGCCTCCGGGTCGAGCCCGGGCCGGTCGACCTCGCGGCGATCGACACCAACGCCACACCGGGCTTCGACGGCGACAAGTCCGACGGAGAGGCCGCGCTGCTCGCCCTCGGCCCGGAGCTCGCCGACCTGCAGGAGCGGCTCTTCGCCGAGGGCAGGTCGGGTGGTCGCCGCAGCGTCCTGCTGGTGCTGCAGGGCATGGACACGTCGGGCAAGGGCGGCACCCTGCGCTCCACGGTGGGGCTCGTCGACCCTCAGGGCGTGCGGATCACCTCCTTCAAGGCACCCACCGAGGAGGAGCGCCAGCACCACTTCCTGTGGCGGATCACGAAGGCGCTGCCGCCCGTCGGCCTGATCGGCGTGTTCGACCGCTCCCACTACGAGGACGTGCTCATCGCCCGGGTGCGGGAGCTCGCGCCCGCCGCCGAGATCGACAGCCGCTACGGCGCGATCAACGACTGGGAGGCCACCCTCGCCGACGAGGGCACGACCATCATCAAGTGCATGCTGCACATCTCGGCCGAGGAGCAGAAGGAACGCCTGCTCGCCCGCCTCGACGACCCCGAGAAGCACTGGAAGTACAACCCCGGCGACGTCGACGAGCGGGCTCTCTGGCCGGCCTACCAGGAGGCCTACCAGGTCGCCATCGAGCGCACCGGGACCGAGGTGGCGCCCTGGCACGTGATCCCGGCGGACAAGAAGTGGTACCGCAACCTCGCCATCGGCACCCTGCTGCTCGACGCGTTGCGCTCCTTCGACCTGACCTGGCCGGCCGCCGACTTCGACGTCGACGCGGAGAAGCAGCGGCTGCTCGACGAGCCGCCCCTGTGAGCGCTATGGAGCAGGAGGCGGGCCAGGGGACGGGTCAGGAAACGGGCCGGGGGATGAAGCACGTGCGAGTCACCCGCTACGTCACGCCGTTGCGCGAGGGCGGCAGCCTGCCCGGCATCGTCGAGGCCGACGACCTCGGCACCTACGTCTGCAAGTTCCGCGGTGCCGGTCAGGGCACCCGGGTGCTCGTGGCCGAGGTGGTCGTCGCGGGACTGGCGCGCGCCCTCGACATCCCGACCCCCGACCAGGTGGTCCTCGACCTCGACCCGGAGATCGCCCGCTACGAGGCCGACGAGGAGGTCCAGGACCTGATCAACGCCAGTGCCGGTCTCAACCTGGGCATCGACTTCCTCCCGGGGTCCTTCGGCTACGACCCGACGAGCGACCCGGACCCCGACCTGGCCGGACGCGTGCTGTGGCTCGACGCGTTCACCGCCAACGTGGACCGCAGCTGGCGCAACCCCAACCTCCTCGTGTGGCGCGGCACGCTGCAGGCGATCGACCACGGCGCCTCGCTCTACTTCCACCACTCCTGGCCCGGCGGCCCGGGCGACCCGATGCGCTTCGCGCGGCAGCCGTACGACGCCTCCGAGCACATCCTTCGGGGGTTCGCCGAGCAGGCGACCGCCCAGGACGCGGACCTCGCCGCGCGGCTGACCGACGAGACGCTGGCCGCCGTCCTGGCCGACGTGTGCGACGACTGGCTGGAGCCGGTGCCGGGTGCCGGGACGGCCGACGCCCTCCGCGAGCGCTACGTCGCGTTCCTCGCCGCCCGCCGCGACGGCGACCGGTCGTGGCTGCCCGCGCCGGAGGTGGCGTCGTGAAGCCCTACCAGTACGTCACCCTGCGCTGCGTGCCGCGCGTCGAGCGCGAGGAGTTCGTCAACGTGGGCGTCGTGCTGCACTGTCCGTCGGAGGACTTCCTCGGCGTCCGCTCCGCCGTCGATCCCGCCCGGCTCCGGGCACTCGACGCCGGGATCGACATCGCCTCGGTGGTGGCAGCGCTCGACGCGGTCGACCGGGTCTGCCGCGGCGACGCGCACACCGGGTTCGGCGTGGGCGTGCGCGCGACGGCGTACGGCTCGCGGGCGCAGAAGGACGACGCGAGCTCGCGCTTCGGCTTCCTGAAGGCGCCGCGGAGCACGGTCATCCAGCCCGGCCCGGTCCACGGTGGCGTGACCGCGGACCCGGCCCGGACCCTCGAGCATCTGCTCGAGCAGCTCGTGCTCTGACTCCTGCGCGAGACGCGCGGTCGCGATCAGACGGGTACCAGCTCGACCGCGCCCACGGCGTAGCGGGCGAGGATCGTGCGCGCGATCTCGGGGTGCGCACCGAGCGGCTCGGAGACCGCGACGGCGCCGGCCTCGAGGGCGAGCTCGGCGGCCCGGTCCACGAGGTTGCCGGGGGCCAGGAAGAGCGACGCGACCGCGATGTGGCGGCGGCCCTCGGCGCGGAAGGCCCGCACCGCCTCACCGGTCGCCGGGGGAGCGCTGGTCGCGTAGGCCGCGGTCACGGGGAGCTTGTGGTGCGCTCCCCAGAGCCGGGCGAGCCGGGCGACGGCCTGGTTGGCGAGCGGGTCCGACGTGCCGGCCGCAGCCAGGACGAGGGCGTCGAGCTCGCGCACCCGTGCCTCGCGCAACGCCTCGCGCAGGCGCTCGTCGAGCACCTCGAGGAAGCGCGGCTCGAGGCCGAGGACCTCGGTCGCGCGGATCTGCAGACCGGGGTGGCGCTCCGTGGCCTCGGCGATCACGCCGGGCACGTCGACCCGGGCGTGGAACGCCTCGACGAGGAGCAGGGGCACGACGACGATCTCGTCGAACCCGGCCTTCACCAGCCGGTCCACGACCGTGTGGAAGTTCGGTCTGGCGAGGTCCAGGAACGCCTTCTCGATGCGCAGGTCGGGACGCAGCGCCTTCGTTGCGTCCACGAGCGCGGTGACGGTGGCGGACGACCGCGGGTCGCGGCTGCCGTGGGCCAGGGCGATGAGTGCGGGAGCAGCCATCAGGAGTTACCCCTTCCATCCCTGATGCGGTCCGATGACGTCCTTGTCATGAGTGGATGCCGCATTCGGTCTTGTTGGTGCCGGCCCACCGGCCGCTGCGCGGGTCCTCGCCGGGGGCGACCCGGCGGGTGCACGGCGCGCAGCCGATGGACGGGTAGCCGTCGTAGACGAGGGGGTTGACGAGCACGCCGTTCTCGGCGATGTAGCGCTCGACCTGCTCGTCGCTCCACCGGGCGATGGGGGAGACCTTGACCTTCTGCTTCTTGGCGTCCCACCCGATGACCGGCGCGATCACCCGGTTGTGCGTCTCGGCGCGGCGCAGGCCGGTGGCCCAGGCGTCGTACCCGGCGAGCGAGTCGGCCAGCGGCTTCACCTTGCGCAGGGCGCAGCACAGGTCGGGGTCGCGCTTGTAGAGCTCGGGGCCGTACTCGGCGTCCTGCTCGGCGACGCTCTGCACCGGGGTGATCGAGATCAGGTTGACGTTCATCGTCGCCGCGACCGCGTCGCGAGTGCCGATGGTCTCGACGAAGTGGTAGCCGGTGTCGAGGAAGACGACGTCGGTTCCCGGGACGACCTTCTCGGCCAGGTGGGCGAGCACGGCGTCGCCCATCGAGGAGGTGATGCAGAAGCGCTCGCCGAACGTGGCGGCGGCCCACTCGATGATGACCTCGGCGGGCGCGAGCTCGAGTTCGGCACCCCAGTGCGAGACGATCTCCCGCAGCTCCTCGGGCGAGCGGCCGTCGGTGTGCGACCCGCGGAACTCGCGGGCGGCGCGGGTGGTGGCGGTGGTCATGCCACGCCCCCCTCTCCGCCGGGCGTGGTCGGTCGGACCATGCCCAGCATCTTCAGCTGGAACGCACGCAGGCAGGAACGGCACTCCCAGGCACCGTGGCCGGACTCGTTCGGCCACAGGTCCTCACCGCCGCAGTAGGGGCAGTGGAAGGGCTGCGCTCGCTCGGACATGGCGTGCGGGTTCTCAGACGGTCGCCAGCGACTTGTCGCCGCGCAGCAAGTCCTCGTCGGTGCGCACCACCCACTGGGCGAAGCTCTCCTGCGGACCCTCGCGGTCGGCGAGGTAGTTCTGGACGACCGTGGTGACGTAGTCGTCGAGGCCCTTGCTGGTCACCTTGTGGGCGCGCAGCTTCTTGCCGATCGTGGTGTGCAGGCCGATGCCGCCGCCCAGGTGGACCTGGAAGCCCTCGACCTGGTTGCCGTCGTCGTCGAGCACGAGCTGGCCCTTGAGGCCGATGTCGGCGATCTGGGTCCGGGCGCACGCGTTGGGGCAGCCGTTCACGTTCACGCTGATCGGGGTGTCGAGGTCCGGGAACCGCTTCTCCAGCTCGGCGACCAGGTCGATGGCGCGCTGCTTGGTGTCGACGATCGCCAGCTTGCAGAACTCGATGCCCGTGCACGCCATCGTCGAGCGGCGCCAGTGCGACGGCTTCGCGGAGAAGCCGATGGCGTCGAGCTCGTCGACGAGGGCGTCGACCTGGTCGGGCGCGACGCCGATGAGGACGACCTTCTGGTACGCCGTGAGGCGGGCCCCCGCGACGCCGTACTTCTCCACCAGGTCGCCCAGCGAGGTGAGCGCGGCCCCGTTGATGCGGCCGACGACGGGGGTCAGGCCGATGTAGAAGTTGCCGTCCTTCTGCTCGTGGACGCCGATGTGGTCGCCGTTGTGCGTGGCGTACTCCGGCGACGGGTTGCTGACGAGCTTCTTGCCGAGGTACTCGTTCTCGAGGACCTCGCGGAACTTGTCGCGTCCCCAGTCGGCGACGAGGAACTTCAGGCGGGCCCGCGAGCGCAGCCGGCGGTAGCCGTAGTCGCGG
>DATMHM010000077.1:0-42343 GCA_035554935.1 Nocardioides sp. | reverse complement strand
GGTGCCCGGGGTGACGAGCCGGTTGGTGCCGTGGGTGATCGTGACCGGCCGCTCCGTGTTGGGCCGCATCGTCAGGCACGGGACGCCGAGGACGGTCGTCTCCTCCTGGATGCCGCCCGAGTCCGTGATGACGACGGCGCTGTCCTTCACGAGGCCGAGGAAGTCGCGGTAGCCGAGCGGGTCGGTCGGGTGCACCCGGGGGTGCCGGAAGAGTCCGGACGCCGTGAGCCGCTCCCGCCCTCGCGGGTGCACCGGCAGCACGATGTCGACGTCGTCGGCCACCGCGAGGAGGGCGTCCACCACGGGCTGCAGCGCAGCCGGGTCGTCGACATTGCCCGGGCGGTGCAGGGTCACCACCGCGTACGACGCGGGCAGGCCCTGCGCGTCGGCGACCGCGCGAGGAGTCAGCTCGGGCAGCTGGCGCAGGAGGGTGTCGATCATCGGGTTGCCGACGAAGTGGATCCGCTCGTCCGCGACGCCCTCGCGGGCCAGGTGCCCGATGGCGTCGGGGCTGGTGACGAGCAGCAGGTGGCAGAGGCGGTCCACGACGATGCGGTTGACCTCCTCCGGCATCGACATGTCGAAGCTGCGCAGCCCGGCCTCGACGTGCGCGACCGGGATCTCGAGCTTCGCCGCGACCAGCGTCGCCGCGAGGGTGGAGTTCACGTCGCCGTACACGACCACGAGGGCCGGCTCGCGCTCGAGCATCACCTTCTCGAGCGCGGTCATCATGGCGGCCGTCTGCTCGGCGTGGCTGCCGGAGCCGACGCCGAGGTTGATGTCGGGCGCCGGGAGCCGGAGCTCGCGGAAGAACACCGCAGACATGTTGTCGTCGTAGTGCTGGCCGGTGTGGACGAGCTGCTGCTCCACCCCGCGCGCCGCGAGGGCCTCCATCACGGGGGCCGCCTTGGGGAAGTTCGGCCGGGCACCGGTGATGTGAAGCACCATGGATGGCATTGTTTCCTCTTGCTGGTCGGCCGGCTGGCGGCGAGCCAGAACACGAGCACCGGGAGTATCGATGTCCACCCTAGTCGTCGTCGGACTCGGCTACGTCGGCCTGCCCCTCGCCCAGCTGGCGACCCGCCGCGGCCTGCAGACCGTCGGCCTGGACGCCGATCCGGCGGTGGTCGAGCGGCTCAACGACGGGCGTTCCCACGTCGACGACATCTCGGATGCCGAGGTGGCCGCGATGGTCGCCGGCGGCTTCCGGGCCACGACCGACGCGGGGGTGGTCGCCGAGGCCGGCACCGTCGTGGTCTGCGTGCCCACCCCCCTCTCCTCCGGCGGCGGGCCGGACCTGTCGATGGTGTCGTCGGCCATGCGGGAGATCGGCGCCCGGCTGACGCGCGACACCCTCGTCGTGCTGGAGTCGACGACCTATCCCGGCACGACCGAGGAGCTGGTCCGCCCGCTCCTCGAGGAGGCGTCCGGGCTCGGCGCGGGCACGGACTTCTTCCTGGCCTTCTCGCCGGAGCGGGTCGACCCGGGCAACAAGCACTTCACCGTGGAGAACACCCCCAAGGTCGTGGGCGGCCTGACCGCGGCCTGCTCGGACCGCGCCGTGAAGTTCTACGGCGGCCTGGTCGACACGGTCGTCGTCGCTCGCGGCACGCGTGAGGCCGAGATGGCCAAGCTGCTCGAGAACACCTATCGCCACGTCAACATCGCCCTCGTCAACGAGATGGCGCAGTTCAGCCACGACCTCGGCATCGACTTCTGGGACGTCATCCGGCTCGCCGAGACGAAGCCCTTCGGCTTCCAGGCGTTCCGGCCGGGGCCGGGCGTGGGCGGCCACTGCATCCCGATCGACCCCAACTACCTCTCGCACCGCGTCCAGCAGCAGCTCGGCTACCCGTTCCGGTTCGTCGAGCTCGCCGAGGAGATCAACAACACCATGCCGGCGTACGTCGCCTCGCGGGTGCAGCTCCTGCTGAACGAGCAGTGCCGCTCGGTCAGGGGGTCGACCATCCTCCTGCTCGGCGTCACCTACAAGGCGGACATCGCCGACCAGCGCGAGACCCCCGCGAAGCCGCTGGCGGAGCGCCTGTCGGCACTGGGGGCGCGGGTCCAGTACTTCGACCCGCACGTCCCGGAGTGGCAGGTCGAGGGCGTCGAGCGCGTCGCCGACCCCGCCGCGGCGGCCGGCGCCGCCGACCTGACCATCCTCGTGCAGCCGCACTCGGCCTTCGACATCCCAGCACTCGTGGACGCCGCAGGGACCTTCCTCGACCTCCGCGGCGTGGCCGAGGGCGAGGGCGTCCACCGCCTCTAGGCAGACGTGCTCACGAGTGCGCCCAGGCCAGGCACTCCTCGAGCAGGGCGACGTCGACGCGGAAGTCGCTGCCGTTGTGGGCGGGAGCCTCGACCGCGGTGCCCTGGAGCCCGCGGTAGCGCCCCGACTTGTGGCACACGATGTCGTAGAAGTAGTCGTGCTCCATGGACTCGGTCGCCAGAGCCAGGACCGTGACACCCGGCGGGCTGAACGCGAGGTTGGACAGGGCAGCTCCCATGTCGGCGACGACGTGGGTCGCCGACCGGAACAGCGCGATCTGGCCGGCGAGGTCGAGGTCCTCGGGGTGGACCACGCGGTAGCCGTGGGCGGCCAGCACCTCGCGCACCTCGTCGTGGTTGACCAACCGCCTCCGGGCCGCCTTGGCGCGGGTGACGTAGATGCGCTCCTCCCCCGCACCGGGCACCTGCGCGCCGAGCTGCTCGAGGAAGGAGAGGGCCAGCGGCGACTTCGCGACCGGATGGCGCGCGACGGTGCCCAGGACGGTGAGCCGCTCGAAGGTGGCGGGGGCGTAGCCGCGGAACAGGATCTGGTCCTCCGCGACACCGGCGAGGGCCAGCGAGTCGACGACGACCTGCCGCATGGCGTCCGACTGCTGGCGGTTGACCACGAACAGGCACTCGGCCGGGTCGTGGACCTTGTCGAGCAGGGCCAGGCGGGGGAGGCTGTCGATCAGCCAGTGGCCGTAGTTGGAGTCCCAGGTCTGCTTCAGCAGGACGTGGTGCCGACCGGGGACGGCAGGGACCCGGACCGGGCGCACGGGCTCCATCTCGACCCACACGGAGTCGTCGGCGGGGCGGTAGAGAGGGCCGTTGCGACGGATGTTGCGCGCCGCGTTGAGCGTCTCGTCCAGGACCTTGCCGTCGTGCAGCGCGATCCCCCCGGCCACGACCGTGACGTCGTCGAGCACGGCGCTCCGGGCGGGCTCGAAGGCGACCGGTCCCGAGCCCAGGAGCCCGTCGAAGGCGGCGGTCACCTCGGGCGAGGCCCCGACGAGCTCGGCCGGGATCCTCTCGTACGGCGCGCCCGTGTCCTGCTCCACCGCGTCGGGGGCGACGTCCGCGACGGACCGGGTGAGGTACCTGCGCTGCGGGAAGGCCTTCTTCCGCACGATCAGCGAGTGCTTGAGGAACACGATCGACTCGATCGTCGCTCGGCAGTACGTCTCGAACTCGTCGCGCGGAGCGGCCGCGCGAGGACCCGCCACGATCCCCTCCGCGATGCTCGCCATGTAGGCGTAGGCGGTCTCGCCGCCCTCCGTGCCGTACGTCGCGGCGTAGTCCTCGCCGAAGCTGGTGTGGATGTCCTCCACGATGAAGTAGCCGCCGGGCCGGAGCACGGGGAACAGGGTGCGGAAGGTGTCGATCTGGTGCGTCCAGCGGTGCGAGCCGTCGTCGACGAGGACCAAGGGTCGCAGGCGCCGGGCCAGGCGGGCCAGGAACGCGGCCCTGCCCTGGTTGCCGATGAGGATCTCGATCCGCTCGTCGGCATGCCGCCGGCAGGCCGGGTCGATGTCGATCCCGACGACCTTCGCGCGGCTGAAGAACTCCGCCCACATCCGCGTGGAGGCGCCCTGGTGGACCCCGATCTCCACCAGCTGGAAGCGCTTGCCCCGCAGGTGGCCCAGCTGCTGCTCGTAGACCCCGAGGTAGTCGTGGATCGCGGACGCCTTGTCCGTGCCCGTGCGGGTGCCGATGGCGTCGAGGCTCTCCAGCGGCCCCTGGGGGGCGCGGCGGCGGTCCCGCGCACGCTTCACCGCCGGGCGGAGCGCGTCGCGAACCGGGCCGGGGAGACGTCGGGCGAGACCACGGAGCCGGACGAGACGATCACGGTCCTCTGCGGCGGTGGTCACCGGACCGATGCTACGGGCGCGGCCCAGCCGGCCGTGCCCGGCCGATCAGTGGCGGGCGCTGTGGATCAGCGCCATCGCCTCGGCGCGGGTCGCGGGGTTGTGCATGATCCCGCGCACCGCCGAGGTGATGGTGCGCGCGCCGGCCTTGCGGACGCCGCGCATGGTCATGCACAGGTGCTCGGCCTCGATCACGACGATGACGCCCCGAGCCTCGAGGATCTCCATCAGTGAGTCGGCGACCTGGGTCGTCAGGCGCTCCTGGACCTGCGGCCGCTTGGAGTAGACGTCCACCAGCCGGGCCAGCTTGGACAGGCCGGTGATCTTGCCGGTCTCGGACGGGATGTAGCCGACGTGGGCGACGCCGGTGAACGGCACCAGGTGGTGCTCGCACATCGACCACAGCTCGATGTCACGGACGAGCACCATCTCGTCGTGGCCGAGGTCGAAGGTCGTGGTGAGCACGTCCTCCGCCGTCATCCGCAGGCCGGCCGTCAGCTCGGCGTACGCCCGCGCCACGCGGGCGGGGGTGTCGAGCAGGCCCTCGCGGTGCGGGTCCTCGCCGATGGCGATCAGCAGCTCGCGGACGGCCGCCTCGGCACGCTCCTGGTCGAAGGCGGGCACGTCCTCGGGACCCCGGGCCGGGGTGGAGATCGGGTCGGGCACGGCGGCCTCAGCTGGGCAGGGTCGGGGACGGCGGCTGGGGGTCGGTGGACGGGGACGGCGGGCCGCCGTACACGTCGCCACCGGGGCCGGGCGGCGTCAGGATGGCGCCGCCCTCCTTGCCCAGGTCGACCGGCTGGCCGTTCTGCGCGGCCCGGCGACGGATCTCCTCGGGGATCTCCACCGGCGGGATCGTCGACGGCACCCGGTCGGGCGAGCCCGTCCAGGCCGGGCGCTCCGGACGCCGGCGCAGCGCGGTGAAGATCTCCGCGACCTCCTGCTTGTCCAGCGTCTCCCGGTCGAGCAGGGCCAGCACGAGGGCGTCGAGCACGTCGCGGTTCTCGACGAGGATGTCGAAGGCCTCCTGGTGCGCGGTCGCGAGGAAGTTCTTCGTCTCCTCGTCGATGATCGCCGCGACGTCCTCCGAGTAGTTGCGCTGGTGGCCCATGTCGCGGCCGAGGAAGGGCTCGGAGTTGGAGTCGCCGAGCTTGATCGCACCGAGGCGGTCGGTCATGCCGTACTGCGTGACCATGGCCCGGGCGAGCGAGGTCGCCTTCTCGATGTCGTTGCCGGCTCCCGTGGTCGGGTCGTGGAAGATCAGCTCCTCCGCGGCCCGGCCGCCCAGCATGTAGGCCAGCTTGTCGAGCATCTCGGAGCGGGTCTGGGAGTACTTGTCCTCGTCGGGCAGCACCATCGTGTAGCCGAGGGCCCGGCCGCGCGGGAGGATCGTGATCTTGTGGACCGGGTCGGTGCCCGGCAGCGCCGCCGCGACGAGGGCGTGGCCGCCCTCGTGGTAGGCGGTGATCAGCTTCTCCTTCTCCGACATCAGCCGGGAGTTGCGCTGCGGGCCGGCGACGACGCGGTCGATCGCCTCGTCGAGGGTCTCGGCGGTGATGACCTTCTTGTTGTTGCGGGCGGTCAGCAGCGCGGCCTCGTTGAGGACGTTGGCCAGGTCGGCACCGGAGAAGCCGGGGGTACGACGCGCGACGGCCACCAGGTCGACGTCCTCGTAGAGCGGCTTGCCCCGCGAGTGGACGTCGAGGATGCGCTTGCGGCCGGCGAGGTCGGGCGCGTCGACCTGGATCTGGCGGTCGAAGCGGCCCGGGCGCAGCAGCGCCGGGTCGAGCACGTCGGGCCGGTTGGTGGCCGCGATCAGGATGACCCCGCCGCGGACGTCGAAGCCGTCCATCTCGACGAGGAGCTGGTTGAGCGTCTGCTCGCGCTCGTCGTGGCCGCCGCCCATGCCGGCGCCGCGGTGGCGGCCGACGGCGTCGATCTCGTCGATGAAGACGATCGCGGGCGCGTTCTCCTTGGCCTGCTCGAACAGGTCGCGGACGCGGGAGGCGCCGACGCCGACGAACATCTCGACGAAGTCGGACCCGGAGATCGAGTAGAACGGGACGCCCGCCTCGCCGGCGACGGCGCGCGCGAGCAGGGTCTTGCCGGTTCCCGGCGGGCCGTAGAGCAGCACGCCCTTCGGGATCTTGGCGCCGACGGCCTGGAACTTGCCGGGCTCCTGGAGGAACTCCTTGATCTCGCCGAGCTCCTCGATCGCCTCGTCGCAGCCGGCGACGTCGGAGAACGTGGTCTTCGGCATGTCCTTGCTGATCATCTTGGCCTTGGACTTGCCGAACTGCATGACGCCCTTGCCGCCGCCCTGCACGTTGTTCATCAAGAAGATGAACAGCAGGATGATCAGCGCGAACGGCAGCAGCGTGACCAGCAGCGAGCTGAGGAAGCCGGGCTTGGGGTTCGTCGAGTTGGACTCCTCGATGGTGCCCTTCTCGATCTGTTCCTTGACCGAGGCGAGGATGGTCTCCTGCTCGCCCTGGACGTAGTGGGTGAGGACCTTGTCACCGGCGTCGCGGGTGCCCTCGTCGAGGGTCGCCTCGATGGCCTGGTCGCCGTCGACGAAGGTGATCTCCTTGACCTTGCCCTCGGCGATGTACTTCTCCAGCGTCGAGGTCGGCACCTCGTCGTACCCGCCCCCGGGCGCGAGCAGCTGCAGAGCGAGGATGACGGACACCACCGCCACCACGATCCAGAGCCAAGGGCCCCTGAAAAGGCGCTTCACGAACTTACCCGCTCCCCATTCTCACGGTCAGGATCAGACGACGGTACACGTCGCCCACTGACCCCATTCTGGCCGGTCCATGGTGACCGGCCCACTCCTGAACGGCCCGAGCCGCCCGCGGTGACCAACGCGCGGCCGGCCGCGCGGGTTCCCGCCGGAAGGCGGCCCGCGGCCCGGTCAGCTGTAGACGGAGGGCGCGAGGGTGCCGATGTCGCGCAGGTTGCGGTAGCGCTCGCGGTAGTCCAGGCCGTAGCCGACCACGAACTCGTTCGGGATGTCCCAGCCGACGTACCGGACCTCGACGGGCATCTGCAGCGCCTCCGGCTTGCGGAGCAGGGTGGCGATCTCGACGCTCGCGGGACCGCGCGAGCCGAGGTTGGACGTCAGCCACGACAGGGTGAGGCCGGTGTCGATGATCTCGTCGACGATCAGGACGTGGCGACCGCTGATGTCGGCGTCGAGGTCCTTGAGGATGCGCACGACGCCCGAGGACTTCGTCCCCGAGCCGTAGGACGACACGGCCATCCAGTCCATCTCCACGTGCTTGTTCAGCGCACGCGACAGGTCGGCCATGATCATCACCGCGCCGCGCAGCACGCCGACCAGGACGAGGTCCTTGCCCTCGTAGTCCCGCTCGATCTCGGCCGCCAGCTCCGCGACCCGGTCCTGGATCTGCTTCTCGGTGAAGAGGACCTCGACCAGGTCGTCCGGGACGTCGCTTGCCTGCATGGCGTCAGCCTGCCACAGCGGTCGGCCGGAAGCGGAGGTGGGAGCGGTCCCGGTACGCCGTCACGTGGCCGGGCAGCTGGACCTCGCCGCGGGTCTCGCCGGCGGCGAGGTCCACCAGGGCGCGGACGTGCACGTGGAACAGCTCGGCGTCGCGCGCGCCGGCGGCGAGCGCGGCCAGGCGCAGCACCCGGGAGGCGATGGCCAGGTGCAGGTCGTGGAGCGCGCGCAGGGAGAGGCCGTCGGCCGTGGCGACCTCCGCATGGGCCGCCTCCGCCAGGGCGTCGAGCGCCTCGACGTCGGCGCGGACCTGGTCGGCGGTGCGGGCGAGCGTGGCGGCGATCCCCGGGCCGAGCTCGTCCTCGAGGACGGGCAGCACCCGCTGCCGGACGCGGACGCGGGCGAAGCCGGGATCGCTGTTGTGCGGGTCGTCCCAGAACCCGATGCCCTCGGCGAGGCAGGCGGCGACGGTGTCGGCCCGGGCGACGTCGAGGAGCGGACGGGCGTAGTGGTCGAAGCGGCGGCGCATGCCGGCGATGCTGCGCGGCCCGGAGCCGCGGGCCAGCCCGAGCAGGACGGTCTCGGCCTGGTCGTCGCGGGTGTGGCCGAGCAGCACCGTCCGGGCGCCAAAGTGCTCCCTCATCTGCTCCAGCATGTCGTAGCGGGCCCGGCGCGCGGCCGCCTCGACGCCCACGCCGCCGGGCTCGACGTGGACCCGGGCGGTCGCGGTCTCGTCGGCGCCGAGCCCAGCCATCTGCGCCACGACGTGGGCCGCGTGGTCGGCGGAGCCCTCCTGCAGGTCGTGGTCGACGGTGACGCCGACGACGCGCAGCCCAGGCCGACGGGCCTCGAACACGGTCGCGCTCAGGAGCGCCAGCGAGTCGGCTCCACCCGAGCAGGCGACGAGCACGGTGTCGCCGGGCTCGTGCCCGGCCAGCGTGCGCCGTACGCCCGACCGGACGGCGGCGACGGCGGGGTGGAGGCCCATCAGCCCATCAGCCTGTCGACCGCTCGTCAGCCGAGGACGCGGCGGACCCAGCCCTCCGGGTCCGCCAGCTCGGCCTTGCCGGGGAGGTTCTCGGGTCCGGCCCAGACGGCGTTGAATTCGTCCATGCCGACCTTGTCGACGACGGCGCGGACGAACCTCGCGCCGTCGCGGTACTGCGCCATCTTGGCCTCGAGGCCGAGCAGGCGGCGCAGGACGCGGTCGAGCGTGCCGACGCCCTGGCGCCGCTTGGTGAACTTCGTGCGGATCTGTTCGACGCTGGGGATCACGGTGGGGCCGACGTCGTCCATCACCACGTCGGCGTGGCCCTCGAGCAGCGACATCATCCCGGTGACCCGGTCGAGCACCTCGCGCTGCTCGGGGGTGCTGAACATGTCCACGATGCTGCCGCCGCTGCGGGCCGCCTTGAGTGCGTCGGCGATCCGCTCGACCCCGCCCTCGAGGAGGCCGGCCGGGTCGACGGTGTCGCTGATCGCCTCGATCTCGCCGAAGAGGTGGTCGCGCATCCAGGGGACCGCGGTGAACTGCACCCGGTGGGTCTCCTCGTGCAGGCAGACCCAGAGCCGGAAGTCGTGGGGGTCGACGTCGAGCTCGCGCTCGACGTGGACGATGTTGGGCGCCACGAGCAGCAGCCGGCCGTGCGGCTCGTGGAACGGGTCGAACTGCCCCAGCACCTTGCCCGCGAGGAAGCCGAGCAGCCCGCCGACCTCGGCGCCGGTGACCTTGGCGCCCACCTTGGCCGCGAGGCCGGACGGCGCCTTGTGCGCCATCAGCTTCTCGACCATCGGCCGGGTGGCGACGGCGAAGCCCTCCGCGTTGGCCCGCACCCAGCCCGGCCGGTCGACCACGAGGATCGGTGCGGTGCCCTCGGGCGCCGACAGTCCGGTGAAGTCGCGGACCAGGCCGGTGGAGCGGTGCGCGCCCGCCCGCAGCTCCGCGACGGCGTCGTCGGCCTCGGTGCGGCTGACGACCGGCCCCTGGCCGGCCAGCCGGGACCCGAGCGCGACGGCCAGGCCCCAGTCGATCATCGGGGGGAGGTCTGCACTGGCTCCGGACATGGGTGGAAGCGTAGACGGCCGCCGGTGGCGCGGCGCGCGGTCAGCGACCGCAGTGGCAGGCGCCCAGGCCCGCGGCGGCCCGGTCCATCGCGATCCGGGCCAGCTCGCCCCGGTCGTCGCGGACCCGGTCCGCCATGAGGGCGAAGGCCATCAGGTTGCCGTCCTGGTCGACGGCGATCCCGGCCAGCGAGGTGACGCCGGTGAGGGTGCCGGTCTTGGCCCGGACCCGGCCGCGGCCCTCGGCCGGCCCGCGGTCCATCCGGTTCGCGAGCGAGCCGGTGTAGCCGGCGACGGGCAGGCTGGTCAGCAGGGGGCGCAGTCCCGGGTGCTCGTCCGACGCGGCGAGCCGGAGCACCCCGACCAGCACCTGCGGCGAGAGCCGGTTGGCGCGGGAGAGCCCGCTGCCGTCGTACAGGACCGAGGCGCCGGGATCGACGCCGTTGGCGGCCAGGACCCGCTCGACGGCGGCCTGGCCGGCGGCGAACGACCCGACGCCCTGGTCCGCGACGCCGATGTGGCGCAGCAGCACCTCGGCGGCGTTGTTGTCGCTCACCTCGAGCAGGCGCTGCACGATCTGCCCGACGGTCGGGCTGCTGACCGCGGCAACCTGGGTGGCGCCGGCGGCCGCGGGCGCGTGGGCGGTGCCGCCCACCACCCGGATGCCGGCCCGGACCAGGTGCTTGCGGAACTCGGCCGCCGCCACCGCCGCAGGATCCGCGACGCGGGTGCTGCCGTCGGGGGTGCGGGCCGAGTCGACCCACAGTGCCGTGATCGGGGCGACCTCGGAGGGGAAGTAGTCGGGCCGCCAGGTCGGGTGCAGCGCGGGGCCGGAGAAGAGCGAGTCGTCGTACCCGAGACGCACCGTTCGCACGCCGTCCGCCCGCAGCGCGCGGGCGGTCTGCCGGGCGAGGGTGCGGACGTCGGCCCGCTCGGGCTCGTACGTCGGCCCGGCCGACGACGCAGGGTCGGGCCGGTCCGGGGTGCGAGCGAGGTAGGGGTCGCCGCCGCCGACGAGCACCAGCCGGGGCGTCGTACCGCCACCCTCGAGGACGGTCGTCGTCTCGAAGGTCCGGTCCGCGCCGAGCAGGAACAGCGCGACGGCCGAGGTGACCACCTTGGTGGTCGAGGCGGGGATCGCGACGGCAGCGCCCTCGCTCGAGCGGAAGGCCAGCCCGGTGCCGTCCAGCGGGCCGACGGCCGCGAGCACGTGCCGCCCCAGGTCCCGGTGGCCGAGCGCGGCGAGCGCCGCACGCAGCGCGACGGGGTCCAGCGGGGCACCTGCGGCGGCAGGTCGCGCCAGCGCGTCCGGTCGTACGACGTCCGGCAGGTCGATCCCCGGCGGCGGGGCCACGGCGGCGGGATCGGCGGGCACTCCGGACGAGCCCGCGCGCAGGTCCTGCCACCACTCCTCGGCGGCGCCGGTGCGCCAGGCGATGCCACCGGCGACGAGCAGGGCGACGACGAGGACGCCGGCGGTCACCCGTCCGGCCCGACGGGCACCTCCCCGGCGCTCGTCCCGGTACCTCCCGGCGTCCCGCTTGGCCACTCTTTGTCCTCCCCGACTGCGCGTTCGGGGACATTGTGCGGGACAATGCCTCCGACAACGGCGGCGGGCAGGTTCGACGAACGGTTCGCCTGCGCCCTGCCCGGCCCGCCCCACGGCGGGCACCGATGAGTGTGTGGAGGAAGCCAGTGCTCGAATTCGACGTCCTCGTGGAGATCCCCAAGGGGAGCCGCAACAAGTACGAGGTCGACCACGAGTCCGGCCGCATGCGCCTGGACCGGTTCCTCTTCACCTCGACGATGTACCCGGCCGACTACGGCTACATCGAGGACACCCTCGGCCAGGACGGCGACCCGCTGGACGCCCTCGTGCTGCTGCAGGAGCCGACCTTCCCCGGCTGCCTGATCAAGTGCCGCGCGATCGGCATGTTCCGCATGACCGACGAGGCCGGCGGCGACGACAAGGTCCTGTGCGTGCCCTCCGGTGACCCGCGGATGGAGCACCTGCGCGACATCAACCACGTGCCGAACTTCGACCGGCTCGAGATCCAGCACTTCTTCGAGGTCTACAAGGACCTCGAGCCCGGCAAGTCCGTCGAGGGCGCCGACTGGGTCGGCCGCACCGAGGCCGAGGCCGAGATCGCCGCGTCGTTCGAGCGGTTCAAGACGAGCGGCCACTGACGGCCACCGCAGCCATCCCGCTGCCGGCGCCTACGGCGTCAGCAGCTCCGACAGCCCGGACGCGAGAGCGGCCGGGCTGTCGTCGTACTCGGGCGGCATGGTGACGTAGCTGACCGCGATCCGGGCCAGGGCGCGGGCGAAGGTGCGCGCGCGGCCGCGGTCGAGGTCGGGCCAGGCCGTCACCGCCGCGTCCTCGAGCCGCTCGGCGACCCGCACCAGCAGCGGCCCGGCGTCGGCGGTCACGATCCGGACCAGGTCGGGGTGTGCGTCGCCCGCCCGGACCCGCATGATCAGCGGGTCCGCGGCCGCGGTCTCGAGGTAGAGGGCGAGGCCCTGCTCGACGCCGGTACGGCGGTCGCCGGGGTGGGCCGTGAGGGTCGCGGCGATCGCGTCGCAGAGCAGGTCGGCGAGGGCGAGCGTGTAGGCCTGCGCGAGCCCGTAGCGCGACCCGAACGCGTTGTAGAGGGTCTGCCGGCTCACGCCCGCGTCGCGGGCGACCGCCTCGAGGGTGACCTCGCCCCACGGGTGCTCCAGCAGCAGGGCGCGCAGGGCGTCGAACACCGCGGCGCTGCGCTCGGCGGCCGATCGGCGGCGGGTCCTCACGCGCGCTTGACCCCGCGGAAGTAGGCGATGGCTCCGCTCCGCTCGATCACCACGTCGGCGATGCCCTGCCCGGCGAGCCACGCCTCGAGGTCGTGGCTGGTGCACCCGGGGCCGAGGAGGCCGGCGATGCGGCCGGCCCTGCGCAGCGGGGCGTAGCGCAGCGAGTCGTTGAGCAGGGTGCTGCCGGTGAGCACGCCGCCGGGCCGGAGCACCCGCGCGATCTCGATGACGGCGCGCGCGGGGTCCGGGAAGCAGTGGAGGCCGGTGAAGGTGACGACGAGGTCGAACTCGGCGTCCCCGAACGGCAGCGCCCCGACGTCGGCGATCCGCGGCAGGACCTGGTCGGCGACGCCCCGCTCCCGGGCGGCGTCCATGGTGCGGTCCAGCATCGTCTGCGCGATGTCTGCGGCGACGTACTCCACGCCCTGGCCGGGCACCAGGCCGCGCAGCGCCACCCCTCCCCCGCAGGGGATGTCGAGGATCCGGCTGCCGGCGGGCTGCCGGCCGATCTCCGCGGCGGCGCGGTAGAGCAGCCCGAGGTCGCTCTGGATGCCGAGGCGCCAGATCGCGCCGCCGGCGCGCGGGTGCTCGACGGTCCAGTCGTAGAACGACGCCCACAGCGGGTCGTCGGACCAGCCGCCGAGGCCGGGGACCTTCGCGGCGATGGTGCGGATCATGCGTCTCCTCCGGTGGGCGCGGGGTCGCCGACGAGGGCGGGCGCCCGCAGCAGCGCAGGGGGTACGGCGAAGGCGTCGACCAGGTCGCCCGCGATCGGCCGGACGCGGCGGCACAGGTCGCTCACCTCGCGGGTGATCGCCTTCGAGCGCTGGGTGGTCAGCCGGCCGTGCTCCATGAACCAGGCGCGGTCGGCCTCGATGGCGCTCAGCGCGAAGAGGTCGCACAGCGTGTTGAGGACGTCGTGGACCTCGCCCTCGGTGGCGGCGACCTTGTCGACGAACGCCTCCAGCACGATCCGCTCGACGTGGGCGTGGGCGGCGGCGATGACGTGGTCCTGGACCCGGGAGAACACCTCGCCGGGGTTCATCCCGCTGTCGACGCCGCGCTTGAGGCGCCGCGCGACGCCGCCGATCAGGTGCTCCTCGCGGAACCGGAGCATCGCCAGGTGGTAGTTCGGGTCGAGCAGGCCGGCGTCGGTGTCCCAGCTGTCGCCGCCACCCCCGGGCAGCAGGTCCCGGATCTGCTCGAGCAGCTGGTGGGCGCGGGTGCGCTCGAGCACGGTGTCGACCGCGAGGCCCGCCACGAAGCGGACCATCCCGAGCTGGTCGAGGTCCTCGAAGTCGCTGGCGTAGTCGGTCAACAGGCCCTTCGCGACCAGCTGGAGGAGCACGTGGTTGTCGCCCTCGAAGGTGGTGAACACGTCGGTGTCCGCCTTGAGCGCGGCGAACCGGTTGACCGACAGGTAGCCGGCGCCGCCGCACGCCTCCCGGCACTCCTGGATGGTGCGCGTCGCGTGCCACGTCGCCAGCGCCTTCGTCCCGGCGGCACGGGCCTCGAGCCGGCGCCGCGACTCCTCGTCGGTGACCGTGCCGGAGAAGACGTCGTGCAGCTTGTCCGTCAGCACCTCCTGCGCGAAGTGCAGTGCGTAGGTGCGGGCCACCAGCGGCAGCAGCCGCCGCTGGTGCAGGCCGTAGTCGAGCAGCAGCTCCTCGGTGTCCTCACTGGTCGCCTCGAACTGCCGGCGCTGCAGGGCGTAGCGCACGGCGATGGTCAGGGCGACCTTCGCGGCGCTGATGCCCGCGGCGCCGACCGAGACCCGGCCCTGCACCAGGGTGCCGAGCATCGTGAAGAAGCGCCGCCCGGGGCTCTCGATCTCGCTGGTGTAGGTGCCGTCCTCGGTGACGTCGGCGAACCGGTTGAGGAGGTTCTCGCGCGGCACCCGCACGGTGCCGGCGGGGTCGAACCAGATCCGGCCGTTGTCGACGCCGTTGAGGCCCATCTTGTGGCCGTCGTCCTCGATCCGCACGCCCGGCAGCGGGTCGCCGACCTCGTCGCGGATCGGAACGACCAGCGCGTGCACGCCGTGCCCCTCCCCCGCGACCTCGAGCTGCGCGAACACGACCGCCAGCCGCGCGTGCCGCGCCGCGTTGCCGATGTAGTCCTTGCCGGCCTCCGGCGTGCGGGTCGTGATCACGAACTCGCCCGCCTCGGCGTCGTACGTCGCCACGGTGCCGAGCGCCTGCACGTTGCTGCCGTGGGCGGTCTCGGTCATCGCGAAGCAGCCGAGCACCCGGCCGCTCACCACGTCCTTGAGGTAGGCGTCGTGGTGGCGCTTCGTGCCGAGCTGGAGGATCGCGCCGCCGAACAGGCCGAACTGCACGCCGACCTTCACCAGCACCGACAGGTCGCCGTAGGCGAGCGTCTCGAACGCGGCGACCGACGCGCCGATGTCGCCACCGCCGTCGTACTCCTCCGGGAAGCCCATCCCGGTCGCGCCGCTGCCCGCCATCTCGAGCACGACGTCCTTGACGCGCTCGCGGAACTCGTCGCGGTCCATCGTCTCGGCGTCCTCGAGCACGGACGCGTAGGTCGGCAGCAGCTCGCGGACGGTGCGCCGGATGTCGACGTAGCGGCCGTCGAGCACGGCGGTCAGCGCGGGTACGTCGACGGTGAGGCGCGGTGCGTCCTCGCTGGTGGGGTCCTCGGCCATGCGCCGAACCTAGCCGACGCCGCCGACCCGGTCGACGCGGTCGATCGACGCGGTCAGGGGCGCGGCCAGGGGCGCGGTCAGGGGCGCGGTCAGGGGCGCGCGTAGAAGTCGGGCGCGCGCCAGTAGTACAGCGACTCCTCCGTGACCGGGCGCCCGGTGCGCGGCGCGTGGATGATCCGGCCGTTCCCGGTGTAGAGCGCGACGTGGAAGATCGACGACGGGCTGTCGTTGTCGCCCCAGAACACCAGGTCGCCGGGACGCAACTGGCTCGCGGAGATCGGCGTCGAGACGTCGTACTGCGCGACGGAGTAGTGCGGCAGGTACTTCCCGCCGGCGGCCCACGCCTTCGAGGTCAGGCCGGAGCAGTCCCACGACCCCGGTCCGTCAGCGCCCCACTGGTAGGGCTCGCCGAGCTGGGCGCGGGCGTAGGCGATCGCGGCCTGCGCGCCGCCGCCTGGCTCGGGAGCAGGCTGCGGCGCGGGCTCCGGGTCGGGCTCGGGAGCGGGCCCGGGGGCGGGCTCGGGGGCCGGGGCGGGGTCCGGGGCGGGCTGCGGCTGGGGAGCGGGCTCGGCCGACCGTGCAGTCGGGGCCGGCGCCGGCGCGTCCGCCACGCGGGCGCGCCGCTCGAGCTCGTCCTGGCGCAGCTGCGCGACCGCGACGCTCACGCCCTGCAGGCGGGCCAGCCGCCTCACCAGGCGGGCCTTGCGCAGCTCGATGGTGCGCGCGGTCCCGGCCGCGGCGGCTGCCTCCGCCTCGGCGGTCTCGCGCGCCGCACGGGCGGTCACGAGCGCCGCCTCGGCGGCGTCGGTGGCCTCGGCCGCGGCCTGCTCCGCCTCCTCGGCCGTCTCGGCGGCGGCGTCGTAGTCCTGCCGCTGCTGCTCGAAGAGCGCCCGCACCCGGTCGGCGGCCGCGGTCTGCTCGAGCAGCGACTCCATGCCGTCCGCGGCGATCAGGGTGCCCGCGGCACTGAGCTCGAGACCCATGCCGTGCGCGGTGATGATCGCGTCGCGGTAGGCCTCCCGTTGTACGGCGAGCGCCCGGTCGGCCCGCACCGAGGCGACGACCGCCGTCCGCTCCGCCGTACGGGTCCGGGCGACCTCGAGCCGGGCGCCGTTCCACGCCTCGGCCGCCTTCGCCGCACGGATCGACGCCTCCTCCAGCACGGCCGACGCCGCGGCCAGCTGCTCCTGGAGGACCTCGACGCCGGACCTCGCCCGGTCCGCCCGCTCGCGTGCCTCACGGACGTCACCCGCCGACGGCGTACCGCTGTCGTCGGTCCCCGTCGGGTCCGCCACCGCGGGCGCGACCACCCCTGCCATCAGCACGAGTGCGAGCAGTCCGGTCCCGAGGTGTGGTGAGCGCACCCGCGCCACCGTAGTGCGATTTCGTCACATTGGGAACAAAAATCCCAACTTTCTCACATGTCACCGGCGTGTCGCCTTGACCAACTACATCAGTGTAATTCTCGAACCCCATCCGTCACAGGGGCGCCAGAACGGGATAGTCCCGGGTCAAAAGCACCGAATTCGCATCCGAAATGGTGCTTTTGACCCGGGACTATCCCGGCGTGCCGACAGTCAGTCGACGTCGACGGGGATCTTCGAGGTGGTCGTCGTCGGGTGGGCGTGGCCGAGACGGTCGAACTTCTGGCCGCTGGCGATGCCGCCGAGGTAGAAGGACACCACGGCGATCGCGATGCCGGCGATGTCGTCGGCCACGTAGTGCCAGCCGAAGTAGAGGGTGGCGATCACGGTCAGGCCGAAGTTCACCCAGAAGATCCACTTCAGGAGCTTCGAGCGCAGCGTGTACTGCACCATCAGGGCGAAGAGCAGGGTGATCGCGCAGTGCAGGCTGGCGAAGCCGGCGATCGAGTTCACCGAGCCGGTGGCGCCGCCGTACAGCACGTTGCCGCGTGCCCGCACGATCGCGTTCATCAGGTCGGTGGTGCCGGTGTGCGCGAGGCCGCCGGTCCCGTAGTACTCCGCCGGGTTCCAGATGCCGGGGCCGAGGGTGGGCAGCAGGTAGTAGGACAGCGTGCCGAGCGACCAGGCCAGGCACTGGGCGGTGACGAACCAGTAGCCGAAGGACATGTTGCGCGACCACACCAGCCAAGCGGTGACGCCGAGCGGCACCAGCGGCAGGAACATCAGGTAGATCGGCGAGAGCACCTCGGCGGCGATGGTCTGGCCGAAGATGCCGTGCAGCACGTCGCTCGGGTCGTGCCCGAAGAACATCACCTTGTCCATCAGGTGCAGCTCGCGGTCGTAGGACAGCGCCTTGACCTCGCCCGGCGCGGCGTTCGGGTCGGAGCGGACGAACGGCAGGAACGACTTGAGGTTCCGGTAGCTGACGTAGGTCAGGTAGAAGGCGATCACGCCGAGCGCGACCAGGGTGCTGCGCTCCTTCGTCCAGTGCGTGCGCAGCCGGTGCCGCACGATCGGGACGACCCGGCTCGGGCGTCCTCGCGCACGCCACAGCGTGAGCGGCAGCAGGTCGAGGAGCAGCGCCCCGATCAGCAGCAGCGGCAGCCGGATGTAGGACGGTCCGAGGAAGCTGCCCTCCGGGTCGAGCAGCCGGCGGTCGAGCTTGACAGCGGCGAACACCGCGAGGCCCAGCATGAGCGCGGCCGTGCCGACGAGGAGGGTGTAGGCGCGGCGATACACCCGAGGGAGTCTAGGAGACCCATTGCCGATCTCCGGTTTCGCGCCGCCCGCTCAGGGCGTGAGAAGGGCTACTCCGGCACCGTCGACGAGCACCGCCGCCGGGTCGCCGGCGGCCGCGGTCCAGCCGGGGACCGCCTCCGCGTCGAGCTCGCCGATGCCGTCCACGGCGACCACGAGGCGGGCGCCGTCGGGGGCGAGCCGGAAGGACACGACCCGCCCGTCCCGGGCCCCCGGACGGGGCGGACCGGCCACCACCGCGCTCGGTCGTACGGCGACCGCGGCGCCCGGCGCGGGCGGCCGGCCGGCCAGCGCGAGCAGCGCGGCGGCGGGGCCGTCGCTGGCCACCCGGGTGTAGCCGAGGAAGTGCGCGGTGTCGGCGTCGACGGGGCCGGCCCACACCTCGGCGGTCGGCCCCTCCTGGACGATGCGCCCGGCACGCATCACGGCGAGCCGGTCGGCGACCTCGAACGCCTCGGCCTGGTCGTGGGTCACCAGGAGCGCCGTCGTGCCGGCCTCGGTGAGGATCCGCCGGAGGTCGGCGGCGAGGCGCACCCGCAGCGCGGCGTCGAGGGCGCTGAGCGGCTCGTCGAGGAGGAGCAGCCGGGGCTCGGCCGCCAGCGAGCGGGCCAGCGCGACCCGTTGCCGCTCGCCGCCGGACAGGGTGCCCGGGAGCCGGTCGGCGAAGCCGGGGAGCCCGACGAGCTCGAGCAGGTCCTCCACGTCGCTGCGCACCGCCCGCCGACCGCGGCCGCGCAGCCGGGGTGCGTAGCCGACGTTGCGCGCGACGGTGAGGTGGTCGAAGAGCTGGCCGTCCTGGAACATCAGCGCGAAGCCGCGCCGGTGGGTGGGGACGGCCGCGAGGTCGGCGCCGTCCCAGGCGACGGTCCCCGACCGCACGGGCTCCAGGCCCGCGACGGCGCGCAGCAGCGTGGACTTGCCGCACCCGGACGGGCCGAGGACGGCGAGCACGTGGCCGTCGGCGACGGTGAGGTCCACGCCGTCGACGGCGACCTTCCCGTCGAAGTCGACCGTGACGCCGGTCAGCTCGAGCATCACCAGGCTCCTGTTCCCGGCACGCGCAGCCGTTCGACGACGAGGATGACACCCGCGGTGACCGCGGCGAGCAGCACCGAGGCGGCCAGCGCGGTGCCGTAGTTGAGCGGGCCGGGGTGCCCCAGCAGGCGGTAGATCACGACCGGCAGCGTCGGCTCGGCCGGGCGGACGATGAACGAGGTGGCGCCGAACTCGCCGAGCGACACCGCGAACGCGAAGCCGGCGGCCGCCAGCAGCGGCCGCCACACGACGGCGAGGTCGACGGTCGCCAGGGTCCGCAGCGCGCCCGCCCCCAGTGACGCCGCGGCCTGCCGCTGGCGGTCGTCGATGCCGGCGAGCACCGGGACCAGGGTGCGGACGACGAGCGGCAGTGCCACCAGCGCCTGCGCGATCGGCACCAGCAGCGGGCTCGAGCGCAGGTCCAGGGGCGGCTCGTCGAGGGCGATCAGGAAGCCGAAGCCGAGCGTCACCGCGGAGACGCCGAGCGGGAGCATGAACAGCCCGTCGAGGAGCACCCGCGCCCGGCGGCCGGCCCGGGTGCGGGTACGCCGGGTGACGACGAACGCGACCACCAGCCCGAGCGCCAGCGACATCCAGGTCGCGTCGACCGCGATCCGCAGCGAGGCGACCAGCGCGTCGCCGACCGGCGCCTGCAGCAGGCCGTCGGCCGAGCCGCCGAGCGCGCGGTAGTGCTCGAGCGTCCACCGGCCGTCCCGTCGTACGGACCCGAGCACGAGGGCGAGCACCGGCAGCGCCACGGCGACCAACGTCGCGACGGTGACCGCGATCGCAGGGAGGTCGCGGGGTCGCGGGCGAGCGGGCGCGGCGACGGAGCGACGTACGGTCGGGTCGGCGACGGCCCGCAGCCGGCCGACCACGACGAGCAGAACGACCACCGCGAGCATCTGCACCAGCGAGAGCGCGGCCGCGGCGGGCAGGTCGAGCAGGTCGGCGGTGAGCAGGTAGATCTCCGTCTCCACCGAGGAGTAGCGCACGCCACCGAGCACCAGGACCACGCCGAACGCCGTCGCACAGAAGAGGAACACCACGCTCGCCGCCGACACCACCGCGGGGCGCAGTGCAGGGAGGGTGACGGTGCGGAACACCTGCCACGGCGTGGCGCCGAGTGCTGCCGCGGCCTCGCCGGGACGCCGGTCCAGCGACTCCCACGCCACGCCCACGGTCCGGATCACGACCGCGACGTTGAAGAAGACCAGGCCGATCACGATGGCGACGGCGGTGCCGTCCAGGCCGAGGAACCCGAGGATCCCCGCCGGGGCGATCAGCTCCCGCACGGCCAGGCCCACGACGACGGTCGGCAGGACGAACGGCACGAGCAGCGCGGCGCGCACCAGCGACCGGCCGGGGAAGCGCAGCCGGTGCAGGACGTACGCCGCCGGCAGGCCGAGCGTGACCGCGATCGCCGTGGCGACGGTGCTGCTCCACACCGTGAACCAGAGCACCCGCCCGGTGCGCGGGCGCCGCAGGACGTCGACCACGGCACCGGGGTCGAAGCGCCCCTCGGGCCAGATCCCGCGCTGCAGCATCGCCCCCACCGGGAGCAGGAAGAAGACCGCGACGACGGCGACCGGGACCGCGGCGAGGGCGACGTACGCCGCCCTGCGCCCGAGCCCGGCGCCGGCGGTCATCGCGAGATGATCTCGTTCCACTCCTCGAGCCACGCCTGGCGCTGCTCGGCGACCTCGGCCGGGTCGACCTTCTCCGTCTCCTCCGGACGGACCGCGAACCTCGCCCAGTCGGCGGGGAGCTCGGTGTCCGCCGCGACCGGGAAGACGTACATCGACGACGGCAGCGCGGCCTGCACCTCGGGCGAGAGCAGCCAGTCGATCACCGCGTGGGCACCCTCGACGTTGATCTCGCCCTCCTCGTCGCCCTTCAGCACGCCGGCGTACTCGACCTGCTCGAAGCAGCCGTCGAGCAGGGCCCGGGAGGTGGAGCGGGTGCCGGCCTTGTTCAGCGTGAACGCCGGGGAGGAGTCGTAGGAGACCACGACCGGGCGGTCGCCGCCGGAGTGGGTGAAGTCCTCGAAGTAGGCCTCGCTCCAGCCCTTGACCACCTTCGCGCCGTTGTCCATGAGGTCCGCCCAGTACGACGGCCACTCGTCGCCGTACCGGGCGATCGTGGCGAGCAGGAAGGCCAGGCCGGGCGAGCTGGTGGTCGCGGCGGGGATCACGAACAGGTCCTCGTAGGCCGGGTCGGTGAGGTCGTCGAGCCCCTGCGGCTCGGGGACGCCCTGCGACCGGAACCACGCCGAGTCGACGTTCACGCACACGTTGCCGGTGTCGACCGGGGTGAGCGCACCCTCCTCGGCGCCCGGGAGCAGGTAGCGGTCGGCGCCCTCCGGGAGGTCGGCCGCGTAGGCGTCGAAGACGCCCTCGTCGACCGCGCGGGTGGCGAAGGTGTTGTCGACGCCGAAGACCACGTCGCCGACCGGGTCCTCGCGGGTGAGGACCAGCTGGTTGGTCAGCGCGCCGGCGTCGGCGAGCTTGCTGATCTCCAGCTCGTAGCCGGTCTCGTCCTCGAACTGCGCGACCAGCTCCTCGGGCAGCGCGAACGACTCGTGGGTGACCAGGGTGACCTTGCTGTCCTGCACGCCGGTCTTGCCGTCGTCCTCCTGGCCGACCAGCGAGCAGCCGCCGGCGAGCAGGGCGGCGACCGTGAGGCCGGTGACCAGGGTGGGCTTGAGGGTGGCGGGCGTGCGCGGGTGCAGGCGCATCGGAATGACTCCCTTCGCCGGTGCTAACCGGATCAGGTTCGGAGGGTCTGCGGGCACGGCCGCACTCTCAGCCCCGGTACGGGGCTCCCCTGTCGGACCCGCTCAGTCTACGGCGGGGGCCACCGGCGCGTAGACGACCCCGTCCGGACGGTCGGCGGCGGTGGCCTGGCCGCGCGCCACGAGCAGGTCGAGGTGCGCCTTGGTCTCCATCGCGGCCATCCCCTTGCTGAAGACGTCGAGCTCCCCGAACGACCGCTCGTGACGAGTCCACCCGAGGTCCTGCGCGACGCGCAGCGACGTGACCGCGCCGCGGGAGCGCAGCGACGCCAGGCACAGGTCGAGCCGCTCCTCGTGGTGGGCGAGCAGCTCGTCGACGCGCTCGTACGACGACGGGGCGACCGGTCCGTGGGCGGGCAGGATCCGCAGGTCGGGCAGCTCCCGGACCCGGGCGAGCGACGCCATGAACTGCCCCAGCGGCTGCTCGACGGCCGGCACGGTGAAGCCGATCGACGGGGTGATCGTGGGCAGCACGTGGTCGCCCGCGAAGAGCACGCCCTCGGCCTGGTCGGCGTAGACGTAGTGGCCCGGCGTGTGGCCGGGCGTGTGCACGGCGTCGATGACGCGGCGGCCGACCTCGAACCGGCGGTCGCCCTCGATCCAGAGGTCGGGGAACGCCCAGTCGACGGCGTTCGGCAGCTCGCCGTCGTGGCCGGCCTCCCAGAGCTCGGCGATCTCGCCGGCGCCGGCGGTGCGCAGGACGCCGAGGAACGGGCTCTCGCCGATCTCGGCCTGCGACGCGCGGTGGAGCAGCTCGAGCGCCGGCCTCTCCTCGATGCCGAGGGCCACCTCGGCGCCGTACTCCTGCCCGAGGACGGTGGCCATCGTGAAGTGGTCGCGGTGCACGTGCGTGACCAGGAACCGCTTGATGTCGCCGAAGCCGGACCCGATGGAGCGCAGGCTCTTGTCGAGCAGCTCGCGCGCGACCGGGATGGACCAGCCGCCGTCGATCAGGGTGAGCCCGTCGTCGCCCTGCACGACGTAGACGTTGATCGCCTTCAGCGCGTCCATCGGCAGCGGAAGCGGGATCCGGAAGATGCCCTCCGCGACCTCCCAGGCGCCCTCGTTCGCCCAGTGCTCGCCCGAGTCCGGGGAGATCGCATGTCCGGTCGCGACGCCGCCTGTGCTCATGACCGGACCCTAGCCAACGGGCTCGGGCGCCAGGTCGGGCAGTCCCAGGTCGAGGTTCGGCTGCTGGATGCCGCCGTCGACCTCGAGCAGCTTGCCGGTGACGAACTGGCCGGCGCGCGAGGAGAGGTAGACGACCGCCGCCGCGATGTCCTCGGCCTCGCCGATCCGCCCGAGCGGCGTGGCCTCCTCCATCTGCTGCTTCATCGCCGGCACGCCGGCGACGAACTCCAGCGCGCTGGTCATCACCGAGCCGACGTAGACGCCGTTGACGCGGATCGACGGCGACAGGTCGGTCGCCGCGAGACGCGTCCAGTGGGCCAGCGCCGCCTTGGCGACGCCGTAGGCGAGGTAGCCGCGGGCCGCCGTACGACCCATCATCGAGCTGATCGAGGTGATCGACTTCTGCCGCGGGTCGTCGGCGGTGCCGGTGGAGGCCAGCATCAGCGGGACGGCCGCGCGGCTCAGCGCGTGCGCGGTCGCGACGTTGAAGTGGAAGGACTCCTCGAGGTAGTCGACGTCGGTGTCGAGGAAGGCGTTGGGGATGGTGCCGCCGACGTTGTTGACGACGACGTCGAGGCGGCCGAAGGCGTCGTACGCCGCCTGCGCGAGCCCGGCGACCTCGTCGGTCCGCGCCAGGTCCGCGGGTACGACGACCGCGCGCCGGCCGGTCGCCTCGACCCGCTTCGCGACCTCCTCGAGCTGGCCGGCCGTGCGCGAGGAGATGAGCACGTCCGCGCCGGCCTCGGCGAGCGCGACGGCGGTCGCGGCCCCGATGCCGCGGCCGGCGCCGGTCACGACGGCGACGTGGTCGGTGAGCGTGAAGCGGTCGAGGATCGTCACCGCTGCGCCTCCCGGCCGGAACCGGTGACGAGGCCGCGGCCGGTGACCAGCGGCAGGTCGAGGGCGGTGCGCAGGCCGGGCTCGGCCGCGACGACCGCCGGCACGGCGTTGATCAGCCGCTGGGCGGTGACGATCATCCCGGAGACGTTGTGGTCGCCGTGCTCGCCGTGGTGGGTGAACTCGACCTTCATGCACGGCTCGCCGGTGATCTCGACCCGGTAGCAGCCGTCGCCCTCGTGGGGCGTCGGCCAGTCGGGCTCGGCCGTGGCGTCGGTGCGGGTGACGTGCTCCAGCGTGACCCGCGGGACCCCGTCGACGGTGCCGATGACCCGGAACCGCACCGAGCCCATCGTGCCCTCCTCGACGTCGAGGGAGACGGTGCTGACGCTGCGCGGCGCGGGCCGGCGCTCGACCTCCTCGACGAGCGGCTCGTCGAGGGTCACGCCGAGGCCGGCGGCGATCACGCGGACCACCGGGCCCCAGGCGGTGGTGAGGATGCCGGGCTCCCAGAGCAGTGGCTTGACGGTGTCGTCGAGCGGCTGGCCGAAGCCGAACAGGTCCCGCATCACGACCGGCTGGTAGTAGGTCGAGTAGTCCGCGATCTCGCTGACCTTCACGTGGTCGATGCGCTGGCTGAGGCTGGTCATCACGAGCGGCAGCACGTCGTTGGCGAAGCCCGGGTCGATGCCGTTGACGTGCAGGCTGGCATTGCTCTGCCGGCCGGCCTCGTCGATCTGCTCGATCATCTCCGCCGGCAGCGTGCCGTCGCGGTGGAGCAGGATCACCGGCCCGGAGGAGACCACGTTGATCCCGTCGCGGATGAGGCCGGTCAGGTCCTCGATCGACTCGAAGACGCGGTCGTCGGTCATCGCCCCGTGCACGATGCAGTCGGGCCGCAGCGCGACCAGCTCGTCGCGGTCGGTCGTCGCCTTCACGCCCAGCTCGCGGCCGAGGCCGGCCAGCTCACCGGCGTCCTTCCCGTGCTTCTCCGGGGTCGAGGTCCACACCCCGACCAGCTCGAGGTCCGGGTGGGCGTCGACGCCCGCGATGGCGTGGCGGCCGATGGTCCCGGTCGACCAGACGACGACACGGAGCGGCTTCTCGGGCGGCGCTGACATTCCAGGGGCGTGCGACATGGGAGGAGAGTAGAACGAGTTCTAGTTTTGCGGAAGGGGCTCCGGGATCTCCGGGCAGCGCGTGCCCGTGTAGATCGTCGGCATGCACCGGTTGCAGTGGATGCAGACCCCCTCCCGCGCGACGCCGTCCTGCAGCCGGTTCACCAGGTCCGGCTCGCGCAGCAGCGCCCGCCCCATCGCGACGAAGTCGAAGCCGTCGGCCATCGCCTGCTGCATCGTGTCGAGGCGGTTGATGCCGCCGAGCAGCATCAGCGGCATCGCGAGCTCGCGCCGGAAGCCCAGCGCCTTCTCGCGGAAGTAGGCCTCCTCGAACGGGTACTCCTTCATGAACCCCCGACCGACCGGCGTCCGCATCCCCCACCGCACCGGCGCCGGCATCGTCGCGGCGAACTCGTCGACCGGCGCACCGCCGCGGAAGAGGTACATCGGGTTCATCAGCGACGAGCCGCCCGAGAGCTGCAGCGCGTCGAGGTGGCCGTCGGCCTCGAGCAGCCGGGCAACCTCCAGGCCGCTCTCCGCGGTGACCCCGCCGGCGAAGCCGTCGGAGAGCGACACCTTCGCGGTGACCGCGACGGCGTCCCCGACCTCCTCCCGTACGACGCGCGCCACCTGCCGCGCGAGCCGGGCCCGCCGCTCGAGCGGACCACCCCACCGGTCCCGGCGCCGGTTCAGGCCGGGCGCGAGGAACGAGGAGATCAGGTAGGAGTGCGCCATGTGCAGCTCGAGCACGTCGAAGCCCGCCCGCACGAGGAGCCGCGCGGAGTCGACGTACGCCCTGGTGACGCGGGTCAGGTCCTTCTCGCTCGCCGAGCGGATCATCTGCATCGACAGCGGGCTCGGCATCGCGCTGGCGGCGATCGCCCGCGCGCCGTTCGACCGGCCGTTGGCGACGGGTCCGGCGTGCCCGACCTGGCCGGCGATGGCGGCACCGGTCGCGTGGACCTCGTCCGCGAGCCGGGCGAGCCCGGGCAGCGTCCGCTCCGAGACCACGACCTGCTCGGCGTGCGTGCGCCCCTCCGGCGCCACCGCCAGGTAGGCGACCGTCGTCAGGCCGACGCCGCCGGCGGCGGGCGCGCGGTGGTAGGCGATCAGCTCGTCGGTCACCTCGCCGTGCGGCGTGCGCCCCTCGAAGGTCGCGGCCTTGACCGTCCGGTTGCGCAGCCGGACCGGGCCCAGGTCGGCGGGGGCGAAGACATCAGGAGCGCTCACGATCCGCACCCTAGGCCTAGAGGTGATACGTGTTCTGGTTTTCTGCGCTGGATCCCGGCCCTATCGTCGGCACATGGCCAAGACGCTGTGGCGCGAGCGCAACGAGGCGCTCGACCCGGAGACCGACTACGTCGAGATCTACCAGAACCTCGCGCTCTACGAGTTCACGTGGGACCTCACCCAGTCGCTCAGCTTCGCCCTGTTCCGCACCTACGCCGTGCCCAGCATCGGCCGCCTCCTCGACCAGACCGGCGCGTTCACCCGCCAGGTGCAGAAGAGGTACGACGACACGGCGCTCCTGCTCGAGGCGCCGTTCGTGCACGGCTTCGACAGCCCCGAGGGGAGGACGGCGCTGCGCCGGATCAACCAGATGCACCGCGCCTACGACATCAGCAACGACGACATGCGCTACGTGCTGTCGACGTTCGTGGTGGTGCCGAAGCGCTGGCTCGACGACTACGGCTGGCGACCCTTCACCGAGACCGAGCTGCGGGCGAGCGTGAACTACTACCGCGCACTCGGCCGCCACCTCGGCATCAAGGACGTCCCGGAGACCTACGACGGGTTCATGCACCTCATGGACGACTACGAGCGCGCCCACTTCGACTTCGACGCCGGCGGCCGCCGGGTCGCGGACTCCACGCTGGCGCTGATGACGACGTTCTACCCGCGTCCGCTGCGCAAGCCGGTCGAGGTCTTCAGCAGGGCCCTGATGGACCGTCCGCTGCTCGACGCCTTCGCGTACGTCGACCCGGGCCCGCTCGCGCGCCGGCTCAGCGTCGGCGCGATGAGGGCGCGCGCCCGGCTGCTGCGGTTCACCCCGTCCAACCGGCGGCCGACGTTCACCGCCGACCTGCCGCGGATCAAGAGCTATCCGGGCGGCTACGCGCTCGGCGACCTCGGCACCTCCCCGGTGCCGGGCGTCGGCGGCTGCCCGGTGCGGCACGACGCGCAACGTACCGGCTGGAATGGCTCTGGAACCGCCGGATCGACGACCATTCCCGCCGGTACGACGGGTTGATCCTGGCCGAGGCTCAGCCGCCGAACTTCGGCGCCCGCTTCTCCACGAACGCGGCCACGCCCTCGCGGCCGTCGGGCGAGCCGGCGAGCTCGCGGATCGAGAGCGTCTCCTTGCGCAGCGCCACCTCGGGCGCCGGGGCGGCGACCTCGCGCAGCAGCCGCTTGGCGGCCGCGTTCGCGGTGGCCGAGCCGGCGGCGAGGATCGCGACGACCTGGTCGGCGGTGGCGGCCAGCTCGTCGGCGGGTACGACGCGCGCGACGAGCCCGGCGGCGTGGGCCTCCTGCGCGGTGAGCAGGTCGCCGAGGATCGCCAGGCGCAGGACGCGGTGGAGGCCGAGGGTGTTGACCAGGAGCGAGCTGCCGCCGTCGGGCGAGAGGCCGACCTTGGTGTAGGCGAGGCTGAACTTCGCGGAGTCCGCGGCGAGCACGATGTCCCCGACGGCCGCGAGCGGGAATCCGGCGCCGGCGGCGGTGCCCTGGACGACGGTGACGACGATGGCCTCGGAGCGGACCAGCTCGCTGACGACGCGGTGCAGCGCCTCGGCGAGGTCGTCGATGAAGCCCTCGACGTCGTCGGCGCCGGCGAACCCGCCGAGGTCGCCGCCGACCGAGAAGAAGCGGCCCTCGGCGGCCAGGACGATCACCCGGGCGCCGTCGCGGTGCGCGCTGCGGACGGCGTCGTGCAGCTGTGCCACCGAGTCGTGGTGGAGCGGGTTGCCCCGGTCGCCGTCGGTGAGGGTGATCCGGGCGACGCCGTCGGCGTGCTCGTAGCGGACGAGGGTCATCGTGGTCCTTGCGTGTCGGTTGGTGTCGGCCGAGGTCGGTCGGATGGGTGGGGTCAGCGGAACTGGTCGTGCAGCGAGGCGGGCAGCTCGAACAGCGGCTCGCGGGCCAGCTCCGCGCGGCCGAGCGTGGTCAGGTGGGCCTCGTCGGGCCCGTCGAAGATGCGCATCGCGCGGTGCCAGCCCCAGAGCGCGGCCAGCGGCGTCGCGTCGCTGATGCCGGCGGCGCCGTGCAGCTGGATGGCGCGGTCGATCACGGACAGCACGGCCCGTGGTACGGCGACCTTGGCTGCGGCGATCAGGTGGCGGGCCGCCTTGTTGCCCTCGGCGTCGACCGTGTGGGCGGCCAGGTGGCACAGCGCGCGGGCCTGGTCGAGCTCGATGCGGGATTCGGCGATCTTCTCGCGCACGGCCGACTGCTCCGCGAGCAGGCCGCCGAACGCCGTACGCGACTTCGAGCGGGCGACCATCATCGCGAGCGCCCGCTCGCCCGCGCCCAGCGCCCGCATCACGTGGTGGATCCGGCCGGGGCCCAGGCGCATCTGCGCGGCCGCGAAGCCGCCGCCCTCCTCGCCGAGCAGGTTGCCGAGCGGCACCCGGACGTCGGTGAGCTCGATGACGCAGTGGCCGTGCTGGTCCTGGTGGCCGAACACCGGGTAGGACCGCTTGATCGCGACGCCGGGGGTGTCGACGGGGACGAGGACCATCGACTGCTGGCGGTGGGTGGCGGCGCCCGGGTCCGTCTTGCCCATCACGATGAGGACCTGGCACCGCGGGTCGGCGGCACCGGTGATCCACCACTTGCGCCCGTTGAGGACGTACTCGTCGCCGTCGCGCTCGATCCGGGTCTCGATGTTCGTCGCGTCCGACGAGGCCACGGCGGGCTCGGTCATCGCGAACGCGGACCGGATCTCGCCGTCCAGCAGCGGCTGCAGCCACTGCGCCTGCTGCTCGGGCGTCCCGACGAGGTGCAGCAGCTCCATGTTGCCGGTGTCGGGCGCCTGGCAGTTGATCGCCTCCGGCGCGATCTCGAGGCTCCAGCCGGACAGCTCGGCGATGGTGGCGTACTCCAGCTGGGTCAGCCCCGACTCGCTCGGCAGGAAGAGGTTCCACAGGCCCCGCTCGCGGGCCCGGACCTTCAGCTCCTCGACGACCGGCGGCACGGTGTGGTCGTCCGGGCCGTGCTCCTCGCGGTGGCGGGCATAGGCCTCCTCGGCCGGGAGGACCTCCTCGGCGAGGAACGACTTCATCTCCTCGAAGAGCCGCACGGCCCGCTCGCTCGGGGCAGCGAAGGCGGGATACATCGCGGACGGGCCGGTCATGGGGCCACTATGGCGCACCGCGGCGTCAGGCCGCGCACTCCCCCGTGTCGACCTCGCCGCCGTCGGTGCCGGGTCCGGTGCCGAGCCGAGCGCTCTCCGCGACCTGGTCGGCGGTCAGCGCGTAGCCGGTGTCCGGGTCGGTGACCGACGCGGCGAAGACCACGCCCCCGACCCGACCCTGCGGGGTGATGATCGGACCGCCGGAGTTGCCGGGCCGGACCAGTCCGCGCAGGGAGAAGACCTCGCGCACGACCGTGCCGGAGCCGTAGATGTCGGGCGAGCGGAGGTTCTGCTCCGCCCGCACCCGCCCGGTCTGTACGTCGAACGGGCCGTCCTGCGGGTAGCCGACGATCGCCACCGGGTCCTCGGCGGCGAGGCCGCGGTCGAACTCGAGGACCGGCGCGTCGCCGGTGTCGAGGGCCAGCACGGCGACGTCGAGCTTGCGGTCGTAGAGCACCACGCGCGCCAGCTCGGTGCCGCCGCCGATGCTCACCTCGGGGTCGTCGACGCCGGCGACGACGTGCGCGTTGGTCATCACGCGGTCCGGCGCGTAGACGAAGCCGGTGCCCTCGACACCGCGCCCGCAGTTGTTGGCGCCGCGGATCTTCACCACGCTGGGCCGGGTCCTGCGGATGGCCGCCGACCGCGGCAGGTCGGACGGGCCCGGCTGGACCTCGACGATCTGCTCGGGCGCGAACGGCTCGAGGTAGCGCGGGAAGAAGCCGGTGCCGACCACGTTGTTGAAGGCCTGGAGCGCGTTGGGGGCCGAGGGGGGCAGCGCCTCGTTGACCTTCGCCAGCACCACCGAGCTGCGCACCATCGAGGTGACCGGGCCGATCCGGGTGCCGCTGATCGCGACGCCGAGGGCCCAGGCGACGAGCAGCACGGCGAGCGCGCTGAGCAGGGCGCCGCCGACCGCGTCGAGGGCCCGGGCGGGCTGCCAGGTGATCCGCTCGCGGACCCGCGCGCCGGCGTACTGCAGCAGCGCCTGGCCCAGGGACGCGCACAGGATCACGATGAACAGGGCGCCGAGCGAGACCGCGAGCGACGGCTCGAGGCTGCCCAGCACCACCGGCGCGAGCAGGATGCCGCCGAGGCCGCCGGCGAGGAGGCCGATCGTGGCGAACGCGCCCGTGACGAAGCCCTGCCAGTAGCCGGAGAGGGCATAGGCGAGCAGGAGCAGCAGGAGCAGCCAGTCGAGGAGGTTCACGCGATCAGTCGTCCGGTTCCAGGATGTCCATGCCGTCGCTCGCTCCTTCGTCGGTCGCCCGGGCCGTGCGTCGGACGTACTCGGCGAGCATGTAGTCCGGAAGATCATGCACCGGCGGGTCGGCGACCGGTGGGAGCCACCCCAGGTAGTCGAAGAACCGGGTGAGGATCCCGCCGGTGAAGCCCCAGAGGATCACGTCCTTGTCGGGGCCGATCAGGAACCCCGGGCCGGTCCAGCCGCCGGGGTGCCGGACCTGGATGCGGTGCTCGGGCGCGAACAGCTCCTCGAGCGTGACGTGGTGGATCGCGTGCACCTCCTCGGGCGAGGCGACCCGGACCGGGCGCGGGTCGCGCCACCAGCCGAGGATCGGCGTGACCGCGAAGTTGGACGGCGGCAGCCACAGCTCGGGCAGGGAGCCGAACACCTCGACCCCGGCGGGGTCGACCCCGATCTCCTCGTCCGCCTCGCGCAGCGCCGCCTCGACAGCCGTCTCGCCCGGGTCGATCGAGCCGCCCGGGAAGGAGACCTGGCCGGGGTGGGAGCGCATGTCGTGCGCGCGCTCGGTGAGCAGCACATCGCGGTCGCCGAAGAGCATGAGGACCGCACCGCGGCGCACCTCCCTGCCCGCGGGCGGCAGGAACGCGGTCAGGTCGCTGCCCCGGATCGACCGGGCGCCCTCGGCAACCGGCTGGAGCCAGTCGGGCAGGTCGGCGGGCGGGTCGGCGGGCGGCTGCCCCGGTACGACGGTCACGACGCCCCCTCGCCGGCGGGCCCCGCCAGGTCGACGTCGAGGTGCTCCTCCGCCATCGCGACGATCTCCTCGATCGAGTCGATGCCGCCGGCCTGCTGGGTGAAGCTGCCGTCAGCCTTGACGAACACGAACTGCGGCAGGCCCTGCAGGGCGAGCGCGCTCTGCTGGAGGTCGCCGCACGCGTCGGCCGCGGACGGGTAGGTCACCTGCTTCAAGCGGGCGAACTCGATGGCCGCGCCGGGGTAGGTGTCGAGGAAGTTCACGCCCAGCAGGGGCACCCGCTCGCCGTACGTCTCGTGGAACTCCTGCAGGACCGGCATCTCCTCGCGACACGGCCCGCAGGTCGTCGACCAGAAGTTCACGATCGCCGGTCCCTTGACATCGGAGAGGGCCATCGTCTCGGTGCTGCCCAGGCAGTGCAGCTCGATGCCGGGGAGGTCCGAGGCGCCGGGCGCGGTCGGGAGCTCGGTGCAGTCGGCGATCCCGGCGGCCTCGCGGTCGGCCACCAGCTCGGGGGTGTCCACGTCGACCGTGCAGCTCAGCGCGGCCGGCTCCCCGGCGTCGCAGCCGGCGAGCAGGACGACCGTCGCGGCGAGCCCGAGGGCGCGTGCAGCCCGCTTCACGTGCATCAGTTGGGCCCCTCCGTGCGCACCAGCTTCTCCGCCTCGACCGGGTCCGTCGGACCGGTGCCGTAGGACGGGCACCACCGCGCGACCGGGCAGGCGCCGCACGCCGGCTTCTTCGCGTGGCAACGGCGCCGGCCGTGCCAGATCAGGTGGTGCGACAGCATCGTCCAGTCCCGCTTGGGGAAGAGCGCGCCGATCGCGTGCTCCACCTTCACCGGGTCGGTCTCCTGCGTCCAGCCCAGCCGTCGGGCGAGCCGGCCGAAGTGGGTGTCGACGGTGATGCCGGGGACGTCGAAGGCGTTGCCGAGCACCACGTTGGCGGTCTTGCGGCCGACCCCGGGCAGCTTCACGAGGTCGTCGAGGCGGCCCGGAACCCGGCCGTCGTGGTCGTTGACGAGGGCGGCGCTGAGCTTGAGCAGCGACTCGGTCTTGGCGCGGAAGAAGCCGAGCGGCCCGACGATCTGCTCGAGGTGGGCGCGGTCCGCGGCCGCCATCGCCGCCGGCGTCGGGTAGGCGGCGAACAGCGTCGGCCGCACCGCGTTGACCCGCTTGTCGGTGGTCTGGGCGGACAGCACCGTGACGACCAGGCACTGGAAGGCGTCGTCGAAGTCGAGCTCGGCCTTCGCGTCGGGGTAGGTCTCCGCGAGCACCCGGTCGATCTTCCGGGCCCGCCGGACCAGCTGGGTGGGGGTCTCGTCGTCGACCGTGATGGCCCGCCTGATCTCCCGCACGGTGACCACCCTACGGGCGGGCGGGGACAGACCCGGCCGCACGTCCGCGCGGAGGTGCCCGCGGGACACGCGGCCGACTTCGGGCGGCGCCCGCTAGGTGTGACATGCCGCACTGGCTAGGATGCGGCCGACCGGGTCTTACACAGCTTTGGAGGAAGCGTGGACAACGACGTACTCCGTCAGGCGCCACTGTTCAGTGCCCTCGACGACGAGGCCATGGCAGCGCTGCGCACGTCGCTGGCCACGACACGACTGCGCCGCGGGGAGGTTCTCTTCCACGAGGGCGACAGCGGCGACAAGCTGTTCGTCGTGCTCGAGGGCAAGGTGAAGCTCGGCCGCACGTCGTCCGACGGCCGCGAGAACCTGCTGGCGATCATGGGTCCCGGCCAGATGTTCGGCGAGCTGTCGCTCTTCGACCCGGGCCCGCGCTCGGCGACCGTCACGGCCGTCACCGACGCCGAGTTCGCGTCGCTCTCGCACGAGGACCTGCTGCGCTGGCTCGAGGGCCGCCCGGTCGTCGCCCGCGGGCTGCTCACCCAGCTCGCCGGCCGGCTGCGCAAGGCCAACGACGTCGTCGCCGACCTGGTCTTCTCCGACGTCCCCGGCCGCGTCGCCAAGGCGCTGCTCGACCTCGCCGACCGTTTCGGCCGCACCGCCGACGACGGCGTGCACGTCCACCACGACCTCACCCAGGAGGAGCTCGCCCAGCTGGTCGGCGCCTCCCGCGAGACGGTCAACAAGGCGCTCGCCGACTTCGCGTCGCGCGGCTGGCTGCGTCTGGAGCCCCGCTCCGTCGTCATCCTCGACATGGAGCGGATGTCGCGCCGCGCGCGCTGACCCGATCCCCCTTCGCTGCGCCGCCGGTCCGCACGGGCCGGCGGCGCGGCGCTTTCTCACCGGCTTGTGGAGCCGCCGGTCAGGAAGGCCCGGGTCGCCTCGTCCGCCGGGTAGAACGCCTCGATCGCGAGCTCGCTCAGGGTGACCTCGCGCGGCGTCCCGAACACGGTCGTGGTGGAGATGACGGACAGCACGAGGTCGTCGGAGACCCGCAGCCGGAGGGGTACGACGAGCGCGGCCGAGTCCACGTGCGGGACCCCGTCGCCGACCACCTCGTCGTGGAGCTCCTTGAGCATCGGGTCCCCGCTGGCGTCGTACTCCCGGCGCAGGCGGACGGCCAGGTGGCCACGCCACTCGTCGAGGTTCACGATCCGGCGCGCGAGTCCGTCGGGGTGGACGGAGACGCGGATGACGTTGATCGGCGGCTCGAGGAGCTCGGGCGCGACGCCCTCGAGGAAGGCGTACGCCGCGTCGTTGGCGCTCACCAGCTCCCAGCGCCGGTCCACGACGAGCGCCGGAAAGGGGGCGTGGGCGGCGAGGATCGCCTCGAGGGCGGCGTTGGCCTCGGCCATCGGCGGGTCGCCGAGCCGGTGCTCGGGGTGGGCCGGGGCGTGGCCCGCGGCCAGCAGCAGCTGGTTCTGCTCGCGCAAGGGGACCTCCAGGAAGTCGCACAGCCGCATCACCATCGAGCTGGTCGGCCGGGAGCGGCCGGTCTCGATGTAGCTGAGGTGGCGGGTCGAGACGTCGGCGCGGCTGGCGAGCTCGAGCTGGGAGAGGTGGCGGCGCTGCCGCCACTCGCGGATCAGGACTCCGGCGGGGGCGTTCACGTCGGCCAACCTAGTCAGCCGGCTGCGTCCGGGCCATGACCTCCGAGGTCATCGACCGACGGCGCCGTTCGGGGGTGTGATCGGTCCGCGATCCCGACCGAGGAGGAAGCCATGAGCACCAGCACCCCCAGCACCGGCACCCGCCCGAAGGCCTACGCCATCGCCTACCTGCGCGAGGTGGACCTCGGCGACGCCATCGTCGAGTACATCCAGCGCATCGACGAGACCCTGGCGCCGTACGTCGGCCGGTTCCTCGTGCACGGCGGCGACCTGACGCCGGCGGAGGGTACGTGGGACGGCAGCGTGGTGATCATCGAGTTCCCCGACACCGACGCGGCGCGGGGGTGGTACGACTCGCCGGACTACCAGGCGATCCTGCCGCTGCGCACCGAGCACTCGCAGTCGATCGCGTGCATCGTCGAGGGCGTGCCGAACGGCTACCGCGCGGTCGACAAGCTCGCCGCGCTGATGGGGTGATCCGCCGACCTGCCGTCAGCCGCGCCTCAGCGCGAGGCGAGGTGGGCGAGCTGCGCGCGCACCGACCACTCAGCGGCGCCCCACAGCGACTCGTCGACGTCGGCATAGACGACCTCGACGACCTGCCGCGGCAGGTCGGGGTGCTCGGCGACGTCCGGCGGCAGGTGGGCGGGGCTCAGCCCGAGCCGGCCGAGCGCCGCCTCGACCTGGGCGAGGCGCTCACGCCGGTGGACGACGTAGTGGTCGAGCACGGCCCCACCGTCGGGCAGCACCGGGCCGTGCGCCGGCCACAGCGACTCCGCGCGGCCCTCGGTGACGAGGGCACGCATCCGGGCGATCGAGTCGAAGTAGGAGCCCAGGTCGCCGTCCGGGTGCACGATCACCGTCGTCCCGCGACCGAGGACCATGTCGCCGGTCAGCAGCGCCCGGTCGGCCTCGACGAGGAGCGAGACCGAGTCGGTGGTGTGGCCGGGCGTGGTGAGCACCTCGACGTCGAGCCCGCCCACGGACAGCACCTCGCCGTCGGCCAGCGGGTCCGAGCGCCAGCACTGCGCGGGGTCGAGTCCGCGCACGCCGCAGCCCATCCGCTCGGCGAACGAGCGGGCGGCCTCGGTGTGGTCGAGGTGGTGGTGGGTCACGACGACCGCGTCCACCTGGCCGGCAACGGCCGCGACGGCGTCGAGGTGCTCGTCCATCAGCGGGCCCGGGTCGACGACGATCGAGCGCTCCGCCCCCGGCTCCCGCAGGACCCAGGTGTTGGTGCCGTCGAGGGTCATCATCCCGGGATTCGGCGCGAGCACGCAGCGCCCGCGCTCGCCGTACTCGCCTCCGTGCCAGGGTTCCACCGACACCCGCCTCCCGTCAGCCCCGTCGAGCGGCCAGCAGCGGCCGCAGCGGCTCGGGGATCGACAGCGTGAAGCCGTCGCCGAGCGGGACCACCTCGGGCATGAACATCTCGACGCTGCGGCCCGAGCTCGCCGCGATGACCGCGTCGACGTCGCCGAGCTCGCCGATCTCCATGCAGGTGAGGTACGTCGGCGGCAGCATCGCCATCTCGCCGCGCTCGGTCTGGGCGACGGCCTCGGTGGCCGGCAGCCAGACGACCTCCGAGGACTCGCTCGAGACGTCGCGGGTGACCTGGCCCTCGGGCAGCTGCGCCACGAAGAACCAGGTGCGGTAGCGCTTCGGCTCGAAGACCGGGGTGAGCCAGCCGCTCCAGATGCCGAGCAGGTCGGTGCGCAGCACCAGCCCGCGCCGGTCGAGGAAGTCGGTCAGCGACAGCTCCCGCGACTCCAGCGCGACCCGGTCGGCCTCCCAGTCGTCGGCGGTGGTGTCGGCGACGACGGTGTCCGCAGAGGCGCCGGCGAGCAGCACGCCGGACTCCTCGAAGGTCTCCCGCACGGCCGCGCACACCAGCGCCCGCGCGACGTCCTCGGACGTCCCGAGGCGGGCGGCCCACTCGGCCGGCGTCGGACCGGCCCACGCGACCTCGTGGTCGTAGTCGCGCGGGTCCACGCCACCGCCGGGGAAGACGCACATGCCACCGGCGAAGTCCATCGTCACCTGCCGGCGCAGCAGGTAGACCTCGGGCGACCCGTCGGCGCCCGGGCGCTGCAGGACGACGGTCGCGGCGTCCCGGGGCGCCGCCGCCTCGCGGGTGCCGTCGGCGTACTCCCCGGCAAGCGTGGCGAGGTGGTCCGGCAGCGGCACCGGGGGCAGCGGGATCTTCACGACGCGGCCCCGGCGGTGAGCTCGGCAGTGATTTCGGCGGTGACCTCGACCTCGACCGTCGCATCGAGCGGCAGTGCCGCGACGCCGACTGCCGAGCGGGCGTGCACGCCGGCGTCACCGAAGACCTGGCCGAGCAGCTCGGAGGCCCCGTTGGCGACCGCGGGCTGGCCGGTGAAGTCCGGGGTGGAGGCGACGAACACGACGACCTTGACGATCCGCACGCCCTCGAGGGTGCCGGTCACCGAGCGGATCGCGGCGATGGCGTTGAGCGCGCACTGGCGGGCCGCCTCGGTGGCCTGCTCGGGCGTCGCGGCGTCGCCGACCTTGCCGGTGGAGACCAGCTCGCCGTCGCGCATCGGGATCTGGCCGGCGGTGAGCACGAGGGCCCCGCTGCGGACCGCGGGCACGTAGGCCGCGACCGGCGGGACGACCTCGGGCACGCTCAGCCCCAGCTCGGCGAGCCGCTCCTCCGGCGTCGATGCTGCCGTCACGAGATCAGCCCTCGGCCGGGCGCTTGAAGTAGGCGATGTCGTTGCCGCCCTGGCCGGGCACGAGGGTGACGAGCTCCCAGCCGTCCTGGCCGAAGTTGTTGAGGATCTGCGCCGCGACATGGTTGAGGACGGGCGCCACCTGGTACTCCCACTTGGTCATGTGGGCACCCTACTCACGCGGGCCCGTGTGGCCCCCGTCACATCGTGTGCAACGATGCCGCCCGTGAGCCTCGACAACGCTGTCTGGTTGCTGACCGGTCTGGCCGCCGTCGTCGTACTCCTCACCAGGATGCGACTCTCGTCGGAGGGATCCCAGGCCGGGCACGCCCTCGTGCCGATCTCGGTGGTCAACGCCCACACCGTGGTGGGCGTGGTCGCGCTGGCCATCTGGGTCGCCTACCTGGTCTCGCCCGGCGGCGCGCTCGGCGCGGTCGCGCTGGTCGTGTGGTGGGTCGAGGTCCTGATCGGCATCCTGATCCTCGCCCGCTGGATGTCGGGCTCCGGCAAGCACGCGACCGCCACGACCGGCGACAGCTGGGGCGAAGGACCGGCGCTGTCGATCCTCGGCCACGTCGGCATGCTGCTCGGCATCAGCTTCTTCACCTGGATCGTGCTGGCCGACAAGCTGGGCTGACTGCGGGGCTCATCCGCAGCAGTTGTGCACAACTTCTGTGCATGATTATTGTGCACAGGTGGACCCGACCTCCTCCGTCCGGCTGACCCATGAGTCGGTCACGGTGCTGGCGCACCCCCTGCGCTCGCGGCTGCTGACCGCGCTGCGGCGCGGCGGGCCCGCGACGGCGACCGAGCTCGCGGCCGAGCTGGACACCAACACCGGCGCCACGAGCTACCACCTGCGCCGGCTCGAGGCGGTGGGTCTGGTCGCCGACACCGGCGAGGGCGTCGGGAAGCGGCGGCTGTGGCGCGCCGCCACCGACATGCACAGCTGGGACCGCAGCGACTTCGCCGACGACCCGGACGCCGACCAGGCCGTGTCCTGGCTGGTCCGCCACTACCTGCACCAGGTCGCGGAGCGCTACGAGGGCTGGCTCGACCGGGAGGCGGAGTGGCCGATGCCATGGCGCGACGCGGCCGGCATGGGCGACTACCTCGTGCACGTCACTGCCGACCAGTTGGCCGCGATGACCCGGGAGCTCGAGGAGGTCTACCGCCGCTGGCACCGCGCCGGCGAGGGCGACCCCGACGCCCGCGACGTGTCCGTGGCCCACATCGCCTTCCCGAGCAAGCCCGACGACGCACCCCGATGACACTCTCCCCCGAGGTCGCCCGCCGCGCCTTCCTCACCCTGACCGTCACCCGGTGGCTGCCGGTCGGCCTGGTCGTCGGCATCCTCACCCTCTGGCAGCTCGACAACGGGCTCAGCGTCGCGCAGGCGCTGTCGATGGCGGCGTTCCAGGGCTGGGTGATCGTCGCGCTCGAGCTGCCGACGAGCAGCTTCGCCGACATCTTCGGCCGCCGTCCGGTCTACCTCGCGGCCGGCGTCGCCAACGTCGCCGCCTCCGCGGCCCTCCTGCTCGCCGACTCGTTCTGGACCTTCGCCGCGGCCGCGGTCCTCTTCGGCGTCTTCCGCGCGCTCGACTCCGGTCCCCTCGAGGCGTGGTACGTCGACGCGGTGCACGCCACCGAGCCGGACGCCGACGTGCACGGCACCCTCGCCGCCCAGGGTGCGCTGCTGGGCCTGTCCATCGCCGGCGGCTCCCTGGTCTCGGGCGGCCTCGTGCTGTGGGCCCCGGTGCCCGGGTGGTCCGCGCTCGCGCTGCCCGTCGCCATCTCCGCCGCGCTCACCGTGGTGCACCTCGTCGCCACGACGCTGCTGATGCGGGAGGACCGGCCGCACGACTCCGGGAGCACGGCCGTCCGGCGCGCGTGGCTCTCCGCCCGTCGTACGCCCGGGGTGGTGCGGGCCGGACTCGCCCTGGTCCGGCACAACCGCGTGCTCCGCGGCCTGATGGCGGTCGAGGTGACCTGGTCGGTCACCATGGTCGTGTTCGAGAGCCTCCAGCCGGTCCGGCTCGGCGAGCTGCTCGGCAGCGAGGCGGAGGCCGGCGCGTGGATGGGCGCGGTCGCAGCCGTCGGCTGGGGCGTGTTCGCCCTCGGGTCCACCCTCGCCGGCCTCGCGGCGCGGCGCTGGGGCGTGGCGCGGACGGCGATCCTGGGCCGCCTGCTCAACAGTGTGGGCGCGGTCGTCATGGGCCTGGTCCTGGGGCCGGTCGCCCTGGTGGCGGCCTACCTGTTCACCTACGGGATGCACGGCTGGTGCGGACCGATGCACTCGACGCTGCTGCACCGGGAGGCGACCAGCGCCAACCGAGCGACGGTGCTGTCGCTGAACTCGATGATGGCGTCGGGCGCCTACGCCGCCGCCGCGCCGCTGCTCGGCCTGCTCGCGGTCGTGGCGTCCACCCAGTCCGCGATGGTCACCGGCGGCGCGATCGGCCTGCTGGGCGCGTTCTTCTACCGCGCGGCCCTTCGCGCGGAGCGCACGACGTCCGGGGTTCCGGAGCCGGTCGCTGACCGCCGGCTTGCCTGATCGCTACGCTGCCCCGGTGAGTGACTGGCCGAAGGTGCGCCTCCACGTGGTGACCGGCAAGGGGGGCACGGGGAAGTCGACCGTCGCCTCCTCGCTGGCTCTCGCCCTGGCGACGCGGGGCAAGAACGTGCTGCTGTGCGAGGTGGAGGGCCGGCAGGGCATCGCCCGGATGTTCGACGTCGACCCGCTGCCCTACCAGGAGCGCCGGTTGACCACCGGCCTGCCGGACCCGGACGGCGGCCGCGGCGTGGTGCACGCGCTGCACATCGACGCGGAGTCGGCGCTGCTGGAGTACCTCTCGATGTACTACCGCCTCGGTCGCGCCGGCAAGGCACTCGACCGCTTCGGCGTGATCGAGTTCGCGACCACGATCGCGCCGGGCGTGCGGGACGTGCTGCTGACCGGCAAGGTCTACGAGGCCGTCCAGCGCAACGCCCGCAACAAGGGCGCCATCGACTACGACGCCGTGGTGCTCGACGCACCGCCCACGGGCCGGATCACCCAGTTCCTCAACGTCAGCAACGAGCTCGCCGGGCTGGCCAAGGTCGGGCCGATCAAGTCGCAGTCCGACACGATGATGACCCTCTTCCGCTCGCCACGCACCGCCGTGCACCTGGTCACCGTGCTCGAGGAGATGCCCGTCCAGGAGACCGCCGACGGCATCGCCGAGCTGCGCGCGGCCGGGCTCCCCGTGGGCGGCATCGTCGTCAACCAGGTCCGCCCGCAGGACCTCTCCGCCAGCGACCTCGCGGCCGCGCGGGCCGGGACCCTGGACCGCGCCGGGCTCGAGCAGGACCTCGTCGCCGCCGGCGTGGAGGTCACCCCCGCCCTGGTCGACGGGCTGCTCGCCGAGGCCGCCGACCACGCCGAGCGACGGGCGCTGGAGGACTCCCAGCGCACGCTCGTCGCACGGATGGGCGTCCCGACCTACGAGCTCCCGCGGGTCGCCGGCGGCGTCGACCTGGGCGGGATGTACGAGCTCGCCCGCCTGCTCCGTGAGCAGGGCATGGCGCCTGCAGGAGGCGATCGCTGATGGCACGCAGCAACACCCAGCACCCCGCCCGCGTCGGACCCGCCACCACGCGGCGCGCGGGCCGCCTCGACGTCGACGCCCTCCTCGACGACCCGGGCACCGGGATCATCGTGTGCTGCGGCTCCGGCGGCGTCGGGAAGACCACGACCAGTGCCGCGCTCGCGCTGCGCGCCGCCGAACGGGGGCGCAAGGTCGTCGTACTCACCATCGACCCGGCGCGCCGCCTCGCCCAGTCGATGGGCATCGAGGCCCTCGACAACACCCCGCGCCCCGTGACCGGCGTGCAGGGCACCGGGTCCCTCGACGCGATGATGCTCGACATGAAGCGCACCTTCGACGAGGTGGTGCTCGCGCAGGCCAGCCCGGAGAAGGCGAAGCAGATCCTGGCCAACCCGTTCTACATCGCGCTGTCGAGCTCGTTCGCGGGCACGCAGGAGTACATGGCGATGGAGAAGCTCGGCCAGCTGCACCGCGACTCGCGCGCCGCCGGCACCTACGACCTGATCGTCGTCGACACCCCGCCGTCCCGCTCGGCACTGGACTTCCTCGACGCCCCCGAACGGCTCTCGAGCTTCCTCGACGGCCGCTTCGTCCGGCTGCTCCTCGCGCCGGCCAAGGGCCCGGCCAAGCTGATGACGGCCGGCTTCAGCCTGATCACGAACGCGCTGACCAAGATCCTCGGGGCGCAGTTCCTCAAGGACCTGCAGACCTTCGTGACCGCGCTCGACACCGTCTTCGGCGGGTTCCGCCAACGCGCGCAGCAGACCTACTCGCTGCTGAAGGCCGACGGTACGGCGTTCCTGGTGGTCGCCGCGCCGGAGCCGGACGCGCTCCGGGAGGCCGAGTACTTCGTCGAGCGGCTCAGCGAGGACGGCATGCCGCTGGCCGGGCTGGTCGTCAACCGGGCCAGCCCGGCCCCGTCAGGCGACCTCTCGGCCGACGAGGCGATGACCGGGGTCGAGCGGCTGCGCCGCCAGGAGTGCGGATCGGTCGCCGCCGGCCTGCTACGACTGCACGCCGACCGGGTGCGCATGGTCGAGCGCGAGCGCACCCTGCGCGAGCGGTTCGCGACCGCCCACCCACAGGTCGCGACCGCCGTCGTCCCGGCGCTCGCCGGCGACGTGCACGACCTCGACGGGCTCCGCCGGGTCGGCACGCTGCTTTCGGACACCGCTGACTGACGTTCGTCGCGGAGGCCGTCTCGAGACCCCCGGCCACGGTGCTGGTACTCGCCCCCACCCGTTGGTCGAGGAGGCCGGCCACGGCCGTCTCGAGACCCCCGGCCACGGTGCAGGTACTCGCCCACGGACTGCGGTCCATCGGTGGTGACGATTTCAAGCAGCAGCGACGAGAGACCTGGGTGGACGACTGCCTCCGCCTGCCAGCTACGGCGGTCTCGAGACGGTCGCGGGCGACCTCCTCGACCAACACGACACCCCCGTCGGTCGAGGAGGCCGGCCACGGCCGTCTCGAGACCGCTGGCCACGGTGCAGGTACTCGCCCCACCCGTTGGTCGAGGAGGCCGGCCACGGCCGTCTCGAGACCCCGGGCCATGGTGCTGGTACTTGCCCTGCGGGCTGCGGTCCATCGGTGGTGACGATTTCAAGCAGCAGCGACGAGAAGGCAGGGCGGATGGCTGGGTCCGCCTGCCGACTACGGGGGTCTCGAGACGGTCGCGGGCGACCTCCTCGACCAACGCGACACCCCCGTTGGTCGAGGAGGCCGGCCACGGCCGTCTCGAGACCTCTGGCCATGGTGCTGGAAGGCTCCCCAACGCCCTCAAGAATCACCAGAACCGGCACCTGTTCTCCACAGGTCGCGATGGAGAATTCCCTGTCCACAGGCGGGTTCTGACGTTGCTTCCTGCGCTGGAAACTGTCGGTGGTCGATGGGAGAATTCCTTCATGAACCTCGGACCCAGCACCCCGATCGGCCGCTTCGACGGCCACTCGGTGCCCGAGCTCCTGACCGAGCTGTCCGCCGGGGTCCGGGGACGCAACAGCCTCC
>DATMHM010000076.1:0-19194 GCA_035554935.1 Nocardioides sp. | reverse complement strand
GCCACGAAGGGGCCCTCCGGCGCCCTGTGGTGCGTCGGCTGGGCCGAACGCACCGGGCGCCGAAGGACCCCTCGGTCCGGCAGGTGGGTGCTACTTCGGGGGCATCCGGATGCCGCCGTCGACGCGGATGACCTCGCCGTTCATGTAGGAGTTGGTGAGGCACTCGACGACCATGCTGGCCAGCTCGGCGCCGGTGCCGAGGCGCTTCGGGAACAGCACGTTCTGGCCGAGATTGGCCTTGAACGCCTCGGCCGCCTCGCCCTCGCCGTAGATCGGGGTGTCGATCAGGCCCGGCGCCACGGTGTTGAGACGGATCCCGGCGGCGGACAGGTCGCGGGCGACCGGCAGGGTCATGCCGACGACGCCGCCCTTGGAGGCGGAGTACGACGCCTGGCCGATCTGGCCGTCGAACGCGGCCACGCTGGCGAGGTTGACGATGGCGCCACGGCAGCCGTCCTCGTCGGGCTCGTTCTGGCTCATCACGGTCGCGGCCTGGCGGACCATGTCGAAGGTGCCGATCAGGTTGATCGCGATGACCTTGGTGAACGCCTCCAGCGAGTGCGCCGACTCGAGCTGGCCGTCGCGGCCGATCGTGCGCTGCGCCCAGCCGATCCCGGCCGAGTTCACGACCGCACGCAGCGGCGCGATCTCGGCGGCGGCCTTGACGGCCGCACCGATCTGCTCGGTGTTGGTGACGTCGACCTGGGCGAAGACGCCCTTGATCTCGGCGGCGAGGGCCTCGCCCTTGTCGGCCTGGAGGTCGGCGACGACGACGGTCGCGCCCTGGGCGGCGAGCGCGCGGGCGGCGGCCGCGCCGATGCCCGAGGCGCCGCCGGTGACGATGGCGGAAGATCCGGTGAGTTCCATGACGCGGACTCTAGCGATGGCCCACCGACCGTGACATCGTCGGTGTCACTGTCAGAGACCGGCGTCCGCGGCGCCGCGAGCCCACGCACCTGACGCATGGGCTGCCGGGACGCACGTTCCGCAGCCCATGCGTCAGGTGCGTGGAGCGTTGACGTGCTCCGGACGCCGACGACGCGGCGCAACCACCGTCAGAGCGCGGTGGTCCCCTCGGCGACCACGACCGCCGGCCCGGTCATCAGGATCCGGTCGTCCGCGGTCCAGGTGATCCGCAGCGTGCCGCCGGGCAGGTCGATCCGGTACTCCGTGTCGCGCGGTGCGTCGTCCGCCAGCGCGGCGGCGACCATGACGGCGCAGGCGCCGGTGCCGCAGGAGCGGGTCTCGCCGGAGCCGCGCTCGTGGACCCGCATGGCGACGTGCCGCGGCCCGCGCCGTACGACGAACTCGACGTTGACCCCGTGCGGGTAGGCCGCGGGGTCATGGTCGGGTGCGTCGAGCAGCGGCCCGGCGTCGGCCAGGTCGTCGACCCAGGCGACGGCGTGGGGGTTGCCCATGTCGACGTGCAGCGCCGGCCAGGACCGGTCGCCGACCGACACCGACGTCTCCGCGAGGACCTGGGGGGTGCCCATGTCGACGGTGATCTCGCCGTCCGTCGTACCGCCGGCGAAGGTCAGGACCTTCACCCCGGCGCGGGTCGCGACGGGGACCGGGGCGGCCGGGTCGGCGAGGCCCTGCTCGGCGAGGTGGCGGCCGAAGACCCGGACGCCGTTGCCGCACATCTCGGAGACCGAGCCGTCGGCGTTGCGGTAGTCCATGAACCACTCCGCCGCCTGGCCCGCGGCGGCCTCGCCGACCGCGGCGGTACGGATCACCCGCAGCACGCCGTCGCCGCCGACGCCGGCACGCCGGTCGCAGAGCGCGCGGACCCGCTCGGCGGCGAGGTCGCCGTGCACGGTGCCGTCGTGGTCGGGCAGGAGCACGAAGTCGTTCTCGGTGCCGTGGCCCTTCAGGTAGGGGTAGGCGGCACCCGTCGCGTCGCTGGACAGGTCACTGGGCAGGTCACTGGGCAGGTCACTGGGCATAGAGGCGCTCCTCGTAGCCCTGGCCGTAGTAGGCGTCGAGCTCCTCGATGCTGTCGTCGGGGCGCTCGAGGCGCTGCGCGAGGACGGCCCGGCGCGGCACCCGGGCCTCGGGGTCCCAGGTCTCGGGCCGCCACAGCTGCGAGCGCAGGAAGGCCTTGCTGCAGTGGAAGAAGACCGTCTCGACCTCGACGACGACCGCGAGCAGTGGGCGGTGGCCCTTGACGACCATCGCGTCGAAGAACGGCGCGTCGCTGACCAGCCGGGCGCGGCCGTTGATCCGCAACGTGTCGCCGCGGCCGGGGATGACGAAGTCCAGCCCGACCTGCGGGTTGGCGAGGATGTTGCGGTAGCCGTCCGCGCGCCGGTTGCCGGGCCGCTCCGCGATGGCGATGGTCCGCTCGTCGATGACGTGGACCAGCTGCCCAGCGGGATCGCCCTTGGGTGAGACGTCGCAGCGGCCGTCGGCGTCCGCGGTCGCGAGCATGCAGAACGGCGAGGACGCCAGCCAGTCGCGGTCGACGTCCGTCAGCGCGTCGCGCTCCTTGCCTCGCGCGGCAGCGGTGGGCTCGCCCAGGAGGGCGGTCAGCGCCGCCTCGTCCGCGATCCCGGTCCAGTCGTCGCTCCTCGTCACGGGTCAAGGGTAGGGCTGACCACCCCGGCCGACCCTCCCCCGCGGCGCGTGGGCTCCGCCACGGCCGTCAGCAGGCCGTCCGGGCCGAGCTCGACCGCGGCGACGGCGCCGATCTCCGACGCGCTCGATCCCGGCGGGCCGGCGAGGCGGAAGCTGTGGCCGTACGCCGCGAGCGCGGCGCCGTACGCGTCGATGAACGCCTGCTCCGCCGTCACCGCCGAGGTGTTGCGCTGGGAGGCCCGCGGCGCGGCCACCGCCTGCGGCAGGGTCATGCCGAGGTCGAGCCGGTTGAGCAGCACCTGCAGCACGGTGGTGATGATCGTCGAGCCGCCGGGCGAGCCGAGCGCGAGCACCGGCTCGCCGTCCTGCAGCACGATCGTCGGCGACATCGAGCTGCGCGGCCGCTTGCCGGGCTGGATCCGGTTCGGGTCGGCCTCGTTGTAGACCGTGGTGAAGTCGGTGAGCTCGTTGTTGAGCAGGAAGCCGCGGTCGGGCACGACGATGCCGGAGCCGCCGGTCTGCTCGATGGTGAGCGTGTAGGCGACCACGTTGCCCCACCGGTCGGCCGTGGTCAGGTGCGTCGTGGACACGCCCTCCGTGTCGGAGTCCTCGCCGCCGGTCTCCTCGGCGACCGGGCACACGCCGTCGTACGACGACGCGTCGCCGGGCGCGACGGGCTTGGCCGCGGCGACGGCGGGATCGACGAGGCAGGCCCGTTCCTTGGCGAAGGTGTCGTCGAGGAGGGCGTCGACGGGCACGTCGACGAAGGCGGGGTCGCCGAGGTAGCGGCCGCGGTCGGCGAAGGCGAGGGCGCTGGCCTCGAGGTACTGGTGCAGCGCGGCGACGTCGTCGGCCGGCGCGGGCAGCTGCTCGATGATGTTGAGCGACTCGCCGACGGTGGTGCCGCCCGACGACGACGGCGCCATCCCGAACACGTCGTAGTCGCGGTAGCCGATCGACGTCGGCGCCTGCACCAGCGCCTCGTAGGCGGCGAGGTCAGCGGTGGTCATCGACCCGACCGGCACCGGCAGGTCCGTCTCGCCGCTCAACGGCGGGTCCTGCACGGTGCTCGCGACCTCCGCGCCCAGCGCCCCGTCGTAGAGCCAGTCCGTGCCGAGGGCGCCGAGGATGCGGTAGGTGCGCGCCAGGTCGGGGTTGCGGAAGGTGCTGCCGACGGTCGGCACGTCGCCGCCCGGCAGGAACAGCTTCCCCGAGCTGGTGAAGGTGCGGAAGCGCTCGGCGTTCTCGCGGGTCTGCAGGGCGAAGGTGTCGTCCACGACGAACCCGTGCTGGGCCAGGTCGGCCGCCGGTCGCAGCGCGTCGGCGAGCGACAGGCTCCCCCACCGGTCGAGGGCGGTCTGCCAGGTGGCGGGCGTGCCGGGGACGCCGACGGAGACTCCGCTGGTCACCAGGTCGGGGCTGAACGGGTAGGGATTCCCGGTCGCCGGGTCGATGAACGCGTCCGGCTGGATCCCCGCCGGCGCCGTCTCCCGTCCGTCGATCGTGGTGACGTCACCGGTCGCGGCGTCGTAGTGGACGAAGTAGCCGCCCCCGCCGATGCCGGCGCTGTAGGGCTCCGTCACGCCGAGCGCGGCGGCGGTCGCCACGGCCGCGTCGGCCGCGGTGCCGCCGCGACGCAGCACCTCCAGCCCGATCGCGGTCGCGTCCGGGTCGACCGAGCTGACCGCCCCGCCGTGGCCGGTGGCGACGGGCACCTTCGGCGGCGGCTGCGGACCCGGCCGCGCGGGCGCCGGGGCGCCGAGCGTGGTGACGACGGCGACGGTGGTCGTGGTGGCCAGGGCGATGGCGAGGGTACGGCGCACGGTGTCCTCCCGAGACAGCGATCCGGTTCCCTCCACCATCCCCCCGCTGTCAAGGCCACCATCGGGCCGCCATCGGGCCGCCATCGGGCCGCCATCGGGCAACCGTCGAGCACGGTCAGTCCGTGCGGTCCTCCAGCAACGGCCCGTCGACCTCGTAGCGGGCGGTCACGAAGGCGCCGTTCGGCGCGGTCTCGACCAGCCGCAGCTCGAGCCGGCGCGGCAGCAGCGGGCGTCCCGCGCCGAGCGTGACGGGAGCGACCGAGACGACCACCTCGTCGAGCAGGCCGGCGTCGGCGAACTGGCCCGCGAGGTCTCCCCCGCCGACCACCCAGATGCCGAGCCCGCCCGCGGCGGCGCGCAGGTCGTCGTACAGGTCGGCGACGGGGCCGGACGCGAAGCGCACGTCCGCGCCCTCCAGCCGCGGCAGGTCGCGACTCGTCAGCACCCACGACGGCTGGGAGTAGAACCACTCCTCGCCGGTCCGCTCGAGGTGTGCGAGCACCCATTCGTAGGTCGTGGAGCCCATGACCAGCGCCCCTATGCCCTGGATGAACGCGTCGTAGTCCTGCGGTCCGCCGCCCTCCGCCTGCGGCTGGCGCAGCAGCCAGGCCAGCGAGTCGTCGGGGTCGGCGATGAAGCCGTCGAGGGTGGTCGCGGTGTAGTACGTCGTCCGGGTCACCCGGTCAGTCTGGACCGCCCGGGCGCGCGTGTCAGGGCAGGCGCGGGACCACCAGCCGCGCGACCAGCAGATTGTGGTCGGACTGGTGCGTGGCCGACGCGTCGCCGTAGGTCTGCACGACGTTGCGGTAGGAGGTGAACCCGCCGACGCCCCGGGCGAGGATGAAGTCCGGGCGCCCGCCGATGCCGGTGGCCGACGGCGCCGGGTCGGCGACGTGCTTGTTGACGGTGCCCCAGGCGATGCCGCTCTTCGACACCGCCGACTGCGCGTCCCAGAAGCCCGCCCGGACGAAGGTCGGCTGACCCTCGCCGACGCAGCCGGTGTTCTCGTCGCAGTAGCCCGCGCCGGCGGGGAGACCGCCCCCGCCGAAGTTGCCCTTGAAGTCGCCGGCGACCAGCGTTGGCACGTTGCCGGGGTTGGCGGCGGCGATCTCCTCGAGCAGCACCCGGGCCGCGAGGTGGGCGTCGCGCTTGCGCTCCTTCACGGTCGCGTCCGCGTCGAACCGCAGCCGGTCCTCGAGGTGGACCGAGACGACGAAGACGTCCTGCCGTCCCACCACGTCCACGCCGAGCGCCGGGGCCAGCCGGATGCCCGGCGTGCGCAGCGGCGTCGCAGCGCTCTCGTCGGTGGGCCGGCCGACGTCGGTCGCGGTCCCCCAGACCCGCCGCCAGGTCGTCGTACGCCACAGCACCTGCTGGGCGCCGACGCCGTGATGGTCCCACCCGACCTGGCCCTCGGCGGCCTCGAGCCGCCGGACCAGGTCGTCCACGCTCTCCTCGCTCGCCTCCTGCAGGGTCACGATGTCGAGGTCGCGCCTGGCGATGTTGTCCGCGAGGTTGGCGACCTTCTGCGGCGCGGACTCCGAGGTCGGCGAACCCTCCAGGTTGTAGGCGCCGATCGCGACCGTGTCGCCCGCGCCGGGGTCCCGCGGCTTCGTGAAGACCGGGACGTACGTCGAGCGCCGGTAGGTCCGCGTGCAGCCGTTGTCGTAGTTGAGCTGGGCGAAGACGGGGTTGCCGTAGGCGGGCGCGAGGAATCGGTCTCCGGCCGCCGGGGTGGCGGGCACCCGCACCGACGTACCGCGGGCCCGGGCGCCCAGCCACGGCGTGTGGTTGTGCTCGAAGCCGGCCCACTGGCCCCACGGCGCCGCCGACCAGTCGAGCCGGTAGCGGGCGACGTAGCGGGCCGACGTCCACCGGACCTGGGCCGCGAGCTGGTTGGTCTGCGACGCGGTCGAGTGGTCGAGGGTGGGGACGCCGGGCGTGCCCATGGAGAAGCGCAGCCCCTTCGCCCGCGACCACGCGCCGGCCCGGCCGTTGCGCACCGCGCGCACCTGGGCGTACCACGTCACGCAGCGGCTGCCGAGGGTCGGCGACGTCGCGGCGTTGACCGTGCTCGGACGCACCCGGGCCGCGGACAGGCGGCTGGTGCTGGTCGCCCAGCGGACCTGGTACGTCGCCCCGGCGACCCGCGTCCAGCGCACCTTGAGCCGGGCGTCGGCCCACTGCTCGCCGGCGGCGGTCAGGCCGGTGACGCGCGGCGGCGCCCCGCTCGCCTGCGCGGGCGACACCGCGAGGGTGCTCGCCGCAAGGACGCCGAGCAGCGCTCCGATGAGGACGGCGACGAGTGTGCGGGCGGAACGCGTGCGGGCGGAACGGGTGCGGGACGGCACGTGGGGGCTTCCTCCGGTCAGGACGGCCCACCAGCCTAGGTCGGTCGTCGCGGTCGCGACGGCCGTTCCGGTCCCCCGACCGGACGGTCCTGCTGGTCCCGACGGGCTACCTGCCGCCCGCCGCCTGGCCGCCCATGGTGCCGTCGCGGCGCAGCACCTCGGGGCCCAGCCAGCGGCAGGCGATCAGGGCCAGCTCGAGGTCGAGCCGCTCCTCGCCCAGCGGCTTGCCGCGCGCCTCGAGGGCGCGGTCGACGCGGTACTTCACGGTGTTCTTGTGCAGGTGCATCCGCGCCGCCGTGGCGACGTAGCTCTCCCTGTCCTCGACGAAGGCGAGCAGGGTGTCCCGCATCCGGGCCGCGGCGTCGGTGTCGGCGGACAGCTCGCCGAGGGTGCGGTCGACCATCAGGCGCGTCCCGACGAGGTCACCGGCGAGCATCGCCGCTGCCCGCACGGTCGGGTCCGTGAAGGAGACGATGGGGTCGGTGGCCTGGCCCAGCAGCGCGACCCGGTGCGCCGCGGCGGCGCCGCGGTGGGTCCCGCCGAACCCCGGCTCGCCGGCGCCGGGGGTGCCGATCGCAACCCGGACCCCGTCGCCCTCGGCGGACACCACATCGGCGACCGCGGCGAGGTCCACCTCGCCGGACCGGCCGACGGGCACCCACGCCCATGCCGTGTCCCGGTCGCGCGGCACGAACAGCGGGTGCCCGGCGCCGAGGCACTGCGCGACCCGGGCCACCAGCCGCTCCGAGTCGGCGAGGCCGGCCGCGGCGTCGACGGTCCACAGCACCAGGCCGACGTGGTGCTGGCGCAGCCGGTAGCCGAGCGCCGCCTCGGTCGTCGCGAGGTCCAGCCGCGCACCCTGCAGCAGCGCCTCCACGGTCTCGCGCTGCACCGCGCTCCGGTTGGCGAGCCAGCGCTCGCGCTCGGTCTGGTAGGCACCCATCACGTCCTCGGAGACGGCGTCGACGTACTGGAACGACGTCTCGGTGAGCAGGTGGCTGGTCTGCAGCGCCAGGCCGGGGTCGCTCACGCGGCGGGCGATCTCGTCGTTGGCCCAGCGCAGGATCAGCTGCTGGCCGAGCCGGTAGGCACGCAGCAGCGCGCTCGGCGGGGTGCCGCGCTGGGCGAGCCGACGTGCGTACTCGACGGCCGCGGCGGGCGCCTGGATCTCGTCGATCGGCACGTGCCCGCGCAGCAGGTGGGCGAGGGTCTCGAGGTTGGAGCCGGCGCTGCCGTTGAGCAGGTCGACCAGGGTCGGGTCCTTCGGCAGCTCGGGGATCCGCTCGCCGAACTGGAGGACGAGGTAGTCGGTCAGCTCGACGCGCCGCTCCGCGAGCAGGGTGGCCACCCCCTGCAGCTCGCTCTGCGCGTCCGTCCCCACGACACAGTCCCTTCCGGTGGTCCTTGGTCCGTCGCACCAAGGAGTGACGGCGGTCACGTCATGGTGCCAGACTCCGGCAGGGATCCGGCTTGGGTCCAGGACGCCGAACCTCGCCTCCGGTTCGTGCTCCGGGACCAAGAACCGGGGATGGCCGCGGCCCTAGCGTCGGGGCACCACCTCCCCCGAGCAGGAGCCGACGATGACCCTCGACCACCTCCCCTGGCTGCGCCCCGCGTCGTACGACGACCGGCCGTGCGTGCGCGACGAGCGCACCGAGCTGACGTACTCGCAGTTCGGTGACCGCGTCGAGGCGGTGGCCGCGCAGCTGGCCGGCCACGGCGTCGGCGAGGGGTCGGTGGTCGCGGTGATGCTGCCGAACCGGGTCGAGCTGCTGCTCACGATCATGGCCGCGTGGCGGCTCGGCGCGGCCGCGACCCCGATCAACCCGGCCTTCACCGCCGCCGAGGCCGGGCACCAGGTCGGCGACTCCGGCGCGGTCGTCGTGGTCGCCGCCGACGCGGGCGCGGTGCACGGCGACGCCACCGTGATCGGCGTCGACGACCTCGCCACCACGACGTCGGCCGGCACGACTGCCGCGACGGCCGGCACCCTGCCGCCGCCGGTCACCCGACCCAGCGACCTGGCGCTGCTGATCTACACGAGCGGTTCCACCGGCCGACCCAAGGGCGTGATGCTCGACCACGCCAACATCGACGCGATGATCGGCAGCATGGGCGAGGCGATCCGCATCGCCCCCGACGACCACTGCCTGCTGGTGCTGCCGCTCTTCCACGCCAACGCGATCTGCGTCAGCTTCCTGACCCCGATGTCGGCGGGCGCACAGCTCTCGATCCTGCAGCGGTTCCACCCGGTCGAGTTCCTCGAGGCGATCGAGCGGCTGCGGCCGACGTACTTCTCCGCCGTGCCGACGATCTACTCCCACCTGGTCGCACTGCCGGCGAGCTTCCAGCCGGACGTGGGCTCGGTGCGGTTCGCGGTCTGCGGCGCGGCGCCCGCACCGCCGGAGCTGTTCGCCGCGGTGGAGCAGCGGTTCGGGTTCCCGCTGGTCGAGGGCTACGGGCTGTCGGAGGGCACCTGCGCCTCAACCTGCAACCCGGTCGACGGGCTCCGCAAGCCCGGCACGGTCGGTCCGGCGCTGCCCGGCCAGCTGGTCGCGGTGATGGCGGCCGACGGCACGATGGCGCCGACCGGCGAGCGCGGCGAGGTCGTGATCAAGGGCGGCAACGTGATGCGCGGCTACCTCAACCGCCCCGAGGCGACGGCCGAGGTGCTCGGCGACGGCTGGCTGCACACCGGTGACGTCGGGATCCTCGACGAGGACGGCTACCTGCGGATCGTCGACCGGATCAAGGACCTGATCATCCGCGGCGGCGAGAACATCTACCCCAAGGAGATCGAGAACGTCCTGCACGGCGACCCGTCGGTCCTCGAGGCCGCCGTCGTCGGCGGCGCCGACCCGGTCTACGGCGAGGTCGTGGTCGCGTTCGTCGCGCCCCCGCCGGGCGGCGCGGTCGACGTCGACGCGCTGCTCGCCCGGTGTGCCCGGGAGCTGACCAAGCTCAAGGTGCCGGTCGCCGTCCACGTTCTCGACGCGCTCCCCAAGAACCCCGTCGGCAAGATCGACAAGCCCGCGCTGCGGGCTCGACTCGCGAAGGAGTCCTGACATGGGATTCATCAAGCCCGAGCCGGAGCCGATGGCCCCGGCCGACTTCCTGGCCCTGCCGTTCCTGGAGCGGGTCCGGGTGCTCAGCACCAACTGGGTGACCGCCGGCTTCAACACGCCCCGGATGCTGCACGTGGTCTACATCCTCAAGATGCTGGGCCTCTACTTCGCGATCGGCCTCGCGATCACGTCCTGGACCACCGACCACGTCCACTTCACCGACCCGGGCAGCTGGTTCGACAACGTGGTCGTCTACCAGAAGCTCGCCGTGTGGCTGATGCTCCTGGAGGTGATCGGCCTCGGCGGCGCGTTCGGCCCGCTGTGCGGCCATTTCGTGCCGATGCTCGGCAACATCCGCTACTGGCTGCGGCCCGGCACGATCCGGATGGCGCCGTGGGGCCGGCATGTTCCGCTGACCGGCGGTGACGAGCGCACCGTCGCCGACGTGCTGCTGTACGTCGCCGTGCTGGCCAGCCTCGTCGTACCGCTCGTCGTGCACGCCGAAGCGGTGACCCTCCTGCCCGAGGGGACCGGACCGCAGGAGCTGGTCCCGCCGCTGGCGTTCCTCCCGATCCTGGTGGCGATGCCGCTGATGGGCCTGCGCGACAAGGTCGTCTTCCTCGCGGCCCGCTCCGAGCAGTACCTGCCGATCATGCTGTTCTCCGCCACCTTCGGCGCGATCGCGCTCGGCGACAGCGCCTCGGCTGCCGACTTCGTGAACCTGGTGGTCGCGTTCAAGATCATCATCTGCGTCGTCTGGATCGGCGCCGGCGTCTCCAAGATCGGCGAGCACTTCATCAACGTCGTGCCGCCGATGGTCTCCAACTCCCCCGGCCAGCTGGACGTCGTCAAGCGGCTGCACTACCGCAACGCCCCCGACGACGTCCGCCCCAGCAGGCTCGCGTGGTTCATGGCCCACGTCGGCGGCACCACCGTGGAGATCATCATCCCGGTCGTCCTGCTGCTCACGACGAACGACACGATCGCGATGCTCGGTGCCGTGGCGATGCTGGTCTTCCACATCTTCATCACCTCGACCTTCCCGCTCGCGGTGCCGCTGGAGTGGAACGTCTACTTCGGCTACATCGCGCTCGTGCTGTGGGGCGGCACCGCCCTGGGCGCCGGGTTCGACGCGTCGACGTACAACGTCTGGGAGTTCTCCGAGCCGCTCCTGCTGCTCCCGGTCTTCGCGCTGCTGCTCGCCGGGCCGGTCCTCGGCAACCTGCGGCCCGACCTGGTGTCCTTCCTGCCGTCGATGCGGCAGTACGCCGGCAACTGGGCCTCCGCCGTCTGGGCGATGAAGCCCGGCGTCGAGAAGCGCCTCAACGAGCTGCCGCTGGTGGAGATCCAGAACGACCAGCTGCAGCGGATGGCACCGATGCCCTACACCGCCGACGAGGCGGAGATGACGATCCAGAAGGCGCTCGCCTGGCGCTCGATGCACAGCCAGGGCCGCGGCCTGTTCTCGGTGCTGCTCGAGCACCTCGACGACATCGAGTCGCGCGACGTCCGCGAGGGCGAGTTCATGTGCAACATCCTCGTCGGCTGGAACTTCGGCGACGGGCACCTCCACGACGAGCGGCTGGTCGCGGCCGTGCAGAAGCGGCTCGGGCTGGAGCCCGGCGACCTCGTCGTCGCCTACTGCGAGTCGCAGGCGACGCCGTGGCGGAGGTCGCGACCGCAGGAGTACCGCGTCATCGACGCGGCCCTCGGGATCGTCGAGCGCGGCACGTGGGACGTGCGCGACTGCGTCGCCGAGCAGCCCTGGCTGCCGAACGGCCCGGTGCCGCTCGAGGTCACGTGGGCGGCCAGCGGGTACCGTCGCAAGGGAACGCTGACCACCGGCACCCCGACGGACAAGGACCCCGTGTCGTGACCACCGCAGTCGTCGTCGGCAGCGGCCCCAACGGGCTCGCCGGCGCCATCCGCCTCGCCCAGGCCGGTCTCGAGGTGACCGTCCTCGAGGCGCACGACCGGCCCGGCGGTGGCACCCGCACCTCCGAGCTGACGCTGCCCGGCCTGCTGCACGACGACTGCGCCGCGTTCCACCCCACCGGCGTCGCCTCGCCGTTCCTGGCCTCCCTCGGGCTGGAGCGGCACGGGCTGCGCTGGCTCTGGCCCGAGGTCGAGCTCGCGCACCCGCTCGACGACGGACGCGCCGGCGTCGCCACCCGCGACCTCGCCGCGTCAGCGGCGCTGCTCGGCGTCGACGAGAAGGCCTGGCTGCGCACCTTCGGCGCTGCCGTGCGCAACTTCGACGACCTGATCGCCGAGGTGTTCCAGCCCGTCGTCCACGTGCCGCGGCACCCGGTCACCCTCGGCCGGTTCGGCACGAAGGCGCTGCTGCCCGCCCCGGTCCTGGCCCGCCGCTTCCGCGACGACCCGGCCCGGGCGCTGTTCATGGGCGTCGCAGCGCACAAGTTCGGCTCCCTCAGCGGTCCGCTCACCTCCTCGGTCGGGCTGATGCTGGGCGCGGCCGCCCACGCCGTCGGGTGGCCGGTCGCCGAGGGCGGCACCGAGTCGATCACTCGCGCGCTGCTGGCCGAGCTGGCGTCGTACGGCGGCACGGTGGTGACCGGCGTGCGGGTCACCTCGCTCGACCAGCTCCGCGACCTGACCGGCTCCGCCCCCGACGTGGTGCTCCTCGACACCGCCCCGGCCGGCGTCCTCGACATCGTCGGCGACCGGCTGCCCGGGCGGGTGCGCCGCGCGCTGTCGCGCTACACCTACGGACCCGCGGCGTTCAAGGTCGACCTCGCGATCGAGGGCGACATCCCGTGGACCAACGAGCACTGCCGCCGCGCCGGCACCCTCCACCTGGGGGGTACGGCGGCGGAGATGGTCGCCGCCGAGGGCGCCGTCGGCCGCGGCGAGATGCCGGAGCGGCCGTTCGTCCTGCTCGGCCAGCAGTACCTCTGCGACCCGTCGCGCTCCAACGGCACCGCCAACCCGGTCTATGCCTACGCCCACGTCCCGCACGGCTGGGACGGCGACGCCACCGAGGCGGTCATCGCGCAGGTCGAGCGCTTCGCCCCCGGCTTCCGCGACCGGGTCCTCGCCGTGTCGACGCGCAGCGCGCTCGACTGGGAGGCCTACAACGCCAACTACGTCGGCGGCGACATCTCCGCCGGCGCCAACACCGCCCGCCAGATCGCCTTCCGCCCCCGCATCGCCCTCGACCCCTACTCCCTCGGCGTCGACGGCGTCCACCTCTGCTCGTCCGCGACGCCGCCCGGTGCGGGCGTGCACGGGATGGGTGGGTTCAACGCCGCGGAGGCGGCGCTGAAGCGGCTGTAGCACCCGTTGGTCGAGAGGCCGGCCACGCCCGGGTCAACGCCCGGCAGCGCCCACGACGGCCAGCGCCTTCGCGACGCGGTCGGGATCGTCGTACGCCACCCATGTGATCCGCGGGTCGTTCCTCCACCACGCCATCTGGCGGCGGGCAAACTTGCGGGTCGCGATGACGGTCCGCTCCTGCGCCTCCTCCACGCCCATCTCGCCGGCCAGCACGGCCATCGCCTGCCGGTAGCCGATGGCGAGGGAGGCCGTGCGGCCATCGGCGAGGCCGGCCGGGAGCAGGCGGGCGACCTCGTCGAGCAGCCCGTTGTCGAACATCTCCCGCACCCGCTGGGCGATCCGCTGCTCGAGCACGTCCCGGTCGATGGCGACGCCGACCTGGACGGTGGCGGGGTCGACGTACTCCTGCACGGGCAGGCGGGCGCTGAACGGCTGGCCGGTGAGCTCGATGACCTCGAGGGCGCGGACCGTACGACGGCCGTTCTCCGGCTCGATCCGGTCGGCGGAGACGGGGTCGAGATCACGAAGGCGGGCGTGCAGCGCGGTCGCGCCGACGTCCTCGAGCTCGGCCTCCAGGCGGGCCCGGACGGCAGCGTCGGTGCCGGGGAAGTCGAAGCGGTCGAGGATCGCGCGGGTGTAGAGCGCGGATCCCCCGACCAGGACGGGGGTCGCGCCGCGGCCGCGGATGTCCGCGATCGCGGACCGTGCCCAGCCCTGGAACTCGGCGACGGTCGCCGGGTCGCGGACCTCGAGGGTGTCGAGCAGGTGGTGCGGGATCCCGCGGCGCTCGGCGGGCGGCAGCTTCGCCGTACCGATGTCCATGCCGCGGTAGACCTGCATCGCGTCGGTGTTCACCACCTCGCCGCCCAGCGCCTGCGCGAGGTCGAGGGAGAGGGACGTCTTCCCGCTGGCGGTCGGACCGACGATCGCCACAACCGGTATCGCGGGAATCGTGGCACTCGGCGGCATGGGGACAGTGTGGCAAGGTATGGCCGACGGTCCGGAGCGGGTCGTCCACTTCGAACAGGGGGGTTTCTCGTGGGCTTTCTCGATGACGCCAAGGACAAGCTGACCGACGCGGTCGACAGCCAGGGCGACAAGATCAGCGACGGCCTCGACAAGGCCGCCGACCTCGCCTCCGACAAGACCGGCGGCAAGTTCGACGACAAGATCGACCTCGGCGTCGACAAGGCCAAGGACGCCCTCGACGGGCTCGACGGCAAGAACGACGACATCGGCTGACGGCGAGCACTGCAGACGAGAGCACCTCGGTGACCGTCCAGGACCCCGCGACGGGGAGGACCCGCTTCGTCGTGGTCCCCGCCTCCTACGTGTTCCTCCTGCGGGAGGCCGGTGCGGGCGGCGGCACCGAGGTGCTCCTGCAATTGCGCCAGGACACCGGCTTCATGGACGGCCACTGGGCCGCCGCCGCGGCCGGACACGTGGAGCGCGGCGAGACCGCGGCGGACGCGGCGCGCCGGGAGGCGCTCGAGGAGGTCGACGTCGCCGACCTCGACCTGGCCTTCGCGACCGCGATGCAGCGGACGGCGCGCGACCTGCCCATCGACGAGCGCATCGACTTCTTCTTCACCGCCCGCGCCTGGACGGGCGAGCCCCGCATCGTCGAGCCGGCCAAGTGTGCGGACCTGCGCTGGTTCCGGCTCGACTCCCTCCCCGACCCGGTGGTCCCGCACGAGCGGGTGGTGCTCGAGGGGCTGCTCCGCGGCGACCTGCCGCCGCTCACCCACCACGGCTTCTGACCCGCTCCGCGGCGGATGAATCCGTCGCCGCCGGATACCTCTCGCTCAGAGGGAGCAGACCTGAGGGAGGAACCATGAGCGAGCAACCAGAAGAGCCCGGCACGGGAGTGCGCACCGACCCGGACGACGACACCGGCCAGACCCTGCCGCCGCCGCCTGCGCCGTACGCCGAGCCGCCGGCCCCGCCGCCGGGCGGGCCGCACGCGATCCCCGGTGTCGGCGGCGACGGTGCCTACTCGACCGAGGCGCGGGACCCCGATCCCCGGCACAACCCGGCAACCGACGACGAGCTGCCACCGGAGACCCTGAGCGCGGAGGACACCGACACCGAGGCGACCAAGGGCAACCCCGAGGTGCCGCCGACGGAGGAGTCGCCGGCCTGATCCCGGCCTGATTTCGACCGGCCTGATTTCGACCGGCCTGATCAGTGCGGGATCAGCCGCAGGACGGGGCGTCCGGGAGAGGTGCGGGTACGCCGACGGCCGGCATCCCCAGGCCCACGGCCGCCGTCTGGCCCTCAGCCGCGGGCATCCCCTGGCGACGGGCCCACGCGTCGCCCGACCGGGTGCGACGCAGCGCGCGGACCGGGCCGTCGGCGACGAGGTGGTGCGGGGCGGCGTACGTGACCTCGACGGTGACCATGTCGCCGGGCCGCGGCTCGCCGTCGACGGCGGAGAAGTCGGCCTCGAAGTGGACCAGCCGGTTGTCGGGGGCGCGGCCGGACAGCCGGTGGGTCGCGGCGTCCTTGCGTCCCTCGCCCTCGGCGACCATGAGCTCGAGCTCGCGACCGACGAGGCGCTTGTTCTCGTCCCAGGTGATCTCGTTGACCAGGTCGACGAGCCGGTTGTAGCGGTCGGTGACGTCGGCCTGGTCCACCTGGTCGGGCAGGGTGGCGGCCGGCGTACCGGGGCGCTTGGAGTACTGGAAGGTGAACGCGCCCGCGAACCGGGCCTCGCGCACCACCTTCAGCGTCTCCTGGAAGTCCTCCTCGGTCTCGCCGGGGAAGCCGACGATGATGTCTGTGGTGATCGCAGCGTCGGGGAGCGCGGCGCGGACCCGCTCGATGATGCCGAGGAACTTCTCCTGGCGGTAGGACCGGCGCATGTCCTTGAGGACCTTCGAGGAGCCCGACTGCAGCGGCATGTGGAGGCTGGGCATCACGTTGGGCGTCTCCGCCATCGCCTCGATGACGTCGTCGGTGAACTCGGCCGGGTGCGGGCTGGTGAAGCGGACCCGCTCCAGTCCCTCGATGTCGCCGCACGCGCGCAGCAGCTTGGAGAACGCCTGCCGGTCGCCGAACTCCACGCCGTAGGCGTTGACGTTCTGGCCCAGCAGGGTGACCTCGGAGACGCCCTCGGCGACGAGCGCCTCGATCTCGGCGAGGATCTCCCCCGGCCGGCGGTCCTTCTCCTTGCCGCGCAGGCTGGGGACGATGCAGAAGGTGCAGGTGTTGTTGCAGCCGACGCTGACCGACACCCAGGCGGCGTACGCGGACTCCCGCTTGGTCGGCAGGGTCGAGGGGAAGACGTCGAGCGACTCGAGGATCTCGACCTGCGCCTCCTGCTGGCTGCGTGCCCGGTCGAGCAGCGCCGGCAGGGAGCCGATGTTGTGCGTGCCGAAGACGACGTCGACCCACGGCGCCCGCTTCACGACGGTGTCGCGGTCCTTCTGCGCCATGCAGCCGCCGACGGCGATCTGCATGCCCGGCCGGCCGGCCTTGACCGGCGCCAGGTGGCCGAGGTTGCCGTAGAGGCGGTTGTCGGCGTTCTCGCGCACCGCGCAGGTGTTGAACACGACGACGTCGGCCTGGTCCCCGTCGGGGGCCGCGACGTAGCCGGCGTCCTCCAGCAGGCCGGAGAGGCGCTCGGAGTCGTGCACGTTCATCTGGCACCCGTAGGTGCGGACCTCGTAGGTCCGGGGCTGGAGGGGCTGCGCGGCGGTGCTGGTCATGGCAGCAAAAGGGTACGGCGGCCGGGGGCTGTCGCCCGAATCTCGATCACCTAGGCTCACGGGCATGGCTGACAGCGCTCCTCCCGGCTTCGTCGCCCGCAACAACCAGCTCATCGGCAGCCTGCTGAGCATCGTGGCGCTCCTCGTGGCCGTCCTGCTGGGCGCGGGGCTGATGTTCGGGACCGACACCCGCGGCGTACGGGCGATCCTCACCGTGCTCACGATCGCCGGCGGGACCTTCACGCTGCTGCTCCTCGCCATCGGCGGCAGCCTCCGCGCGATCACGCCGACGGGGGTGTGGGAGCAGGAGGAGGCGGAGTGGCGCCGCGAGATGGGCATCACCGCCGACGAGGAGCCGCTCCCGTCGAGGATCGGGCGGCTCGCCGTACCCCTGGCGGTCGCGGCGATCCTGCTGGGTCTCGCACTCAGCGTCGTGCCGGCCGTCCTCTGACGCTGCCGCACCTCGGATCCGCTCGTCACGAATTGGTCTCGTCGGCCCGTCGGACTAGCCCGTGGCGCGCAAGTCACGCTAGCGTCCGAACGCATGACCGTCTCCGACGACGCAGCGGTTGATCTCGGCAAGGTTCGCTCCGGCGAGCCCCTCGTGGAGCTGCACGGCGTCCAGAAGTGGTTCGGCGACCTGCACGTGCTGCAGGACATCGACCTCACCGTCACCAAGGGCGAGGTCGTCGTCGTGATCGGGCCGTCCGGCTCGGGCAAGTCGACGCTCTGCCGCACCATCAACCGTCTCGAGACCATCGACCAGGGCGAGATCAAGGTCGACGGCGAGCCGCTCCCCCAGGAGGGGAAGGCGCTCGCCGCGCACCGCGCCGACGTGGGGATGGTGTTCCAGAGCTTCAACCTCTTCGCGCACAAGACGATCCTCGAGAACGTCACGCTCGGACCGATCAAGGTCCGCAAGCAGTCCAAGGCCGAGGCGGAGGCCCGCGCGAAGGAGCTGCTCGACCGCGTCGGCGTCGGCCACCAGGTCGGCAAGTACCCCGCACAGCTCTCCGGCGGCCAGCAGCAGCGCGTCGCCATCGCCCGCGCGCTGGCGATGGAGCCGAAGGTGATGCTCTTCGACGAGCCGACCTCGGCCCTGGACCCGGAGATGATCAAGGAGGTCCTCGACGTCATGGTCGACCTCGCCGAGCGGGGCATGACGATGATCGTCGTCACCCACGAGATGGGCTTCGCCCGCACCGCTGCCAACCGCGTCGTGTTCATGGCCGACGGACGGATCGTCGAGACGACGGATCCGGAGACCTTCTTCAACAACCCTGAGAGCGATCGCGCCAAGGACTTCCTCGGCAAGATCCTCAAGCACTGACCGCTCGGTTCCCGGGCCCGATCAAAAGGAGCAGTACATGCGACTCAGGAAGACACTGGCGGCAACGGCGATCGGACTCGGCGTGGTCTCGACCCTCGCCGCGTGCGGCGACGCGGGCGACGACAAGGAGGGCCGTGACGTCGAGGCGAAGTCCGACTGCGACGACAAGTTCCCCGAGGGCTCGCGGATGGCGGAGATCGCCGACGCGGGCAAGATCAACGTCGGCGTGAAGTACGACCAGCCCGGCCTCGGCTTCAAGGGCGCCACCGACGACGTTCCCAGCGGGTTCGACGTCGAGATCGCGAAGCTCCTCGTGGCGGATCTCTGCATCGACCCCGCCTCCGACAAGGTGAACTGGGAGGAGACCATCTCGGACAACCGCGAGCCCTACCTGGAGTCCGGCAAGGTCGACCTCGTGCTGGCGTCGTACTCGATCACCGAGGACCGGCAGAAGGTCGTCGGCCAGGCCGGTCCCTACATGGTCACCGGTCAGCAGCTCCTCGTGAAGAAGGGCAGCAAGATCGCCGACGTCGCCGACGTCAAGGGCAAGGAGGTCTGCTCCGTGACGGGCTCGACCTCGCTCGAGACGATCAAGGCCAAGGGCGCCAAGGGCGTGGGCGCCGACTCGTACTCCGAGTGCGCGGAGAAGGTGCTCGACGGCACCTACGACGCGATGACCACCGACGGCACGATCCTCGCGGGGCTCGCCGCGCAGAACGAGGGCGAGCTCGAGGTCGTCGGCGACCAGTTCTCGGAGGAGAACATCGGCGTCGGCTACGGCAAGGACCACGCCGAGATGTGCGAGTGGATCGGCAAGGTGCTGACGACGGCCTTCGAGGACGGGTCCTGGGCCGAGGCGTTCGAGCTCACGCTCGGGCCCTCGGGTGTCGAGACCCCCGAGCCGCCGACCCTGCAGCCCTGCAAGTGACCCACGCATGACCCCGGGGCCGGGAGCCACTCGCGCGATGGCTCCCGGCTCCCCCACCCGGAGAGGCGACGCCGTTGAACGCGGTCATCGACAACCTTGACGAGTTCCTCAAG
>DATMHM010000075.1:0-53622 GCA_035554935.1 Nocardioides sp. | reverse complement strand
CGAGATCACGCAGAACACGATCGGGCCGCGGAAGTTGACGATCGACCGGCCGATCTCGGCGCCGTACTCGAGCTGGAGGTTGCGCATCGACTCGGGCGAGCCGTCGAAGCCCGACAGGTTCGCGAGTACGACGACCGGGCGGTTCCCGGAGGCGGCGTTGATCGCGCGGGCGACCTTCTTCGACGACCGCGGGAACAGCGTGCCCGCGGTGTAGGTGTCCGGGCCGTCGGTGGGCGGGAAGCCGGCGCGCGGCACCGGCCGCGACTCGATGCCGATCAGGCTGACCGGGTAGCCGCCGATCCGGGTGTCGACGACGACGGAGGTGTCGGCGTCGGCCATGCCGGCCCACCGCTCGAGCATCTCGTGGTCGGCGTCGGCGAGCGCCCGCATCACCGTGCGGATGTCGAACGGCCGCTTGCGGTCGGGGTTGTGCTCGGCGGAGAAGATCTCGCCGACCGTGGCGAACTCGCCGTCGTGCGGGTGGGTGGTGACGTCGCGGTCGACCGGGTCGGTCGACGGCGCGCGCCGCGGACCGGTCTCGCCGGGCGCGACCCAGGTGTGCTCGTAGTGCGCCATCAGCACGTTGAACGCGCCGGCCAGGTCGGGGACCCAGTACTGCGCCTGGCCGTTCGGCCCCATCACCCGGTCGTAGCCGCCGATGCCGTGGTTGTCCTCGGCGGAGACTCCGCCGGAGAAGTCGAGCGACTGCTTGCCGGTCAGCACCATCGCACTGTCCGGCGTCATCACGAGGATGCCCTTGGTGTGCATCAGCATCGTGGCCTCGGCGTTCCAGTACGGCTGGGCGCCCACGTTGATGCCGGCCACGACGATGTTGATCTCGCCGCCGGCCTGGGTGAACTCCACGATCCGGCGCAGCGCCTCGGCCACCCAGTCCATGTTCTCGGTGCCGCTCTCCATGGAGATCCGGGCACCGGCGGAGACGGCGAACCACTCGAGCGGGACGCCCATCTCCTCGGCCAGGTCGATCGCCGCGATCACCCGCGCGCACTCGGGCTCCGACAGGGCGCCGAGCGACTTCAGCGGGTCGCCGCACAGCACCACCCGGGTGATGCCCTCGGGGTGGAGCGGCGTCGGCGTGGTGACGACGGCCGCGATGATGCCGGCGGTGTTCTGCCCGCGCGGCCGGTCGACCGGCACCAGCCGGCCGTCGGCGTCGAGGTCGTGCTCGACGAGGGTGCCGCCGCCGGCGAGCACCGACTCCAGCTCGTAGGGGTAGACGAGGCCGCGCCGGCGCGCGCGGAGCACCTTGCCGGCGTACTCGTCCAGCGGCGCCAGCGGCTCGGCCGGCGGGGTGATCACGTCGGCGACGACGCCCGCGCCGGGCTTGGCGTGGAAGCGGATCGCCAGCGGCGTCGCGGTGCCGTCGGGCCCGGCGACGCGGCCCTCGGCGAGCACCTCCTCGATGCCGGCTCCCTCGCTGAGCGGCGTGATCTTGCCCTGCAGCGCGGTGAGCTGGTCGAGGTCGGCGTCGATCACCGGCCACACCGTCACCCACACGTGGTTGACGTCGAGCTTGGTGCCCTCGCGGCCGCGCGCGGTGCGCACCCGGCGGATCGCCTCGAGGCAGTTCTCGACGGCGCGCTCGGCGTGGGGCAGCGCGATGACCCGCCCCTCGTCATCGCGTACGACGGCCAGCTGGCGCACCTGCGCCGCGGCGACCAGGCGGCGGTCGGCCGGGTTGCTGCGAGCGACGCACTCGTAGAGCAGCACGTCGTCGGGCGCGTCGAGGCGGGTCACGTCGAACTCGCGCAGCCGCCACAGGTTGAGCCGTCGGCCCACCATCGGGTGCATGCCGTGGACCAGGTCGTCCTCGACGAGTCCGCCGTCCTCGTAGCGGAAGGTGAAGTAGTCGACCGGCTGCGGGACGGTCGGGCAGACCGCGACGGAGACCCGGCGGGCCCGGGCGACGAACGGCTGGTCGGCGAGGAGGCGGGCCACCTCGGCCGACGCCGTCGCGGGGTCGGCGGGCGCGTCGGGCCAGCGCAGGTAGATCTCGACCACGTTGTCGTGGTCGAGGGCGAGCGCCTCGTCGATCGCCGTACCGAGCGCGCCGCCGGGGACCAGCTCGGCGACGTCGCCGATCGTGGAGACGACGCGGGTGGCGCCCTTCTCGTCGGTGGCGTACTCGGCGTGCACGACCGGGCGCCCACCGGCGTCCGCGACGGTCAGGTCGTGCAGGTCGTACTCCAGGTAGTGGCGCCGGATCAGCACCTCCAGCAACGGCTCGCGCTCCGGCAGGCCGCTCGCGAGGCGGTCACGCAGGAAGCCGACGAGCTGCTCGGGGATCGCGGTCAGCGCGTCGATCCGCGCGTCCCGGTCGGGGGCGGCCGGGTCGGTGAGCGCCTCGACCTCGGCGGCCACGCCCTCGAGCACGACCCGACGCTCGTCGTCGACGAGCGGCTGGTCGAACCAGCCGAACCGGATCGAGCGCGCCAGGTCGCCGACGACCGCGAAGCGGAGCTGGGTCGCGCGCACCATCCGCTCGAGCAGCGCCCGGGCGGCCGCGGCGTCCTCCGCGGCCGGCGGCGGGTCGCCGAGCCAGCGCTGCAGCACCCCGACGGCGATGTCGACGTCGGCGGGGTGCTGCTGGGCGAGGAAGATCCGGAAGACCGCCTGCTCCAGCTCGGGGGTGCGGTCCAGGTCGGTGATGCCGTAGTGCGCGAGCACCCGCAGCAGCTTGTCCCGGAAGTGGTCGGGCAGCGCGCCGCGGTCGGGGTCGAGGCTGCGCAGGTAGGTGTGGAAGTGCTCGCGCGAGCTGTGCACCCGCAGCTCGGTGTGCTCGTCGCCGGCCGGCCGGTTGCGGCTGAGCTCGGCGACGTCGGTGAACAGCGACAGCAGCGCCATCTCGGCGTGCAGCGCCGACGGCTTGCGGGTGGCGAGGTAGTCCGACAGCAGCGTCCCGCGCTGGTCCGGCGCGACGTCGTACCCCAGCAGCTGGCCCGCCAGCGCGCCGAGGCAGTCGGGCTCGCCGAGCGTGGCGTGCGGGGCCGGCAGGTCGAGGTCGTACGACGCCACCTCGGCCTCCGCGCCGTCGTCGTCGCCCGTCGGCTCGAGTCGCACGAGCGGCGCCCCGGTCTCGACCTGGCTGCCGACGCGGACCAGCATCTCCTTGACCCGGCCGGTGAACGGCGCGGCGAGCACCGTCTCCATCTTCATCGACTCCAGGACGAGCACCGGCTGCCCGGCGGCGACCTCGTCACCGACCGCGAGCGGCGTCGCGACGACGAGCGCCGGCGCGGGCGAGCGGACCATGCCGCCCTCGTCGCGGCTGACCCGGTGCATCACGTCGTCGACCTCGACGAGGTGGACCGGGCCGTGGGTCGAGGTCACCAGCCGGTGGCGGTGGCCGTCGACCGTGAGCCGGCCGTGGACGTCGTCGATGCGGTCGAGGACCGCGGTGACGGTGCGCTCGTCACGCCCGCTCGCAATCGTGACCTGGTACTGCGACGGGCCGGTCTGCCGCACCGTCAGGGCGTACGACGCCCCGCGCAGCTTGAGCTCGATGGCCCGCGACGGGTCGTGCTGGGCCTGCGGCCGACCACCCTGGGCCGCCTGCAGGAAGCGCGCGATCTCGGCGCGCTCGGCCTCGTCGTACGCCTCGATCGCGGCAGCGACGAGGGCGACGCCGGAGTGCCGGGCGGCCTGGAGGCGGCCCTCGCCGCGCACCCGGTCGATCCACCCCGTGTCCGCCCACACACGCCCCCCGTCCACAGGGACTCCCGTTGTCACCTCGGGCTGGTCGAGCAGGTCGAGGATGAAGCTCTTGTTGGTGGCGCCGCCGTCGATGACGACGGTGGTCTCGCTCATCGCGCGCCGCAGCCGGGCGAGCGCCTGATCGCGGTCGGCGCCCCAGGCGATGACCTTCGCGATCATGGAGTCGAAGTCGGCGGGGATGGTGTCGCCCTCGGCGACGCCGGTGTCGACCCGGATGCCCGGGCCCGCGGGGAACTCGAGGCGGCTGATCCGGCCCGGTGCCGGGGCGAAGTCGCGGTCGGGGTCCTCGGCGTTGAGCCGGGCCTCCACGGCGTGGCCGCGCTCGGTCGGGCGCTCGCCGGACAGCGGGATGCCGCGCGCCACCTGGATCTGCAGCGCGACCAGGTCGGTGCCGGTCACCTCCTCGGTGATCGGGTGCTCGACCTGGAGGCGGGTGTTGACCTCGAGGAACGCGAAGCTGCGCTCGCCGGGGTGGTAGAGGAACTCGACGGTGCCCGCGCCGGCGTACCCGACCGCGTTGGCGAGCCGCTCCGCCGAGCCCTTCAGGTCGGCGGTCTGGGCGTACTCGAGCAGCGGCGAGGCCGACTCCTCGATGACCTTCTGGTTGCGGCGCTGCACGGAGCAGTCGCGCACGCCGATCGCCCACGCGGTGCCCTGGCCGTCGGCGATGACCTGGACCTCGACGTGGCGGGCGTCGGTGACCAGCTTCTCCAGGAAGACCACGCCGCTGCCGAAGGCCCGCTCGGCCTCGTCGCGGGTGCGCTGGTAGGCGTCGGCGAGCTCGTCGGCGGTGGTCACCTTGCGGATGCCGCGGCCGCCGCCGCCGGCGGTCGCCTTGAGCATCAGCGGGTAGCCGATCTCCTCGGCGCTGGCGAGCGCCTCCTCGAGGGTGTCGACGCCGCCGCGGCTCCACGGCGCCACCGGTACGCCGACCTCCTCGGCGATCAGCTTCGACCCGATCTTGTCGCCCAGCTTGCGCATCGCGTCGGCGCTGGGGCCGATGAAGGTGACACCCAGCCGGGCGCACAGCTCGGCGAAGGCGGGGTCCTCGGCGACGAAGCCCCAGCCGACCCAGGCGGCGTCCGCCCCGGTGCGGGTCAGCGCGTCCTCGAGGACCGCCAGGTCGAGGTAGGGGCGGTCCGCCGCGGCGCCGAGCAGGTAGGTCTCGTCGGCCTCCCGGACGAACGCCGCCCCGGCGTCGACGTCGGTGTGGAGGGCGATGGTGCGGATCTGGTCCGGCTGCGCCCCGCGCCCGTGACGGGCGTTGAGGTCGCGGACGGCGTGGATGAGCCGCATCGCTGCTTCACCGCGGTTGACGATGGCAATTCGGGAGACCTCGGGCACGGTTTCGAGGTTGCCATTCCGCGGCCGTACGCCGACACAACAGATCCCACAGGATTGGGCGCCATTCCTTGTCGGCACCATCCAGCCGCCCGGTCCGGGGTCGGACCGGGCGGCTGGATGCCGTCAGCTCAGAGGCCGGACTGCGGGGCGGCCGGGCCCGGCGGGGCCGGCGGCGGCGCCTGGCCGGTGGCGGGGCTGGCGGGGCTGGCGGGGCCGGCGGGGTTGGCCGCGGGGGTCTGGGCGGTGCCGGTCGACGTACCGGTCGACGTACCGGTCGATGCCGCGTGGCGGGCGGTGGCCGACTCGGTCTCGAGCTGGCCCAGCCACTTCTCCCAGCGGGTGCGCATCGGGCCGATCAGGCCGCCGCCGACACCCACGACCAGGATGCCGCCGATGGTGCCGAGGACGGCGATGAGCACCGGCAGGGTGACCGAGAGGCCGATGCCGACCTGGTTGAGCGCGGCGATGACGCCCAGCGCGATGATGAAGCCGCTGACGATCCTGGCGAGCAGGCCGCCGTACGACACGCCGCCGAGGGCGTCGCCGAGGATGTCCTTGACCGCGTTGGCGACCGCGGCGGCGATCACGATGATCACGATCGCGACCAGGGCCCGCGGCAGCCACCGGACGATGTCGTTGACGATCTCGCTGACCGGGTTGCTCGGGCCGAACGCCGTCAGCGCGAGCTGCAGCGCGATCAGCAGGATGAAGTAGTAGGCGAGCTTGGTGATCAGCGTGACCGGCTCGATCCCTGCCGAGGCGAGCGTCGGTCCGGCTCCGGCCCGGTTCAACAGCCTGGTGAAGCCGACCTTCTCGAGGATGATGCCGAGGAACTTCGCGACGGCCTTGGCGATGATCCAGCCGATGAGGAGGACGAGCAGGAACACGACCAGCTTGGGCACGAAGTCGATGACCGATCCCAGGGAGTCGGACAGCTCCCCCTCCCAGTCGATCGCCAGCGGCCGGACGGTCGCGACGGTGTTGAGGTCCATGATGAGCCTTCTTCCCCGAGATGGCGGCCGCAGGCTGCGGCCCTCTGGCAGTCCGGCGGTACCCCGGCACCCCGCCCCCACTCCCCGACGGGTTCTCGGATCCGGGAACCCGCGATCCGCGGCCGGAAAGTTGCAAGGAACCGGCGCGCCGTCGCTCCTACCCGCGACGACCTCTGAGCACCCCGACCGACGACCACGAGAGAGGGGACCGATGTGCCTCCCCAGGAACCGCCTCCCGGCGGCGCTGTCGACCCTACGATCGCCCCATGAACCCGCCGGGACCGTCCGCCTCGGACGCGGACCTGGTCGCCGGGGTGCTCGCCGGCGACCGGACGGCGTTCGCGGGCGTCTACGAGCGGTACGCCGACCGGCTCTGGGACTTCGCCTTCTCGATGCTCCGCAACCGCGAGGAGGCCTCCGACTGCGTGGCCGACTCGTTCGTGGTGATGGCCGAGAAGGTCGGCCAGCTCCGCGACCCCTCGCGGTTGCGCCCGTGGCTCTACGCCGTCGTACGCAACGAGTGCCTGCGCACGCTGCGTGGACGCGCCCGCGAGGCGCACGACGACGAATGGCTGGAAGCGATGCCTGACCAGGCAGCCGGGCCCGAGGAGCAGGTCGCGCGGGAGGACCTGCAGGACGAGCTGCGCGAGCTGGTGTGGGCTGCCGTCGAGGGCCTCAACGACCGCGACCGGGTGCTCATCGACCTGCACCTGCGGCAGGGGCTCGAGGGCTCGGACCTGGCGGTGGCGATGGACGTGACGCCGTCGAACGCCTACGTGATGCTGAGCCGCGCCCGCGACCAGGTGGAGCGCTCGCTCGGCGCGCTGCTGATCGCGCGACGCGGCAGCGACGCGTGCAGCGAGCTCGCCGGCGTGCTCCGGGACTGGGACGGCCGGTTCTCGCCCCTGGTCCGCAAGCGCGTCGCCCGGCACATCGACGGCTGTGACGTCTGCGAGACCAGCCGCAAGCTGATGGTCAGCCCGCTCGCGCTGCTGGCCGGCGTCCCGGCGTTCGCGGCGCCCGCCGGCCTGCGGGACCGGGTCCTCGGGGACGAGCGACTGGTCGGGTACTACGTCGACGGCGCGGGTGGCGCGGGCGGGCTCGGCGCGGCAGATAGGAGCCGGGACCGGCGGCGCGGCGTGCTGGCCAACCTGCTCGTCCTGCTGCTCGTGGTTCTGCTCGTGCTCGGCGCGGGCCTCGCCGTGGTGCTGTGGCCCGACGGCGCCCGCGACCTCGCCGCGGTCGACACCCCGTCCGGTACGACGCCCGCCGCACCCCCGAGCACCCCGACAGCGACGCCCAGCACCACTCCGTCGGCCGCCCCGAGCACCGCCGGCACCACGGTCACGGAGCCGAGCGGGTCGACGAGCAGCGCCACCACGGCGACCACCGACGTCACCGTGGCAGCACCCGCGGAGCTCGCGGCGTCGACCCGGACCCTCCGGCTCGGGTCACGTGACTCGGCCGGCACCGTGCGGCTCACCAACACCGGCGGCACCGCCCTCACCTTCGACGCCGACCCGCGCGCCGGCTGGCTCTCCGCCAGCCCGGGCGGCGGGCGGCTCGCCCCGGGCGCGTCGACCGCGCTGCGCATCTCGGCCGACCGGTCCGGCCTGTCCGAGGGATCGCACAGTGGGCAGGTGGTCGTCTCCTCCGACGGAGGGGACGTGGCGATCACGGTGACGCTGACGGTGGACCGGCCGCCGGTGATCGGCACGATCAGCGCGACCGGGGACAGCTGCAGCGTGCCGGTCTCAGCGACCGTCAGCGACGGCTCCGGGGTCCGGGCGGTCCAGGTCACCTGGTCCGGGGCGGTCAGCGGCCGCGCGGCGGCTCAGCGGTCCGGAAGCAGCTGGACCGCCAGCGTCGAGCCGATCTCGCTCGGCGGGCAGGTCACCGTGACGTTCACCGCGACCGACACCACCGGTCTCCGCAGCAGCCGCTCGCGCACCTTCACCTTCAACCCCTGCCCCGGCTGAGAAAGCTGCAAGGTCGGCCCGCCCCGGCGCTCCTACCCGCATGGAACACACCCGCTCGCCTCGCGCCCGCACCCTGATCGCCCACCTCCTCGCCACCCTGGGCGTCCTCGCCGGCCTGGCCGGCCTGGGCGGCCTGGGCGTCGGGACGACCGGCGTGGTCGTCGCGCTGCAGGAGCGGGAGCCCGCGGCCGTCGTACCGTCGACGACGCTGCGGCCCCCTCCCGCCGCTCCCGCCCCGCCCGTCCCCGCAGCGCCTGCGCCGGTGGAGCGGGTCGGGCTGCCGACGCGGATCGAGGTACCGGCCATGGGCGTCGACGAGCGGCTCGAGGGGCGGGGCCTGCAGGCCGACGGCTCGCTCGACACGCCGGACTTCGGCGACGCGGCGTGGTACGACCCCGGGCCGCGGCCCGGTGAGCCCGGCGGCGCCGTCGTGGTCGCGCACGTGCACGGACCCGACGGCCCGGACGTGTTCTGGGAGCTCGCGACGCTCGAGCGGGGCGACGTCGTCCGCGTGCACCGTCGCGACGGGGTGGCGACCTTCGTGGTCGACGGCGTGGAGGACGTGCCGAAGGAGCGGCTGCCCTACGACCGGATCTGGCCGGCGACCGACGCGCCGCTGCTGCGGCTGATCACCTGTGGCGGGCAGCGGACGGAGGCGGGCTACCCGGACAACACGGTGGTCTACGCGCACCTCGTGTCGCCCTGACTGCCCGTCCTGACTACCCGTCCTGGGCGCTCGTCCTGGGCGCTCGTCCTTGTGCCTCGCTGGGCACGCACCTGGTGCGTGCTGAGCGAGGCACAAGACCTTTTTCTCGATGACTTCCGGGAAAAGCTGCAAGGTACGTCGACCCGGGCGCTCCTACCCCCAACGACAACAACCGGGCCACCCGGCCCACGACCAAGGAGCACCTCATGAACACCAGCACCCGCACCACGACCAGCACCACGGCCAGCACCACGGCCAGCACCGCCCTCCGCCTGCTCATCGCCGTTCCGCTCGCCGCGGGCGCCATCGCCCTCGGCGGCGGCGTCGCCCAGGCCGAGACGCCCGGCGTCGAGCCGGGCCCCGGTCCGGTCATCGTCCTGCCGGGCGACGACGAGCCGCGCCCGGAGGGGCCTGGCGACATCGCCAACCCGGAGGAGGACCCGCGGCCCGAGGGCCCCGGCGACATCACCAACCCCGACGAGGAGGACGAGCCGGGCCCGCAGGTCCCGGGCGACAAGGACGGCCCGAACCCCGGGGAGGGCGAGGAGCCGGAGGACGGCCCGGTCGACGTACCCGCCGACGTACCCGCCGACGAGCCGAAGGACGACCTCGACGTGGCCAACGGCGGCGGCCTCCACCCGCTCGACGGCCGCACTGACGGGGCGGAGAGCGTCGACAGCGCAGACGTCCCCGTGCCGAACCGGATCGACGCCGGCGCCGGCCCGGCCGCCGACGAGCCGGGTACGGGCCTCGCGTGGGTGCTCGCCGGTGGCGGACTGCTGACGGCTGCGGGCTCGGTGCTCGCCCGCAGGCGATTGGCCGGCGTCATGCGCTGACCATCCCGCAGGGAGCGACGGCCGTCCGGGTCCACCCCGGGCGGCCGTCGTGGCGTGGGTGCTGCGGCCGCGCGCGGACAGGCCCGCTGTAACACGTTGTTCGCGGCTCTACCCGCCACGTGCCGGCGCTCGGCCCGGCGTGTCGCCGGCGTGTCGCGCCGGGAACGGGCGGGTAGTACGGCGAACAACGTGTGACAGTCGCGGACTGGCGGGAAGTGCGGCGAACAACGTGTTACAGCCGCGAACGGGCGGGGACAGCCGCGAACAACGTGTGACAGCCCGCACGTCGCCGGGAGCGGCCCGGCTCAGCAGCGCTCGAACCTGATCCCCGCCCGCTCCAGCCGGGCGAGCAGCGCGTCGCCCATCGCGGTCGCGGTGGTGACCTGGCCGGCGACGTTGGGGTTCTCGTCCTGGGCGAGGCACAGAGCGGACTCGGCAAGCATCTTGGCGGTCTCGGTGTAGCCGGGGTCGCCGCCCGAGACGCGGGTGTGCACCTTCTGGCCGCCCGACTCGGCGACGAAGTCGACGGTGAACCACGACTTCTCGCGCCGGCTCTCCGAGGGCCCCTCCCCCTGCGGCACCCGCTTCAGCAGCGCGTTGCGCAGTGGCGGGACTTGGGAGGCGAGGGTCAGGCCGGTGACGCCGGCAGCACCGCCGGCGGCGTAGCGCAGGGTCTTGGTGCCGGCGTAGTGGGAGTACGTGAACGCCGGGCCGTACGACGACAGCGCGGCCCCGCTGCGCGCGACGACGAACGGGTCGATGGTCGGCAGGGGCAGCAGCCAGTAGCCGAGGTCCTGGTCGCGGGTCGGCCTGCCCACCGAGGCCCGGGAGCGGCGGCCCTCGGGGCGCGGCTCCATCTTGCGGCGCGCACTCGAGGCCTCCTTCATCTGCCGGGCCCGCGCGAAGGCGTTGAGCGCGGAGTGGAAGGTGCCCCCGGAGAAGCTCGCCTTCGAGCGCACGACGCCGCGCATCGTCACGGGCGCGGTGATCTCGCCCCCGACCTCGGCGGCGAGCTCGCGGATCGTGAAGTAGGCGCCGAGGTCGTGCGGGATCGAGTCGAAGCCGCAGCAGTGCACGATCCGCGCGCCGGAGCCCTCGGCGGCCGCGTTGTGCTCGACGTAGGTGCGGTCGACGAACTCGGGCTCGCCGGTGAGGTCGACGTAGTCGGTCCCGGCGCTCGCGCACGCGGCGACCAGCGGACCGCCGTACTGCAGGTAAGGGCCGACGGTGGTCGCGACGACCTTCGTGGTGGCGACGACCTCGGCGAGCGCATCGGTGTCGTCGGCGTCGGCGACGAGGATCGGCAGGTCGGCGAGCCGCGGGTTGGTGTCGGCGAGGTGCCTGCGGACCTCCTCGAGCTTGCGCTCGTTGCGGCCGGCGATCGCCCACCGCAGATCGGACCCGCCGTGGGCGGCGAGGTAGTCGGCGGTCAGGCCGCCGGTGAACCCGGTGGCTCCGAAGAGGACGACGTCGTACGGGCGCTCGTTGCGCGGAGGTCCGGCCATGGCGCCACTCTTCCATCCGGCCCGAAGTCGATGGAACCCCGCACCCGGGTGCCCCCGTCGTACCTTCGACCCACCCAACCCGCAGACGGAGCACCCGTGGACCCAGAGAGCGAGTCGGCCTACGCCGACTACGTGGAGCAGAGCTGGCCGAGCCTGGTCCGCGCGGCGGTGTTCCTCGGCGCCCGGCCGCACGAGGCGGAGGACCTGGCGCAGGCGACGCTGGTGCGCTGCTACACCGGCTGGGAGCGGGTCAGCGGCGCCGACAACCGCGACGCCTACGTCTACCGGATGCTGCTCAACTGCCTGCGCGACACCCGGCGCACGCGGTGGTGGAAGGACCGGCAGTACGACGTCCCGGAGGCGCTCGAGCGGCCGGCGACCGGGCGCGGGGCGGACGCCGCGGAGCGGGTCGCGATCGCGGACGCCGTGCACCGGGCGCTGGGGTCGCTGTCGAAGCCGAACCGCGACGTCGTGGTGCTGCGCTACTTCGTGCAGCTGAGCGAGCGGCAGACCGCCGAGGCGCTCGGCGTCCCGCCCGGCACGGTGAAGAGTCGCCTGTCCCGCGCGCTCGCGCACCTCGCCGCCAACGACCACCTGCTCGACATCTCCGGACGGAGCGCGCGATGACCGACCTCGAGAACCTCTGGGACGACTACCCCGCCGGGGACGCCCCGACCGCCCGGATCCTCGCCAGCGCCGCCCGCCAGCGGGGCCGCCGCCGGCGGCTGCTGGTCCGCCCCGTCCTGACCGCCGGCGTGGCGACGGGCCTGGCCGGTGCGTTCGTCGCCGGCACGCTGGTCGACGGCGGCGGCCTCGGCAGTGGTGGCCCCGGTACGCCGCCGGGCGCACGGCAGCTGCCCAGCCACGCGGCGTTCCAGGCCGACCTCGAGCCGGCGGCGTCGTGTGACGACCTGCTCGACACCTACGTACGCCGGGCGGCCGATCTGGTCGGGCCGTGGGGATGGGGTGGCGGGCCGAACCGCGTGCTCCTGGGTGGCGACGGTCCCGGGATGCGGAATGAGGTCACCCCCCTTGACGGCGCCGCCCCCTCCGCGCAGTCCGCCGAGCGCGCCGTGGCCGGCAACGCCTACCAGGACCGGAGCACCCCCCGCACCGACCGCCAGGTGAACAGCGACACCGGCACCAACGTGCAGGAGGCGGCGGTCGACGAGCCCGACACCGTCAAGACCGACGGGGAGCTGCTGCTCACGGTCCGCGACGACGACCTCGTGGTCTGGGACGTGAGCGGCGACGACACCGAGCGGCTGTCCTCCCTGCCCCTGCCCGGCATCGAGGACGCCGAGATCATGCTGTCCGGCGAGACCGTCGTGGCGGTCGGCGCGGACGACGAGGCGCCCGCGGCCCGCACCGACCCCTACGGCCACGGCCATGGCGGCGCGGCCGGCGGCGGCGCCACCCGCGTCCTCACCGTCTCCCTCGCCGACCCCGCGGAGCCGGAGGTCACCAGGGACGTGGCGTACGACGCCGGGCTGCTCTCCGCGCGCCAGCACGGCTCGAGCATCCGGATCGTGCTGGAGTCCGGGCTCCCCGACCTCGCGTTCGTCACCCCGACGGGCCGGCGCGGCCCGGAGGAGGCGCTGCGCAGGAACCGGGCGCTGGTCGAGGGGACCACCCTCGAGGACTGGCTGCCCAACGTCACCAGCGACGACAAGGAGAGCCAGCTCCTCGACTGCACCAACGTGGCGATCCCCTCCGACGAGCTGACGATCGACACCACCAGCGTGGTCGGCTTCGACGCCGGCGCCGCCGACGAGCTCGACGCCATCGGGCTCGCGGGTCGCACCGGCATCGCCTACGAGTCCGCGGACCACCTGTTCCTCGCCACCGAGAGCGGGTGGGACCCCTGGGGTCGCTGGCCCATGGAGGCCGGACCTGAGGCCGGACCTGAGGTCGGACCCGGCGGGGAGCCGCGCGGGACGTCATACCTCTTCGACTTCGAGCTCGACGGCACCCGCGCCACCCACGTCGCCTCCGGCGAGGTCGAGGGCTCGGTCCGCGACCGCTGGTCGCTCGACGAGGCCGACGGGGTGCTGCGGGTCGCGGTCGGCCCGAGCAGCGAGACCGGCCGCTTCAGCTCGGTCGTCACTCTCGAGCGCGACGGCCAGGACCTGGCCGAGCGGGGCCGGCTCGACGGGCTCGGCCGCAACGAGGACATCCAGTCCGTGCGGTGGTTCGACGACCTCGTGATCATGGTGACCTTCCGGCGGGTCGACCCGCTGTATGCGATCGACCTCACCGACACGACCCGCCCGCGCCTGCTCGGCAAGCTGAAGGTGCCCGGCTTCTCGTCGTACCTCCACCCGCTCGGCAGCTGGCGGATGATCGGCGTCGGCGAGGGCCCCGGCGCGAAGGGCTGGGGCGCACAGATCGGCCTCTTCGACGTCCGCGACGTCACGAAGGTGCGCCGCCTCGACGTGCTCAGCTACGGCCGCCGGTTCGAGGCCCTCGCCGGGCTCGACCCGCGGGCGTTCACCTGGCTGCCGGACGAGCGCGCCTTCGTCACCGTGCTGCAGCGGCACTGGACCAGCCGGGTCGGCTACGTCTCGGTCGTGCGGATCGGCGACGGGCGGCTGGGGCAGCGGCTGATGCGGGTGGAGTACGGCGCCGACGTGGACCTGGTGCGCGCCGTACCCCTCCCCGACGGGCGCGTCGTGCTGGTCACGGGCGAGAAGGCCGCGTTTTTGGAGATCTGAGGGGCGGCGGGGGCGGCGGAAGGTCGCTGTAACACGTTGTTGGCTGCCCTACCAGCCCCAAGACGTCGCGCAACCCCCGCCGTACGGGGCTGGTACAGCCGGTACGAGGCTGCCAGGCCGGCGGACAACGTGTTACAGCCGGCACCGGCCCCCCACAGCAGCGAACAACGTGTTACAGCCGGCGCCGGCCCGCTACAGCAGCGAACAACGTGTTACAGCCGAAGGCCGGCCGACGTACGGTGGAGGCATGTGCCGCAACATCCGCCCGCTCAACAACTTCGAGCCGCCGGCCACCAGCAGCGAGGTCACCGCGGCCGCGCTGCAGTTCGTGCGCAAGGTGAGCGGTACGACGAAGCCGAGCCAGGCCAACCAGGCCGCGTTCGACGAGGCGGTCCACGAGATCGCGCACATCACCCAGCACCTCCTCGACCGGCTGGTCACGACGGCGCCGCCGAAGAACCGCGAGGTCGAGGCCGAGAAGGCGCGCGAGCGTGCGCGGCTCCGCTACGGCTAAGCCGTCCGACCCGCGCGACCCGCGCGACCCGCGCGACCCGCGCGTCGCCGCCGCGTTCGCGGTGGTCCCCCGCGCACGCTTCCTGCCGCCCGACCAGCGCCGGTTCGCCGACGTCGACCGCGCCCTGCCGATCGGGTACGACGTCACGAACTCCCAGCCGACCACGGTGCGGGCCATGCTGGCACTCCTCGCCCCCGAGCCCGGCGAGCGCGTGCTCGACGTGGGGTGCGGGTCGGGCTGGACCACCGCGCTGCTCGCCGAGCTGGTCGCCCCGGGTGGCCGGGTGGTCGGGGTGGAGCGGGCGCCCGAGGTGCTCGCGTTCGGCGCGGCCAACCTCGCCCGGACACCGCGGGTCGAGGTGCACCTCGCCGAGGAGGGCGTGCTGGGCTGGCCGGCCGGGGCGCCGTACGACCGGATCCTGCTGTCCGCCGACGCCGAGCGGATGCCCGAGGCGCTGGTCGACCAGCTGATCCCGACCGGCACCCTGGTCGGACCGGTCCGCGGGCGGATGGTGCGGGTCCGCCGGCGCGCGGGGGCGGCGCCGCTGGTCGAGGAGCACGGCCGGTACGTCTTCGTGCCGCTCGTATCCTGAACGGGTGACCCTGGTCGAGCAGTCCGCGGGCCAGCCGCGGCCGGCCACGCCTCCGACCTCCGCGCTCGAGCGGTGCGCGGCCGGCCCGCTCGTGGTCCTCACCGGCGCCGGCCTCTCCACCGACTCGGGCATCCCGGACTACCGCGGCCCCGGCTCCCCCGCGCGGCAGCCGATGACCTTCCAGGAGTTCGTCTCGGGCCCCCGGGCACAGCAGCGGTACTGGGCCCGCAGCCACCTCGGCTGGTCCCGCATGAGGCGTGCCGAGCCCAACGCTGGGCACCGCGCGGTCGCCGCGCTCGGCGCCGACCTCGTCATCACCCAGAACGTCGACGGCCTCCACGAGGCCGTCGGCACCGCACCGCTCGTCGCCCTGCACGGCCGGATCGCCGACGTGGTCTGCCTCGGCTGCCGTCGTACGTCGTCCCGGGCGGCGCTCCAGCAGCGGCTCGGCCACGCCAACCCCGGCTGGGCGGCCCGGCACGCCGACGTCGCCGTCCGCCCCGACGGCGACGTCGACCTCGACGACACCGCCGACTTCCTCGTCCCGCCGTGCGAGGACTGCGGCGGCGTGCTGAAGCCGGACGTGGTCTTCTTCGGCGAGAACGTCCCGAAGCCGCGGGTCGAGCGCTGCTACTCCGCGGTCGAGGCGCTGGCCGGCAGCGGCGGCGGCCTGCTCGTCGCCGGCTCCAGCCTGACCGTGATGAGCGGGCTGCGGTTCGTGCGCCGCGCGTCGCAGTGCGGCGTGCCGGTGGTGATCGTCAACCGGGGCGCGACGCGCGGGGACGACCTGGCGTCGTACAAGGTCGACGCGGGGACGAGCGAGTGGCTGACCGCGCTCGCCGCAGTGCGGCGGGCCGGCTGAGCGGGCGGGGCCGGGCGGGCGGGGCGGCTCGGGCCGGGCGGCTGCAGGTTCATCAAGGTATGCAGGCGAACCTGCGCTTCCCACGGTGAGCAACCACTGGGAAGTGACGGCTCGGCTACATACCTTGATGAACCGACGCCCGCCCGAACCGACGCCAGCCTCGACAAACCCCGCCGGTCAGAGCCGCTTCACGAAGATGTGGTCCGCCGCCTCGGGGAAGATCTCCGCGGTCTCACCGCCCGACCCGACGAGCACGCCGTCGGCGGTGGCCTGGATGGTGATCGTCTTGTCGGGCAGGGCGCCGACGCGGCGCATCGCGCTCATCAGCGCCTCGTCCTTCTGCATCTCCTCGGAGATGCGGCGCACGAGCGCGCGGGAGCTGTCGCCGGTCGCGGCCTTCGAGAGCGGCTCGACGTCGTCCATGAAGTCCTCGCTGACGATGTCCTGACCGAGCTCGCCGAGGCCGGGGATCGGGTTGCCGTAGGGCGACTCGGTCGGGTGGTCGAGCAGTTCGAGGAGCCGCCGCTCGACGTTCTCGGAGATGACGTGCTCCCAACGGCACGCCTCCTCGTGGACGAGCTCCCAGTCGAGGCCGATGACGTCGGTGAGCAGCCGCTCGGCGAGGCGGTGCTTGCGCATCACCCGGGTCGCGAGCCGGCGGCCCTCGTCGGTGAGCTCGAGGTGGCGGTCGCCCTCGACGGTGAGCAGCCCGTCGCGCTCCATCCGGGCGACCGTCTGCGACACCGTGGGACCGCTCTGGTGCAGGCGCTCGGCGATCCGGGCCCGCAGCGGCACGATGCCCTCCTCGATCAGCTCGTAGATCGTGCGGAGGTACATCTCGGTGGTGTCGATGAGATCGCTCACCAGACCATTCTTGCGCATCGCACCCCCGCCGTCGCCCGGGGTCGCCACCCCCGGGCTGGCAGGCTGGGTCCCGTGAGCACGCTGCCTCCCCTGATCGTCCCGCACCGGTTCAACGGCCCGCCGCGCTCGGGCAACGGCGGCTGGGTGTCCGGCGCCCTCGCGGCGACCCTGCCGGCCCAGGCGATCGGTACGCCGGTCACCGTCACCCTGCGCCAGCCGCCGCCCCTCGACGTACCGATGCCGGTGGAGCCGACCGCCGCCGGCGCCGTCGTGACGCACGACGGGCGGCCGGTCGCGGAGGCGACCTTCGCCGAGGCGGCGCCCACGCCGGTCGCGCCCGTTTCGGTCTCCGTCGCGGTCGAGGCCGAGGCGTCGTACGCCGGCCACCGGGTGCACCCGTTCCCGAGCTGCTTCGTGTGCGGTCCCGCCCGGCGACCGGGCGACGGGCTGCGCATCTTCGCGGGCCCGCTGCCTGCACACGCCCGCTCCGGACCGGACGACGCGCGGGTGGCGTGCACCTGGACGCCGTACGAGAGCGCCGTGCCGATCGCCTGGGCCGCGCTGGACTGCCCGGGCGGCTGGTCGAGCGACCTCGAGGGCCGGCCGTCCGTGCTGGGCCGGATGACCGCGGAGGTGCGCAGCCTGCCCCGGACCTCGGAGCGCTACGTGGTGGTCGGCGAGCAGCGCCGGATCGACGGCCGCAAGACGGTCACCGCGGCCACGCTCTACGGCCCGCACGACGAGGTGGTCGCGACCGCCGAGCACGTGTGGATCGCCATCGACCCCCAGGAGTTCCAGTGACGACGCCGGCACGCCGCCCGTGGTGGTACGACGCCGTCGTCTACCAGGTCTACGTGCGCAGCTTCGCCGACGGCACCCCCGTGCCCGGCGACGGGATCGGCGACCTGCCGGGGATCACCGCGCGGCTGCCGCACCTGCGCGACCTGGGCGTCGACGCACTGTGGATCACGCCGTTCTACACGTCGCCGCAGAAGGACCACGGCTACGACGTCGCCGACTACACCGGGGTCGACCCGCTGTTCGGCGACCTCGCCGACGTCGACGCCCTGCTCGCGACCGCGCACGACCTCGGCCTGCGGGTGATCGTCGACCTGGTGCCCAACCACACCTCGGACCAGCACCCGTGGTTCCAGGCCGCGCTCGCCGCCGGCCCCGGCTCCCCCGAGCGCGCCCGCTACCTCTTCCGCGAGGGCCGCGGCGCCGACGGCAGCGAGCCGCCGAACAACTGGGGCTCGATCTTCGGCGGGCCCGCGTGGACCCGGGTGGCAGACGGCCCGGACGGGACGGCGTGGTGGTACCTCCACCTCTTCGACAGCACCCAGCCCGACCTCGACTGGCGCAACCCCGAGGTCGGCGACATGTTCGAGGGTGTGCTGCGCACCTGGCTCGACCGTGGCGTCGACGGCTTCCGGGTCGACGTCGCGCACGGGCTCTACAAGGAGGAGTCGCTGCGCGACCAGGTCCTTCCCGAGAAGGGCGCGGGCGCGGAGGAGGCCGCCGAGCAGCCCGAGTCGATGGTCGAGCGGGTGCTGCGCGACGAGCCGATGTGGGAGCAGCCCGAGGTGCACGACGTCTACCGCCGCTGGCGCCGGATCCTCGACAGCTACCCCGGCGACCGGATGGCCGTCGCCGAGGCGTGGACCCAGACGCCGGCGTCGATGGCGGAGTTCATCCGCCCCGACGAGCTGCACCAGGCCTTCAACTTCGCCTGGCTCGCCACGCCCTGGTCCGCCGAAGCCTTCGCCGAGGTGGTCAACAGCTCGATCGCGGCCGTCGCCACCGCGGAGGCCGCCCCGACCTGGGTGCTGTCGAACCACGACGTGGTCCGGCACCCGACGCGGTACGGCGGCGGCCCGGCCGGGCTCGCCCGGGCCCGCGCCGCGACGCTCGCCATGCTGGCGCTGCCCGGCTCGGCGTACCTCTACCAGGGCGAGGAGCTCGGCCTCGAGCAGGTCGACGTCGCCCCCGAGCACCGGCAGGACCCGGCGTGGCTGCGCCAGCCCGACGGGGCCGGCGGGCCCGGACGCGACGGGTGCCGGATCCCGATGCCGTGGTCGGGCACCGCGCCGCCGTACGGCTTCGGCGGGCCGGACGGCACCCAGCCGTGGATCCCGCAGCCCAGCAACTGGGCCGCCCTGACGGTCGAGGCGCAGCAGGCGGACCCCGACTCGACGCTGGCCTTCTACCGCCGCGCGCTCGCGACCCGGCGCCAGGTGTTCCACGGCGCCGACGACGCGACCGTCGCGGAGGCGGACGACGACGTGCTCGTCTTCCGCCGCGCCGGCGTCACCGTGATGCTCAACGCGGGCGTCTACCCGGCGCCGCTGCCGGAGGGCGAGGTGCTGGTCAGCAGCGGCCCGCTGCCCGGCAACGTGCTGCCGCCGGACACCGCGGCCTGGGTGCGCTGAGCCGCCGCCGGAGCAGGGTCAGCTGTCGCCGGGCTCGCTGAGCGACTCGTTGTAGCGGCGCAGCAGCGCCGCGAACCCGCTCAGGTCCTCCGCCGACCAGTCCCCCAGCCGGTCCGCGAGCTGCTCGCGCCGGGCGTGGGCCACGTCCTCGAGCCGTCGTACGGCGTCGTCGCTGGCCGTCAGCAGCGTCGCCCGGCCGTCGCCGGGGTCGGGCGAGCGGTCCAGCAGCCCGAGGTCGATCAGGTGCTGCACCTGCCGGCTGATCGCGCCCTTGTCGATGTCGAAGACCTGGCCGATCGCCGACGCCCGCAGCGGCCCGTGGTCGCGGACGTAGGCGAGCATCAGGTACGACGCCGGCAGCAGCTCCGGGTGGACGGCGCGGGCCCGCTCGCCGATCACCCGGCGGACCCGGCGGATCAGCACGCCGACCTCGCCCTCGAGGTCACGGAGCGCATCGGTGCGGGACAGGGTCGTGGTCATCGCGGGCCATCCTCGCGCACCGGGCCCGCGATCTTCCACGACGGGTAGTCGGAAGGCTCGCCCGAGCTCACCAGCGCCGCCTCGACCTCGGACTCCGCGACCGTCGGCCCGTTGGTGGTCCGTAGCGGCACCTCCTTGATGAACAGAATGCAGACGAACGCGACGACCACGAACGGCACCGACACCAGGAACAGGTGGCCGACGGCCTCGCCGAAGGACGCCTCGTAGAGCGCCCGGATCGGCGCCGGCAGCAGGTCCAGGTCGGGGATGTCGCCCGTCGAGTGCTGCATCGCGGCGAGCTGCTCCCGGGTCACCTCGCCGCTGGCGACCAGCTTCGTCAGCCCGTTCCGCACGCCCTCGGTCACCTGGTGCGCGAGCACCGCGCCGAGCGCCGCGACGCCGGCGGAGCCGCCGATCGAGCGGAACATCGCGACCACCGAGCTCGCCGCGCCGAGGTCCTCCAGCGAGGTGTTGTTCTGCACCGCGAGGACGAGGTTCTGCATCGTCGCGCCGAGCCCCACGCCGGTGATCGCCATGTAGCCGCCCACGACCCACAGCGACGTGGTCGCGTCGACCGTGCCGAGCAGCGCGATGCCCGCGATGACGAGCACCATCCCGCCGACCAGCCACCGCTTCCACAGCCCGGTCCGGGTGATCACCCGGCCGCTGACGATGCTCGAGACCAGCAGCCCGCCGACCATCGCGACCGACATCAGGCCGGCCTCGGTCGGGCTCATCCCGCGAGCCAGCTGGAAGTACTGGCTGAGGTAGACCGTCGCCCCGAACATCGCCACGCCGATCATCACCGACGCCGCGGTCGCCAGCGCCGTGGTGCGGTCGCGGAACAGCCGCAGCGGGATCACCGGCTCCACCGCCACGCGCGACTCCACCCACAGGGCCGCGCCGATCAGGAGCACGCTGCCCACCACGAGCGCGGCCGACGTACCGGACGTCCAGCCGAAGCTCGTGCCCGCCAGGCTCACCCAGACCAGGATCAGGCTGATGCCGCCCATGATCAGGGTGGCGCCGAGGTAGTCGATCCGCACGTCGCGCTTCACGGTCGGCAGATGCAGGGTCTTCTGGAGTACGACGAACGCCACCGCCGCCACCGGGATCCCGATGATGAAGCAGCCGCGCCACCCCATCGGGCTGTCCACGACGAGCCCGCCGAGCAGCGGCCCGCTCACCGTCGCGGTCGCGAAGACCGCCCCGATGTAGCCGCTGTAGCGCCCCCGCTCACGCGGCGACACCATCGACGCGATGACGACCTGCACCAGCGCGGTCAGCCCGCCGACGCCGAGTCCCTGGAACGCGCGGGCACCGATCAGGACGCCCATGCTCGGAGCCACGGCGGCGACGACGGAGCCGATCGAGAAGATCACCAGCGCGACCTGCACCAGCATCTTCTTGCTGAACAGGTCGGCGAGCTTGCCCCAGATCGGGGTGCTCGCGGTCATCGTGAGCAGGGTCGCGACGACGACCCAGGTGTAGCCGGTCTGGCTGCCCTCGAGGTCGGTCACGATCGCGGGGAGCGCGTTGCTCACCACGGTGCTGGAGAGCATGGCGACGAACATCGCCAGGAGCAGCCCGGTCAGGGCCTCCATGATCTCCCGGTGGGTCATCTGCCCCGGGACGGCGATCGCCGGCGGATTGGTTGACATGGGACAACCATATCCCGGATTGGTTGACACTGGCAACCATTGGTGACGCGGGCCACCCGGGTGCCGCAGGCGCCGGACGCGGGCCACCCGGGTGCCGCAGGCGCCGGACGCGGGCCACCCGGGTGCCGCAGGCGCCGGACGCCGGACCCCCTCGGAGGCGAATCGGGGTGCCGTCGGCGAACGAGCGGGGACTCCCGTGACGAAGCAGGAGCGCGACGCCGACGGCGGGGCCCCCGCTCCGAGCCTCCGAGGGGGATCCGGCGGGAGGCGCCGAAGGCGCCCAGGTGGCACGCGGGAGGCGCCGAAGGCGCCCGGGTGGCCGGCGGGAGGCGCCGAAGGCGCCCGGGTGGCCCGCGGGAGGCGCCGAAGGCGCCCGGCAGACCAGGGTCCGGCACCGAAGGTGCCCGGCGGAGAACGCAGACGACCCGCAGGTGCGGCTCGTTCGAGCCCCGCCCGGTGGACGTACCGGGCTCACCTGCGGGTCGGGTGGCTGCTGTTGGATTCGCGGGCAGCCTGTCCGTGGACTGCGGGCTGCTAGCGAGCAGCCACCTCACGCGTCCTGAAAGAAATCATTCCTCGGACCACCTCCTTTCCCGTGTGCGACAACGGTAGGTCGGCGGCGGACGGCGCACAACGGGTTAACCCGGGCAGGTCAGGTCGCCGCGGCCGCGAACTGCGCCGCGTGCAGCCGCGCGAACGCCCCGCCCGCCTCGAGCAGCTCGGCGTGCGAGCCCTGCTCGACGATCCGGCCGTGCTCCATGACCAGGATCAGGTCGGCGTCGCGGATGGTGGAGAGCCGGTGGGCGATCACGAAGGACGTCCGGTCGGTGCGCAGGGCGGCCATCGCCTGCTGCAGCAGCAGCTCGGTGCGGGTGTCGACCGACGAGGTGGCCTCATCGAGGATCAGCAGCGCCGGCTGCGCCAGGAACGCCCGGGCGATGGTGATCAGCTGCCGCTCGCCGGCCGAGAGGTTCGAGCCCTCGTCGTCCACCATGGTGTCGTAGCCGTCCGGCAGGGAGTGCACGAACCGGTCGACGTACGTCGCCCGCGCGGCCTCGCGGATCTCCTCCTCGGTCGCGCCGGGCCGGCCATAGGAGATGTTGTCGCGGATCGTGCCCTCGAACAGCCAGGTGTCCTGGAGCACCATGCCGATCCGGCTGCGGAGGTCGGCGCGCGACATCGCGGTGACGTCGACGCCGTCGAGGGTGATCCGGCCCCGCCGCAGCTCGTAGAACCGCATGACCAGGTTGACCAGGGTGGTCTTGCCGGCGCCGGTCGGTCCGACGATCGCGACCATCTGGCCGGGGTGGGCGACGAGGGAGAGGTCCTCGATGAGCGGCTCGTCGTCGTACGAGAAGGAGACGTCCTCGAACGCCACCTCGCCGCGGGTGGTCACGGAGGCCTGGGAGCTCGTCGCCGGCGCGGTCCACGCGTCGGGCTCCTCCTCGGCGTCGAGCAGCTCGAACACCCGCTCCGCGGACGCGACGCCGGACTGCAGCAGGTTGGCCATGGAGGCGATCTGGGTGATCGGTTGGGTGTACATCCGGGTGTACTGGATGAACGCCTGCACCTCGCCGAGGCTCAGCGCGCCCGACGCGACGCGCAGGCCGCCGACGACGGCGATCACGACGTAGTTGAGGTTGCCGATCAGCATCATCACCGGCATCACCAGGCCGCTGATGAACTGGGCGCGGTACGACGACTCGTAGAGCTCCTCGTTCGCGGCGTCGAACCCGGCCTGCACCGCGCCGCGGCGGCCGAACACGGTCACCAGCGCGTGCCCGGAGATGGCCTCCTCGACCTGCGCGTTGAGCCGGCCGGTCTGGCGCCACTGGTTGATGAACTGGGTCTGCGAGCGCTTCATGATCCGGCTGGTCGCGAACATCGCGAGCGGGACCGAGACGAGTGCGATGAGGGCGAGCAGCGGCGAGACCCAGAACATCATCCCGAGCACTCCGACGACCATCAGGAGCGACGTCATCAGCTGGCTCATCGTCTGCTGGAGGTTCTGCGCGACGTTGTCGATGTCGTTGGTGACCCGGCTGAGCAGCTCGCCGCGCGGCTGGCGGTCGAAGTAGGACAGCGGGAGCCGGTGCACCTTCTCCTCCACGTCGGTGCGCATCCGCCGCACCGTGGCCTGCACGATGTCGTTGACGAGGTAGCCCTGCAGCCACCCGAGCACCTGGCCACCGACATAGATCGCCAGCGTCAGCAGCAGGATCTGGCCGACCCGGTCGAAGTCGACGCCCTGCCCCGGGACGATGTCGAGGCCGCGCAGGAAGTCCGCGAAGCCGCTGTCCCCGCGTGCCTGCGCCTCGGCGACGGCGTCCGCCTTGGTCGTGCCCTCCGGCAGCCGGCCGCCGATGAAGCCGTTGAAGACCTCGTCGGTCGCCTTCCCCAGCAGCCACGGGCCGATCGCGACGGAGGCGACGCTGCCGATGCCCAGCAGGAGGACGAGGACCGCGCGGCCGCGGGCCGGGCGCAGCAGGCCCAGCAGGCGGCGGGCGGAGTGCTTGAAGTCGTCGGCCTTCTGGCCGACCATGCCGCCCATCGGGCCGCGCCCCGGACCGCCCTGCTGGACGATCCGCTCGGTCTGCTTCATCGTGCCGCCGTTGGTCGAGCCGCCGCTCACACCGCCACCTCCTCTCCGGTCATGCCCTGCGAGGCCGCGATCTCCCGATACGTCGCGCACCCGGCCAGCAGCTCGTCGTGCGTTCCCTGGCCGACCACCTCGCCGTCCTCCAGCACGAGGATCTGGTCGGCGTCCCGGATGGTCGCGATCCGCTGACCGACGATCAGCACCGTCGCGTCCCGGGTCACCGGCCGCAGCGCCGCCCGCAGCCGGGCATCGGTGGCGACGTCCAGCGCCGAGAAGGCGTCGTCGAAGAGATAGACCTCCGGACGTCGTACGAGCGCACGCGCGATGGCGAGCCGTTGGCGCTGGCCCCCGGAGACCGTCGTACCGCCCTGGGCGACGGGGGTGTCGAGGCCCTCGGGCATCTCGCGGACGAAGTCGGCGGCCTGCGCGATCTCCAGCGCCTCCCACAGCTCGTCGTTGCTCGCGTCCGGCCGGCCGTAGCGCAGGTTGGACGCGATGGTTCCCGAGAAGAGGAACGCCCGCTGCGGCACCAGGCCGATGCGGGACCAGAGCAGCTCCGGGTCGAGGTGGCGTACGTCGACGCCGTCGACCCGGACCGTGCCCTCGGTCGCGTCGAGCAACCGGGGCACGAGGTTGACCAGGGTGGTCTTGCCGGCGCCGGTGGACCCGATCAGCGCGATGGTCTGGCCGGGGCGGGCGGAGAAGGTGACGTCGCGCAGCACCGGCGCTTCGGCGCCCGGGTAGGTCAGGCCGACGCCCTCGAGGTCGAGGTGGCCCGCGACGTCGACGGACGTGACCGGGTCGGCGGGCGGGAGGACGCTGGTGTCGGTGGCGAGGACCTCGCTGATCCGGTCGGCGCTGACGGCCGCGCGCGGCACCATCATCAGCATGAAGGTGCCCATCATCACCGACATCAGGATCTGCATCAGGTAGGACAGGAACGCGGTCAGTGCGCCGACCTCCATCTGCCCGCTGTCGACCCGGTGGCCGCCGAACCAGATCACCCCGACGCTGGCGACGTTGGACACCGCCATCACGAGCGGGAACATCAGCGCCATCCACCGCCCGGCCGTCAGCGAGACCCGGGTCAGGTCGTCGTTGGCGCGCTCGAAGCGCGCGGTCTCCTCGGGCTCGCGCACGAAGGCGCGGACCACGCGGATGCCGGTGATCTGCTCGCGCAGGATCCGGTTGACGTCGTCGAGCCGCCCCTGGACCTGCCGGAACGCCGGCACCATCCGGGAGACGACGAGGCCGATGCAGACGAAGAGGACGGGTACGACGGCGACGACCAGCCAGGACAGCCCGAAGTCCTCGCGCATCGCCATCACGACGCCGCCGACCATCATGATCGGGATGGTCACCGCCATCAGGCAGGTCATCATGGCCAGCATCTGCACCTGCTGGACGTCGTTGGTGGCGCGGGTGATCAGCGACGGTGCGCCGAAGGTGGAGACCTCCCGGGCCGAGAAGCTGCCGATCCGGCCGAAGACGCGCTGGCGCACGTCGCGGCCGAACGCCATCGCCGCCTGGCCGCCGAACCACGCCGCGCTCATCGAGCAGGCGGCCTGGACGAGGGAGACGACGAGCATGATCGCGCCGGTGCGGATGACGTAGCCGTTGTCGCCGCGGGCGATGCCCTTGTCGATGATGTCGGCGTTGAGGCTGGGCAGGTAGAGCATCGCGACGGTCGCGGTGAACTGCAGCAGGACGATCGCGGTCAGCCAGCCGCGATAGGGCGCGAGGTGCGTGCGCAGGAGCGTGAGCAGCATCAGTCCCCGGTCCTCTCCACACCGCGCAGGACGGTGTCGACGATCTGGTCGGGACTCAGCAGGTCGCCGTCGGCGATCTCCCGGTGGGAGCCGGCGAAGGTGAGCAGCCGCCACACGTGCAGCACCTGGGCGGGCGGCACGGTCAGCCGGTCGGCGTCCGGCTCGATCAGGGCGAGCAGCCGGCGTCGTACCTCCTCCAGGCCGTGGGCGATCTCCGGCCGGTCGTGCAGGTGCGCCGGCGGTCCGACCGCGCCGAGCGCGCGCATCAGCTCGAAGATCGCGAGGTAGCGCTGCTGCAGGATCGTGGTCATCGCCAGCATCCGGTCGCGCAGCGGCAGCGCGGGATCGATCCCGTCGAGCCGGTGCAGCACGTCGCCGGGCTCGAAGCAGCGGGCGATCGTGCAGTCGACGAGGTCGTCCTTGGAGTCGAAGACCCGGAAGATCGTGCCCTCCGCGACGCCCGCCGCCTCGGCGATCAGCCGGGTCGTGACGCGGCTGCCGTGCTCGTACAGCAGCGGCCGGGTGGCCCGGATCAGCGCCTCGCGCCGGTCGTCGGGTGAGAGCGGGGCAGCGCGGGGAGGCATGCCGCCCAGCCTAAGTGAGTGAGCACTCACTCACAACTACTTCTCACTCGCGAACCCGGCGCCGGACCAGGCAGGTCCGGCGCCCGGTCGCCGAGCAGGCCCGAGCAGTGCCCGAGCAGGGCCCGAGCTCAGCGGGAGCTGCCGCGCTCCGACGTGCGGTAGCGGGTCATCTCCCCCGTCGAGATGTCGTCGGCGTCGTCGGTGAAGCCCATCGCGCCGATGGCGCCGTCCACGCTCGCCTGCCGGGTGCTGCGCGTGGTCCGGTAGGTGTAGGAGTAGTCGCCGTCGGTGCCGGACTCGTAGGTGGTGCTGGAGAACGTCGTACCGACGCCGGTGAAGGTCATGTCGACCGCCGGCTGGCCGGTCGCCCCGCCCTCGTGGTCGGCCACGACGAGATTGCCGGTGATCGAGGCGCGCTCGAGCTTGCGGTCCATGGTCACGTCCACCAGGGCGTCGCCGGCGAAGAGCTCGCGGACCGACTCGACGACGCAGTTGGTCTCCGGCTCCTCCTCGTAGGCCGCGTGCTCGCCGTGCCCACCGCCGTACGGCGGCAGCTCGCCCTCGGGGCAGGTCCAGTCGACGACCGAGCCGTAGACCTCGTCCCGCTCGACGTCGGCGCTCAGCTCGCCGGTGTGGACGTTGCCGGCGATGCCGTTCAGCGTCCCGACCTCCACCCAGGTGGAGAACAGGCTGGCGCCGGAGCTGCGGTAGGTCCACCGGTCCCCGGCCTGGGCCGGGGAGACGGTGGCCAGCGCGATCGGCACGGTGCAGACGAGGGCGAGGGCGCCCTTGTGAAGTGTGGACATGGTGTTCCTCTCGATGATCACTTGCGACGGGTGTGCAACCGGTCGAGGACCAGGGCGCCCACGCGGTCGCCGTGCTCCTTGCCGTTCTCGATCCCCATGGGGAAGTGGATGCCGCCGTACAGGCGCGACTGCGCGGCCTCGTCGGCGGCGTGGGTGAAGTCCTGGAAGGAGCGTGCGGGGAGGCCGCGGTCGCGGTGGCTGTCGTCGACGTAGGCGACCGTGCCGAGCAGGCTGGTCAGCACGGCGGCAGCGGCACGCGACCCGACCGAGTGGCCGGAGGTGTACTCCGGGAACTGGGGCGAGTTGACGAAGGTCGCCCACGTCGGGTCGATGTAGCGGTTGACGTAGGTGACGGGGCGCAGCAGGTTGTCGACGTACTTGCCCGTCCAGCAGCTGAGGAACGCTTCGTGCAGGGTGACGCCGAGCACCACGGCGGCCTCCAGCAGCCGCTCGAGATCGAGGCGCTGCTGCGTGGCGACCTGCGACAGCGCGAGGAACCAGTGCCCCGACGGGAGGCCCGACAGGAGCGGGTTGTCCGTCCAGAACCGCGCGATCGCGCGCTGCTCGTCGGTGAGGGCGAGGCTGGTGTCGTGGACCGCCTTGGCCTGCAGCCAGAACGGTGATCCCGGCTCCGTCGAGAACGGCAGGTGCGGCACCGCGCGGACCTCGCCCGCCGACCGCATCACGAGCGGGCGGACCTCCGACCAGTAGGGCTCGACCGCGGACCGGAAGTTCGGCGGCGTGGAGACCCACAGGCCCTCCCCCACCGGCGGGGTGTAGGCGCGGCCGACCGTCCCCGCCCAGCCGTCGGTGTCGACCCACGAGCCCAGGGCCGCGGCGACGGCGCGGCCGTGACCGAGGGAGCGTCGCTCGCACGCGGCGCTCGTCCCCGTCGTACGGCGGGCCGCGACCTGCTCCGCGTGCAGCCGGTCCAGCGTCGCGAGTCGCTCCGGCGCCGCGCCCGCGTAGACCTGGCGCGCCATCGTGTGCGCGGACGCCGACAGCGCGAGCACCCAGTCGACCGGGCCGTGCGGTGCCTCCGGGAGCCGCGGCAGGTCGGTCAGCTGGCCGCCCAGCGAGCGGCGCCCGTCCATGCCGGCGACGCACGCCTCGTACATCGCCAGCGCCAGGTAGCCGTAGCACCGGGCCGCCTGCGGGGGCGTCGGCCCCTCGCGCCAGGTCAGGTCGTGGCAGGTCTGGATCCACTCCTGTGCCCAGACCGGCGCCAGCGACGACGGCGGCCGCGGCCGGCGGGCGTCCGCCGCGGCCCGGCCCGGGCGTCCAGCGAGCGCGACCGCGAGGCCGGCGCCGGCAGCCCCGGTGATGGCCTGGCGGCGTGAGAGAGCAGGCAGTGGCGATGCGTCCATGGCGTCCCCTCCGGGTCCGACGGCACCCGTGCCGTCCGGGTCAGCCCGATGTGACCCGCTGCTCACACAGACGCCGCGAAAGGGCGATCGGTTGCGGGTTTCCAGAGTTTTTTCCGAAGCAGCCTCGGTGCTCCGCTATGTCCACGATCACGCCGGTCGCGGCTGGGGTGGGGGCGCGCGGCCCCGGACAATGGGAGTCATGGCTCGTGTCGCTCTCGTCCTCGGCTCCGGCGGGGCCCGGGGCTACGCCCACCTCGGCGCCGTCGAGGAGCTGCGCTCGCGCGGACACGAGATCGTCGCGGTGTCGGGCACGTCGATGGGTGCCGTCGTCGGCGGGCTGGTGGCGGCCGGCCAGGACCGGGAGTTCGCCGGTTGGGCCTCGACCCTGACGCAGCGGCGGGTGGTGCGCCTCGCGGACCCGACCTGGGCCGGTGGCGGCGCCGCGACCGCCGAGCGGCTGATGGCCGAGCTCGACGAGCTCGTCGGCGACGTGATGATCGAGGACCTGCCGATCCCCTACACGGCGGTCGCCACCGACCTCGCCGCGCGGCGCGAGGTGTGGTTCCAGCGCGGACCGATGATCCCCGCGATCCGCGCCTCCATCGCGATCCCCGGCCTGTTCACGCCCGCCGTCGTGGACGGCCGGATCCTCGTGGACGGCGGCCTGCTCAACCCGCTGCCGCTCGACCCCACCGCGGCGGCCGCCGCCGACTTCACCGTCGCCGTCTCGCTGCAGGGACCACGCGATCCGGGCGAGCCGACCTCGCCGGCGCGCGGCTTCTCGATCAAGCGCGCCGAGTGGGCGGCCGACCTGCGGCGTCGCTTCCGGCGCGGGGACGCGGTCGTGGAGGACCTCGCGGACGTCGTACCCATCGGGCCGCCGGAGGCCGCCACGGCCCCCGTGGGCGCGGACGTGGACGTCCGGCCCGACGTCCGTACGTCGGAGGTGGTGTCGCTGTCGTTCGACGCGATGCAGAGCCTGATCACCCGCTACCGGCTGGCCGCGCTCCCACCGGACGTGCTCGTGACCGTGCCACTCAGCGCGGCCCGGACCCTCGACTTCCACCGCGCCGAGGAGCTGATCGAGCTCGGCCGCCAGCTCACCAAGGTCGCCCTGGACGACGCCGGCCGGTGAGCGCGCGTCCGCAGCGCGGCGGATTGTCCGATTCGGCCACGGAATCGGTCCCGGCGCGACACCATTCGCCCATGGACATGGGGCTTCCGTCGAACGAGCGCGCCACCGTGGACGCGCTCATCGCCGCGGCCGCACCCGACTCGCTCCCGGCCGAGCAGGCGATCTCCCTGCTGCAGCGGCTGGGCGAGCCGGACGCGGCCGTCCTCGGGCGGCTGGCCTACCACGCGCTCACCGGCGTCGACCCGGGCGACGGCGAGCCCGAGCCCCCGGGCGCGGTGATGCCCGGCTTCCCGCCGTTCGCGGCCGAGGTGCTGATGCGGGCGATCGTCGGCCCGGACCACCGCCGCCCGACCGCGCAGGCGCTGCTGATCGTGCTCGACACGGTGCCGGCGTCGGCCTGGCCGTCGGCGGGCCGGCCGTTCGTCACGCTGCCATCGGACGCGGCCGAGGTGGACGATCCGCCGGCGGAGCAGGTCGCCGAGCCGGCTGCGGAGCCGGTCGCCGAGCCGGCTGCGGAGCCGGTCGCCGCGGAGCCGGTTGCCGAGCCGGAGCTGTCACTCCCGGAGACCGTCACCGCAGCGCAGCCTGAACCGGAGCCGGAACCGGAGCCGGAACCGGAACCGGAGCCGACGGCCGACCCCGAGCCGGAGGTCGAGGTCGACGAGGAGGTCGAGGACGTCCTGCCCGCACCGGAGCCCGTCGTCGCGCGGGTCGCGGAGCCGGCCGTCAGTTCGCGCAGCCTGCACGACGAGTTCCGTAGCCTGCTGGCCCCCTCACGCGAGGTGCCGCGCTTCGACCCGCTGAGCGATCCACTGACGGATCCGTGGGACCCCGGCCCGGACACGTTCCCGACGCCCGCAGCGCTCTTCGGCGTCGCCAGCCCCGCGGTCGAGGCCGCCGACCAGCCGCCCGACCAGCCGGACGAGGCCGAGCCCACGCCGGACGACGCGCCGTCCGAGGAGCCGGTCGACGCCGCCGAGCCCGCAGCGGAGGCGCCCGCGACCCGCGGCATGCACGACGAGTTCCGCAACTTCGCCTCCCCTGCCGTCGACCTCCCCGGCAGCGAGGCAGACGACGTGGCATTCCCCACCACCCCGACGACTCTGCCCGACCTCAGCGCCCTCATCGGGCCTGCCGGGAGTACCGAGCCGGGGCGTGCACCGCGCGGACGCAAGGAGCGGAAGCAGGCCAAGGCGCCGAAGCCGCCCAAGCAGCCCAAGGCACCGAAGGAGCCGAAGGCCCCCAAGGCAGCCAGGGAACCGAAGGCACCGGAGGACACCCAGGACCGCCCGCCCGAGGCGCAGGTCGCCGAGGGCCGCCACCAGACCCTGCTGCTGGTGGCCCTGCTCCTGGTCCTCGTCGTGCTGGGCGTCGTCTACGCGGCCTCACGCGACACGACCGAGGACCCGGCCGACACCGGGTTCGACACCCCTCAGGGGGCCAGTCGCTCGGTGGTCCAGCCGGTCGACGTCCGGGTGTAGCGCAGCCGGTCGTGCATCCGGCCGGGCCGCCCCTGCCAGAACTCGTACGCCGACGGCCGCACCAGGTAGCCGCCCCACTCGGGCGGCACCGGCACGTCCTGCCCGGCGAAGCGGGCCTCCACGTCGTCGTACGACGCCGCCAGCTCCTCGCGCCCACTGACCACGCACGACTGGTGCGACGCCCACGCACCGAGTTGCGAGCCGCGTGGGCGTGAGGCGAAGTAGGCGGACACGACCTCCGCGGCCAGCGGGACGGCGAGGCCCTCGACCCGGACCTGCCGCTCCAAGGCGTGCCAGGGGAACAGCAGCGCGCACGCGGGCTGGTGCGCGAGCGCCGCACCCTTGCGCGACGCGGTGTTGGTGAAGAAGCGGTAGCCGTCGGTCGAGGCGCCCTTGAGGAGCACCATCCGCGCCGACGGGGTGCCGTCGGGGTCGACGGTGGCGACCACCATCGCGTTCGGCTCGTGCACGCCGGCGGCGACGGCGTCGTCGAACCAGCGGCGCCACTGGACGTGCGGGTCGGGGTCGGCGTGGGCCTCGTCGAGCCCTGCGTCGCCGTACTCCGCCCTGAGGGCGGCGAGGTCGTCGGACATGCAGCCCAACCTAGAGGAGGCATTTCCGGTGGGGCACAATGCCAGTGGCCTGCAGCCCGCCGGGCTCCGGCGGGCTGCCCGAGCGCAACGAAGGAGTCGCCGATGCCTGAGGTACACCACGGACTGGAGGGCGTCGTCGCCTTCGAGACGCAGATCGCGGAGCCGGACAAGGAAGGCTCGGCACTGCGCTACCGCGGCGTCGACATCGAGGACCTGGCCGGCCGGGTGCCCTTCGAGAACGTGTGGGGCCTGCTGATCGACGGCTCCTTCACCCCCGGCCTGCCGCCGGCCGAGGCGTTCAGCCTCCCGGTCCACACCGGCGACGTGCGGGTCGACGTCCAGGCCGCGATCGCGATGCTCGCGCCGGCCTTCGGCTTCGGCCAGACCTACGACATCTCCGACGAGCAGGCCCGCGAGGACCTCGCCCGGGTCGCCGTCATGGTGCTGTCGTACGCCGGCCAGTCGGCCCGCGACATCCACCTGCCGGTCGTGCCGCAGCGTGCCGTCGACGAGGGCCGGACGCTCGCGGAGAAGTTCCTGATCCGCTGGCGCGGCGAGGCGGACCCCAAGCACGCGCACGCGATCGACGCCTACTGGTCGTCGGCGGCCGAGCACGGCATGAACGCATCCACGTTCACCGCCCGCGTCATCACCTCCACCGGCGCCGACGTCGCGGCGGCCTTCTCGGGCGCGATCGGCGCGATGAGCGGCCCGCTGCACGGCGGCGCCCCGTCCCGCGTGCTCGGCATGATCGAGGAGGTCGAGAAGTCGGGCGACGCGCGCGCCTACGTCAAGGACCTGCTCGACTCCGGCGAGCGGCTGATGGGCTTCGGCCACCGCGTCTACCGCGCCGAGGACCCGCGCGCCCGGGTGCTGCGCCGCACCGCCAAGGAGCTCGGCGCCGCGCGCTACGAGGTCGCCGAGGCGCTGGAGCAGGCCGCGCTGGCCGAGCTCCGCGAGCGTCGCCCGGACCGCGTGCTGGAGACCAACGTCGAGTTCTGGGCGGCCATCGTCCTCGACTTCGCCGAGGTGCCGGCCAACATGTTCACGTCGATGTTCACCTGTGCCCGCACCGGCGGCTGGTCGGCGCACATCCTCGAGCAGAAGCGGACCGGCCGCCTGATCCGGCCCTCCGCGGTCTACACCGGCCCGTCGACCCGGCCGGCGAGCGACATCGAGGGCTGGAACCCCGACTGGGCGAAGTGATGCCGTAGCCGACGGACGTACCCACGTGACGGGGGAGTCGCCGGGAGGCGGCTCCCCCGTCACTGTCGTCACACGGGTCCCATCGGGTCCGTCCGTCGGTCTGCCTGTGGAGAGCCCCCGGCATCATCCGCCGGATCACGGCAGGCTGGGCGCGTGACAGCAGCGCCGGTCGTGGAGGAGCTGACCCGCCTCGGCGGGGTGGCCACTCGCGCCGCGCTGCTCCTGCGGGTGTCCCGGTCCGAGCTCGACGCCGCCGTTGCCGGCGGCGCGGTGCTGCGGCTCGCGCGCGGGCGCTACGCACTGGCCTCCGTCGACCAGGCGTTGGCGGCGGCGCACGCACTCAGCGGCGTCCTGTGCCTGGCCAGCGCCGCCCTGCACTGGGGATGGGCGGTCAAGCACCCACCCGAGCGCCCACAGGTGACCGTCCCTCGCAACCGCAGGGTGGCCCCGGAGCGCAGCCGGGCCGTCGACCTCCGCCGGCTCAGGCTCGATGCCGACGACGTCGTGGACGGGGCCACCGGCCGGGACCGAACGCTGCTCGACTGCCTGCGCCACCTGCCGTTCGACGAGGCGCTCGCCGTCGCCGACTCTGCACTGCGCGACGGCTACTCCCCCGACCGGCTCCGCGCCCTCACCCGTGACGCGCGCGGCCCGGGAGCACCGATGATGCGACGGATCGCCGACCTCGCCAGCGCCGCCGCGGCGAACCCGTTCGAGTCGGCGCTGCGCGCCATCGCGCTGCGCGTCCCGGGCCTGCAGGTCCGGCCGCAGGTGTCGATCCGCGGGCAGGTCGGGAGCACGACGCGGTTCCTCGGGAAGGTGGACCTCGCCGACGAGCGGCTCGGCATCATCGCCGAGGCCGACTCGTTCGAGTGGCACGGCGACCGAGCCGCGCTGCGCAACGACGCCCGCCGCTACAACGCGTTCGTCGTGCACGGCTGGCTGGTGCTGCGCTTCACCTGGGAGGACGTGATGTTCCGCCCGGACGAGGTCGAGGCGGTGCTGCGTGCGGCCGTCGCCGAACGGACCCGTCTGCTCTGCAGCCGGTGCCGCAGTGCCTCCTGAGTCACATCGGCCCCAGCGTCCCCATCGGGTCCGCCGTCGGCCGGCCAGCCCACGATGCGCGAGGTCCCGCGCAGCCCGGTCAGGTCGCGACGTGGTCCAGCAGCTCGACGCTCGCCGCAGCCGCTGCAGCGGCGTCCCCGCGCCGGACCGCCTCGAGGACGGCGTCGTGCTCGACCGTGAACGGGTCGCTGTCGCCCGGGTCGTCGATGGCGGCCCGCAGCGTCTCGACGAGTCCGCCGTAGAGCTCGGCCAGGAGGGGGTTGTGGGCCGCGGCGACCACGGCGACGTGGAAGTCGACGTCGGCGTCGACGAAGGCCGCCCCGTCGCGGGCGTCGAGCGCTGCCTGGCGACGGACCATGATCGCGTCCAGCTCCGCCAGGTCTGCGTCCGTACGGCGGGCCGCGGCGAGCGAAGCCGCCTGCACCTCGATCCCGTGCCGCACCTCGAACAGGTGGGCCTGGTCGACGCGGTCGGCCTGTCGGCGGATCAGGGCCTGCACCTCGGTCCGCGCGGTGACGTAGGTGCCGTCGCCGCGGCGTACCTCGAGCACCCCGACGTGGGCGAGGGCCTTGACCGCCTCGCGGACGGTGTTCCGGCTGACCCCCAAGGAGGCGGCGAGCACCGGCTCGGGTGGGATCCGGGCGCCGACGGACCACTCGCCGCTGGCGAGCATGCCGCGCATGCCCTCGATCGCCTGGTCGACCAGGGAAGCCGGTGAGGCGGGCGCGAGCGGCATGGTCCGTCCTTTCGTCCAATCATCCAATGTCTGCCATACTAGGTGACATGGCGACCATCGAGCACCTCGACCCAGGTGCTCCGCCATCCTCGCAGCAGGCGCGCCGCCGTGCCGGCGCCGGACTGGTGCTCGCCGTGCTGCTGGTCGCATTCAACCTGCGGATCGCCGTCACCAGCCTCGGTGCCCTGCTCGACCACCTCGGCGACCTCGGCGTCCCGGCCACGACCCAGGGCGTGCTGACGTCGCTGCCCGTGCTCTGCTTCGCTGTCGTCGGAGCCACTGCAATGGCCGTGACCCGCCGCGTCGGCGTCGACCGCGGGCTCGCCCTCGCACTGCTCGTGCTCACCGCCGGGCTCGTGCTCCGGGTGCTCGACGGCACGCCCGCGCTGCTCGCCGGGACGCTCGTCGCGTGTGCCGGCATCGCGCTCGCGAACGTGCTCATCCCCGCGATCGTCAAGGAGCACTTCCCGCACCGCGTCGGAGCGATGACCGGCGCCTACACCGCCGTCCTGTCCCTCGGCTCCGCCGCCGGCGCCGCACTCGCCGTCCCGCTGACCAACGCCACCGGCACCTGGCGCCTCGGGCTCGGCGCCTGGGCGCTCGTCGCCGTCGCGGCGGTGCTCGCCTGGGCGCCGTACGCCCGCCGGCACGACCCGCGGCGCAGCGCCGTCCGCGGCACCCCGATGCGCCGCAACCCGACGGCGTGGGCGGTGACCGTCCTGTTCGGCACGCAGTCCCTGTTCGCCTACGTGATGATGAGCTGGCTGCCGAGCATGTACGCCGACGCCGGGTTCTCCGACGAGACGGCCGGCGTGCTGCTGGCGGTCAGCATCCTGATCGGCGTGCCGTTCTTCTTCGTCGTCCCGAGCCTCGCCGCGCGGATGCGGCACCAGGGCCCCCTGGTCGCCGGGCTCACCGGCCTGACCGCGATCGGGTGGGCGGGCATGTGGCTCGCCCCGGCCGCCGGGGCGTGGGCGTGGGCCGCGCTCCTCGGTGCCGGTGGCGCGGTCTTCCCTGTCGTGCTGCTCTGCTTCGCCCTGCGCACCACCTCGGCCGCCGACACCGCGGCGCTGTCGACGATGGCGCAGAGCGTCGGCTACCTGCTGGCCGCGGGCGGCCCGTTCGTCGTCGGCACCCTGCACGAGGCCACCGGCGGCTGGTCGCTGCCGTGCGCGCTGCTCGTCGGGCTGGGCCTGGTCCAGGTCGGCGCCGGCTACCTCGCCGGGCGACCCGTGAGGATCACCGCGCGTCCCTGAGCCGCCGAATCCTGACGCCGCGCCTCACGCCCGGCGTAGCCCCGACTCGATCGCGAACACCACGAGTTGCGCGCGGTCGCGCGCCTGCAGCTTCACCATCGCGCGACTGACGTGGGTGCGCACCGTGTCCGGGCTGACGACCAGCTCGGCCGCGATCTCCGCGTTGGAGCGACCGGTGGCCACCCAGCCGAGGATCTCGCGCTCCCGCTCGGTCAGGTCGCCGAGCCGCGGGTGCGGACGCTCGGCGCGGGCGGTGCCGAAGTGCTCGATGACGCGGCGGGTGACCGAGGGCGCCAGCAGGGAGCCGCCGGCGGCGACGACCCGGACAGCGTCGAGGATCGCGGTCGGCTCGGCGTCCTTGAGCAGGAACCCGCTCGCGCCGTTGCGCAGCGCCTCGAAGACGTACTCGTCGAGCTCGAAGGTCGTCAGCACCACCACCCGCACCGCGTCGAGCGCCGGGTCCGCCGCGACCTCGGCGAGCAGCGCCAGGCCGTCCATGACCGGCATCCGGATGTCGCAGAGCACCACGTCGGGCGCCGTACGACGCAGCAGGGCGAGGCCCTCGCGGCCGTCGGCCGCCTCGCCGACGAGCTCGAGGTCGGGCTCGGCGTCGACCAGCGTGGCCAGGCCCATCCGGACCAGCGGCTGGTCGTCGACGAGCGCGACGCGGATCGTGGGGGTCGTTCCGGTCATGCGGGCAGCTCCACCACGACCTCGAAGCCGCCCGGCCCCAGCGGACCCGCGCGGAACGTGCCGCCCGCCGCGGCCACCCGCGCCCGCATCCCGCCGATGCCCATGCCCTCATCCTGCACCGGCCCGCCGCGACCGTCGTCCGACACCCGCAGGCCGACCGTCCCGGCACCGCGCTCCCACGCGATCGTCGCGGTGGTCGCCGAGGCGTGGCGCAGCACGTTGGTGAGCGACTCCTGGAGCACGGCGTACGCCGTCTCCCCCACCGCGTCCGGAAGCGTGCCGGGCTCGCCGGCCACCTCGACCCGGAGCCCGGCGGAGCGCACCCGCTCGACCAGCGCCGGGATCGCCTCGACGCCCGGCGCGGGGCGTCGCGGCGCCGGCTCGCCCGCGATGCTCGCGAGCTCGGCGCGCAGCGCGTCCAGCGACTCGCGGCTGGTGGCCCGGATCGCCTCCAGGCTCTCCCGCGCCTTGGCCGGATCGCGGTCGAGCACGTGCAGCGCCACGCCGGCCTGCATCGCGATCACCGCGAGCCCGTGGCCGACGCCGTCGTGGAGGTCCTGGGCCATCCGGAGCCGCTCCTCGGTCGCCGCGCGCTCGACCCGTTCGGCGCGGGCCTCGAACCGGTTGCGCGTCGCGGTCGCCACCGCGCCCGCGGCGAGCACCACGCCGAGCATGCCGATCCCCTGCCACAGGCTCTTGTGCGGCTCGTCGGCGAACCAGTGCCAGCGTCCCCACAGCCCGGCCGCGAGCAGCGCCGCCCCGCCGAGCGCGCCCGCCAGCCACCCGCGCACCGGGGTGGCGGCCGCGGCGAGGAAGGTGACGGTCGGCAGGGCGAGGAAGACCGGGCCGTCGGCGTACCCCAGCGCGAAGTAGGCGCCCGACGCCGCTCCCGACGCCAGGAGCGGCGCGCCGGCGAACCGGCCGGTGAGCGGCGGCACGACGGCCGGGACGGTCGCCAGCACCGCGAGCAGCACGCCGAGCACGACCGGGTTCTCGACGTCGTTCTCCCTGTTGGACGCGGCCGTCCCGAGCAGCACGATCGCGAGCACCGCCCACGGCCACCACGAGCGGTGGGCGCGGTGCAGCTCGGACAGGGTCGGGTGGGTCATGGCAGCGACCCTAGACGCGCCCGCGCCCGGGTGCGTACGACGACGGGCGCCCCCGGCGTACGCAGGACTGCGTAGGCCGGAGCCGCGCCCGGGCGGACGCGCGGACCGCCCCGCCGCAGCAGGGTGGAGGACATGAACGCACAGGCACCCACGGTGGCCTCAACCGACAACCTCACGAAGGTCTACGGCGACCGCATCGCCGTCGACAAGGTGAGCATCACCGTCCGCCGCGGCGAGGTCTACGGCTTCCTCGGGCCCAACGGGGCCGGGAAGACCACCACGCTGCGCATGCTGCTCGGCCTGGTCCGGCCCACCTCGGGTACGGCGACGATCAGCCCCTCCGTCGGCGCCCTGATCGAGGGCCCCGGCTTCTTCCCCTACCTGTCGGGGCGCGCGAACCTGCGCACCCTCGCCCGGCACCGCGGCTTCGGCGACGCCGAGGTGGAGCGGGTGCTCGAGCGGGTCGACCTCGCCGGCCGCGGCGACGACCGGTTCAAGGGCTACTCGCTCGGCATGAAGCAGCGCCTCGGCGTCGCCGCCGCGCTGATGGGCGACCCGGAGGTGATCGTGCTCGACGAGCCGACCAACGGGCTCGACCCCGCCGGCATGGCCGACATGCGCGCCCTGGTCGTCGACCTGGCCCGCGGCGGCCAGACCGTGCTGCTGTCCAGCCACCTGCTGGCCGAGGTGCAGGAGATCTGCCACCGGGTCGGCGTGATCGCCGACGGCCGCCTGCTGCGCGAGTCGACCGTGGCCGACCTGCGCGGCGGGGTGTCGCTGCGGGTGCGGGCCACCCCCGAGGCCGCGGCGATCGCGGTCGCGACGCGGCTGGCCGGCGACGCGGGTGTACGGCGCACCGCCGACGGCGCCCTGCTGCTGGCGCTCCCCGCCGACCAGGCCCCGCGGGTGACCCGAGAGCTGGTCGGGGCCGGGGTCGACGTCCACGAGGTCGTCACTGCCGAGCGCAGCCTGGAGGAGGTCTTCTTCGACCTCACGAGCACCACCACGAAGGAGACCGCCAAGGACATCACGAACGAGACCACGAAGGAGATGGCGTCATGAGCACCACGATCGAGCAGGCCCGCCCATCGGCAGGCAGCGGCGCGGGCGTGGTCGCCGCGACCGCCCGCAGCACTCGCGCCGAGCTGCTGCGCCTGCGGGCCTGGCCGGCCGTCTGGATCACGCTGGGCGCGTGGCTCGCGCTGAGCCTGATGTTCGGCTACCTGTTCACCTACCTGTCCTACACGACCGGCGACGCGAGCTTCGCCGACGAGGGCACCACCCGGGCCGAGCAGCTGGCACGGCTCCTCCCGGACGCCGTACCGGACGTCTTCCTGCAGGGCATGCCGATGTTCGGCGGCGCGCTGATGATGGTGCTCGGTGCGCTCGTCGCGGGGAACGGCTACGGCTGGGGTACGTGGAAGACGGTGCTCTCGCAGGGCGTGCGCCGCGGCTCCGCCGTGGTCGGCTCGGTGCTGGCGCTGACCGTCTTCGTCGTGGCGACCCTCGTCGTCACGCTGCTCTTCGACCTCGGCGTCTCGCTGGCGATCACCGCCGTCGAGGGCCAGTCGGTGACGATGCCGTCGGCGGGCTCGGTCGGCGAGGCGTTCGGCGCCGGCTTCCTGGTGCTGGAGATGTGGGCCGTGCTCGGCTTCGCCCTCGGCACCCTCGCGCGCGGCCCGGCACTCTCGGTCGGCCTCGGCCTGGTCTGGGCGCTGGTCGTGGAGAACCTGCTGCGCGGTGTCGGCGCCCTGCTCGGCTGGGTCGAGGCGCTCACCGAGGTGCTGCCCGGCACCGCCGGCGGCTCGCTGATCGGCGCCATCGTCGGCGTGGGCGACGGCGAGGCGACGCCGGGCGTGCTCGACACCGTCCCCGCCACCCAGGCGGCGTGGACCGTCGTCGCGTACGTCGTCGGCGCGGTGCTGCTGAGCCTGCTGCTCGTACGACGCCGCGACGTCACCTGACCGACCGGGTCCGCGAGGTTTGCGGACGACGCGCGTGGGCAGGGTGGCCCCGGTGCGCTGAGCGGCCATCTCGGGGCCGCTCAGACCCGATCCCCCAGGACCCGATCCCCCAGGACCCGATCCGCCAGGACCGGGTCCGCCAGGACCGGGTCCGTCAGAGCCGCTTGCCGAAGCACCGCGACAGCGTGTGCCCGGCATAGAAGCCGAAGTCGGGGATCTCCACGTAGCCGGCACTGAGGTAGAGCCCGATCGCCTCCGGCTGCTTCAGCCCCGTCTCCAGCACGACGACCTCGTGCCCGGCCGCGGCGGCGGACCGCTCGAGCTCGGCCAGCACGGCCCGGGCGAAGCCGCGGCCGCGGCGCTCCGCGACGACGAACATCCGCTTCACCTCGACCGCGCTGCCGCCCCCGAGGGCGTCGACCGGCGAGCGGCGCCAGGCGCCGGTCGCGACCGGCTCCCCGTCGTCGTACCCCACCAGGAAGAGGCCCTCCGGCGGGTCGAAGAGGGTGGGGTCGACGGGGGCCTCGTCGGGCGAGCCGTAGCGCTCGACGTACTCCGCCTGGACGCGGGCGACGAGGTCCACCGCGTCGGGGTGGAGGTAGCCGGTGGGGCGGAGGTCGAGGAGCGCTTGCATGGCGAAACTGATTGAACACCCGCGACACCGGCCTGTCACAATGGTTTCCATCTCTGACAGCGTCGTCAGCCTCCCGTCCGCGCACCCGATGGTTAGGTTGACAACGTGACCGACATCCAGATCCCCGCCGATCTCAAGCCCGTCGACGGCCGCTTCGGCGCCGGCCCCTCGAAGATCCAGACCAGCCACCTCGACGCGCTGGCCGCGACCGGCGACTCGCTGCTCGGCACCTCCCACCGCCAGGCGCCGGTGAAGAACACCGTCGGCCGGGTGCTGCAGGGCCTCGCCGACCTGTTCACCCTGCCCGACGGCTACGAGATCGTCGTCGGCAACGGCGGCGCGACGGCGTTCTGGGACATCGCGGCGTTCGGCCTGGTCGAGAAGAAGTCGCAGCACCTCGCGTTCGGTGAGTTCTCCAGCAAGTTCGCGTCGTCGGTGAAGGCGGCGCCGTGGCTGGACGAGCCGTCGGTCATCAAGGCCGACCCCGGCTCGCTGCCGGACGCGGTCGCCGAGGAGGGCGTCGACGTCTACGGCTGGGCGCACAACGAGACCTCGACCGCCGTGATGGCGCCGGTCGTGCGGCCCGAGGGCATCGACGAGGGCGCGCTGGTTCTCATCGACGCCACGTCGGGTGCCGGCGGCCTGCCGGTGGACCTCACCGAGTCGGACGTCTACTACTTCGCGCCGCAGAAGTGCTTCGCCTCCGACGGCGGCCTGTGGTTCGGCATCTTCAGCCCGGCCGCGATCGAGCGCGCCGAGCGGATCGCCGCGTCCGACCGCTACGTCCCGCCGTTCTTCAACCTCAAGACGGCCATCGACAACAGCCGCCTCAACCAGACCTACAACACCCCGTCGGTCGCCACGCTCTTCCTGATGGCCGAGCAGCTGGACTGGATGAACGGCCAGGGCGGCCTCAAGGGCATGGTCGAGCGGACCACCGCCTCGTCGGAGGCGCTCTACGGCTGGGCGGAGCGGACGACGTACACGACGCCCTACGTGCCGGAGCCGAGCCACCGCTCGCTCGTCATCGGCACCATCGACTTCGACGACGCCATCGACGCCGCGCAGGTGGCGAAGGTGCTGCGCGCCAACGGCATCGTCGACACCGAGCCCTACCGCAAGCTGGGCCGCAACCAGCTGCGGATCGCGATGTACCCCGCGATCGACCCGAGCGACGTCGAGGCCCTCACCCGGTCCATCGACTACGTGGTCGAGCAGCTCTGAGCACGGGCTGAGGGGCGCGGCGGGTCAGGCGTACTGGTCGACCCGCGGCGCACCCAGCGCCACGAGCAGCTCGCCGCGCGCCCGGCCGGACACCGCGCCGGGCGTCGCGAGCGCCTGGGCGACGCTGCGCTGCAGGTCCTGGTGCTCGTGGAAGTGCCGCAGGGCGGCGGAGCGCCACTCGTCGGCGGCAGGACCAGCGGGTACGCCGTCGCCGATGGTCGGCCCCATCCCCGGCATCGGCACGGCGTCCCCGCTGCGCGCCACCCAGCCGGCGCAGAGGAACGCGAGGGCAACCAGCAGGACCGCTGCGGTCAGCTCGATCGGCATCGTCGTCTCCCTCCGGGGTGGGTGGTTCGGTGCCGGACCAACGACGTGCCGGCGGCCGGGGTGACGACCGGTCAGCGGAATCGGGACGAAGTCCCGGTCAGGGGCTCGGTCAGGGGCGCGGACAGACGCGCGGTCAGAGGCGCGATCAGAGCGTGCGCAGGCTGACCCGGCAGGTGCTGCCCTCGCCGAGACCCTCCGCGCTGCGCACCGCCTTCTTCACCGGCAGCACGTAGGTTCGTTCCTCCGCGCTCGGGAACACCGACGTGCGCCACGTCGACGAGCCGACCGTCACCTCCACCCGGACGCTGCCGAAGCCCTTGCCCGGCACCGCCTCGGCCTCGATCGCGTCGGAGGCGTCGTACGGCAGGCTGACGAAGAACCAGGCGCCGCCCGTCTCCTCGTCCCGCGCCTGCCACCGCCACAACTCGGCGGTGAACTCGTGCTCGCTCACGCCACGAGGATCTCATCACCGGCCGCCGACGAGCCGGAGCGTCGCCCGCTCGAGCGCGGCCCGCCGGGTCTCGGGGTCCGGGTGGCGGCGGCGTACGGCGGCGCGGATGGTGCGGCCCTCCTCGTACGCATCCACCACCCGGGGGTCGACGTACGCCGATCGCGCGAGCGCCGGCGTGTTGCCGAGGAACTCGGCGACCTCGCGCATCGCGGCCGCGACAGCCCGCTTGCGGGCCGTCTTCGACGCCTCCGGGCCGGGCGCCTCGGCGAGCGCGGCGGCCGCGAGCACGGTGCCGTGCCAGGTGCGGAAGTCCTTCGCGGTGGCGTCCATCCCACTCACCTCGCGCAGGTAGTCGTTGACGTCCGTCCCGGTCAGGGCCCGCCAGCCGCGGCCGTTGCGCAGCGCGAACAGTCCGGTCTCCCTCGTCCGGCGCCGGCGCAGCCGGTCGAGCGCGGCGACCGCCTGCTCGTCGTCGATCTCGACGCGGTGCTCGATCCCGGACTTGCCGGTGAACTCGAAGACCAGCACGTCCCCGGACCGTCGTACGTGCTGCCGTTCGAGGGTGGTCAGGCCGAACGAGCCGTACTCCTCGGCGTAGACGTCGTTGCCGATGCGGAAGCAGCCGAGGTCGAGCAGGCGGACGGCGAGCGCGCACGTCGAGGCGAGGTCCGGCTCGGCCGCGTCGAGGTCGGCCAGCACCCGCTCGCGCACCCGCGGCAGGCGGCGCCCGAACTGCATCACCCGCTCGTGTTTGGCGGCGGAGCGCTGCTCGACCCAGTCCGGGTGGTAGAGGTACTGCCGCCGGCCCGCCTCGTCCGTGCCGACGGCCTGCAGGTGCCCGTTGGGGTGCGGGCAGATCCAGACCTCCTGCCACGCGGGCGGGATGACGAGGGCCTTGCACCGCGCGGAGTCCTCCTCCGGCAGCCGCTCGCCGGCGGCGTCGAGGAAGACGAAGCCGCGCCCGGCACGGCGGCGGGACCAGCCCGGCTGGTCGGGAGAGGTACGACGCAGCCTGGCCACGGGTGGGAGGTGCCCCGCCGGGCGCGATCCAGACGGGGCCGTTGCTCGCGGCTGCAGGTTCATCAAGGTATGTCGCCGAGCCGTTGCTCGCGGCTGCAGGTTCATCAAGGTATGTCGCCGAGCCGTCACTTCCCAGTGGTTGCTCACCGTGGGAACCGTCGGTTCGTCGACATACCTTGATGAACCTGCAGCAGCCCGCCCCAGCCCCCGTCACCCCGGCCGCAGCGACCGCACCAGGACGACGACCATGACCACGCCGGCGATCCCGCCGATCGCCCACGGCCACAGGGACCGCTCCACGGTTTGCACCGGGGCGGCGGGGGCCGGCTCGGTCGACCCGCCGTCCGGGGTGGCTGGATCCGCCGGGGCGTCGGTCGGTCCGTCGCCCGCCACCACCGCCCGTACGTCGGCGGGCAGCTCGATCCGCAGCACCTCGGCCCCCTGCCCCTCCGAGCTGACCAGCACGGTGCCGTCCTCGGCCACCGCGATCCCCTCCCCCTGCTCCTGGACGGGCAACTCCAGCAGGCCGACCCGGCCGAGCGCCGGCCACGTGTAGACCGCCGCCTGGCCGTAGTTGCGGACCACGACGTGCCGCCCGTCGGGGAGGAAGGCGCCGTCGGTGGCGATGCCGAGCACCTCGTCGACCAGCCGCAGCTCGTTGGGCCCGTCAGGGTCGAGCCGCGCGGGCGCGGCCCACAGCCGCCCGATGAATTCCTTGCTGACGACGTAGAGCCGCCCGGTGACCGGGTGCGCCAGCAGGGTCTCGGCGTCACGCGCGCCGTCGGGCCAGGTCAGCTCGAAGGTGGTCGCCTCCACCTCGCGGTCGCCCCGCCCGAAGGGCACCTCGGCGACCTCGACGGACTCCCGCGAGCCGGCGTTGTCGCCGATGTCGCCGACCCACACCGCGCCGTCACCTGCCGGGGCCAGCGCCTCGATGTCCTGCGCGTCGCCCTGCCAGCGGGTCACCCCGACGGTGTCCCCGGTGGCCGGGTCGACGGTGAAGAGCCGGTTGCCGTCGCCGGAGTCGTTGACGGTGACGACCAGCCCGTCACGGACCACGAGGCCGCTCGACTCGACGATCGCTGGATCGGTGAACGCGAGGACCGGGTCGGCCGGGACCGGCTCGACCGCAGCGCCGGGCGAGAGCAGGCCCACGGCGAACGGCACCGGGAGCAGGAGCAGGAGCAGCGTCCGGGTCACCCGCCGAGCAGCTCCCCGAGCCGGGGCCGCACGCCCCACGTGGTCACCAGGTCGTCGTACTCCTGCGAGGGCGTGGCCGCGCCACCCACCCGCACCGCCCGCAGCAGCGTGTTGCGCGGGGTGTGCGCGCTGTCGACGAACTCCATCACGTCCACCCGGTAGCCGCGCTGCCGCAGCAGCATCGCCCGGAGCGCGTCGGTGAGGGTGTCCGCGAAGCGCTCGCGGAGGATGCCGTCGCGGACGAGGGAGGAGTACGGCGCCGGCGCCGGTCCCTGGCGCAGCTGGGCCGCGATGTCGTGGTGGCAGCAGGGCGCGGCCAGCACCAGCGAGGCCTGCCACTCGACGGCCCGCGCGAGGGCGTCGTCGGTGGCGGTGTCGCAGGCGTGCAGCGCGAGCACGACGTCGGGGGTCTCGTCCAGGACCGCGTCGCCGATCGTGCCGGCGACGAACCGGGCGTCGATGCCGAGCCCGGCCGCGACCGCGGCGTTGTGGTCGCGGGACTGCTCCTTGACGTCGACGCCGGTGAGGCGCACGGGGATGCCGCGGCGCTCGCTGAGGAAGCGGTGCGCGGCGAAGGTGAGGTAGCCGTTGCCGCACCCCAGGTCGACGACCCGCAGCGGGTCCTCGGGCGTCGGACGGCGCAGGTGCCCGCGGGCCCGCGCGTCGGCGATCGAGCGGTCGAGGATGCGCAGGAAGTCCTCGACCTGGCGGTACTTCGCCATCCGGCTCGGCTTGATCCGCCCCTGGCTGTCGGCGAGGCCGAGCGCGGCGAAGACCGGGTCGTCCTCCGGCAGCAGCCGCTCCTTGGCGCGGTCGTGGCCGCGGTCGGGAGCCGCCTGCTCCCCGTCAGCGCCCGGGCGCTTCGAGGTGTGCAGCGCCGCGTCGCCCTTCTTGGTGACCCGCAGGGACAGGAGCTGGCCGATGGTCTCGACGGTCCAGTTGCCGAAGCTCTCGGCCAGCAGGCCGTCGACGACCTCCCGGGCCGGCTCCCCGACGAGATGGTTCGAGGTGTGGGCCTGCGTGGCGTCGTACCGGACGACCTGGAGGTGACGGCCCGCCTTGAGGTCGACCCAGCGCAGCTCGACCCGCCGCCACGGCGGCGTCGCCGCGCGCCGACGCCCGGAGGCCACGGCCCGCACCAGCCGGTCGTCGGCCAGCAGGTCCGCCCGGACCCGGGCGAGAGCCTCGTCGAGCGACAGCGTGCTCATGGCCTGCTCACTGGACGAGTGCCGCCACGAGCACGATGAGCAGGAGCGCCACCAGCGCGGCCGGGATGATCAGGCGACGGTGGCGTGGGTTCACCCCCTGATCGTAGAGGTGCGGTGGTCCCGGGCGAAAAGCACCCGTTTCCGTGACGAATTCGGTGCTGGTGGACCGGGACCGTCGCGGGCGGGCGATCACCAGTGCTCGAGCGAGGCCCCGATGATGCCGGCCAGGTCCTCGCCGGTGACGTCCTTGGGGGCGGTGGCGAGCAGCCGCTGCTGCTTGAGCGCCCCGTCCACGAGGTCGTCCACGTCCTGCTCGCCGTAGCCGACCGCGCCGAGGCCGTTGGGGATGCCGATGTCCTGCATCAGCCGCGCGATGACGTCGGGCAGCACGTCAGGACCGTCGCCGGTCGCGGCGGGGTCGAGCAGGCGGGCGGCCCGCAGGTGCCGCTCGGGCGCGGCGTCGAAGGTGAATCGGAAGGCCTCGGGCGCGGTCAGCGACACCGCCATCCCGTGCGGCACCATCGGCTCGTCCTGCGGGTAGTCGGCCGGCCGGAAGTCCCGGACCCGGCCCGCGATCGGGTAGGCGTTCGCGTGCGGGATGTGCACGCCGGCGTTGCCGAAGCCGAGGCCGGCGAAGGTGGCGGCGAGCGCCATCTCGTCCGACGCCTCGGCCCCCGCGGGGTCGTCCGGCCGGCGGTGCACCGCGTCCCGGAAGGATGTGGCGAGCAGCGCCAGCGCCCTCTCCGACCAGAGGTCCGCGATCGGGTTCGAGCCGCAGTAGGGCACCCGCTGCTCGGGCGTCTTGGCCTCGAAGTCGCCGAACCAGCGGGCGGTGTAGCTCTCCAGCGCGTGGCACAGGATGTCCATGCCGGCTGCCGCTGTCACCCCGGCCGGCTGGGTGGCCGAAAGCGCCGGGTCGACCACGGCCAGCTTCGGGCGAAGGGCCGCGTGGCTGATGCCGGTCTTGACCTTCAGGGACAGCACGTCCATCACGCAGATCGTGGTGGACTCGCTGCCCGTCCCGGTGGTGGTGGGTACGGCGACCAGCGGGAGCACCGGCTGCTCGGGCGCCCGCGCCCTGCCGACCGGCGCGTTGACGTAGTCCATCAGCTCGCCCGGGTTCGTCACCAGCAGCGCCACCGCCTTGGCCGTGTCGATCGACGAGCCGCCGCCGACCGCCACCACGGCGTCGAACGGTCCCTCGCTGCGCGCGAAGTCGACCGCCTCCTCGAGCGACTCGTCGGTCGGCTCGACCCGGGACCGGTCGAACACGACGACCTCGAGGCCGTGGCCGCGCAGCGACTCCGCGACGGCGTCCGCGTGCCCGGCTGCGGCGACGCCCCGGTCGGTCACCAGCAGGGCCCGGCGCGCGCCCCAGCCGCGGACGTCGTACCCGATCTCGCGGGAGGCGCCGCGTCCGAACTTCAGCGCGGGGGCGGCGTAGGTGAAGACGGTCTCGGTCACGTCGTCACGGTATCGCCGGCGACCTCGATCGCGGCGCGCACGGAGCCGTAGACCTTCAGCCGGCCGGCCGCGATGTCCGCCAACGGCACCCAGGCGACGGCGTCCGTGGTGCCGTCCTCCTCGACGACCCGCGGCTCGCCCGGTCCGACGTCGGCGCGGTAGATGATCCCGATCGCGTGGAAGTCCTCGGCCCGCCCGTTGGGCGCGGTGCCGGTGAAGTGGTGGTCGAGCACGGTCAGCAGGCCGGTCGCCTCGCCCTCGAGCCCGCACTCCTCCCACAGCTCGCGCCGGATGGTGTCCATCGGCGACTCGCCGTGGTCGATGCCGCCGCCGGGCAGGTGCCAGGTGCCCGGGTCCGGGGCGAGGTCGGACGTGCGGGTCAGCAGGATGGCGCCGTCGCGGACGACGTAGGCGTAGGCGGCGGAGCGCTGCCGCCGCCGGATCCGGTAGGCCGCGAGCGCCTCGGTCACGAGGCTGACCGTCGGCACGGACTCGTCGAGGACGCCCGCGATCGGCTTCCACGCCGCCTCCGCGGTACTGCCGTCGACCTCCATCACCCGCGGCTCGGGCGCGTCGGCCGGCACCCAGCCCTCATAGACGATCCGCACGGAGTGCGCGTCCACGCGCCGCCCCCGCCGCCACGAGTCCTCCACGTGCAGCGAGTAGACGTGCGCCGTCTGGTCGACCGTGGCGTCCAGCCCGGTCTCCTCGTGCACCTCGCGCACGACCGCGTCCCGCGGGTCCTCGCCGTGGTCCACCCCGCCCCCGGGCAGCGACCACAGCTCCTTGCGGGTCACCCGCTCGGAGAGCCGGGAGAGCAGGATCTGGTCGCCGCGGACGATGACGGCGTACGCCGCCAGCCGCTGGACCCGCTGCGCCATCACCGCCTCCTCGCCGACTTGGGGTTTGCGTCCGTTGACTTGGGGTTTCCGCCCGTTGAGTTGGGGTTTGCGCCCGTTCACTTGGGGTTTTCGCCCCCGACCTCGGACTTCGACCCTAGCGGCCCGCGCGGCGGTACGGCGCGGGGCACGCGCCCGACGGGATCAGCTGAACGGCGGGCGGGCGTCGCGGGCCAGCGAGCGCCTGCCGGCCCAGCGCCACACCCGCGCCGCGCGGTCGCGGTCCTCGTCGGTGACCAGGTTGCCCATCCAGCGCAGCGCGAGGGTCATCAGCAGGTCGGACCGCATGCCGACGGGCCCGAGCGCGGGCAGCAGCCGCGGCACGGTCACCAGGCCCGCGAGGCGGCGCGCGATCGAGAACGACTCGCCGTAGTGGTCGCGCAGCAGCTGCGGCCACACGACGGACAGGTCGACGTCGGGCGTCTCCGCGAGCAGCTCGGCGACCAGGCGGCCGGTCTCCAGGCCGTAGTCGATGCCCTCGCCGTTGAGGGGGTTCACGCAGGCCGCGGCGTCGCCGATCAGCGCCCAGTTGCGGCCGGCGACGTTCGAGACGGCGCCGCCCATCGGCAGCAGCGCGGAGGTCGGCATCCGCAGCTCGTCGCCGAGCCCGAACTCCTCGCGCAGCCGGTCCGCGTAGATCTTCATCAGCGGCTTGATCGCGACATCGGCCGGCCGCTTCGCGGTCGCCAGCGTGCCGGCACCGAGGTTGACCTCCCCCGCGCCAGCGCCCAGCGGGAAGATCCAGCCGTAGCCCGAGAGGATCTCATCCTGCTCGCCGCGCAGCTCGAGGTGGGAGCTGATCCACGGGTCGTCCGCACGCGTCGACTTCACGTAGCAGCGGCCGGCGACGCCGTACACCGTGTCGCGGTGCCACTCCCGCCCCAGCACCTTGCCGAGCGGCGACCGGACCCCGTCGGCGACGACGAGCCGCCGGCAGGCGACCTCCTGGAGCCCGCCCGTCGAGAGCTTGAACACGACCGCGGCGACCCGGTCCCCGTCCATCCGTACGTCGACCGCACGCGCCCCCTCGAGCCCGGTGGCCCCGGCGGCGAGGGCCGTGCTGCGCAGGTGGTCGTCGAGCTCGGTGCGGGCGACCGCGCTGCCCCAGTCCGGCAGGTTGCCGCCGGGCCACGGCAGGTGCAGGGTCTGCCCGAAGCCGTGCGCGCGCAGGCCCTGGCTCACGGTATGCGAGCGCACCCAGTCCCGCAGGCCGAGCCGCTCCAGCTCCCCGATCGCGCGCGGCGTCAGGCCGTCGCCGCAGGTCTTGTCGCGCGGGAACACCGCGGCGTCCGCGAGGACCACGTCGGCGCCCGACCGCGCCGCCCACGCGGCCGCGGCCGATCCGGCGGGGCCGGCGCCGACGACGAGGACGTCGGTGCTCAGGGAGGTGCTGTCGGTCACCACCCGATTGTCTCAGCAGCCGGCGGGGGCGGCCCCACGGGCCCGGCGGGCGGGAGTTGTCACGCCCGGTTGAGGTCGCCGTCATGTCCCGTTGGCCTCCCCCCGATTGGCTCGTCGCGCCGGCCGCCCGGGCCGGACCATCGACATCTCGGGAGCTCCCCATGACTGTGCTCAACCGCACGCTCGGCGTCATCGCCGGCGCCCTCATCACCTCCGTCGCCTCCGTCTCCCTCGCCGGCGCCACGGCCGCCCCCGCCGCCGCGGCCGAGGACACGGTGGAGGTCATCGCCCACCGCGGGTCGTCCGGCGCCGCGCCGGAGAACACCCTGGCCGCGGTGCGCCTGGCGATCGCCCACCGCTCCGACGTCGTCGAGAACGACATCCAGCGCACCCGGGACGGCGAGCTGGTGATCATGCACGACACCACCCTGACCCGGACGACCGACGTCGAGCAGGTCTTCCCCGACCGGGCGCCGTGGACGGTCGCCAGCTTCACCCTCGCCGAGATCAAGCAGCTCGACGCGGGCTCCTGGTTCGCGCCGGAATTCGCCGGTGAGCGGGTGCCGACGCTGGCCGAGTGGGTCGAGGAGGTGGGCAATCAGGCCGGCATGCTGCTGGAGCCGAAGGCCCCGGAGCTCTACCCCGGTATCGAGGCCGACCTCGACAAGGAGCTCCGCTCGCTGCCTGCCTTCACCCGAGCGCTCCGAGCCGGCAAGGTGGTCGTCCAGTCGTTCAACCACGTCTGGCTGCGCGCCTACGAGGCGCTCGCCCCCGACGTCCCGGTCGGCCTGCTGTTCGGGGTGAAGCCGACGACCGTCCAGATCGCCGAGGCCGCCGCCTGGGCGGAGCAGGTCAACCCCGCGCTGGGTGCCATCGACGAGGCGACGGTGGACGACGTCCACGCCCACGGCATGGAGGTCCACGTCTGGACCGTCAACGGCGGCGCGGACATGCGGCGAGCGATGGCCTGGGACGTGGACGGCATCATCACCAACTACCCCCAGGTGCTCCACGACATCATCCGCCGCGGCTGAGCGCCGGCCGCCACGCCGGGGCCTGGCCGTCCGGCGTGGCACCGGCCCGGTCGCTCAGGCGTCGAGCAGCCCGGCCGCCCGGAAGGCCCGGTCGTAGATCTCCCGGATCACGGCCTGCTTCCGGGCGTTGTAGTCCATCATGTGCTCCCCCGCCGCGTTCGCCGCCGCCGCGGCCTCCCGCTTCGCGTCGGCGTAACGGGCCACCTCGCCGGGGTGCGCGCGCAGCCAGTCCCGGAACAGCCGCAGCCGGATCGGCTCCGGCGCGTCCGGCCCGAAGACGTGGAGGTGGCAGCGCGGCGCATCGTGCCGCAGCAGCCGGTGCCCCCACCACCACGGCTCCCGGACCCGGTGCACGAATCCCGCCTGCACGAGACCGGGCAGCCACACCCGCTCCTGCTCCGGGTCTGCCACGACCAGCACCGCGTCGATGATCGGCTTCGCCGGCAGCCCCGGAACCGAGGTCGAGCCGACGTGGTCCAGCGCAAGCACCCGCCAGCCGAGCACGTCCCGGATCCGCTCCGCCAACACGTCGTACGACGCCGGCCACGCCTCGTTCGGCTCTACGATCTCGATGCCGCGCTCCGGCGCGGCACCATCCACCCACGGGTCGGCGCCCGGCGGGGCGGGCGGCGGGTCGTGCCGGGTGATCTGCTCGCGGGTGGGCATGGGGACCACTCTGCCGCGCACGGGAACGGATCTCGATACGCAGGAAGCCCCCGCGAGCACGCTCGCGGGGGCTTCCGGCTACTCGATCTGGCTCTGACACCAGACCTTCGCTTCGCTCAGTTCTGGTACGAACCGAAGTCGAAGTCGTCGAGGGCCACGGCCTGGCCCGAGGCGTTGCCGAACTCGTAGTCGTAGGACTCGTAGCCCGTGACGGCGTACGCCGCGGCGCGCGCCTCCTCGGTCGGCTCGACGCGGATGTTGCGGTAGCGCTCCAGACCGGTACCGGCCGGGATCAGCTTTCCGATGATCACGTTCTCCTTCAGGCCACGCAGGCTGTCGGAGCGGCCGTTGATCGCGGCGTCGGTGAGCACCCGGGTGGTCTCCTGGAAGGAGGCCGCCGAGAGCCACGACTCGGTCGCGAGCGAGGCCTTCGTGATGCCCATCAGCTCCGGACGACCCGAGGCCGGCTTGCCGCCCTCGGAGACCACGCGACGGTTCTCCGACTCGAAGCGCGCCCGGTCGACCAGGTCGGAGGGCAGCAGGTTGGTGTCGCCCGACTCGATGACCGTGATCCGGCGCAGCATCTGCCGCACGATGATCTCGATGTGCTTGTCGTGGATCGACACACCCTGGCTGCGGTACACCTCCTGGACCTCGACGACGAGGTGCTGCTGCGTCCGGCGGACACCGAGGATGCGGAGGACCTCCTTCGGGTCCGGCGTGCCCTTGGTCAGCATCTGGCCGACCTCGATGTGGTCGCCGTCGTGGACCAGCAGCGCCGAGCGGCGGCTGACGACGTACTCGATGACGTCCGAACCGTCGTCGGGCGTGACCAGGACCTTGCGGGCCTTGTCGGTCTCCTCGATCTCCACGCGGCCGGCGGCCTCGGAGATCGGGGAGACACCCTTCGGGGTCCGGGCCTCGAAGAGCTCGACGACGCGGGGCAGACCCTGCGTGATGTCGTCGGCCGAGGCCACACCACCGGTGTGGAACGTACGCATGGTCAGCTGCGTGCCGGGCTCACCGATCGACTGGGCGGCGATGATGCCGACCGCCTCACCGATGTCGACGAGCTTGCCGGTGGCCAGCGAGCGGCCGTAGCACTTCGCGCAGGTGCCGGTGCGGGCGTCGCAGGTCAGGACCGAGCGGACCACGACCTCCTCGATGCCGGCCTCGATGAGCTCGGCGATCTTGACGTCGCCCAGGTCCTCGCCCGCGGCGGCGAGGATCTCGCCGGAGTCCGGGTGGGCGATCTCCTTGGCAGCGGTCCGGGCGTACGCCGCGGTCTCGGCGTTGTCGTCCTTGACGACCACGCCCTCCTCGTTGCGGACGCCGATCACCTTCGGCAGGCCACGCTCGGTGCCGCAGTCGTCCTCACGGATGATGACGTCCTGCGACACGTCGACCAGACGACGGGTCAGGTAGCCCGAGTCGGCGGTCCGCAGCGCGGTGTCGGCGAGACCCTTGCGGGCACCGTGCGTGGAGATGAAGTACTCCAGGACGGAGAGGCCCTCGCGGAAGTTCGCCTTGATCGGGCGCGGGATGATCTCGCCCTTCGGGTTGGCCACCAGACCACGCATGGCACCGACCTGGCGGATCTGGTTGAAGTTACCGGAGGCGCCCGAGTAGACCTGCATGTAGATCGGGTTCGCCGGCTGGGCCTTGAAGGCCTCCTCCATGGCGTCACCGACCTTCTTGCCGGCCTCGGTCCAGATCTCGATGAGCTCCTGGCGGCGCTCGTCGTCGGTCACCAGACCACGCTCGAACTGCTTCTGGATCTTCGCGGCCTTCTCCTCGAAGCCCGAGAGGATCTCGATCTTGTCCGGCGGGGTCACGACGTCGTCGATGGAGACCGTCACGCCCGAGCGGGTGGCCCAGTGGAAGCCGGTGTCCTTCAGCGCGTCCAGCGACGCCGCGACCTCGACCTTGCCGTAGCGCTCGGCGAGGTCGTTGACGATCGCGCCGAGGCGCTTCTTGCCGACCTCCTCGTTGACGTACGGGTAGTCGGCCGGGAGCGTGTCGTTGAAGAGCGAGCGACCCAGGGTGGTCTCGAGCAGGACGGCCTCGCCCGGCTCGACACCCTCGACGACGGCGTCGCCGAGGCGGATCTTCACCTTGCTCTGCAGGGTGATCTCGTTGCGGTCGTAGGCCATGATCGCCTCGGCCGGGGACGAGAAGACGCGACCCTCGCCGAGCTCACCGTCACGCTCGGCGGTGAGCCAGAACAGGCCGATGATCATGTCCTGCGAGGGCATGGTCACCGGACGGCCGTCCGACGGCTTGAGGATGTTGTTGGTCGACAGCATCAGGATGCGAGCCTCGGCCTGCGCCTCCGCGGACAGCGGGAGGTGGACGGCCATCTGGTCACCGTCGAAGTCGGCGTTGAACGCGCCGCAGACGAGCGGGTGGATCTGGATGGCCTTGCCCTCGATCAGCTGCGGCTCGAAGGCCTGGATGCCGAGGCGGTGCAGGGTGGGCGCACGGTTGAGCAGCACGGGGTGCTCGGTGATGACCTCTT
>DATMHM010000074.1:0-20616 GCA_035554935.1 Nocardioides sp. | reverse complement strand
CATCGTCGGCATGGCCGTCGCGCTCGTCGCGACGGTCGCGGGCGTCATCGACGCCAGCGAGTACGTCGACGACCGGGCCCTGGTCATCCTGCTGATGCTGGCCGCGGTCGCGGTCGGCGGCGCGATCGGCCTGTGGCGGGCGAAGATCGTCGAGATGACCGGCATGCCCGAGCTCATCGCGATGCTGCACTCGTTCGTCGGCCTCGCGGCCGTCGCCATCGGCTGGAACGGCCACGTCCTCGGCTCGCACGAGTCGCTCGACAGCCTGGTCAACATCCACGAGGCCGAGGTCGCGATCGGCATCTTCATCGGTGCCGTCACCTTCACCGGCTCCATCGTCGCCAACCTCAAGCTCTCGGCGAGGATCTCCTCCGCGCCGCTGATGCTCCCGGGCAAGAACCTCATCAACGTCGGCTCGCTGGTGCTCTTCGCGGTCCTGACCGGCTTCTACGTCGGCCTCGACACCCACGACAACACCTCCGCCGACATCCTGCTCGGCGTGCTGACGCTGCTCGCGCTCTTCCTCGGCTGGCACCTGGTGGCCTCGATCGGCGGCGGCGACATGCCGGTCGTGGTGTCGATGCTGAACTCGTACTCCGGCTGGGCCGCGGCCGCCTCGGGCTTCCTGCTCAACAACGACCTGCTGATCGTGACCGGCGCCCTCGTCGGCTCCTCCGGTGCCTACCTGTCCTACATCATGTGCAAGGCGATGAACCGCTCGTTCATCTCCGTGATCGCCGGCGGCTTCGGCATCGAGGCCCCCTCCGGCGAGGACAAGGACTACGGCGAGCACCGCGAGATCCAGGCCGACGCCGCCGCCGAGCTCCTCGCCGGCGCCTCCTCGGTCGTGATCACGCCGGGCTACGGCATGGCGGTCGCGCAGGCGCAGTACCCCGTCGCCGACCTCACCGCCAAGCTGCGCGCCAAGGGCGTCGACGTACGGTTCGGCATCCACCCCGTCGCGGGCCGTCTCCCCGGGCACATGAACGTGCTGCTCGCCGAGGCCAAGCTGCCCTACGACATCGTGCTCGAGATGGACGAGATCAACGACGACTTCCCCGAGACCGACGTCGTCCTGGTCATCGGCGCCAACGACACGGTCAACCCGGCCGCGTCCGAGGACCCCTCCTCCCCGATCGCCGGCATGCCGGTCCTCGAGGTCTGGAACGCCAAGGACGTCATCGTCTTCAAGCGGTCCATGGCCGCCGGCTACGCGGGCGTCCAGAACCCGCTGTTCTTCCGCGACAACAGCCAGATGCTGTTCGGCGACGCGAAGGACAAGGTCGAGGAGATCGTGCGCCACCTCGACGACTGACGCGTCCACCGTCGTACGACGAGGGCCGGCTCCGCTGACGCGGGGCCGGCCCTTCGTCGTACGCGGGGGCTGGCGCGGGTCAGAGCAGGATCTGGGCGAGGCTCTCGTAGCGCGGCGTACGGCGCGGGCCCTCGCCGAGGTGGGAGGCGATCACCTCGACCGACGACAGCGGCCAGGCCGGTCCGGCGTACGACTCGAGCAGGCGCACCCAACTGGTCAGCTCGGTGGGCCGTCCGCCCATCCGGGCCACGGTCAGGTGCGGGCGGAAGCGGGCGCCGTCGACCTCGATGCCGCAGGCGACGGCGGCGTTGCGGGCGCGTACGGCGAGCCGCTGCAGCAGCTCCGTCGCACCGGTGACGCCGGTGGCCAGGACCCGGCCCTCCGTCACGTTGGGGAAGACCACGGGGCCGGCGAGGGCGGCCTCCTCCGGGGCGAGGTCGTCGAGGGACTCCGCCAACCGGTCGACGTAGTCGTCGACCCGGCGCTCGTCGGCCTCGGGCATGAAGGCGAGCGTCAGGTGCATCTGCTCGGGCCGGGTCCACCGGAACTCCCCGGCGGAGCGACGCGGCTCGAGGAAGGCGTCGAGGTGGTCGATCGCGGACTGCGGCGGGACGACCGCGGTGAAGACACGCATCACGACCGGCCTCAGACCTGGGTGCCGACCAGCTGGCCGATGCCGTGGGTGACGGCCATCGCGAGCAGGCCGCCGGTGACGTTGCGCACCACGGCCATCCGGGTGGAGCCGTAGCCGAAGTGGGCGCTCAGCCAGCCGGTGAGGACGAGCGCCGCCACGACGGCGACGACCGTGACCGGGACGCGGAGGTCCTGCGTGGCGAACAGGATCGTGACCAGCGGCAGCAGCGCGCCGAGCGTGAAGGCGACCATCGACGCGAACGCCGCGTTCCACGGGTTCGTCAGGTCGTCGGGGTCGATGCCGAGCTCGACCTCGGCATGCGCCGCGAGCGCGTCCTTCTCGGTGAGCTGCTTCGCGACCTCGAGCGCCAGGTCGGGCTCGAGCCCCTTGTCGACGTACAGCCCCGCGAGCTCGGCCAGCTCGTCCTCGGGGTCCTCGCGCAGCTCGCGCCTCTCCTTCGCCAGCAGCGCCTCCTCGGAGTCGCGCTGGGTGCTGACGGAGACGTACTCCCCCGCCGCCATGCTCATCGCCCCCGCCGCCAGGCCCGCGACGCCGGCGATCAGGATCGCCGTCCGGTCCGTCGTGGCGCCGGCGACGCCGAGCACGATGCCGGCCGTCGAGACGATGCCGTCGTTGGCGCCGAGGACGCCGGCCCGTAGCCAGTTCAGCCGGTCGTTGAATCCCTCGGCGTGCGGCTCGTCGTCGTGGGGGCCGAGGTCCTCCGCCGCCGGCTCGGCGTTCGTGCTGCTCACAGGTCCATGATCCCCGAAGCGGTCGACCTCATGCGACCGGGATTCCGGGGGGGGTGGGCGGCGCGGGTGACGCGCGGCTGTAACACGTGGTTCGCGGCTCTACCAGCCGCAAGACCGTGCCGCGGCGGTGCTGCACGGGGCTGCTACCTACGGCACGGGGCCGCCAGAGCAGCGAACCACGTGTTACATCCGCCGCGGGGCTGCCGGAGCAGCGGACCACGTGTTACATCCGCCGCGCGGCTGCCAGGGCAGCTCACCACGTGTGACAGCCAGCCGGTACGCCGACAGGGCCCCCGCCAGCGGCGAGGACCCTGTCGAGAGCCGGCCGGCGCCCACCGGCGAGCGTCGGAGGCCGGAGCACCGGCGAGCGTCAGAGGCCGAGGTCGCGGCCGATGAGCTCCTTCATGATCTCGTTGGAGCCGGCCCAGATCTTGGTGACCCGGGCGTCCCGCCAGGCGCGGGCGACGCGGTACTCGTTCATGAAGCCGTAGCCGCCGTGCAGCTGGACGCAGTGGTCGATGACCTCCGACTGCACCTGCGAGGAGAACCACTTGGCCTTGGCGGCGTCGATCGCGGTGAGCGTCTGCTGCGCGTGGTTGAGCACGCACTTGTCGATGTAGGCCTCGGCCGCCTCGATCCGGGTGACCAGGTCGGCGAGCAGGAACTTGTTGTGCTGGAAGGTGCCGATGGGGGCGCCGAAGGCGTGTCGCTCCTTGGCGTACTCCACGGTCTCGAGCAGGATCTGCTTGGCGTGCGCGATGTTCGCGACCGCGCAGCCGAGGCGCTCCTGCGGGAGCTTCTGCATCATGTGGATGAAGCCCATGTTGAGCTCGCCGATGATCTCGGCGTCGGTGACCCGGACGTTCTCGAAGAACAGCTCGGCGGTGTCGGACTCCTCCATGCCGACCTTGTCGAGCTTCCGGCCACGCGAGAAGCCCTCCATGGTGGCCTCGATGCCGAAGAGGGTGATGCCCTTCGGGCCCTTCTCCGGGTCGGTGCGCACGGCGGTGACGAACAGGTCGCCGGAGTAGCCGTTGGTGATGAAGGTCTTGGAGCCGTTGATGATCCACGAGTCGCCGTCGCGCACGGCCGTGGTCTTCAGGGCGGCCAGGTCGGAGCCGCCGGACGGCTCGGTCATGCCGATGCCCGTCAGGATCTCGCCCGAGGCGCAGCCCGGGAGCCAGCGCTGCCGCTGCTCCTCGGTGCCGAGCTCGACGATGTAGGGCACCGTGATGTCGGCGTGGATGCCGTGGCAGGTGGGGTACGCCGCGCCCGCCTTGGCGAGCTCCTCCTGCAGGACGGCGTTGAACCGGTAGTCGCCGGCCTCCGAGCCGCCGTACTCCTCCGGGATGCAGAGGCCCAGCAGGCCCTGCTTGCCGGCCTCGAGCCAGAACTCGCGGGGCAGCGCCTTGGCCTGGATGTGCTCCTCGGCGTGCGGCAGCACGGATCGGTCCACGAACTCCTTGACGGATGCGCGGAATGCCTCGTGGTCCTCGTCGTAGATCTCACGCTTCATGGGTCGGACTCTACTCGCGGGTCACATGCGCGGTCGTTGTCCCCGCGCACAAGAAATCGGGGCGCGACGTTGGTCACCTGCGACGCCCGGGGACGCTCACTCGTCGAGCGGCTCGACCCGTCTCGGCATCAGCAGCCCGGCCACCACCAGGCCCAGGGCGGCCACCGCGACGGTGACGAACACGGTGTGCAGCGCGGGGTCGAGGACGGACACCGGCAGCGCCTCGAGGTCGACGCTGCTCGCCTCGTCACCCCCGCCGAGGCGGCGGGAGACGACGCCGTTGGCGACGGCACCGAAGACGGCGACGCCGACCGCGCTGCCGACCGAGCGGGAGAACATGTTGCTGCCGGTGGCGACGCCGCGGTCGCGCCAGGTCACGGCGGACTGGGCGGCGACGATGCTGGGGCTGGCGACGTAGCCGAGCCCGAGCCCGAGGACCAGGCAGCCGAGCGCGAGCAGCCACACCGGGCTGTCCGGCCCGGCGGTCGCGACGACCGTCGCCCCGACGAGCCCGAACGCGGCGCCGGCCAGGAGGCAGCCGCGGTAGGTCCCGTGCACGTAGAAGCGCCCGGCCGTGCTCGCCGCGATCGGCCACCCGATGGCCAGCGCCGCCACGGCGAGGCCGGCGGGCACGGCGCCCGCGCCGAGCACCTGCTGCGCATAGACGGGGACGTACGACGTCACGCCCATCATCACCGTGCCCACCACGAACGCGCCGGTCAGCGACGCGGCGAGCACGCGGTGGCGGAACACCCACAGCGGCAGCACCGGGTCGGGTACGCGGCGCTCGACGAGTACGAACCCGACCAGCAGGACCAGGGCGACCGCGAAGATGCCGACCCCGAGCGGCGACCACCAGGGCCAGCGGATGCCGCCCTCGAGCAGGCCGAGGAGCAGCAGCCCTGCGGCCGCGGCCAGCAGCAGCGCGCCGCCGACGTCGAGGGGGCGGCGCTCCGAACGGGCGGCGTGGCCGGCCGCCTCGTGGAACCGGCGCTGCAGCACGACGGCCGCGAGCAGCCCGAGCGGCAGGTTGATCCAGAAGATCCAGCGCCACGACGCATGGTCGGAGAGCAGGCCGCCCAGGGTCGGGCCCACCACCGCCGAGACCGCCCACACGCCCGCGACGTAGCTCTGCGCGACCGCGCGCTCGGCGACCGAGTAGATGTCGCCCATGATCGTGATGCCCGCCGGCTGGATGGCGCCCGCGCCGAGGCCCTGGACGCCGCGGAACACGATCAGCGCGGTCATGCTCCACGCGACGGCGCACAGCACCGAGCCGAGCACGAACAGCCCGATCCCCAGCAGCATCAGCGGCTTGCGCCCGAAGACGTCGGCGAGCTTGCCGTAGATCGGGGTGGTCACCGCCTGCGCGAGCAGGTAGGTCGAGAACAGCCACGGGAACTGGGTGAACCCACCGAGGTCCTCGACGATCGCGGGTACGGCGGTCGCCAGGATCGTGGTGTCGATCGCGACCAGCGCGGTGCTCAGCATGACCGACGCCAGGATCGGCCCCCGCTCGCTCCGCAACCCGACGTGGGCGCGGGTGATCGGTACGGCGGCAGGGGCGGTCACATGGAGCCGCAACCGCCGTACGACGCCGGGCATTCCCACGGGTTGGGTGGTCCGGGTCGCCTGGGGGTGCGGTCCACCAAGCAAATTCGTTGTCCCGAGGCGGATTCCACCACGAATTTGCTTGGTGAACCGCAGACCGGAGCCCTATTCCGTGGCGTCGCCGGACGGCGGCTCGTCCGCGCCGGGCAGCGCGTCGAGACCCTTGGCGATCGTGTCGAGGTAGGTCTGGAGCGGGAAGACGTCGCCGTCGGCCGGCGCCTGGATGTCGACGTCGCTGTCGAAGTCGGAGAAGCGGAAGCGGTCCTCGCCCTCGCTCCCCTCCTCGACGCCCACCAGGTAGTGCGGCTCCGCGACCCGTACGTCGAGCACCTCGCGATCGGTGCCCTCGGTCTGCTCGATCCGGACGGTCTCCTCGCCGTCGACCTCGCCGGAGCCGAGCGCCCTCGCGTCGGCGTCCTCGCGTCCGTCGCGCTCGAGGAACTCGTCGAGGTCACAGAAGGCCTCGGTGCTCTCGAGCAGGCTGTTCTCGACGACCCACTTGTCCCCGAGCACCGCGAGGATGAGGGTGGTCGTCTCCGGGTCGCCGCTGGCGTTCCAGAACTCGCGGTCGGCGCGGAGGTAGACGTCGTCGTCCACGCGCAGGATCTCCCCCGTCCCGCCGGATGCGGCGGAGGTCAGCGTCCCGCGGCAGTCGCCGCTGGTGGTGGCGGTGACGTCGACGGTGATCGTGTCGCCGGCGTCGTCGGTGAACTCCCCGCGGATCCGCGCGTTGCGCACGACGGCCATGTCCTTCTCCGCGGCCTCGACGACGGCCTTCGGCTCGAGCGCGAGGAAGTCCTCCCCCGCCGGCTCGTCCCCGCCGGCGGTGAGCGCGACCGCGACGCCGGCCGCCACCGCGACCGCGGCGGCCACGCCGCCGGCGACCCACCACCGCTTCGCTCCTGCGTCCGTACGCCGGCCGGTCGGCGTCGCGGAGAGGAACGCCGGCGGCGGGGGGACCGCCACGGGAGCCGGCGCGGGCCGCGGCGGGACCGGCGCCCGGGGCGGTGTCGGCGGAGGAGCCGGGCTCGGAGCCGGCGTGGGAGTCGGAGTCGGAGTCGGAGTCGGAGTCGGAGTCGGCCGCTCCCCGATCGGCCGCAGCGCGGTCGCACCGCGGTCCTCGGGGACCGCCGACCCGGGCGTGACGGGCAGCCGCAGCGCGGCCTGCAGGTCGGCGCCCATCTCGGCGGCGGACTGGTAGCGCTCGCCCGGCTCCTTGGCCAGCGCGGTGCGCAGGATCCGGTTGGTGGCGTTGACCATCGGGCTGTCGCCGGCCAGCTGCGGGACGGGCTCGCGGACGTGCGCGGCGATCAGCTGGTACTCCGACGTCCCGCGGTAGGGCGGCACGCCGGTCAGCGCCACCCACAGCACACAGCCGAGGGCGTAGATGTCCGTCGAGGGACCGGCCTTGGCGCCGCCGTGCAGCTCGGGCGCCATGTAGGACGGCGTACCGGCGGTCGAGGAGCTGAACCGGGTCGCGTCGGCGTTCATCCGGCGGGCGATCCCGAAGTCGGCCAGGTAGGCGCTGATCGAGCCCGGCCGGCGGCGGACCAGCACGTTGCCGGGCTTGATGTCGCGGTGCACCAGCCCGGCCTCGTGGGCGTCGGAGAGGCCGCTGGCGACCTGCTCGATGACCTCCAGCGCCTCGGCCAGGCTCGGTGTGCCAGCGGTGCGGATCAGGTGGCCGAGGTCGCCGCCGGGGATCAGCTGGCTGGCGATGTAGAGGTAGCCGTCCTCCTCGCCGTGGGCGTACACCGCCACCACGTGCGCCGACTCGAGCGACGCCTGCGCGCGCGCCTCGCGGGTGAAGCGCTCGCGGAACTCCGGGTCGTGGGCGAACAGCGGTGCGATCACCTTGAGCGCGACCTCGCGGCCGAGGTTCTCCTCCAGGGCGCGGTGCACCACGCCCATCCCACCCTGCCCGAGCTGCTCGATCAGCCGGAACCGTCCGATGCGCGTGCCGGGACCGGGCTCGTCGGGGCTCGGGTTCGGGGGCACAGCACTGTTCTACCCGACGCAGGTGGCCGGCGCGGCCGGACCCGGGAGTCCGGGGAGGGCACCGCGCCCGGCTTCGGACCCGAGAGCCGGCGGCTCCCGAGGGAGCCGCAGCGGAGGACGGGTGCGGCCGGGCGCGGCACACCTCGAGCGGGTCGTTCCCCCACGGTACGACCCGGATGGATTCTCGCCGCCACGGCGCCGTCGCGAAACCAGCGGATCCGATGGCAGCCGTGTCGTTCCCGCCACCAGGGCTCCGGAACCGGCCTACGCTGCGGGGAGTGAGCCACGTCCGACGCACGACCCGCTCCTTCGGGGAGTCGGTGGAGCGCGGGCTGCACCTCTCGATCGGGATGGTGATCGTCGTCAAGACGGTCGTCTTCGCCTCCCAGTTCGCGGTGACCGACCACGCCGACCGCCGGGAGCTGGGGTTCGTCGCCGTGATCGTGCTGCTCGTCGGTACGACGGCGGTGCGCTGCCTGCGCGGCGGGCCGACCGGGCTCGACGTGCTGCTGTGCACCGCCGCGCTGGTGGTCGACGCGCTGATGCCACGACCGGAGGTGCCGCTGTCGGGCACTGCCCTGTCCCCGGTGATCCACCTCGTCGAGCCGATGCTGGTGCTGATCGCGGTGCGGCGCCGCGGCTCCGCCGTACCCATGCTGCTCATCGCGGCCCTGTTCGTGGCGCTGCGGTGGGCCACCGGCGGGGACGACGGGCTGTGGTTCGGCGTGCAGGAGGCGGTGCTGATCACCGGCACCGCGCTGGGGGCGCTGTTCCTGGTCACCCAGATGCGGCGTGCCTCCGCCCGGGCGGAGGACGTGATCTCGCGACACCACGACAGCCACGCGGAGCAGATGAGCAGCGCGGAGGTCGAGACCGCCGCCTTCGTCCACGACGACCTGGTGCCGACCCTGCTGGCCCTCGGCGTGGTGCCGCACGAGCCGGACACCCGGGTCGCCGCCGGGCTCGCCCTCGCCCGGATCACCGCTCCCGGCGCGGGCGAGGACGGCACCGACGTCGTCGAGGCGCTGCGCGCGGCCGCGGTCCGCGAGGTGCTCGACCTCGAGCTCGTGGTCCGCGGGCCCCGCACCCACGTCCCGGAGGCGGTGCGGGAGGCGATGGTCGGCGCCGCCACCGAGGCGCTGCGCAACGTCGCGCGGCACAGCGGACAGCGCCGGGCGACCGTGACCGTCGTACGACGACCGGGTGCCCTGCGGATTCGGGTCGAGGACCGCGGCGAGGGCCTCGACGGGCCACCCGGCGTCGGCCTGCGGGTCGCGATCGTCGGCCGGGTCGAGGCCATCGGCGGCACCGCCCGGATCGTCGGCGTGCCGGGCTCGGGCACCCGGGTGGAGCTCGCCTGGCGCACGCACCTGGTCGCCCGGGCGCTCGGCATGTCGCCCGACCTGGACTCCCTGATCCGGGCCGCCGTGACCGACCCGGGCCGCGTGGCGCGCCTGGCCTGCGCCGTGCTGGCAGCGGGTTACCTCGCCACCGCAGCGCTGCTCACCGTGGACATCCCACTGCAGCCGTGGTCCTACGCCGGTGCCGCCGCGATCGCGATCTACGTCGGGCTGGTCACCGCGGCGATGTCGCGCGGGCCGCTGTCGCCGCTGGTGCTGGCGGTGACGGCCGTCGTACCTGCGGAGGTGCTGGCCGTCGCACTGCCCAGTGTGTCGCCGGAGGGCATGGGCGGCACGGAGTCGTGGCTGATCGAGTTCAGCGGGCTGCCCGCGCTCGCGATCGCCTGGGTGGTGTCGGTGCGGATGGTGCTGCTCGTGCTGCTGCCGAACGCGGTGGTGATCGCCGTGGTCGCACTCCAGCTGGGCAGCACCGCGAACGACCTGCCGCACCTCCTGTTCGTGCAGCCGGTCAGCGCACTGTTCGTGGCGGTGATCGGCAGGGTCTGCCGCCGGGCCGGCCGGGTGATGACCACCCCGTCCGCGACCGAGCGCACGACCCGGACCCAGGCGATCCGGCACCTGCTGGGGGCGACCCGGCTGCCGGTCGTCGCCGCGCTGCGGGCGGCGCTCTCCGGCGACGCGTCGGCGCACGCGCCGCGGCTGCTGGCGAGCGCGGTGCGGGACTGCCTCTACCTCCCCGGGCCCGCCCACGCGGACCTGCGGGCCGAGCTGGACGCGCTGCGGCGCTCCGGCGTCCGGGTCGACACGATCCTCACCGAGCCTCCGCCCGCCAGCCGCACCCTGGCGGCCGCGCTGTCGTCGCTGCGCGGCTCCGCGGCGGAACAGGTCACCGTGTCCGGGACGGGCGACGAGACCATGGTCGTCGTGCTGCACGGGAGCGCGCCGGCGCGGGCGCCGCGGATGCTGCCGCTGTCGTGGCAGGCCAGCCTCGAGCCCGAGGCGGTCGTGCTGACCGGACCCCCGGACCTGGCCACCCTCATTCGTCGAGGTGACCGTCGGCGCGTGCCCGACTGATCAGTCCGTGCACGTTGCCGATCTCGACGCCGCCGTCGCGATAGGCGCGGGCCGCGCGGGCGAGGTGCTCGCGGACGGTGACCTCGCTGATCCCGAGCTGGCGGGCGACCAGCCGGTAGGGCAGCCCGGTGCTGACCGCCTGCAGGATCTCGATCTGCCGCTGCGAGAGCCGCGCTCCGAGGGATGCGTCGGTCAGCAGGGCGGCCGCGAGCTGCCCCGAGCAGGCGAGCTCGCCGGCGAACCCGTCCCGGATCGACTGCGCGATCCGCTCGATCGGGTCGACCTTGAGGACCAGCCCGGCCGCACCGGCGGCGATCGCACGCCGTACCGGCACCGGGCGCTCCTCGGCCGTGAACACCAGCACCACGACGCCCAGGCCGACGAGCCGCTCGACCAGCTCCTCCGCCGGCGGTTGCCCCGGCATGTGCAGGTCCAGCAGCACCACGTCGACGCCCTCGGGAGCCTGCTCCAGCAGCTCGTCCACCGTGGCTGCGATCGCGACCAGCTCGAGGTCGGGCGCGGACTCCGCGAGCGCGCCGCGGATCCCGGCGAGCACCACCGGGTGGTTGTCGATCGCGCCGACCCTGATCACAGCCCCCACCTCGGCAGTATGACGACGGCGTCCGGCAGATCTCCCGGTTTCGGCGCAACCTTTGCCGGCGCGGGGCGTCAGGCGCCCGCAGGCACCCGGTCGGGGTCCGTCGGGCCGTCGGCGGGCTGCGGGTCGTCGTACGACTCCGATTCGCGGAAGCCGTGGCGCTCCCACCAGCGGGCCAGCGGCGCGGGCGCCCACCAGTTCCAGCGGCCGAGCAGCTTCATCGTGGCGGGCACGAGCAGGGCACGTACGACGGTGGCGTCGACCAGGATCGCGACCAGCATGCCGATGCCGAGCATCTTCATGAACACCACGCCGCTGAGGCTGAACGCGCCGATCACGACCGCCAGCAGCAGCGCCGCGCTGGTGATGATCCGGCCGGTCTTCTGCACGCCGGTCTGGACGGCGAGGTCGTTGTCGCCGGTCGCGTCCCACTGCTCGCGGACCCGCGACAGCAGGAACACCTCGTAGTCCATCGACAGCCCGAACAGCACCGCCAGCATCACGATCGGGTTCGTCAGGTCGAGGAAGCCCTGGGGCGTGAAGCCGAGCAGGTCGGCGAGGTGCCCGTCGCTGAAGATCCAGGTCACGACCCCGAAGGAGGCGGTGATCGAGAAGGCGTTCATCAGCACCGCCTTGAGCGGCAGCACCACGGAGCCGAAGGCGAGGAACAGCAGCACCACCATCACCCCGACCACGATCATGCCCATCAGCGGCAGGTGGTCGCCGACGGACTCGGCGAGGTCGACGGTGTCGGCGGTCAGGCCGCCGACGAGCGCCTCGGTACTGCCCGGGCCGCCCGCGCCATCCGGGCCGTCCGGGGCGTCGACCGCACGCAGGTCGCGGACCACCTGCTGCGACGCCTCGGTCTGGCTGTTGCCCTCCCAGGACACGCGGAGCAGGGTGGTGTCGCCCTCGGTGGCGACCGGTCGGACGTCGACGACGCGGTCGACCCCCTCGAGCCCGCGGGTGTACGACGCCAGGCCGGCCTCGTCCGCGCCGGTGACCAGGACGTTGGCGGTCGAGCGCTCCTGTCCGAACTCCGCGTTGAGCCGCTCGGAGGCGACGTGCGACGGGGTGTCGGCGGGCAGCACCCGGTAGTCGACGCTGCCCCACTTCACGCCGAGGAACGGGGAGGCGACGACGAGCAGCAGCGCGGCGACGGCCGTCGCGACGATGACCGGGCGGCGCATCACCGCGCGGGCCAGCCGCGCCCACGCGCCGTGGTCGCTCTCGACCCGCGCCGCCCGCTGGAGGAAGGGGATCCGGATCGCGTCGATCCGGGTGCCGAGCAGCGCGAGCGTCGCCGGGAGGACCGTCAGCGCGGCGACCATCGCGATCAGCACGGCCGCGATGCCGCCGTACCCGATGGACTTGAGGAAGGTCTGCGGGAAGACGAGCAGCGAGCTCATCGCGGCGGCGACCGTCAGCGCGGAGAAGGCGACCGTGCGCCCGGCGGTGGCCATGGTGCGCACCAGCGCCCGGCCCGTGTCGTCGGGCGTGCGCGCGATCTCCTCCCGGAAGCGGGAGACCACGAACAGCGCGTAGTCGATCGCCAGGCCCAGCCCGAGCAGGGTGATGATGTTGGGCGCGAAGATCGAGACCTCGACGAGCTCGTTGAGGCCGGCGATGGTGGCGCGGCCGCCGACGACGGCGGCGAGGCCGACGAGGACGGGCATCAGCGCCGCGACCACGCTGCGGAAGATGATCAGCGACAGCACCAGCACCACGGGCAGCGAGATGATCTCGGCGCGCAGCAGGTCGGCCTTGGTCTCCTCGTTGACGTCGCTGTAGACGGCGTAGGCGCCGGCGAGGTCGGTGTCGAGCGTGCTCTCCTCGATGACCGGGCGCAGCTCGTCGAAGGAGTCCATGAACTCGTTCTGGTCGTCGCCGGCGAGGGAGACGTAGACCGCGGTGGCGTGGCGGTCCTTGCTCACCATGGCGGGGTCCCGGACGTCGTACCACGTCTGGGCGGCGACGACCGTGCCCTCCGGGAACGCGTCGATCGTGCGCTCCACCTCGGCCCGGAAGGCCGGGGCGTCGACGCGCTCCTCCTCGCTGGAGAAGATCACGACCGTGTCGATCGAGCGGTTGCCGAAGCTCTCGCGCTCCAGCGCCAGCTCGCGCGAGGACTCGGTGCCCGGGTCCTCGAACCCGCCGGCGCCCAGCTTGTCCTCGAGGCCGATGCCCGCGATCGCCGCGGCGGCGGTGATGCCGAGCCCGACCAGCAGGACGACGACCGCCCGGCGTACGACCAGGGCGCCCCATCGCTCGATCATGGCGTCTCCTCGGGGAGCTCGGACGCGGTCAGTGAACTCACGTCAGTTTGGTTAACGCCGTTCACGGTAAACGGTGTAAACTCGCCGCGTCAAGCCGTCGGACCGATGTCACACTCGCGTCACCACACGAGTCGCAGCCGAGTCACCAGAGGAGCCCCGTGCCCGCTCTCCGCCAGCCCGCCACCCGTCGCGAACGCCAGCGGGAGGCGACGTACGACGAGATCGTGGCCGTCTCCGCGCAGCTGCTCGACGAGGGCGCCGACCTGTCCCTGCGTGCGGTCGCGGCGCGGATGGGGATGACGGCGCCGGCGCTCTACCGCTACGTCGCGAACTACCAGCAGCTGGTCGACCTGGTCGCCTTCGAGCTCGACAAGGCGGCCACCGCGGAGTGGGCGGCCGTGGCCGAGCGGTTCCCGGAGGACGACCCGGCAGCCCGGCTCACCGTGGCCTGCGTGCGCTTCCGCAACTGGGCGATCGCGAAGCCGCGGCAGTTCGGGCTGGTCTTCGCCAACCCGATCGCCGAGCACGACAGCAACCGCCGCGAGCTGCTCACCCTGTCGACGTCCGGGCACTACTTCACCGACCTGCTCTGGCAGATCTGGGAGCAGCGGCGCTTCCCGTTCCCCGCCCTCGACGAGCTCGACCCGGTGATCCGCGAGGCCGTCCTCGACCCGCTCATCCCCGCCAAGGCCGAGCACATCCCGACCGAGGACCGCGGCCTGCTGTGGGTCTACATGCGGTCGTGGTCCGCGCTCTACGGCGTGGTCACCCTGGAGTCGACCGGGCACTGCGACCCGCGGGTGATCGAGTCCGGCCAGCTCTTCCGCGCCACCCTGCTCGACTGGCTCGGGCCGCTCGGCCTCGACGACGACCGGCCGCGGTTGACGGGGATCCTCGACGAGGAGCTCGCCCGGCGCTGAGGGTCCGGCGGGTCGTCGGGCCGGGTCGTCGGGGCGGGTCGTCGGGCAAGGCCGGATGTAACACGTGGTCCGCGGCCCTACCAGCCGCAAGACGTCGCAATTCGACCGTCGTACGGGGCTGCCACAGCTGACACGGGTCGCGTAGGTCCGCGAACAACGTGTGACAGCCGGCACGCGCACCCCAGGTCCGCGAACAACGTGTTACAGCCGGCACGCGCACCCCAGGCCCGCCGGCGGCGACGCCGGACGACGACGCCGACGCCGACGGGCGAGGTGTCGCTCAGCTGCCGAGCGTTGCCAGGTCGAAGATCTCCGAATCGGCCGGCTTCTGCACGTCGAGCGGCTCGTCGAAGCGGCTGAAGCCCATCGAGCCCTCCCCGGTGGTCTCGAAGCGGAGGAAGTGGTGGGGCTCGTCGGCGGCGATGTACGCCGTCCCGGGGTTGCCGTCGTCGCTGGTGAACGACACCGTGACCGCCTCGCGGCCCGAGACCTCCTCGGTGCCGGTGACCTCGGCGTCGTCATCCGCGACGTCGTCGGAGTCCATCTCGGAGAGCAGCTCGTCGAGGTCGCAGAGCTCGGCGAAGCCCTCGGGGTCGGAGGAGTCGGTCGTCCACTTGTCACCGATCAGGCCGGTGATCACGGAGGCCTCGGCGCCACCCTGGCTCTGCCAGAACGCGTCGTCGGCCTTGAAGTAGGACACCCCGTCCACGGCGATGATCTCGAGGGCGCCGGCGCCCTTGATGGTCATCGAGCCCTGGCAGTCGCCGCCCCTGCTGATGGTGACGTCCATCAGGATGGTCTGGCCCTCGTCGTCGACGATGTTGCCGGCGAGGTGCACGGTCTCGAGGGCGTTCATCGCCTCCTCGACGTCCTCGGCGATCTGGTCGAGCGGGGTGTCGGCGTACGACGCCGGGGAGTCCGAGGACTCCGACGACTTGTCGTCCGAGGCCTTGCCTTCGTCCTCGCCGCAGGCGGCGAGGCCCAGGGCGAGGAGCGGGAACAGGGCGAGCGAGAGTTGGGGGCGCATGGCGGAACCGTATCCGGCCGCTGCCCGGGCCTCCGCTCAGGCCCAGAGGACCTCGCGCGCCCAGACCGGCACCAGGTCGCCGGCGCGGCCGTGCCGGGCCTCGTGGAAGAAGTGGGTGCCCTCGCTCGGCTCGAGGTTGAGCTCGAGCGTACGGGCGCCGTGCCGGCGGGCGTGCTGCACGAAGCCGGCCGCCGGGTAGACCGCCCCCGACGTACCGATCGACACGAACAGGCTCGCCTCGGAGAGCGCGTCGGCGATCCGGTCCATCTCGTAGGGCACCTCGCCGAACCACACCACGTCGGGCCGCAGCTCGTGCACCCCGCAGCCCGGGCAGGCGGGCTCGTCGAGCAGGGTGCCCGACCACGGCGACGCGACGCCGCACGAGCGGCACAGCGCCTTGAGCAGCTCGCCGTGCATGTGCACCACGCGCTTCGACCCGGCGCGCTCGTGCAGGTCGTCGATGTTCTGGGTCACGACGAGCAGCGCGTCGCCCATCGTCTCCTCGAGCTCGGCGAGGGCCAGGTGGGCCGGGTTGGGCTCGACGTTCGCGAGCGCCGCCCGGCGCTCGTCGTAGAACCGCTGCACCGTGGCCCGGTCCCGGTCGAAACCCTCCGGCGTCGCGACGTCCTCGACCCGGTGCCCCTCCCAGAGGCCGTCGGCGTCGCGGAACGTCGGCACGCCGCTCTCCGCGGAGATGCCGGCACCGGTCAGGACGACGATCTGGGGCACAGGCGGAGGCTACCTTCATGGGCGGTGACCGCGGTCACCCGTCCGCCACCCGTCCGCCACCCGTCGACACCATGTGAAGCGTCGCCTGCCGACCCGGGGCCGCATCCCGTACGCCGGGCCGGGTACCTCCGGCGTACCGAACCCCGCCACCAGGAGGCTGTCCCGATGACGACGACGAAGAACGTCGTGGACCTGTTGACCGACCAGCACCGCCACATCGAGAAGCTCTTCGACGAGGTGCAGTCCACGGCCGGCCAGGCGCGTTCCCGCGCCTTCGACGAGCTGCGGCGCATGCTGTCGGTCCACGAGGCCGCGGAGGAGATCGTGACCCACCCGAACGTCACCCGGCACGGCGGTGGTGACGTGGTCGAGGCCCGGCAGGAGGAGGAGCTGGAGTTCCCGGTGCTGCTCGCCGAGACTGAGCCGGCGCAGCTGGAGAAGATGGGGGCCGCCGTGCAGGCCGTCGAGCGGATCGCGCCCACCCATCCGCACCCGCGCGCGGGCGAGTCCGCGATCGTCAACGCTGCCGTCGGACAGCTGGCCGCACTGCTCGACAAGGTGCGGGACGCGGCGCGCTCAGCGATGCGCTGACCCGCTGCGGGCCGCGGCCACGGGAAGGACGCGCTCGCTCCGGCGCGTGCCGATGGCGAGCCGCACGCTCACCACCGCGACCCAGAGCAGCGACAGGAGGAACGGGATGGGTACGGCGGCCCCGTTGACGTCGCCGGCACCGACGAGCGCCGCGACCACGCCGAGCGCCGCGAGCACCCCGCCGACGACGGCGGTCGGGCGGCCGACCTCCCCTGCGATGGCGAGGCCGGCCGCCAGCGCACCGACGAGGACCGCCATCGGCACCCAGCTGAGGACGAACCCGGCACCGTTGGTCGCCATCAGGGCGAGCGCCGCGTCGTCGCTGAGGCGCTCGTGCTCGGCGATTCCCGCCAGCAGCGGCGCGCCGGTGGCGAGCTTGACCAGCAGCACGCCGGCCGCACCGATGGCGGCGGTGATCGCCGCGGCGGGCGCGCGGCCGACCAGCCGCGTGGTCACTGCTGCGGCGAACACGGCCAGTGCCGCCATCCCGAGGATCTCCAGTCCGAGACCCACCCGCGCCGCGGTCGACCCGGCGTAGGCGGCGAGGTTCGCGGCAGCCTGCTCGCCGTCGAGCTCCCCGCCCGGATCCACCGCCGACACTGCTGACTCGGTCAGTGAGTTGCCGGCGAGCGCGAGTACGACGAAGGCGGCGCCGCTCGCCGCGAGGATCCTGCTGGTCATGGTCGACCTCCTGGAGGTGTGGTGTCGGAGACGGAAGCGTGGCCGCCGGCGCTCCCACGCGGCATCGAGCGCGGCGACCTTTCGTCTCCTCCCCGGGAAGGAGACGGTCCGGCTGCGAAGTCGACCCGCACCGGGACCTGCGGCAGTCCGTCCCGTCATGGAGACCAGCCGCGCGCGACGCCCTGCCCTCGGCCTGCTGGTCGACGCGGCGCCGGCCGTCGCGCTCACGGCGGTCACGGTGCTCGGGCTCGCCACCGATCCGCAGGCCTACGCCGAGCCGACGGCCACCACCGCGGTGCTCCTGGTGGGCGCTGCCCTCGCGCTCGTCGTACGACGCACCCGGCCCGGCGTCTCCGCCGTCATGGCGGCCGGCCTGGTCGCCACCTAACTGGTGGGCCTCAGCGAGGACCTGACCAGACAACCGCCCGTCGAGCCGTTCCTGGTCATGGTCGTCGCCGGGCGGCCGCCCGGGGACGCCCTGCCCAGCATCGTGTTCTGGGCGGCTGCGTTCGGGATCGGAGCGACGGTCCGGCGCTTCCGGACGTCGGCGGAGGCCGCCGTCGCGTCGGCGCGCAAGCTGGAGCGTCGGCGCGACGCCGACGTGCGCGACGCCCTCGCCGCCGAGCGCTCCCGGATCGCCCGGGAGCTGCACGACGTGGTCGCGCACAGCCTGAGCGTGATGGTCGTCCAGGCGTCCGTCGAGGCCCGGCTGCGCGGCGACCAGGACCCGGCACTCGCGGCGACCCTGGCGACCATCGAGGACGCCGGTCGCGCCGCGCTCGACGACCTCCGCCGGCTGCTCGGCCTGCTCCGCGCCGAGGCAGCGGGCACCGGATCGCTCGAGCCCCTGCCGACCCTCGCCGACCTCGATGCAGCCGTCGGCCGGCTGCGCGCCGCCGGCCTCGAGGTGACCCTGACCGTCGTGGGCGAGGACCGGTCCCTGCCGCCGGGGGTCACGCTGTCGGCGTACCGCATCGCCCAGGAGGCCATGACGAACGCCATGAAGCACGCGCCGGGATCAGCCGTGCGTGTGGAGATCCGGTACGACGCGGGCACTGTCACCGTCACGGTCGACGACGACGGGCCACAGCCGGGCAGGCCGACACCCGACCGGCTGCCGGGCGGGCACGGGCTGATCGGCATGCGCGAACGCGTCCGCCTCTACTCCGGGACGTTCGAGGCCGGCCCGCGGCCGCACGGCGGCTACGGCGTGCGCGCGCTCCTCCCCGCACGGGCGGAGGCCTGAGGTGCGCGTCATCGTGGCCGACGACCAGGCCCTGCTGCGCGCCGGCTTCGCCCGGCTGCTGGAGGCGGAGGCCGACATCGAGGTCGTGGGCGAGGCCGTCAACGGGCGGGAGGCCGTCGACCAGACCAGGAGCCTCCGGCCCGACGTCGTCATGATGGACATCAGGATGCCGGTGCTCGACGGGATCGCCGCCACCCGCGAGATCACCTCGGCGCAGCCGACCAGGGTGCTGGTGCTGACGACCTACGACCGCGACGAGTACGTCTACGCCGCACTGGAGGCAGGCGCGAGCGGCTTCCTCCTCAAGGACTGCCCGCCCGCCGACCTCATCCGCGCCCTGCACACGGTCGCGGCCGGGGAGGCCCTCCTGGCGCCCGCGGTGACGCGGCGGCTGATCGCCGACCTGGTCGCCGTACGCGCCACCCACCGCGACGCGAGTGCCGAGCTCGCCCGACTGACCGAGCGCGAGCTCGAGGTCCTCCACCTCCTCGCGGCGGGGCGATCGAACGCGGAGATCGCCCGAAGCCTGTTCGTCGGGGAGACCACGGTGAAGACGCACGTCGCGGCGGTGCTCACCAAGCTTCGCCTGCGTGATCGCGTCCACGTCGTGGTCTACGCCTACGAGTGCGGGCTGGTCCGGCCGGGCTCAGCGAGCTGACGGCTCCGGATCAGTAGTACCAGGGGAAGCGCGGCACGCTCAGCGGGTGTTGGTGGTCATCGACGGCACTATGCGGCTGACTGCGGAAACGTGATCGTGGGGCTCCGATGACTCTGCTGCCACGTTCTTGCCACGCAGCACGCTGTCGAGGAGCGACTACTGAGGCTGCTCGCTGGCGGACTGAGGTTCCTCCTCGGCCGGTTCGTCGAGCCAGGCGAAAGCTGCGGACACGGCCGCCTCATCGGTCCCAAGAATTCTCAAGGCGACCCGAACCAAGGAGTAGAACTGGTCAACCCACGACGAAGCCAGAGGGACGTTCCCACCGAAGCTCAGCGAGAGACTAGGAATGAGGTGGAGACCGTGAAGCACATTCAGGCAGGGCTCCATCGCATGGGTCTCAATCGACCACCACTCGAAGTGGACGACCCCACTGGCGAGCGAGTAGGCCTGCCGGTAGAAATCCAACAACCCGGTCTCCTCGGCCATCGCTCGGATCGATTTTCCGGCCGCGAACGTGTCCCGGGTGTCAACGACCCTGTGATCAAGGACGTCATGGTTGTGACTGAGGAGCTCGAACTCCTCGATCGCCTCCTGGAAGCCAGCCTTGCGCGCCTCCACTGGCACCTCATCTGAGATGCGGCCGTAAAGCTTGGCCTTGCCCGCGCCGTACTCCTGAAACTCTCGATAGATGGTCGGGTCCTGCTGGGCCAGCCAGTGGAGGTAGATCTTCGTCTCAACCAGCATCCGGACGATGTGCGCGCCGTGCTCCATGCACCAGAGATCGGGCGCTGTTAGCACCGCGATGAGGTCGCGCCCAGCTCGGGCGACGAGTCCCGAGATGACCTCCTGCCGTTCGTTGTCGTGCAAGCGCGCCGGCGCTGTCTCGAGTGCCTCGACGAAGCTGCTTAGCAGGTCCATCGTGAGCCCACGAAGGTGCGCTCCGTCGGCAGGGACGGGAGTAGAAGCCGCCGCATCACCAGAAGACCGGTCGACCGGAGACACGTCATTCACTTCACTCGCATCCTTTGAAGCTTCCAGGCCGTCTTCGCCTTCCGGCTCCCGCTTGCGGACGCACCTGGATGTCATCGAGTTGGCGCCCCAAAACACTCGCGCCCACTTGATCGCTTCGTCCTAGTGGGTCGGATCGTTGATGAGTACCGCACCCTTGTGCGCACCCCACATGGCGCGAACCGTCGTGTCGGCGGCTGATCTGGCACTGATGTCGCCCGGGTAGTTCTTCAGGAGGTCGATGGTCTTCTCGTCTGACCTGAAGGTGCCTGCCTGGACCGTGCTCCAGGTGCGCAGGCACTTGAGGAGCGCTTCCCGATGACCATCCTTCAGGACACCGAGCAGGGCGCTGCGGATCAGCTGCAGTTCGGCCAACTCAGGAGGACGGACCTGCCCCTGTCCGGCGAGCCACGGGGCTGGCATGTAGGGATAGGACCCGAGCGCACTGCGGACACCCTCTGACAACAAGCCATAGCGGGTGGGACCGCTGCAGGATCGGGTGACAGGTTGGGTCACGCAGCCTGAGTGGCTGGCGTGGTCATGATGGTCTCGAACTCGATGGGGGTCAACCGCCCGAGACCGGCCTGGCGGCGTCGTCGGTGGTAGGTCCGCTCTATCCAC
>DATMHM010000073.1:0-25614 GCA_035554935.1 Nocardioides sp. | reverse complement strand
CCTCGAGGATCACGTTGAGCTGGGGCGCCAGGTGGTCCAGCTCGGCGTCGTCGAGGTCGATCCGGGCGAGATCGGCCAGGTGGGCCACCTCGTCGCGGGACAGTTGGGACATGCCGGTCATCCTAGGCGCCGGGGCGGTCCCTAGAATCCGCCGGGTGGACCTCCCTGCCCCGAACCCGCGCCTCCCGCAGCGCGTCGTGGTCGCGGGGAACCCGGGCCCGATGCTCGAGGGCCTCCTCCCCCGCCTCGCCCAGGTGCTCGACGTGCCGCTGGTGCCGCTCGCCGACCTCGCCGGGCCCGACGAGGCGTCGCGGCTGGCCGCCTTCGACGGCTGGGTCAGTACCGCCGAGCCGCCGGCGGGACGGGCACTGCTGCTGGAGCGGGCCGAGGTCGTCGTACTCCTGCTGGAGGCGGAGCCGGGCAGCCTGCGCGGCCTGGTGCGCCGGACCGTACGACGCATCCGCGCCGACGCCGAGGCGGACCTCTCCTGGCTGGACGCCCTCCCGGTCGAGCACCCCGACCTGGCACTGGTTCGCCTGGTGGGCGCGGACGCCGCCGAGCGGTGGCTGGCGGGCCTGGCCGCGACCACCTGACAGCGGCCCGGTCAGTGGCTGGGTCAGCGGCTGGGTCAGCGGCTGGGGCTGACGAGGATCGAGCCGTCCCGGTCGATGCTCGCCTCGACGGCGCGCCGACCCGTCTCGGCGAACCCGTCGTCCCAGGCGAGTCTGCGCACCTCGTTCGTCGCGCGGTCGGCGAGCACGAGGTCGGTGGCCGCGTCGCCGTCGGTGTCGGCGCCGACCGAGCGGGTCCGGTCGAGCGCGAGGTCCTCGAGGGCGAGGGTGTCGGCGGGCGTGAAGGACGCGCTGCCGTCGGAGAGCAGGGTGGCGACCTCGAGGTGGCCGACGTCGCGCAGCACGACGAGGTCGGCGTCCCCGTCGGCGTCGACGTCGGCGAGCACCGGCCGCACCCCGTCCCAGTCCCAGTCGGGGTCGTCGTACCAGAGCCGGTGGGTGTCGAAGGTGTCCCCCAGCGAGCGGAGGACCCGGACGTCCACCCCGCCCTCCGGCGGTCGGCCCAGCTCGACGAAGTCGGCGCGGCCGTCGCCGTCGACGTCGGCCGTGCCGACCTTCATGTCCTCGAAGGTCCACCCGTCGACCGCGGCCCACGGGGTCGGCTCCTCGAACCGGCCGTCCCGCACCAGCGCCACGTCGATGCTGATCGCGCCGGTCCCGGCGCCGGTGAGGAACGCGAGGTCGTCGTACCCGTCGCCGTCGAAGTCCCCGACGCTCACCCGGAACTGCTCGGGCAGCGCCACCCCGCCCCAGGCGCGGGGCCGGGCGAAGTCGCTGCCGGTCGAGCGGGCGACGCGGACCCGGCCGGTCTCGACGAGGGCGAGGTCGGCGCGGCCGTCGCCGGTGAAGTCGCCGCGGACCACCTTCGCCGCGCCGAAGGCGCTGCCGGCCCAGGGGGCGAGGTCGCCGAAGCCGCTCGGGTCGGAGTCGTCCGAGCGCAGGACCAGCATCTCGTCGTCCGCCGCGTCGACCAGGATCGTGTCGTCGTCACCGTCGCCGTCGACGTCCGAGGGTGCCAGCGGCCCACCGGCCGGGCCGGGTCCGTCGCCGTCCGTGCCGTCGCCACCCGGCCCCTGGGAGGCATTCGGGTCGTCGGCCGCGCCACCGTCGCCGCGGGCGAGCCACCAGCCCGCCACGCCGCCGCCGAGCAGCACGAGGACCAGCACGGCGGCGAGCACCGGGAGCACCCGCCGCCGCGGCTCGTCGTCGGCCTGCTCCGGCAGCAGGGGTGTCGCCTGCGGGACCGAGTGGGTGGAGGGCGCGGGCTGGTACGGCGGCGGCGCCTGCGGCTGCGGTTGCGGTTGCGGTTGCGACGGGACCGACGGCACTGAAGGGACTGACGGGACCGACCCCAGGGACGGTGGAGGCGGTGGCGGCGGTGCCGCGAAGCGCTGCGTCGGCACCAGCCCGGCCCGCCTGATCGCGCGCAGGTCGGCGGCGGCCGCGGCCGCAGAGGGGTGCCGCGCAGCAGGGTCCTTCGCCATCGCGCGGCGCAGGAACGCGTTGACCTGCTCGGGTGCACCCGGCAGCTGCGGGATCGCCGAGAACTCGTGCTGGTGGGCGAGCTGGACGATCCCGCCGTCGTACGGCGCGCGTCCGGCCAGCAGGAACCACAGCAGGCAGCCGAGGGCATACACGTCGGAGGCCGGGGTCGCGGGCTCGCCGCGGAACCGCTCGGGCGCGAGGTAGGCGTAGGTGCCGGCGACGACGCCGCTGCTGGTCAGCGACGAGTCGTCGTCGCGGGCGATGCCGAAGTCGCACAGGTAGGCGTGGACCTGGTCCTGTCCGGGCCGGAGCAGCACGTTGTGCGGCTTCACGTCGCGGTGCACCACGCCGACCGCGTGGGCGTCGGCGAGCGCGGAGGCGACCTGGGCGGCGATGTCGACCGCGACGTCGGGCGTCGGCAGTCCCTCGCGCGCCACCCGCGCGGCGAGGTCGCCGCCGGGGACGAACTGGGTAGCGAGGTAGAGGCAGCCCTCGTGCTCGCCGTGGCTGTAGACCTGGATGATGTGCGGGCTGTCGCTGCGGGCCAGCACGGTGGCTTCGCGCAGGAAGCGGGCCCGGAACTCCGGCTCCTCGGCGAGCTGGATGGCCAGCACCTTCAGGGCGACGCGGCGGCCGAGCCCCTCCTCGATCGCCTCGAAGACGACGCCCATCCCGCCCGCGCCCAGCTCCCGCGTGATCCGGTAGGGACCGAGCAGGTCGCCCACGCCCGGAATTCGAGCCACGTCCGCGCCTTTCGCCGAGCCCCGATCCACCCTCCCGAGGTGCCCGACAGCCTAGTGGCTGCGCGGCCTCGTGGCTGGGCGACTCAGGGCCGGCCGCCGCCCGGGTCCGCCGGGCGGCCGGGGTCGGTCGGCGCCCGGGGCGGCCTGGTCGGCCGGGCGTCGGCCGTGGTCGGCGTGGGGCGCGGCGGCGCCGGGGTCACCGTCGGCAGCGGCGCGCGGGTCGCCGGCACCGACGACGGCGGGCCGGCCGGCGCGATGGTCGGCGCGTCGGCCGTCCCGTCCACCGTGCGGGAGGCCGGGGTCGACGGGGTGCCCTCGGCGCTGCCGGACGTCGTACTGCTGTCGGCCGGCGAGCTCTCCTCCGGGGCCGGCTCGGCCTCGTTCTCCTCGTCGTCCCCGTCGTCCCCGTCGGCCTGGTCCCCGAACCGGTCGCCGAGCACGGGCAGATCGGGCGACGCGACGGGCGCGGCGAGGCCGACCAGCACGACCAGCAGCGCGCCGGTCGCGACCAGCACGAACCCGCCGCGGCGGGCGCCGGCGGTGCCCCACGAGAGCAGCGCCTCGCGCCGGCGGCGGCGCAGCTCCTCGGGCAGGTCGGACCGGATCGCGGCGAGGCTGTTGAGCGGCGCCGCGAGGTAGCCGGCCGCGTGCAGCACCAGGAGCACGGCGACGACCACCCCCGCCGCGCCCGCACCGCGCACCAGCACCGCGACCGCCAGCACCGCACAGACGACACCGAGCACGAGCTCGGCGCGGTTGCCGCGCAGCGCGTCGCGCCACCCGAGCTCGCCGCGAACCTTGGGGGTGCGCAGGAAGACGCCCTCGCGGGCGAACAGGCCACGGAACGAGCCGAGCGCCACGGTCCACCCGAGGGCGAGCCAGATGCCGAAGGCGCCGAGGCACTCGCGCCAGCCCGCGCCGCTGGTCCGCCGCACCAGGGCCAGCGAGCGCAGCGCGCCGAGCACGACGAGCACCAGGACGCAGGTCAGCAGCAGCCCCGACATCCGCCGGACCACCAGGCCCGACCCGTCCAGGAGGTCCAGTGCGCCGAGCACCAGGAAGCCGGTGAACAGCACCGACGCCAGGTCGCCGAACCACTGCAGGCCGCCCACGAGGTAGGCCCAGCGCTGGGCCGGGGTCAGCCGGTTGTCCGCCGTACGACGCCCGGGGAGCAGCGCGCGCAGGTGCAGGCGGAGGATCTGGATCCCGCCGAAGCACCAGCGGAAGCGCTGTCGCTTGAGCGCCTCGAAGGTCAGCGGCATCAGGCCGCGGCCGTAGGAGCGGTCGACGTGCACGCCGCGACCGCCGGTCTTGAGCAGCCGGAGGGACAGCTCGGCGTCCTCGGTGATGCACCACTCGTCCCACCCGCCGACGGCCTCGAGGGACGAGCGCCGGATCAGCCCCATCGTGCCGCCGAAGATCGCGCCGTTGCGCTCGGCGCGCGAGCGCTGCGAGACGTCGAAGAAGTAGGCGTAGGAGCGGTAGAGGCGGCGGAAGTAGGGCGCGACGTCCCAGTCCCGGTAGTCCTGCGGCGTCTGCACGAAGACCACGTCGGGGTCGGCCAGCAGCGGCGCGCAGGCGGCGAGGAAGTCGCTGTCGACGACGTAGTCGGCGTCGACGATCCCGATCACCTCCGCGCGCGGGTCCGTGTGCCGCAGCGCCTCGTTGAGCGCGCCGCTCTTGTAGCCCGGCCAGTCGGCGAGGTGCAGGAAGGTGAACTTCGTCCGGCCGGCACACCACTCCCGGACCGGCTCCCAGAGCGCGGGGTCGTCGGTGTTGTTGTCGACGACGATGACCTCGTAGTCGTCGTACGCCAGCCACTGGAGTGCCTCCAAGGTGGCGATCACGAGGTCGGGCGGCTCGTTGTGCGTCGGCACGTGCAGCGACACGAACGGACGCCGGGCGCCCGGCGCGGCGGTGGCGTGCTCGTCGGAGGACCAGCCGCGCCGGGCGAGCACGTCGACCAGCTCCCAGGCGAACCCGGCGCCGATCAGCAGCACGAACGCCTCCAGCGCGACGAGCAGCACACTCGCGACGGTGCCGGGCACCGTGAGGTCCGCGGTCGCGGTCCAGCGGACCACGTAGGCGAGGTAGAGGACGGCCGCGTCGATGGTCAAGGCCCAGGCGACCAGACCGCGCACCGCCCAGCTGTGCGCGACCCGCGCCCACAGCACGACGCTCGCGGCGAGCGCGAGGGCGAGGAGCAGCGCCTCCCCCGGCCCGGAGCCGATCAGCGCGGACGTCGCCAGGGTGGCGAGGCCGACGATCGTCGAGGCGAGCCCGGCGCGGGCGCCCGAGGCGCCGGCGCCGGCGCGGCGGGGCGTGCTGCGGATGGTGAACAGCCCGACCGTCGCCGGCACCAGGAGCACCACCGCGACGAGGAGCGCAGTCGCCATTCCCCCCGAGGACACCGCAGCAGGATAGGTGGGCCAGGGCGCGGCGGCACGTCGGCATCTCGGCGGCGGCCCAGCCGGCCCACCCAGCCGGGCCAGGCTCGCTCAGCGCAGGTGCTGCTCCAGGAACCGTCCGGTCCGCTCCATCGACAGCTCGAACCGCGGCCCGAAGGCGTGCGCCTCGCCCGGATAGATCCGCAGGTCGACGTCGACGCCGGCGCTCCGCATCGCCCGCGCGGTCTCCCGGCTCCAGCGCACCGGGCACGACTCGTCGGCCGTCCCGTGGTGGATCAGCACCGGCTCGGTCACGTCGCCGAAGTAGGTGCGGGCGCTGATCCCCGCCCAGAACTCCGGTCGCGCCTCCGGCTCGCCGTACCGGCGCAGGATGGTGCGGGCCACCCCGTCGCGCGCGGGGTCGGGCCGGATCCAGCGCTCGAAGTTGTCGACCGCGTCCGAGCTCACCGGCGCGAAGACCACGCCGGCGTCGACCAGGCCGGGCTGGACCACCAGCGCGTTGTAGACCACGCCGCCGCCCATCGACCGTCCGACCAGCGCCACCCGTCCGTCGTCGACCGGCCCGTCCCACGCGCGCAGCGCGAGCACCGCGTTGACGACGTCCTCGGTGTAGCCCAGCCGCATGTCGAGGCCGCCGCTGCGGTCCGGCCCCGACCCGGCGTGCCCGCGGTAGTCGACGTGCAGGGCGACGTACCCGCGCTCCCCGAACCACGCCCGCTCGCGGGTCATCCCCTGCCCGTTCACGTAGACGTCCGGGTCGATGTAGCCGTGCGCCAGCACCACCGTGGGGAACGGCCCGTCGCCCTCCGGCACGGCGAGCCGCCCGGAGATGGTGAGGCCGCCGCTGCGGTAGGTCACGCGGTACTGCCGGTGGCGGTCGGTGCGCAGCACCTCCTCGCCCAGCCGGAGCCGGTCGCCGTCGAAGTCGCGCTGCGCGAGGGCGGGCAGGGACACGCGATGCGGTACGGCGGACGGCGACTCCGCCGGCGTACCGGGCTCCACGGGCGCGCCGCTCGCACTGGTCTCCGTCGGCGACGGCCGAGCCCCGGACTCCTGGTCCGGCGGGTCCGGCGGATCCGGCGTACCGGCGCAGGCCGTGGCCAGCAGGACCGCGAGCAGGGGCGCGACCAGCCGCTTCATGCGTCCAGTGTGCCCCGCCGTCCCCGGTCGGGGTCAGGAGACGGCGGCGGGGCCCTGCTCGAGCAGCTTCCTGAAGCCGTCCTCGTCGAGGACGGGGACGCCGAGCTGCTCGGCCTTGTCGGCCTTGGACCCCGCGTTCTCGCCGACGACCACGAAGTCGGTCTTCTTCGACACCGACCCGGCCGCCTTGCCGCCGCGGGCGAGGATCGCCTCCTTGGCGGAGTCGCGGGAGAAGTCCTGGAGCGAGCCCGTGACCACGACGGTCAGCCCCTCGAGCGTGCGCTCGACGGACTCGTCCCGCTCGTCGGCCATCGCGACGCCGGCACGGGTCCACTTCTCGACGATCTCGGTGTGCCAGCCGGCGGCGAACCACTCGATCACCGCCGCGGCGATGGTGGGGCCGACGCCCTCGGCCGCCGCGAGGTCCGCCTCGCTGGCGGCGCGGATCGCCTCCATGGAGCCGAACTCGGTGGCGAGGGCGCGGGCGGCGGTCGGGCCGACGTGGCGGATCGACAGGGCGACCAGCACCCGCCACAGCGGGACCTGCTTGCGCGCATCGAGGTTGGCGAGGAGCTTCTCGCCGTTGGCGGTGAGCTGCGGCCCCTCCTCGCCCTTCTTGGGCGCCCGGGTGAACAGCGGCGCGGCCAGCAGGCGCTCGGCGGTGAGGTCGAAGATGTCGCCCTCGTTGGCGATCGCGCCCGCCTCGAGCAGCGCGACCGCGGCCTCGTAGCCGAGGCCCTCGATGTCGAAGGCGCCACGGCCGGCGACGTGGAAGACACGCTCGCGGACCTGGGCGGGACAGTGCTCGTGGTTGGGGCAGCGCAGGTCCTTGTCGCCCTCCTTCTGCTCGACCAGCGTGGTGCCGCACGACGGACACTCGGTCGGCATGACCCACTCGGGCAGGCCCTCCGGGCGCAGCGCCAGGACCGGTCCGACGATCTCCGGGATCACGTCGCCCGCCTTGCGCAGCACCACCGTGTCGCCGGGGCGCACGTCCTTGCGCCTGACCTCGTAGCCGTTGTGCAGGGTCGCCATCTCGACCGTCGACCCGGCGACCTTCACCGGCCGCATCACGCCGAACGGGGTCACCCGACCGGTGCGGCCGGTGTTGACGTCGATGCGGAGCAGCTCGGTGTTGACCTCCTCGGGCGGGTACTTGTAGGCGATCGCCCAGCGCGGCGCCCGACTGGTCGAGCCGAGCCGCCGCTGGAGCTGGACGTCGTCGACCTTCACCACCACCCCGTCGATCTCGTAGGGCACGATCGAGTGACGGTTCTCGCCGGCGTGGGCGATGTAGCCCTCGACGTCGGCCAGCGTCGGCAGCACCTTCACCTGCTCCGACACGGGCAGCCCCCAGGCGGCCAGCGCCCGGTAGGCCTCGGACTGCGCCGTCGGCTCGAAGCCCTGCCGGGCCCCGATCCCGTGGCAGACCATCCCGAGCGCGCGGGTGGCGGTGACCCGCGGGTCCTTCTGCCGCAGCGACCCAGCGGCGGCGTTGCGGGGGTTGGCGAAGGCCGGCTTCCCGGCCTCGGTCATGGTGACGTTGAGGGCCTCGAAGGCGGCGCCCGGCAGGAACACCTCGCCGCGGACCTCGACCAGATCCGGGACCGGGAACTCCGCGCTCTCCGCGAGCCGGTGCGGGACGACGTCGATCGTCCGGACGTTGGGCGTGACGTCCTCGCCCGTGCGACCGTCGCCGCGGGTCAGCGCGCGCACCAGCCGGCCCTTCTCGTAGAGCAGGTTGATCGCGAGCCCGTCGACCTTGAGCTCGCACAGCAGGGCCGCGTCCGCCGCCCCCTCACGCGCCAGTCGGGCGTGCCACGCGCCGAGCTCCTCGAACGAGAAGGCGTTGTCGAGGCTCTCCATCCGCTGCAGGTGGTCCACCGCTGTGAACTCCGTGGAGACGGCTCCCCCGACCTTCTGGGTGGGCGAGTCCGGCGTACGCAGCTCCGGGAACTCCTCCTCCAGCGCCTCGAGCCGGCGCATCCGCTGGTCGAAGTCCGCGTCCGACAACGTGGGCGTGTCGAGCACGTAGTAGCGCCAGCGGGCCTCCTCGACCTCGTCGCTGAGCGTCGCGTGCTCGTCACGGGCCTGGGGCGGTACGACGGGGAGGTCGGCCTGGGTCATGGGGGACATCTTGCCGGGCGCCACCGACGGCCCCGACGCCGCTGTCGGTGGTCTCCGGCAGGCTCGGAACCCAGCCGGCGGCCCGCCGGGCTTGACAGAACGAAACCGTTCCGTACCATCTAAGAGAACGAAACCGTTCCGTTCCATCACCGTTCGCCCGAGACAGTCGAGGTGTCGCCACCATGGTCCCCCGCATCAGCCGCAGTGAGGCACCGAGCCGTCCCCGTGTCGAGGGCGACCGCGAGCAGGAGATCCTCGACGCGACGCTGGCCGTCCTGGTGGACGTCGGGTACGACCGGCTCACGATGGACGCCGTCGCCACCCAGGCGAAGGCGTCGAAGGCGACGCTCTACCGCAAGTGGGACGGCAAGGCCGCGCTGGTCATCGACGCGCTGATCTCGGAGAAGTCGCCGCGGCCGGGACCAGCCGACACCGGCAGCCTGCGCGGCGACCTGCTTTCGATGTTCTGCGGCCACGGCGGCCTCACCGACCGGCAGCAGACCTCGATGCTCGGCAGCGTGATCACCGCGATCGGCCACGACCCCGAGTTCGCGGCCGCGTTCCGGGAGCGCTTCATCGCCCCCAAGGTCGCGATCAGCCGCGAGGTCTACGAGCGGGCCCGCGAGCGCGGCGAGCTCCGCGACGGGGTCGACCTCGACATCCTCACCGCCGCGCTGCCCGGGATCGTCCTGCACCGCATGTTCCTGCTCGGCGAACAGCCGACGCCCGACCTGATCGCCCGCGTGGTCGACCAGGTCATCCTCCCCGCCGCGACCCGCGGCTGAGCACCTCCCTCACCACCATCCGAAGGAACCCGATGACCAACGTCGAACCGCTCGACCCCGCGTCGGCCGCACCGGCCGCCGCCGGGGACGCGCCCACGAAGCACCTCGGCCTTGCCCTGGTGCTGATCCTGACCGCGCAGCTGATGGTGGTGCTCGACGCCACCATCGCCAACATCGCACTGCCCTACATCGGCGCCGACCTCTCGATCTCCCAGGCCAACCTGACCTGGATCGTCACGGGCTACGCCCTCGCGTTCGGTGGCCTGCTGCTCCTCGGCGGCCGTCTCGGCGACCTCTACGGGCGCCGCCGCCTCTTCATGCTCGGCCTCGCCACCTTCGCGGTGGCCTCGCTCCTGGGCGGTCTCGCCACCAGCGAGGGCCTGCTGCTCGCCTCCCGTGCCCTGCAGGGCGTCGGTGCGGCGATGGCCGCGCCCGCGGCACTGGCGCTGATCACCACCACGTTCCCGGCCGGCCCCCAGCGCAACCGGGCCATGGCGGCGTACGCGACGATGTCCGGCGTCGGCGCGGCCATCGGCCTGATCCTCGGCGGCTGGCTGACCGGCCTGGACTCGTTCGTCGGCATCGACGTCGACGGCTGGCGGCTGACCTTCCTCATCAACGTCCCGATCGGCCTCGTGGCCGCCTTCCTGGCGCCGCGCGTCCTCGCCGAGTCCGAGACCCACACCGGTGAGCTGGACATCCCCGGCGCGATCACGGGCACGCTGGGCCTGCTCGGCCTCGTGTTCGGGCTCTCCCGGGCCGGCGAGGAGGCCTACGGCTGGGACCACGCCCAGACGATCGCCTCTCTCGTCGCCGGTGGCCTGCTGCTCGTGGCCTTCGCCGTCATCGAGTCGCGGGTCGCGCACCCGCTGCTGCCGATGCGGATCTTCGCCAACCGGACGCGCGCGACCAGCTTCGCGGCGATGATGATCGCCCCGGCCGCGATGTTCGCGATGTTCTACTTCCTGAGCCTGTTCATCCAGCAGGTCATGGGCTTCGGCCCGCTCGAGGCCGGCTTCGCGTTCCTGCCGTTCTCCTTCGGCATGGTGATCGGGGCGGGCCTGGCGTCCAACCTCGTGTCGCGGATCGACGCCCGCTATCTCGCCGGCACGGGCACGCTGATCGCAGCCGCCGCGCTGTTCATGTTCTCGCGGGTCCCGGTCGACGAGTCCCCGCAGGCGGTGCTCACCGCGCTGTCCGACGGCGGTGCCGACATCAACTACTGGGCGCACATCTTCCCCTACGTCATCCTGATGTCGATCGGCATGGGCCTGGTCTTCGTGCCGATGACCCTGACCGCCGTGCACCACGTCCGCGCCGAGGACTCCGGCATCGGCTCCGGCGTGCTCAACACGATGCAGCAGGTCGGCGGCGCGCTCGGCCTCGCGACGCTGAGCACCGTGGCGCTGCACTTCTCCAGCAGCCAGGCCAGCGACGTCGCCAAGCCGATGGCCGACGCCATCGTCGCCGGCGGTGGTGACCCGGCTGCGCCGGTCCCCGGCACCGACGTGACCTTCCTCGACGCCGCGATCTTCGGATCCAGCTTCCCCGAGGGCGCCACCCACGCCTTCCTGGTCGCGTCGATCCTGATGCTGGCGGCCTCCGCGGTGATCTGGACGTTCCTCAACGTCAAGCACACCGAGCTCGCCACCGACGCACCCGAGGGCGTCCACGTGGGCTGACCGGCCCGGCGTACGACGTACGGCACCACACCTGCACCGCAGCACCCCGCAGCGAGGCCCGCTGGAGGAGATCCCTCCGGCGGGCCTCGCTGCTCGTCACGGGGGTCCGGCGCGGGTCACCAGGCGGCACGCGGCCGGCAGGAGCCGGCTGTAACACGTGGTTCGCTGCTCTACCAGCCGCAAGACCTCGCCGAACGGGCGTCGTACGGGGCTGCTACATGCGGCACGCGACTGCCACAGCCGCGAACCACGTGTTACATCCGGGAGCGGCCGGCCAGAGCCGCGAACCACGTGTTACATCCGGGAGCGGCCGACTACAGCCGCGAACCACGTGTTACATGAGGCCGTCCGGCCGTCGCGCGCTCAGCCCGACAGCGACCGGGCCGCGGAGCGCACCAGTTCGATCGCCCGCCGCGCTCCAGCAGGAGTCGAGCCGGCGAGACCACAGGCGGGGGTGACGACGAGCTGGCCACCCACGACCTCGGGGTCGAGCCCGAGCATGTCCAGCCAGCGCAGCACCCGCTCGACGACCTCCCGGTCACCCGGCAGGCCACCCGGCAGGCCACCCGGCAGGTCACCGCCCCGTCCACCGGTCGGCAGCACGCCCAGCGCGACCGTGTCGCCCGCCTCGAGGGCCTCCGCCGCAGCGTCGTGGCCGCCGGCGTCGAGCAGTCCGAGGTCCACCATGACGCCGCGCGCGCCGGCGCCGCGCAGCAGGCCGAGGGGTACGTCGCCCGCGCAGCAGTGCACCCACGGTGTCGCCCCGCCGGCCGCCGCCGCTTCGAGCACCCAGCCCAGCGCCTCGCTGGCCTCGGGCGGGTGCACGGTGCGGTGCTTGCCGAACCCGGACGCGGTCGGGACCGCGCCGGCGAGCACCGCGGGCAGCGCCGGCTCGTCGAGCTGGAGCACCAGCTCGCCGGCGTGCGGCAGCCGTCGTCGTACGTCGGCCAGGTGCTCGGTCACGGCGACGGCGAGCGCCTGCGCGAGGTCGCGGCGGGCGCCGTGGTCGGCGAGCAGCTTGTCGCCGCGCGGCCGCTCGACGGTGGCGGCGAGGGTCCACGGCCCGGCGACCTGGACCTTGACGGCTCCCGCGAGGGTGGAAGCGCGCTCCTCGACCGCGTCGAGGTCCTGGGCGAGCAGGCTGCGGGCGCGGCGCTGGTCGACGGCGGGCGCACCGGAGGTGCCGGTGAGCCGCCAGCCCCCGGGCTGCAGGTCGGCGTCGAGCTCGGCGACGAGGCCGAGCGTGCGCCCGACCATGCCGGCGGTCGCACCGCGGCCGGGCACCTCGGGCACGAACGCGATCCCACCGTCGGCGGTGAGCTCGCCGAGCACCACGGCGAGCGCCTCGTCGAAGTCGCGCTGGGCGTCGCCCGGGAAGGAGCCGATGCCGGTGGCCCGGACCGTCATGCGGGGACCCGCCGCGCGGTGGTGATCGTCGTGGAGCCGACGACCCGCGTGCCGTCGTACACGACCGCCGTCTGCCCGGGCGCGATGCCCTCCGCGTGGTCGACGAGCTCGATGTCGAGGACCCCGTCGCCGACCCGCACGACGGCGCGGTGCTCGGCGCCGTGGGCCCTCAGCTGGACGGTGACCCCGTCGCCGTCGAGGACGGTGCCGGGCGGGACGGGCCTGCCGCACCAGCGCAGGTGCTCGCCCGTGATCCGGTCCACGGCCAGCCGCTCGCGCGGCCCGACCGTGACCGTGCCGGAGACGGGCTCGATGTCGAGGACGTAGCGCGGACGGCCGTCCGGGGCGGGATGGCCCAGCCGCAGGCCCTTGCGCTGCCCGATCGTGAACCCGTAGGTCCCCTCGTGCCGGCCCAGCACCTCGCCCGTCGCCTCGTCGCGGATCTCGCCGCCCTGGTTGGGCGCCCGGTCTCCGAGCTTCTCGCGCAGCCAGCCCACGTTGTCGCCGTCGGCGACGAAGCAGATGTCGTGGCTGTCGGGCTTGTCCGCGACGAGCAGCCCCCGGACGGCGGCCTCGGCCCGGACCCGGTCCTTGGTCGTGTCGCCGAGCGGGAACAGCGAGTGTCGCAACTGCTGCTCGTCGAGCACGCCGAGCACGTACGACTGGTCCTTGGCCCCGTCCACCGCGCGGTGCAGCTCCACCCCACCGCCCGCCGTCGGCACGACGGTCGCGTAGTGCCCGGTCGCGACGGCGTCGAAGCCGAGCGCGAGGGCCCGGTCCAGCACGGCGGCGAACTTGATCTTCTCGTTGCAGCGCAGGCAGGGGTTGGGTGTGCGGCCCGCGGCGTAGGTGTCCATGAAGTCGTCGACCACGTCGGCGTGGAAGCGGTCGGACAGGTCCCAGACATAGAAGGGGATGCCGATGACGTCGGCCGCACGGCGGGCGTCGTTGGCGTCCTCGATGGTGCAGCAGCCGCGCGCCCCGGTCCGGTAGGACTTCGGGTTGCGGGAGAGCGCGAGGTGGATGCCGGTCACCTCGTGCCCGGCCTCGGCGGCACGGGCGGCGGCCACGGCGGAGTCCACCCCGCCGGACATCGCGGCGACGACCTTCACGCTGCGTCCTCCCCCGACTTCCGCGCGCCCACGTCAGGCGCGGGCCGCACGGGCCCGCTCCACGCACGGCGCGATCGCCGCGACCACGGCGTCGACGTCGGCGCGGGTGCTGGTGTGGCCGAGGCTGAACCGCAGCGAGCTGCGGGCCTCCGCCGCGTCACGGCCCATCGCCAGCAGTACGTGCGAGGGCTGCGGGACGCCGGCCGAGCAGGCGGACCCGGTGGAGCACTCGATCCCGCGGGCGTCGAGCAGCATGAGCAGCGAGTCCCCCTCGCAGCCGGGGAAGCTGAGGTGGACGTTGCCGGGCAGGCGCCGCACCGGGTCGCCGTTGAGGACGGCGTCCGGGACCTCGCGTCGTACGCCGGCGACGAGGTCGTCGCGCAGCGCCGCGAGCCGGGCTGCGTGCTCGGCCTGCTGCTTGACGGCGATCTCGACCGCGGCGGCGAAGCCCGCGATGGCCGGCACGTCCAGCGTCCCGCTGCGCACGTCGCGCTCCTGCCCGCCGCCGTGCACCAGCGCGGTCAGCGCCAGCTCCCGTCGTACGACGAGCGCGCCGACGCCCTGCGGGCCGCCGACCTTGTGCCCCGACACCGACAGGGCGTCCACGCCGCTGGCGGCGAAGTCGACCGGGACGGCCCCGAGTGCCTGGACCGCGTCGGTGTGGACGGGGATGCCGTGGGCGGCGGCGACGCGCACCACATCGTCGATCGGCTGGATCGTGCCGACCTCGTTGTTGGCCCACATGACCGTGACCAGCGCGACCGACGCGGGGTCGCGCTCGATCGACGCGCGGAGCGCGTCGACCTGGAGGTGGCCGTCGCGGTCGACCGGCAACAGCTCGACCTCCGCGTCCTCGTGCTCCGCGAGCCACTCGACCGGGTCGAGGACCGCGTGGTGCTCCACGGCGCTGGCCAGCACGCGGCGGCGGCGCTGGTCATCGGCGCGCCGCGACCAGAACAGCCCCTTGACCGCCAGGTTGTCGGCCTCGGTGCCGCCGGAGGTGAACACGACCTCGCCGGGCCGGCACCCGATCGCCTGGGCGACCTTCTCCCGCGACTCCTCGACGACCCGCCGCGCCCGCCGGCCCGAGGCGTGCAGCGAGCTGGCGTTGCCCACCTCGCGCAGGTGCGCGGTCAGCGCCTCGACCGCGACGTCCGTCATCGGGGTCGTCGCGGCGTGGTCGAGGTAGACCGTCGGCACAGTGGTCATGGCGCCTCCAAGGTTACGGCGCAGCCGCGAACGGCGGCCAACCCGGTCGATGACCGGCCAGGCGGGTCGGTCAGAGCAGGACCAGGTCGTCGCGGTGGATGACCTCGCGCTCGTAGCCGGCACCGAGCTCGCGCTTGAGCTCGCGCGACGACCGCCCGAGCAGGTTCGGGATCTCCGCGGCGTCGAAGTTGACGAGGCCCCGCCCGACGACGTCCCCGTCGGGGTCGAGCAGGTCGACGGGGTCGCCCGCGGCGAAGTCGCCCTGCACTCCGGTGACGCCGGCGGCGAGCAGCGACGCGCGGCGGTCGACGACGGCGCGGACGGCGCCCGCGTCGAGCTGCAGCGCACCCTTGCCCTCCGAGGCGTGGCGCAGCCACAGCAGACGGGTCGGGCGGCGCTTGCCGGTGGCGTGGAAGAGGGTGCCGACCGGCTCCCCCGCGAGTGCCGCCCCTGCGCGGTCGGCAGAGGTGAGCACGACCGGGATGCCCGAGCCGGTCGCGATCGCGGCGGCCTCGACCTTGGTGACCATGCCGCCGGTGCCGACGCCGGCCGAGCCGATGGTGCCGACCGTGACGCCGTCGAGGTCCGCGTCGGAGCGGACCTCGGGGATCAGCCGGGTCCCGGGCCGGCTCGGCGGGCCGTCGTACAGGCCGTCGACGTCGGAGAGCAACACGAGCAGGTCGGCGTGCACCAGGTGCGCGACGAGCGCGGCGAGCCGGTCGTTGTCGCCGAACCGGATCTCGGTGGTGGCGACCGTGTCGTTCTCGTTGACGATCGGGATCACGCCGAGCTCGAGCAGCTTGGTGAACGTCTGGTGGGCGTTGCGGTAGTGCGAGCGCCGGGTCACGTCGTCCAGGGTCAGCAGCACCTGGCCCGCGGTCAGCCCGTGCCGGGCCAGCTCCTCGGTGTAGCGGTGCACCAGCAGGCCCTGCCCGACCGACGCCGCGGCCTGCTGGGCCGCCAGGCCGCGCGGACGCTTCGCCAGCCCGAGCGGCGCGAGACCTGCGGCGATGGCGCCGGAGGAGACGAGGACGACCTCGGCGCCCCGGGCCCGGACGTCGGCGAGTACGTCGACGAGGGTGCTGATCCGCTCCGGGTCGATCCCGCCCGTCGCGGTCGTGAGCGAGGAGGAGCCGACCTTGACGACGACCCGTCGTGCGGAGGTGACGGCACCGCGCTCACTCACCGGGGTCGTCCTCCAGCCAGGCGTCGTCGTCGTTCACCGGACGGGCGTCCGGGTCCTCCTCGGACCCGATCTCGTACGACGTCGGGCCGTAGACGTCGGGCTGGTCGATCCGGCGCGCGACGTCGGCGCGGGTCTCGCCCTCCGCCCGGTCGCCCATCTGCTCCTGGATCTCGCGGCGCCGCGCGGCGGCGGGCCGGTCCTCGGCGAAGCGGGCGTCCTCGCCGCGGCGCGAGAGGTTCTCCGCGCCCGCGTCGATGCCGGGCTTGAAGTCGAAGATCACCGAGTTGTCGGTGGGGCCGATGAGGACCGCGTCGCCCTCCACGGCCCCCAGCTCGACCAGCTTGGCCTCGACGCCGAGCCGGTTGAGCCGGTCGGCGAGGTAGCCGACGGCCTCGTCGTTGCTGAAGTCGGTCTGGCGCACCCAGCGCTCGGGCTTCACGCCACGCACCCGCCAGCCGGCGCCCGTGCGCTTGACGGTGAACCCGTCGTCGTCGACCGCCTTGGGCCGGACCACGATCCGGGCCGGGATCTCGGCCTCCTTGGCGCGACGCGCCTCGGCGACGATCTCGGCCATCGCATAGACCAGCTCGCGGGTGCCCTCGCCGGAGACCGCGGAGATCTCGAAGACCCGCAGGCCGCGCTCGCGCAGCTCCTCGACGACCAGCTCCGCGATGCCGCGGCCGTCGGGGACGTCGACCTTGTTCAGGGCCACCAGCCGCGGGCGGTCCTCGAGGCCGCCGTACCTCTTCAGCTCGTCCTCGATCACGTCGAGGTCGTCGACCGGGTTGCGGCCCGGCTCGAGGGTGGCGGTGTCGAGGACGTGCACCAGCGCGGCGCAACGCTCGATGTGGCGCAGGAAGTCGTGGCCCAGGCCGCGGCCCTCGGCCGCGCCCTCGATGAGGCCGGGCACGTCGGCGACCGTGAAGACGACGTCGCCGGCGGTGACCACGCCCAGGTTCGGGACGAGCGTGGTGAACGGGTAGTCCGCGATCTTGGGCCGGGCCCGGGAGATGGCGGCGATCAGGCTGGACTTGCCGGCGCTGGGGAACCCGACCAGGCCGACGTCGGCGACGACCTTGAGCTCGAGGATCACCTCGTCCTCGTCGCCGGGCTCGCCGAGCAGGGCGAAGCCGGGGGCCTTGCGGCTCTTGGACGCCAGTGCGGCGTTGCCGAGCCCGCCGCGACCGCCCTGGGCGACGACCAGCTCGGTACCGGGTCCGACCAGGTCGGCGATGACCTCGCCGTTGCGGTGCTTGACGACCGTGCCGGCCGGCACCGGGAGGACCAGGTCCGCGCCGTGGGAGCCGTTGCGCCGGTCACCGGCACCGTGGCCGCCGTGCTCGGCGCGGCGGCGGGGGCTGTGGTGGTAGTCGAGCAGCGTGGTGACGTCCGGGTCGACGCGGAGGATCACCGAGCCGCCGGGGCCCCCGTTGCCGCCGTCGGGGCCGCCGAGCGGCTTGAACTTCTCGCGGTGCACCGACGCCACGCCGTTGCCACCGCGACCCGCCGTCACATAGAGGGTCACGCGGTCGACGAACGTGGGCACGGCCATGGGGAGAGTCTTTCGTCTTCGGGGAGGAAAAGGCGAAGGGCGCCCCGGAACGGGACGCCCTTCAGAGCCTTCGGTTCAGGCGAGCGTCACTCGCCGGGAACGATGTTGACGACCTTGCGGCCGCGGCGCTTGCCGAACTCCACCGCGCCGGGGATCAGCGCGAACAGGGTGTCGTCGCCACCGCGACCGACGCCCGAGCCCGGGTGGAAGTGGGTGCCACGCTGGCGGACGATGATCTCGCCGGCGTTGACGACCTGGCCGCCGAAGCGCTTGACGCCGAGGCGCTGGGCGTTGGAGTCGCGGCCGTTCTTGGTGGACGCCGCGCCCTTCTTGTGTGCCATGTTTCAGTCCTTCGAGGAGAGAGCTGCCGAGTCGGGGACTCAGAGCGAGATGTCGGTGACCTTGACCTGGGTGTACTTCTGGCGGTGACCCTGGCGCTTCTTGTAGCCGGTCTTGTTCTTGTACTTCTGGATCACGATCTTCGGGCCCTTGGTGGCACCGAGGACCTCGACCGTGACCGACGCCTTGTCGAGGCCGGTGCTGGTGACGTTCTCGCCGTCCACGGCGAGGACGACCGGCAGGGTCAGGGTGTCACCGACCGGCGTGGAGACCTTGTCGATCTCGATGACGTCGCCGACAGCGACCTTCTCCTGCTTCGCGCCTGCGCGCACGATCGCGTACACCACCGCGGGCTCCTCACTCGTCAACGTCTTGTCCGAAGGTCTGGTCCGAAAGTTCCGGGCTGCGGCACACACAGCAATCCGGTCGGGTGCCGGGTGCCAGCAGAACGGCGCGCCTCGGCAGCGCACCGACCGTCAATACTACGGGTGGCGCCGGTTTCCGCCAATTCGGGACCGGCCCGGCGCCTCCCGCCGCCTGCTCAGCGCTTGCGCGCGCCCTTCTTCTTGATGGGCACGTGCTCCACGTGCGGCTCGGAGCCGGCCTCGACCGCCTCCTCGGGCGCGTGGCCGTCCGTCTCGGGGGCCGGCGTCCGGCTGGTTGAGCGACGCCTCGTCTGGGTGACCACGGTGGTCCGGGCGACCGGCTCCGCGGCCGGCTCGGCGGCCGGCTCCGCGGCCGGCTCCGCGGCCGGCTCGGCGACCGGCTCCGGGACGGCCGGTACGACGACCGGCTCGACCGGCTCGACCGGCTGGACCGGGTCCGCCTGGGCGGGACGTCCCGCGGGGCGGGTGGCGGTACGGCGCCGGGTCTGCGTGACGACGGTCGTGGTCGCCACCGGCTGCTCCTCCGCTGCCGGCTCGGTGACGGACTCCGGTGCGGGCTCGGCGGCCGGCTCCGGTGCGGGCTCGGCGGCCGGCGCAGGAGCCTCCACCGCCTCGGGCACCTCGACCGCCGGGGTCTCGGCCGCCGGCGCCTTGGCCGGAGCGCCCACCGGGGCGTCCACCGGAGCGTCCACCGGGGCGTCGGCAGCCTGGTCGGGCGCGTCCTCCACGGGGTGCTTGGCCATCGCGGCGACGTCCCGCGGCGACGGCACCGGCTTCGGGGCGGGCTCGGCGGGCGCGTCGCCCTGGCCCTTGCCCTTGCGCCGACGGCTGGAGCGGCGGTTCTCGTCCTGCTCGCCGCCCTGGTTGCCGCGCTTCGGCTCCACCGGGAGGTCGTGGACCACGATCCCGCGGCCCTGGCAGTGGGAGCAGGTCTCGCTGAAGGCCTCCAGCAGGCCGGTGCCGATCCGCTTGCGGGTCATCTGGACCAGGCCGAGCGAGGTGACCTCGGCGACCTGGTGACGGGTGCGGTCGCGGCCCAGGCACTCGACGAGTCGACGCAGCACCAGGTCGCGGTTCGACTCGAGCACCATGTCGATGAAGTCCACGACGATGATGCCGCCGATGTCGCGCAGCCGGAGCTGGCGCACGATCTCCTCCGCGGCCTCGAGGTTGTTCTTGGTGACCGTCTCCTCGAGGTTGCCGCCGGAGCCGGTGAACTTGCCGGTGTTGACGTCGACGACCGTCATCGCCTCGGTGCGGTCGATGATCAGCGAGCCGCCCGAGGGCAGCCACACCTTGCGGTCGAGGCCCTTGGCGATCTGCTCGTCGATGCGGTACGTCGCGAACAGGTCCGGCGCGGAGTCGCCGGCCTCGTGGCGCTCGAGGCGCTCGGCGAGGTCTGGCGCCACGTGGTCGACGTACTCCTTGACGGTGCTCCACGCCTCGTCGCCCTGGACGACGAGGCGGGCGAAGTCCTCGGTGAACAGGTCGCGGACGACCTTGAGGGTCAGGTCCGGCTCTCCGTAGAGGAGCTGCGGGGCGTTGCCCTTGGCGACCTTGGCCTCGATGTCCTCCCAGCGGGCCTTGAGCCGCTCGACGTCGCGGGTCAGCTCGTCCTCCGAGGCACCCTCGGCGGCGGTGCGGACGATCACGCCCGCGGTGTCCGGGACGATCTCCTTGAGCAGCGCCTTGAGGCGACCGCGCTCGGTGTCGGGCAGCTTGCGCGAGATGCCGGAGGTGGTGCCGTCCGGGACGTAGACCAGGAAGCGGCCGGCCAGGCTGACCTGGCTGGTGAGGCGCGCCCCCTTGTGGCCGATCGGGTCCTTGGTGACCTGGACCAGGACGGTCTGGCCGGACTGCAGGACCGACTCGATCTTGCGCGGCGCGCCCTCCTTGTGGCCGAGCGCGGACCAGTTGACCTCGCCGGCGTAGAGGACCGCGTTGCGGCCCTTGCCGATGTCGATGAAGGCGGCCTCCATCGACGGCAGCACGTTCTGGACGCGGCCCAGGTAGACGTTGCCGATCAGCGAGGTCTGCGACTCGCGGGCGACGTAGTGCTCGACCAGGACCTTGTCCTCGAGGACGGCGATCTGGGTGAGGTCCTTGCGCTGGCGGATCGCCATGACCCGCTCGACGGACTCGCGCCGGGCGAGGAACTCGGCCTCGCTGACGATGGGCGCGCGGCGCCGGCCGGCCTCGCGGCCCTCGCGGCGGCGCTGCTTCTTGGCCTCGAGCCGGGTGCTGCCGGAGACCGCGGTGATCTCGTCCTCGGGCGAGCGCGGCTTGCGCACGCGGGTGACGGTGTTCTCCGGGTCGTCGGTGCCCTCGTCGCCACCGCCGCCCTCGCCGGCCCGGCGACGCCGGCGACGCCGGCGCGAGGAGCTGCTGCCCTGGCCGCTGCCGCCGTCCTCGCGGGACTCCGTGTCGTCCCCGCTCTCGGACTCCTCGGCTGCGTCGGTCGTGGCTGCGTCCTCGGCGCCCTCGCCCGACTCGTCGTCATCCTCGCCGGCGTCGTCACCGCCCTGGCCGCCACCCGACGGCTTGCGGCGACGACGGCCACCACGGCGACGGCGACGGCGCGCGGCGCTGCCGGCACCGCCCTCGCCGGCGTCCTCGCCCTGCTCGGACTCGTCTTCTCCGGTGTCCTCGTCGGACTCGTCCTCGGCGGCTGGCTTGTCGGCTGGCTCGTCGGCTGGCTCGTCGGCTGGCTCGTCGGCTGTCTGGTCGGCCGGCTCCGCGGCCTCCTCGACCTCGTCCTCGTCATCGGCAGCCGCGGCCGGCGTGGATGGGGTCTGGAAGAGCACCGCGGCCGAGCGGCCGGTGGTCTCCGTGGTCTCGGCAGTCTCCGTGGTCCCCGTGCTCTCGGCGGTGCCGGCTGCCTGGTCTGCGTCATCCTCGTCGGGGGTCAGCACGAGCTGCTCCGACTCGGGCGCCTTCGCCTTCGACTTGCTGGCGGTGGTCTTGCGTGCCGTGGTCTTCTTCGCGGCAGCCTTCTTGGCGGGCGCCTTCTTCGCCGTCTTGGCCGGCGCCTCGGCGTCGGGCGTCGGCGCCTCGTCAGCGGCCGCGTCGGGCGAAGCAGCCTTGACGGCCGTCTTCTTGGCCGCGGTCTTCTTCGCGGGCGCCTTCTTGGCCGCGGTCTTCTTCGCGGGCGCCTTCTTGGCGGCCGTCTTCTTGGCGGGGGCCTTGGCCGGCTTCTCCGCAGGCTGCTCGGCCGACTGCTCGGCGGGCTGCTCGACCGGTGTCTCGCCGGGCGTGTCGGCGGCCGGCGTGGTCGCCGGACCGGACTCCGGGCTGCTGGCCGGGCTGGTCTCCGCCGCGTCCTGACCGGTGGTCTCGGTGGGGTTCTCCGTGGGTGCGTCGCTCATGGCGCTACTCCTCCACCCGGCCGCTGCGCGTCCGGGGTGTCATCGGCACTCGCGCGACGCGCGGTGTCGTAAGCCTTCGTGGGACGAAGCCCTCCGCGGAGCGTCACTGGAGGGCGGGCCCTCGCCTGCCGCGGTCGCCGTGTGCGTCGCGTCGGGCGGGTGTCCGTCCTCCACCGTGCCGTCCGGTCAGTCACCTGCCGGGCGGCGAGAACGTCGTCGGATCACGTCGCACGCGGTCCCTGTGGGGCGCGGGGCGGCGGATCTGTGGCGAGTATCGCACACGGTCCACCGACGCCCGGCATCAGCGCCCGGCCAGCGGGTCGCCGATGGCGACCGACTCCCGGTCCAGCACGCCCTGCGCGACCCGGGTCAGGAGCACCGTCGCCGGGACCTCCAGGCCACCCACCTCGCGCAGGCCCGTGAGCACGTCATCGGGCCGGACCGCGGGCACGGTGTGCTCGAGGACCAGGTCCAGGCCACCGTCGCCGGTGACCTCGAGCCGGACCACCGCGGCGCGGCAGTCGAAGGTGCGCAGGCCCTTCTTGGTCATCCGCTCGACCGGCACCGAGTCCGCGGCCAGGAACGACTCGACGGCCGAGGCGACCTGCTCGGCCGACGCCTCGCCGAGGTCGACGATCCAGTGGCTCGCGGTCAGCAGGTCGGAAAGCGACCCGGCGGTCGAGGCGGCCGCGTCGACGATGGCGACGACGTCGAGGCCGTCGGGCAGCACGGCATCGAGCGCGGCGCCGATGTCGGCCGGCTCGCGGACCTCGGCGAGACCCAGCTCGACGTACTCGGACTCGCTGGCCGCCCCCGTCGGCGACGCCCCGGCGTAGGAGATCCGCGGGTGCGGGTGGAAGCCGGACGAGTACGCCATCGGGATGCCGGCGCGGACCACCGCGCGCTCGATCGCGCGGCTGACGTCGCGGTGGCTCGTGAACCGCAGCCGGCCACGCTTGGCGTACCGGATCCGGAGCCTCTGGACCGGGGGTGCCTGCTGCTCGGGCTGCTGTCGACTCACGGGCGTTGATCGTAGGTCAGTGCGGCCGACTGCGGCGCATCTGCACGGCGGCACGGACGTCGGGGATCCGCAGCACGAGGCCCTCGGGTCGCACTAGGGTGACCGCGTGAGCGATCCCTACGGCAACAACCCGTACGGCCAGAACCCCGGTGGTGGCCAGAACCCCTACGGCCAGAACCCCGGCGGCCAGAACCCGTACGGCGCGCCGCCCCCGCCGCCGAGCCCCTACGGCGGCGGGTCCGGCCAGGGCGGGTACGGGCAGGGCGGCTACGGCCAGGGCGGCGGGTTCGGTGGCGGGTTCGAGAACCAGCCGCCGAAGACCGACGGCGTCTCGGTGGCGTCGTTCGTCCTCAGCCTGCTGTGCTGCACCGGCCTGATCGGGCTCATCCTCGGGTTCGTGGGCCTCTCGCGCACCAAGAACGGCCAGCGCAAGGGCCGCGGCTTCGCCATCGCCGGCATCGTCCTCGGCATCCTGTCGGTGATCGCGGGCATCGCCGCGATCGTGTTCTTCGTGGTCTTCGCCCAGTCGGTCGTGACTCCCGACAATGCCGAGGTCGGCCAGTGCGTCGACCTCGAGGCGGAGGACGACACCATCCTGCTCACCAAGGCGAAGTGCGCGGAGGAGCACGACGCCGAGATCGTCGCCGTGGTCGAGGTCGACGAGGAGAACCTCGAGGAGATCGAGACCGGCATGACCGGCTACTGCGTCACCGCGATCGCCGAGGGCGACCAGGACGCGGTCGCGCCGTACCTCGGCGACCTGGACGCCGTCATCGAGGACCCCAACGACGTCAACGTCGGCGACACCCTCGTCTGCTACGTCGAGCCGTCCGAGCCACTCGACGAGCCGATCCTCTGACCCGGGTCGTCCCAGGCCCAGCGACGACGGGCGGCGCACGATGAGCGGCTGGCAGCCGGGAGGCACCTCCGGCAACCCCTACGACCCGTACGGCGGCCCGGGCGGCCACCACGGTGGCGGGTACCAGGGCAACTACCAGGGCTACGAGCCCGGTGCTCCCCTGCCCGGCCCTCCCCCGCCCGGCACCGGTGGTACCACCGACGGCATCTCGATCGCGTCCTTCGTCTGCTCGGTGCTGTGCTGCACCGCGCCGGTCGGAGTCGGCCTCGGCATCGCCGGCCTGGTCCGCACCAAGGGCGGTCGCCGGCGCGGCCGGTGGGCCGCGATCTGGGGCACCGTGCTCGGCGTGGTCGGCACGATCGGGATGCTCGTGGCGTTCGCCGGCCTGGTGTGGCTGGGCCTCACCACCGTCCCGGAGGACGAGGCCGAGGTAGGCCAGTGCGTCAACACGAGCTCGTTCTTCGACAGCAACGACCTGTGGACGGCGGAGTGCGACGAGGAGCACGACGCCGAGATCGTCGCCACCGGACGGGTGGACGACGACCTCCTCGATCACTGGACGAACGAGGGTGTCGACCGGTTCTGCCGTGACCTCGCCGGCGACGAGTACGCACCGGTGCTGGAGGACCTCGCGTACGAGCTCGACTGGTCGACCGACGCGGTGGACGACGAGATCGAGGTGGGCGACCACTTCGCCTGCTACCTGCAGCGGGTCGACGGCCACAAGCTCGACGCGCCGCTGACCGACGATGGCGGCGCGACCGGAATCCGCAACGCGTGAGCCTGCCCTCCGCAGCCCGTTGGTCGAGGAGGCCGGCCACCCCGTTGGTCGAGGAGGCCGGCCACGGCCGTCTCGAGACCCCTCGCCCCGGTGCAGGGACTGTTCTCCACGACCGCAGACATGCCTGTATCCCCGCCCGGTGCTGCATGGTGGGCGGGGTACGGGGCGCGGTGGTCAGTACCCGTCGTAGTCGTCGGGATCGAGTCGCCGCGGCGGGTCGAGGGCCGTCGTCCCGAGCGGTCCGACGTGGAAGTGCCGTCCGGACGGACTGATCCACAGATAGTGCGCAGGGGCGATGATCACGTACCGCCACAGTGAGAACGTCTTCGCCCGATGGTGTCGCCTGCAGAGCGGAACGAGCTGACAGGGACAGGTCGGCCCGCCCTGCGCGTAGGGCGTGTGGTGGTCGATGTCGCACTTCACCGCGCGGCGGGGGCAGCCGGGGAACCGGCAGGTGTGGTCCCTTTGTTGGACCCTGCGCTTGAGCCGGTCCGGGATCTCGTATGAATCGACCGGCACGCAGTCGGCGAGGTCGATCACCGGCCGAATCGTGACGGTCGTGTGTCGCGCCAGCAGCCACTCCTTGATCTGCCCGATGGTGACCGGCATCCCGGTCTCCTCACACCGCCCCACCCCGTTGGTCGAGGAGGCCGCCCCCGCCTCGTTGGTCGAGGAGGCCGGCCACGGCCGTCTCGAGACCCCCGCAGCCCCTCCTCCCAAGTCCTCGTTGGTCGAGGAGGCCGGCCACGGCCGTCTCGAGACCCCCGCAGCCTCTCCTCCCAGGCCGTCGTCGATGAGCTCGTCGAGGCTGGTGTCGGTGATGTGCACGTTCAGCACCACCTTCCGCCCCGGCGCCTCGGCAACGACCTCCCCGGTCTCCTCGTCATGAATCAGCAGGTCCAACGCGAGATCCCGCCGAGCGATCGCCCCAGCGGCCTTGGACCGTCGTACGTCGAGCGGTGAGTCGTCCCCGAACCGGCCCCGGATCTCCGCCTCCCGGGCGATCGCCTGGTCAAGATCCAGGCTGTCCGCAGCGTCGAGGACACCGTCCCACCGCACCTGCCCGTGCTCATCCACCTCATCCGGCCCGAACCTGCGCTGGTCGGCAGCCTTCTGCCGCTCCGCCTCGGCACGTTCGGGATCGAACCTCATGACCGCCTCTGCCACGAGGCGTTCGAGCTGCTTCCACCCCACGCCACCGATCGCAGCGTTGAGGTGCCGGTCCACGAACGCCGCCGCCTCCGCCGACAGGGGGCGGGTGAGGTCCGCGACCCGCTCGGCCCGCCACGGCGCCACCTTCCCCGCCACGACCGCGGCGTACAGCAAGGGAAGCCGCCAAGCGCACTCGATCACCCGCCCGACATAGCCACGGCCACTGTCGGGTGAGCGTTCCAGGACCGCGATGAGCTCCATCAACGCGAACTCCGACACGAGCGGTGCACCTTCGCCGGCGAT
>DATMHM010000072.1:0-76961 GCA_035554935.1 Nocardioides sp. | reverse complement strand
ACCAGAAGGTCGTCGAGATCGCGCCGGCCCCGAACCTCGACGAGAGCATCCGCCAGGCCCTCTACCGGGACGCGGTCGCCTTCGCCCGGTCCATCGGCTACGAGAACGCCGGAACGGTGGAGTTCCTGCTCGACACGGCGGGCGAGCGGGCGGGCCAGCACGTCTTCATCGAGATGAACCCCCGGATCCAGGTCGAGCACACGGTGACCGAGGAGGTCACCGACGTCGACCTCGTCCAGGCGCAGTTGCGGATCGCGTCCGGCGAGACCCTCGCCGACCTCGGGCTCGCCCAGTCGGACATCGTGCTGCGCGGTGCGGCCCTGCAGTGCCGGATCACCACCGAGGACCCCGCCAACGGCTTCCGTCCCGACACCGGCGTGATCACGACCTACCGCTCCCCTGGGGGCGGCGGCATCCGGATCGACGGCGGCACCGTCTACACCGGCGCCGAGGTCTCCGCCCACTTCGACTCGATGCTCGTCAAGCTCACCTGTCGCGGCCGCACCTTCGAGAAGGCCGCGGAGCGGGCGCGCCGCGCGGTCGCGGAGTTCCGCATCCGCGGCGTCTCCACCAACATCCCCTTCCTGCAGGCCGTGCTGGAGGACCCCGACTTCGTCGCGGGCGGCGTCACCACGTCCTTCATCGAGACCCACCCGCACCTGCTGCAGGCGCGCGGCTCCGGCGACCGCGGCAGCAAGCTGCTGGCCTACCTCGCCGACGTCACCGTCAACCAGCCGTACGGCGCCGCGCGGGTCTCCGTCGACCCGGTCAGCAAGCTCCCCGAGCTCGACACCTCGCGCCCCGTCCCCGACGGCACCCGCCAGCAGCTGCTCGCCGCCGGGCCCGAGCAGTTCGCCCGGGACCTGCGCGCGCGCACCGGCGTCGCGGTCACCGACACCACCTTCCGCGACGCCCACCAGTCGCTGCTCGCGACCCGCGTGCGCACCATCGACCTGCTCAACGTCGCCGGCCACGTCTCGCGGCTCACCCCGCAGTTGTGGTCGCTGGAGGCGTGGGGCGGCGCGACCTACGACGTCGCGCTCCGCTTCCTCGCCGAGGACCCGTGGGAGCGGCTCGCCGCGCTGCGCGAGGCCGTGCCGAACATCTGCCTGCAGATGCTGCTCCGCGGCCGCAACACGGTCGGCTACACGCCGTACCCCACCGCGGTGACGAAGGCCTTCGTCGAGGAGGCCGCCGCCACCGGCATCGACGTGTTCCGCGTCTTCGACGCACTCAACGACGTCGAACAGATGCGGCCCGCCATCGAGGCCGTCCGCGAGACCGGTACGACGATCGCCGAGGTCGCGCTGTGCTACACCGGCGACCTGTCCTCGCCGGACGAGCGGCTCTACACGCTCGACTACTACCTGCGCCTGGCCGAGCAGATCGTCGACGCCGGCGCGCACGTGCTGGCGATCAAGGACATGGCAGGCCTGCTGCGCGCCCCGGCCGCGCGCACCCTGGTCACCGCGCTCCGCGAGCGGTTCGACCTGCCCGTGCACCTGCACACCCACGACACCCCCGGCGGCCAGCTCGCCACCCTGCTCGCCGCGATCGACGCCGGCGTGGACGCGGTCGACGCCGCCTGCGCGTCGATGTCCGGCACCACCTCGCAGCCCGCGCTCTCCGCGCTGGTCGCCACCACGGACCACTCGGATCGGGAGACCGGGCTGGACCTCGCCGGCGTCAACGCCCTCGAGCCCTACTGGGAGGCGACCCGCCGGCTCTACGCGCCGTTCGAGTCCGGCCTGCCGGCCCCGACCGGTCGGGTCTACACCCACGAGATCCCCGGCGGCCAGCTCTCCAACCTGCGCCAGCAGGCGATCGCGCTCGGCCTGGGCGAGAAGTTCGAGCAGGTCGAGGACATGTACGCCGCCGCGGACCGGATCCTCGGCCACCTGGTCAAGGTCACCCCGTCGTCGAAGGTGGTCGGCGACCTCGCCCTCCACCTGGTCGCCGTCGGCGCCAGCCCGGCGGCGTTCGAGGACGACCCCGGGAAGTTCGACATCCCCGACTCCGTCGTCGGCTTCCTCAACGGCGAGCTCGGCGACCCGCCGGGCGGCTGGCCCGAGCCGTTCCGCACCAAGGCGCTCGCCGGCCGCACCTGGAAGGCACCCGAGGCCGTGCTGACGCCCGAGCAGGAGGACGCGCTCGGCCGCGACCGTCGCCGTACGCTCAACCAACTGCTGTTCCCCGCCCCCACCCAGGCGTTCGACGAGTCCCGCCAGTCGTACGGCGACGTGTCGGTCCTGCCGACGCGCGACTTCCTCTACGGCCTCGCCCACGACGAGGAGCACACCGTCACGCTCGAGGAGGGCGTCACCCTGCTGCTCGGGCTGGAGGCCATCGGCGAGCCCGACGAGCGCGGCTTCCGCACCGTGATGTGCACCATCAACGGCCACCTCCGGCCGGTGTCGGTGCGCGACCGGTCCGTCTCCGCCGAGGTCGCCTCCGCGGAGAAGGCGGACCCCGCGGACCCGGGCCACGTCGCTGCCCCGTTCCAGGGCGCCGTCACCCCCGTCGTCGCGGCCGGCGACACGGTGGCGGCCGGCGACACCGTCGCCACCATCGAGGCGATGAAGATGGAGGCGTCGATCACCGCGCCGGTGGACGGCGTCGTCGAGCGGCTCGCGTTCTCCGGCACCCGCCCGGTCGACGGCGGGGACCTCGTGCTCGTGGTCAGGGGCTGAACCGGCGGTCGAGGTGTGTGAGAATCGCGGCCGGACGGATCTCGGCCCCGTCCGCTGATCTCGAAGGAGACACCATGGACCCGAACGCGCGCCCCTTCGGGGACGACGGCGACTCCAGCCTCGACGACCTGCTGGGTGGCCGGGACGAGGACCGCTCGACGATCGAGACGCCCTCGGCCCTCGACGGCCCGGCGCCGCAGGAGGAGCCCTCCTCCCCGGCGGACGCGCCGGAGGATGCGCAAACGGACGCCCGGGCGGACGCACCGGCGGACGCGCCGGAGGACCTCGGCGTGCCGTCCGCGCCCGCCGCTGCTGCCGTCCCCGAGCCCGCTCCCCAGGGCCAGCTGCCGTCGGCGCAGCAGTTCCAGGACGTGATCGCGCTGCGCCGCGAGGCCGAGGAGGCCGCCGCGGCCGCACTCGAGGAGCGCCGGGAGGCGACCGCCCAGGCCTCGCGGATCATCGAGGAGGCGATGCGTGCTGCCGAGGCGCTGCACGCCGACGCCCAGCAGGGGCTCGACGCGCGGCGCTCCGCGGCCGACGCCGAGGCGCAGCGGATCGTGGAGCTGGCCCGCGAGGAGGCCGCCGAGATCGTCAAGCGCGGCGAGGACGACGTCCTCGAGGCCCAGCGGCTGCGCCGCGAGGCGACCGCCGAGAGGGAGCGTCTCAACAGCGAGCTCGAGCGGATCCGTCGCACCGCGCAGGAGGAGCTCTTCGCGGAGGCGAACCGCCACACCGCGCGCATGGAGGAGATCCGCACCCGCGTCCTGCACGGCGTCGAGGCGGTCACCGCCGAGATCCGTGGCGGCGAGCGCCGGGAGCCCGACGCGCTCCCCGGACACGTGGAGCCGGCGCCGCGGCACGGCGCCGCGCCGTCGTACGTCGTCCCGCCGGCGGCCGCCGCCGACCCGGCCCCCGTGCCCACCCAGCCGGTGGTCATCGACCCGCCTGCCGCCGAGCCGGCCGCGACCAACCCGCCGGTGTCCCGCACCGAGCGGTACTCGCCGCTCGACGACCCGGCCCCGGTCATCACCCCGGTCATCACCCCGGCCCCGCCCGTCCAGCCGACGCGAACCGATCCGGCCGGCGAGGCCCCCGATCGGTCCCGCCGTGGCTGGCGGAGCCGCCGACCCTGACACCGGTCCGGTTCTGGGGGGAACAACGGTGGAGGAGATCGTCGACCGGCTCGCGGAGGACTCCGCGGGCCCGGTCCTGGCCAACGCGCTCGCGCTGGTCCACATCGACGCGGACGACGACGTGCGCGACCTCGCGGAGCTCGCGGCCGCGATGGGCGCCGGCGCGCTGGCCGCTGCCCAGGAGGAGGTGCTCGCGCCGGTCGACCGGGAGCCGGGCCGTCCGCTGACCACCCGGCTGGTGCGCGTCCTCGGCGAGCGGGCGTGGGGCCGGACCGTCCGTACCCCCGGCACGCTGACCCACGAGTCCGCGTCGCTGCGCGAGCTGTGCGGCGAGGCGGCGCTGCGGCTGCTCATGGTCGGCGACGGCGGACAGCAGCCACCGCCCGTGCTGCGCACGGAGGCGGACGTGCTCGAGGTCTTCCGCTCCGGCGACGTCGTGCTGTGGCGCAGCCTGGTCGCCGCCACCATGACCGAGCCGTGGACCGGCCGGGCCGCCGACCACCTCGCGCTGCTCGACCCGGACCACCGGCCCGGCGAGGCCGGCGGCATCAAGGCGCTCACCGAGCTCTGCCGCCGGATCGCCGAGGAGGACGAGCGGCGCGCGGTGGCCGACCACATCCGCCGTACGATCGTGCGCACCGGCCTCACCCAGCGCGAGTTCGCCACCCTCGTCGGCACGTCCCCGTCGCGGCTGTCGACCTACGTCACCGGCACCGTGACGCCGTCCGCGGCGATGCTGTTGCGCATCAACCGCACCGCCAAGCGCTCCCAGACGGCGCCCACCCGCACCGACGACCCCTGACCCCGGCTCCTGGAGGTGCGGTTCACCAGCCGAATTCGTGCCCGAACGGGCGTCATCACCACGAATCCGGTTGGTGCGTGGTCAACCCGGAGCGGCCCCGCCGTCAGCCGCCGAGCGGCAGGCTGCCGACCTCGGTGCCGTCGGAGAACAGCGTGACCGTGCCGGTCGGCGTGACCTCGCTGAGCACCCGGAGGACCAGCGCGGGCGGGGCGGTGTCCACGTAGTCGAACCGGCAGGTGGTGAGCTCCGCTCCCTCGCACACCCATCCGCCTTCGACCGGGCCCGGCGGCACGGTGGCGGTGCCGTCGAACGCGATCTGCGCGGTCAGCGTCCGGGGCGGGCCTCCGTTCACGTCGGGCACGACGGTGACCGTCCAGGAGTTGGGGTCCGGGCTGTCCGACTCGGTGACACTGACCGACGCGAGCCGGGTGCACGGCTCGAACGTCCCGAGGTCGCCGCTGAAGGTGCGCGTGGTGCCGGTCCGCAGGACGTAGCCCGACAGGGCGGTCGCCTCCAGGGTCCAGAGGCCGCTGAGGCCGTCGCCGGAGGTGAGGTCGTAGCGGACGCCGCGGGTGGTCGCCGGGACCACCTCGCCGTAGGTGTCGCACTCCCCCACCAGACGGACCTGCGGTGCCACGGCCTGCACCACCACGGGGACGGGCGCGGGCGTGGGGGTTGGGGTGGGCGTTCGCGGGGGCGTCGGTGTCGGGGTCGGTGTCGGGGTCGGCGTCGGGGTCGGCGTCGGGGCCGTGGAGGCCGGCGGGGCGGCCGTGGGCTCGCTCACCGGGGCACGCGGGGGCGGGTCGGACTCGACCACGTCCGGGCTGGGCGAGGCCTGCGGCGCGGACTCCTCCACGTCCGACGTCGGCGCACCGGCGGTCGGCGGGTCACCGTCGCGGGAGCCGACGGCCAGCGCGATGCCCCCGACACCGATCGCGACCACGGCGGCAGCCGCGGCGGCGACCGCGGCGGTGTGGGAGCCGCTCCTGCCCTGCGGGGGCGTACCGCCCGTCGATGCGGCGCCGAGCGGCAGGCCGGTGACGCCGACCAGCCACGCGACCACCTTGCCCGACGCGGGCAGCGCGCCGAGCAGCACGACGGGGAAGATCCAGGCGGCCAGCTTGCGGTTGACCCGATCGACCTGGAGGTACGCCGCCAGGCACTCCCCGCACGTGTCGAGGTGGGCCGCGACCTTCTGCTCCGCGCGCGTGCTGAGGTCGGCGCGGACGTACTGGCTGAGCCGGTTGCGGGTCCAGCCACAGTCGGCGACCGCGGCCAGCGGCGTGACGTGCTGGTCGAGGTAGGCCCGCCGCAGCCCCTCCCGGGCCCGGTGCGCGAGCGAGGACACCGCGCCCGCGCGCATGCCGAGCATGTCGGCCACCTCGCCCGGCTTGCGGCCCTCGACCTCGACGTGCCAGAGCACCTTCTGCCAGGTCTCCGGCAGCGTCGCGAAGGCGTGCGCGGCGGTGTCGGCCTCGAGGTCCTCGACGAGCTGGTCGACGGGCGGCTGCTCCTCGTCGAGCAGCCACGGCTGGTCGGAGACCGGGGCCTCCCGGGTGGCGCGGAGCATGTCGCGGAACCCGTTGCGGATGGTCACGTGCAGGTAGGCACGGAAGTTGGACGACGGCCCGCGCCCGGCGCGGACCTGGGCCCACACCCGGGCGAAGGACTCGGCGACCAGCTCCTCGGCGTGCTCCTGGCCGACCAGGATCGTGGCCAGGCGCCGGGCGTCGTCGACGTGGTCGCGGTAGAGCTGCTCGAAGTCGCCCTCGGTGATCACCGCAGCGGGCGCGACGGGTTCCGTCCCGTCCGCCGCTGGTGCTCCGTGCGCTGCCAAGGTCCCGCTCTTCCCGTGCTCTCCGTCTGGTGACTCGATCGTAGGTCCAACGATCCCGAGCGGTCCTCCATCCACGAAATCGAGAATCTGCGATCAATTCTGAAAATCGCGTGATGTTTCGCGAGCGGTTCCGTCTGGGTCTGTGCAGGTGCTGCTCCGGGCGGCTCCTGCGGACCGGATCCACCGAGCCCCGCGAAGGACCACCCCATGAGCACCTCTGCGAGCACCCTCGAGCCCCGTCTCCGTGCCGTGCGCGCGGACTCCCCCGCGCCGGTGCTCCGCCAGCACGTCGCGGCCGACCCCGTGTCGGTCCCCGCCGGCGACCGGCTCCGCGAGATCCTCTGCGAGACCCTCGACCGCGGTGACCGGGTGCCGGCCGGGCACGCGACGATGTGGCGGCAGTTCCTGCACCTGCTCGAGCAGCAGCGCAACGACCCGCGCTCCACCGCCCGCTGCGCGGTGCTGGCCAACCTCGTTGCCGTCGCCGCCTTCGACGAGCCCGCCGACCACGTGGCCACCGCGGAGCTGGCCGACCAGCTCGGGACGCCGCGGCTCGTCCGGCTGCAGCATCGGGCGAGCACCGCGCTCGAGACCGACCCCCTGCTCCCGTGGACGTCGGCCACCGTCCGCAATCTGCGGGCCGCGGACATCGCGGCCCGGCTCGTCGCCGCAGGACACGCTCCGCAGGCGGCCGACGACATCGCAAAGGCGTGCGCCGGCGTCGCCCGGGCACTGGTCTTCCAGGACCTCGACCCGGACCGGACGACCGATCAGGTCACGTCGGTGCTCCAGTTCCTCAACCTCGTCGAGCGCGGCTCGATCGTCGAGTGGCGCGACCAGCTCGGCATGGTGGCCGCCAGCCCGTGGGGCCCGTACGCCGACCACCTGCTCCTGCTCGCCCGCGAGTCCGAGCAGCCGGAGGTCCTCGCGGTCGTCGAGGCGGCGATCGAGGAGTGCCGCGAGTGGTGCCGCGACCAGGAGCGCGACCAGGTCGCCCGCGAGATCCGGCACCTGGTCGCGGTCAGCGGCTCCTCGCAGCGCGAGTTCGCGGCGCGGATCGGCACCTCGCCGTCGCGCCTGTCCACCTACGTCCGCGGCACGGTGACGCCGTCCGCGGCCATGCTGCTGCGGATCCAGCGCGCGTCGCGCTCGCTGCAGCACCCGTCGGCCCGGGTCATCCACCCCGGGCGCTGACACCAGAGCAGCCGGGACCGGGGAGCTGGGGGGCCTCCGGTCCCGGCGTGGGGACGAGGTCGATCGGGACCGGGAAGCCAGAGCTGGGGGCCTTCCCGGACCGGTCGGCCGGTCCCAGCACCACCTCGCCCGGTCTCGAGACGGTCGCGGGCGACCTCCTCGACCGACGGGCCTGATCAGGCCTGTCGACGTGCCCGCTGCCGGGCGAGCTCCGCCTTGGCCAGCGCGTTGCGGTGCACCTCGTCGGGGCCGTCGGCGAAGCGCAGGGTGCGGATGCCGGCGTACATGTTGGCCAGCGGGAAGTCCTGCGAGAGGCCGCCGGCGCCGTGCACCTGGATCGCCTTGTCGAGGATCCACTGCACCGTCTCCGGGGTGGCGATCTTGATCGCCTGGATCTCCGTGTGCGCGCCCTTGTTGCCGACGGTGTCCATCAGCCACGCGGTCTTCAGCACCAGTAGGCGCAGCTGCTCGAGCCTGACCCGCGACTCGGCGATCCAGGTGCGGACCGTGCCCTGGTCGGCGATCGGGCGGCCGAAGGCGACTCGCGACTCGGCACGCTCGCACATCAGCTCGATGGCGCGCTCGGCGATGCCGATCGAGCGCATGCAGTGGTGGATCCGGCCGGGGCCGAGCCGCGCCTGCGCGATGCCGAAGCCGCCGCCCTCCTCGCCGATCAGGTTGCCGACCGGGACCCGGACGTCGGTGAAGCGCAGCTCCGCGTGCCCGCCGTGCTCGTGGTCGTCGTACCCGTAGACCTCCATGCCGCGCACGACCTCCAGACCGGGGGTGTCGCGCGGGACGATGACCATCGACTGCTGGCGGTGCCGCTCGGCCGAGGGGTCGGTCTTGCCCATCACGATGAAGACCGTGCAGTTCGGGTTCATCGCTCCGGTGATCCACCACTTGCGGCCGTTGAGGACGTACTCGTCGCCGTCGCGCACGATCGACATGCCGATGTTGGTGGCGTCGGACGACGCGACGTCGGGCTCGGTCATCGCGAACGCCGATCGGATCTCGCCGGACAGCAGCGGCTCGAGCCACTGCTCCTTCTGCTCGTCGGTGCCGAACAGGTGCAGCACCTCCATGTTGCCGGTGTCCGGCGCCGCGCAGTTCATGGCGGCCGGGGCGAGGTGGATGCTGCGACCGGAGATCTCCGCGAGGACGGCGTACTGCAGGTTGGTCAGGCCGGCGCCCTCCACGCCCGGGTGCTCGCCGGGGAGGAAGAGGTTCCACAGGCCGCGCTTGCGCGCCTCGGCGCGCACCTCCTGCAGGACGGGGACGGAGTCCCACGCCCAGCGGTCGTCGAGCTGCTCCAACTGCTCGTGGAACGCGGCCTCGGCCGGGTGCACGACCTCGTCCATGAACGCGAGCATCGTGTCCCGCAGCTCCTCGGTGCGGGCGTCGAGTCCGAAGTCCATCAGTTCTCCTTGATTGCGGTGAGCCCGGCGTCGAGCAGGGGGTGGATCGCCTTGCCGATCCCGGCGAAGCCCTCGCCGACGGTCTGGCCGGCGAGGTGGCGGTAGTGGATGCCCTCGAGGATGGCGGCGAGCTTGAAGGCCGCCAGTCCGAGGTACCAGCCGAAGCGCGACAGGTCCCGGTCGCTCGCGGCGGCGTAGCGCGCCACGATCTCGTCCTCCGTGAGGAAGCCCGGCGCGAGGGACGCATCGGTGACGGCCTCGCCGATCGCCGCGCCCAGCCGGTGGTAGGTCAGCATCAGGGCGAGGTCCGTTAGCGGGTCGCCGAGGGTCGCCATCTCCCAGTCCAGGACGGCGTTCGCCCGGTCCCGGCCGTCGACCAGCTCGACGAGCACGTTGTCGAGGCGGTAGTCGCCGTGCACGATGCCGGCGGCCGACTCCGCCGGCACGTCGGCTGCCAGCAGGGCGTGCAGCTCGTCGGCGGCCGGCAGGTCGCGGGTGTACGACGCCGCGAGCTGCTGGCGCCAGCGGCCGACCTGGCGACCGAGGAAGCCCTCGGGGCGGCCGAAGTCGGCGAGCCCGACCTGCACCGGGTCGATCGCGTGCAGCGCGGCGAGGGCGTCGACGAGCTGGGTCGAGATGTCCCTCGTGCGCTCGGCGCCGAGCGCGGCGAGCTCGGAGGCACGACGGTACGGCGTCCCCGCGACCCGCTGCATCAGGTAGAACGGCGCGCCCAGCACGTCCGGGTCGTCGCAGAACGCATAGGTCTCCGGGACCGGGACCTCGGTGCCCTGGAGCGCCGACATCACGCGGAACTCCCGGCCCATGTCGTGGGCGGTGGCGAGGACGTGGCCGAGCGGCGGCCGGCGCAGGATCCAGGTCGACGTACCGTCGGTGACGGAGTAGGTCAGGTTGGACTTGCCGCCGGCGACCAGCTCGGCCGACAGGTCGGTGCCGGCGTCGGGCAGCACGCCCGGCAGCCACGCGGCGAGGCGCTCGAGGTCGAGCCCCGGGGTCTCGCTCACACGCCACCGCCGAGCAGCACGCCGCCGTCGACGGCGAGCGTCTGGCCGGTCATCCAGCCGGCGTCGTCGCTCAGCAGGAAGGCGACCACGCTGCCGATGTCGTCGGGGACGCCGAGCCGCTTGAGCGGGTAGGCCGCGGCGACCTCCTCCTCGCGGCCCTCGTAGAGCGCGGTCGCGAAGCGGGTCTTGACCACCGCGGGCGCCACGGCGTTGACCCGGATGTCGGGGCCGAGCTCGACGGCGAGCTCCTGGGTGAGGTGGATCAGCATCGCCTTGCTGGCGCCGTAGAACGCGATGCCCGGTGCGGGCCGCAGGCCCGCGACCGAGGCGACGTTGACGATCGCGCCGCCGTGCTCGCCCAGCCACTGGCGGTGCATCTGCTGGGCCCACGAGACGGCGGCGACGCAGTTGGTGTCGACGATCTTGCGGGCGACGTCGAGGTCGATCTCCATCAGCGGCCCGTAGGTCGGGTTGATGCCGGTGTTGTTGACGAGGAAGTCGGCGCTGCCGAAGGTCTCCACCGCCCGGGCCACCACCTCGGCCTGGTGGTCGGTGTCGTCGGCGTGGCCGGCGACGCCCAGCGCGACGTCCGGCCCGCCGAGGTCGGCGACCGCCTCCGCCAACGGCTCCGGCTTGCGGCCGGTGACGACCACCCGCGCGCCGTCGGCGACGAGGCGTTGGGCGATGGCGAGGCCGATGCCCCGACTGGCGCCGGTGACGATCGCCGTACGGCCCTTGAACCTGCTGCTCACGTGGGCGACTCCTGTCCGATCGAGTGACTAAGCGCTTGCTTAGTGATAGCGTCCACTCTGCCCGCAGCACCGGGCTCCCGTCAAGCAGCAGACCCGAGCCGGCACCCGCCCGCTCCCGAGGAGGTACGACGATGGCCGCGCCCTCCCGCGCCGAGGCGACCCGCACCCGGCTGCTCGAGGCCGCGACCGCCGCGTTCGCCGAGAAGGGCTTCCACGGGACCACCACCCGCGACATCGCCGGCGCGGCCGGGATGAGCCCGGCCGCGGTCTACGTGCACCACAAGTCCAAGGAGGAGCTGCTCTTCCTGATCTCGCGGGACGGCCACCAGGCCGCGCTCGACACGGTGCGCCGGGCGCGGGCCACGACGGACGACCCGGTCGGCCAGCTCGCCGCGGTCGGCCGCGCGTTCGCGGAGTTCCACGCCCACCACCACACCGTGGCTCGGATCCTCAACTACGAGCTCGCCGCGCTCAGCGACGAGCACCGCGCCGCGATCGACGAGCTGCGCACGGGCATCGACCGCGAGCTGCGCGACCTGGTCGGACGCGGCGTCGCCGACGGCGTCTTCGACACCCCCGACCCCGCCCTCGCCGCCACCGCGCTCGCGTCGATGGGCATCGACATCGCCCGGTGGTACCGCGAGGACGGCGAGTGGACGCCCGCCCAGGTCGGCGACTACTACGCCGACCTCGCGCTCCGGTTGGCCGGCGCCACGGCCGGCTGACGGATCCGGCGTACGGGACCGGCCGCCCTCGCGGTCCCGGTCGTCGTGGTCACGACGGCAGTGCCGGCCGACCCGGAAGGACCACGCCGATGGATCGGTGATGGCCCGCAGGGATGGTCTTTCGGTTTCCACGGTAAAGACTCGTCCGAACACCGTGACCACCCCCCGACACGCCTGTTGAGTGGCAGTCGGTCTCGGACCCCCGCGCGAAGGGTCACCCCCCATGTCGTTCCCGTCCGCTGCCGGCCCCCGCAGGCGCATGGCCTGCCTGGTCGGCGCCCTCGCCGTGGCCCTCCTCGGCCTCGTGTCGGTCCCCTCGCCCACCCTGGCGGCGGCGGACCCGACCGCGAGCGTCAGCCCCAACCCCCTCGTGCCCGGCGTCAGCCAGGCCGTCTCGGTCACGATCGAGGGCGGGTCCGCCCGCGCCGTCGCCAGCGCCGACGTCGTCGTACCGGTCCACCTCACGGGCATCTCGCTCGTCGGCGTGACCGGGCACCCGACCTGGACCGGCTCCTACGACTCGGCGACCCGCACGATCCGGCTGGGTGCGGGCGGCAACAGCCAGAAGCTGGACGAGGGCGAGACCGTCACGGTGACCTTCCAGGCGCTCGCACCGGCCAGCGGGCAGGGTTCCTTCGCGGTGACCACGTGGGCCAACGTGGGCCGCACGAGTGCGTCCCTGCAGACGACCGCCGCCTACACCGTCGGCGTCCGCTCCCAGACGATCACCTTCGCCGAGCTGCCCGACCGGACGTACGGCGACGCGCCGTTCGTCGTCTCGGCGACCGGCGGCGCGTCGGGCAACCCGGTGACCTTCACCGCCGCCGGCGACTGCGCCAGCAGCGGCACGAACGGCGCCACGATCTCGGTCACCGGCGCCGGGTCCTGTGCGGTGACGGCGAACCAGGCGGCGGGCAACGGTCACGCCGCCGCCGCTCCCGTGACCCGCGCGTTCGACATCGCGAAGGCGGGCCAGACGATCAGCATCACGCCGATCGGGACGCGCACCTTCGGCGACGCCCCGGTCACCGTCGAGGCATCGGCCTCCTCCGGCCTCCCCGTCGCCCTCACCGCCAGCGGGCCGTGCACCCTCAGCGGCACCACCCTGACCCTGGACGGCGCCGGGGACTGCACCGTCACGGCCAACCAGGCCGGCGACGACGACCACGACGCTGCGCCCGAAGCCAGCACCACCTTCACCATCGCCAAGGCCAGCGCGACGCTGACCCTGGGCGACCTCGGCCCGCACGCCTACGACGGCGCCCCGCACGCCGCGTCGGCGACGACGACCCCCGAGGGCCTGTCCGGCGTCGCGGTGACGTACGACGGCGCAGCCGCCGCGCCCAGCGACGCTGACAGCTACGTGGTCGTCGCGTCGCTCGACCACGCCGACTACGCCGCCGAGTCCGTGAGCGGCACCCTGGTCATCGCACCCCGGGCGCTCACGGGCGCGTTCACGGTCGCCGGCAAGGCCTACGACGGCAGCGTCGACGCGACGGTCACCTCGTGCACCCTGCCGGCCGGCGGGCTGGAGGGCGTGGTCGACGGCGACGACGTGACCCTCGACTGCAGCGGCGCGACCGCGACGTTCGGCTCCGCCGACGCCGGCACCCGGACCGCCACCCTGAGCGGCGCGGTCCTGTCCGGCGCGGACGCCGGCAACTACGTCCTGTCCGGCACGGGCACCGCGTCCGCGACCATCGCGCCGCTCACCGTGACCGGCGCGATCCAGGCGGAGGACAAGACCTACGACGGGGCGACCGCCGCGACCGCGGTCGGCCTGCCCCTGGCCGGCAGGATCGGCTCGGACGACGTCAGCGTCGACGTGCTCGGTGCCGACTTCGCGGACAGGCACGTCGGCATCGACAAGCCGGTCACCGCGACGATCGCGCTCACCGGGACGGACGCGGACAACTACGTCCTGGCCTCGGACACCGCGACCGACCACGCCAGCATCTGGCCGCGCCTCCTCGTCGGCTCCTTCACCGCCGAGGACAAGGTCTACGACGGCGGCACCGGCGCCACCGTGCACCCGGGCGCGCTGACCGGGGTCGTCGCGGGCGAGGACGTCAGCGTCACCGTCACGGGGGCGGCGTTCGCGGACCGGAACGTCGGCACCGGCAAGACCGTCACCGGCACGCTGGCCCTCGCGGGGGCCGACTCCGGCAACTACGCCCTCGCCCCCGAGTCCGAGGGCACGGCGACGGCCGACATCACGCCGAAGGCGGTGACCGCGTCCTTCACCGCGGCCGACAAGGTCTGGGACGGCACGACGGCCGCGACCATCCTGACCCGGACGCTCGACGGAGAGCTGGCCGGCGACGACCTCGACCTCGCCGGCGGCACCGCCACCTTCGCGACCGCGACGGTCGGCACGGGCAAGACGGTCACCGCGACGGGCTTCACCCTGACCGGAGCCGACGCGGGCAACTACGTGCTGACCGGGTCGAGCTGGACGACGGCCGCGTCGATCACGCCCCTCTATGCCGGCACCGGCTTCCACGCCCCCGTCGACATGACGCCGACCGGCGGCGCCCGGGTCTACAACACCATCAAGGGCGGCCAGACCGTGCCGCTCAAGTTCGACGTCAGGAACGTGGTGACCGGCGTCGAGCAGTCCGGCCTGGAGGTCTTCGCCGCCGGCGCCTTCCAGGTGAACAAGGTGGCCTGCACCCCGACCAGCGCCCCGGAGGACGCCATCGAGATGACCGCCACCGGCGGCACGGCGCTGCGGTACGACGGCGTCGCCCCGGCCGGGCAGTACATCCAGAACTGGAAGACCCCGACCACCACCGGCGTGTGCTACGCCGTCTCGGTGGTGACGGTCGACGGCAGCACGCTCGGCCCGGCCTACTTCAAGATCAAGTAGGCCCGGTCAGCAGTTCAGCGGGTCAGCGGTTCAGCCGGTCACGGGTGCAGCGGCGGCATCCCGGACCCGGCTGACATCGCCGCACCCTGCAGCATCTCCCCGACCGCCTCGCTCGCGGTGTGGTGCGGGGACCAGCCGAGTTCGGCCCGCGCTCGGGCCGCCGACAGCAGCGGGACGGAGAGGAACGCGGTCAGCAAGGACGCCGGCACGGGCGCGACCCGCGCGTGCCAGGCGGCGTGCACACCGGCCCGCAGCAGACCGGCGGGCAGCTCCACCGTCGGGGCGTCGAGGAGCTCCCCGAGGTCGTGGCGGTCGAGGACGCCCTTGGCCGCCAGGTTGAACGGGCCGGCGACCGGCCGTTCCACGGCGGCCACGACCGCCCGGGCGACGTCGCCCGCGTGCACCGCCTGCATCCGCAGGCCCTTCGGCACCGGCAGCAGCGGAACGAACCGCCGGTCGAAGAACGCCGGGCGCAGCAGCGCACCACCGAATATCCGGCGCTGCTCGCTCGCGGCGGAACGCTGGAAGACGAAGGCCGGCCGCAGCCGCACCACCCGCACGTTCGGCGTCTCCGCCTCGAAGGCGTCGAGCACCCGCTCGTTGTAGGCCTTCTCGCGGCAGTACGCCGCCGACGACGTCCCGTCGGTCGCCCAGTGCTCGTCGACGGGATCGTCGTGGTCCACCGGCGAGTACGCCGCGACCGACGACGCGCACACCACGACCGGGACGCCTCGTCGTCGTACGGCGGACAGCAGGCGCCGGGTGCCGACGACGTTCGTTCGCCAGGTCTCGTCCGGGGCGTGGGTGGGCTGGAACATCCAGGCCAGGTGCACAACGGCGTCCGCGCCGGCGACGACCGAGTCGAGGTCGTCGCGGCCCACGTCGACCGACCGCCACGTCACGGACGCGAGGTCCGTGGGCTGCGGCAGCTCGGGCCGCCGGCGCGCCACGCCGACCACCTCGTGCCGGCCATCGGCGGTCAGCGCGCGGAGACAGGCGCTGCCGATGTTGCCGGACGCGCCGGTGACCACGACCCTCATCGCGGCGGCGCTCCGGACACGATCCGCTCCCGCGACACCGCCACGTGGAGGCGCTCCAGCGTGCGCACGTGCTCGTCGGCCCGCTCCAGCAGGCGGTCGAGCGTGAACGGGTCGAGCCGGGGGTCGTCGTCCGCGGCCGCGCGCAGCACCTCGAACCCGGCCCTCTTGCCCGTCACCGCCAGGCGCAGCGTCTCCAGCTCGATGACGTCGGTGAGCGGCGGCCGGGTGAAGATCCGGCCGTTCGGCTTCAACCGGCCCAGCAGCTCGCCGACCCGGGCGCCCGCCGTACCGATCAGGCTCGGGTGTGCGCCCACCGAGCGCATGATCTCCCGCAGCGCCTCGCGGTCCGCCGCGACCTCGCCGGCGAGATCGCGGATCTCGGCCGCCGCAGCGGGGTCCTGGTGGTTGCGCCCCACCCGGCGGAAGGCCGCCGCACCCGCTGTCGACCCCACCCAGTGGTGCTGCAGGTAGCCCTTCAACACCTCGTCGTCCATGTGTCCAACCCTCCGGTTCGAGTGAGCACCGGAAGTACCCGTCGCACCTGATCGCACACGACGACGAGCAGGCTCAGCAGACCGTGTGGCCCTCGCGGCAGACCAGGCACTCCCACCACTGCACCAGGAGGTTGCCCTCGTCGTCATAGGTGGCCGGGCCGAGCGTGTGCCCGGTCACGGCGTCGCATCCCAGGCACTCGAGCTGCCTGACGGGCCCATCCACCGGGGGGCGCGCCAACCGCTTCGAGAGCTCCAGCGGGCTCGGCGGCGCAGGGTCGGGTGCCGGGGCGGGGGCAGGGCAGTCCGTGGTCATGTCGCACACCTCTCTCGGCGTGGACGTCCTCACGCTCGCTGCCGACGTTATGTCGCCCAACGACCTCACGCTATCCGGACAGCGCACGGTTCCTGTCCGGAGCGCGCAACCGGCCCGCGAGCGGCTTTCAGGAGGAGCGCAGCGTGCGTCCCGGTGTCTCGCCGTAGGTACGGCGGTAGGCCTGCCCGAAGTGTCCCTGGTGGTTGAACCCCCAGTGCGCCGCGATCTCCGCGACGCCGCGGCTGCCGTCGCCCTCGACCAGGTCATGGCGGGCCCGCGCCATCCGCACCTCGCGCAGGTAGGCCATCGGGGTGGTGTCGAGGTGGCGGCGGAAGGCCAGTTGGAGCGAGCGGATGCTGACGTACGCCGCCGCGGCGACCTGCGCCGGCGTGATGTCGAGGTGGGCGTTGTCCTCGATGAACGCCACCGCCCGGCGCAGCGCGGCCGGGTGCGCGTCGCGGCTGCTCGCCGCCCGCGGCTCGTCCTCCGCCGTGCTGCGGAAGGCCGAGAGGAGCTGAGCGGCGACGTACCTGGCCGCCGCGCCCACCACCAGCGGGCTGTCCGCGACCACCGGGTCGGAGAGGACCGTCCGGTCGAGGTGGTCGATCGCGGCGCGCAGGCGCTGGCCCGCCGCCTCGTCGACCGGCCGGTGGTCGAGCAGCTCGACCGTGTCGCCCCGCCCGGCGGGCGAGGCCACGTCCCGCAGGATCGAGGTGTCGATCATGGTGACGGTGTAGGTGGCCCGGTTGATCGTCCCGCCGTAGTGGCGGTCCGGGGGTGCGAGGGAGAACAGCTCGCCCGGACCGAAGGTCTCGACCCTGCTGCCATCGGGGCCGTGTCCCTCGACCGTGCCCGTGGCGACGTCGCACAGGCCGATCCGCCCCAGCGGCTCGACGGCGTAAGTCATCTCGAAGTCGAGGGCGACCCGGTCGACCGTGATCAGCTCGGAGTCGACCCGGGAGATCCGCGCGTCTGCCCTCGCGGTCGTGCTGCCGATCCGCATCGGCGCGTAGTTGGCCGTGAGGAACTCCTCGGTGGCCTCCAGGTCAGAGCTCTCGAAGACCAGCATCGCGGCACCACTCCTCCCGAGCGTGGGCCTCCACGGTAGTCCCGCCGGCCGCGTCAGCCAACAGTGCTGCCCTCGGCGCACACGGTGCAGCGCCACCACTGCACGAGGACCGTGCCGCCGGCGTCGAGCGTCCTCTCGCCGAGCACGTGCGGCGTCCTACGGCCGCAGCACAGGCACTCCAACTGCCGTACGGGCACGGGCACGACTCCGGAGGACGTGGATCTGTCGTCGGTGGAAGGCTTCATCGCCGGTCCCTCGGGGCTGGTGTTCGACCAAAGATGGTGACGCCCTGGGTGGCGAGACGCGAAAGATCCTCAGTTGCCCCGACGCTACGCCGCTCGCGGCCCGAAAGCCAGAGCCCGACGAGCCCGTGCCCGGACCAGCCCCTGCCCCGATCGGCGAACGCCCTCCACGGCGCCCCGGGCCGCCGTACGATCCCGTCATGGGGACCCAGAACGAGCTTCCGGTGGTGCGGGTCGCCGCCGTGCAGGCGATGCCCGTGGTGCTGGACCTCGAGGCCAGCGTCGAGAAGGCGCTCGGACTGGTGGCGGAGGCCGCGGAGCAGGGCGCCCAGTTGGTCGTCTTCCCGGAGACGTTCCTGTCGCTCTACCCGTCGTACGCCTGGGCGCACCTGCCCGGCGGGGACGGCAACGCCCTGTGGGAGCGGCTGTGGGCGAGCTCCGTCGACGCCCCCGGCCCGGTCGTCGACCGGCTCGCCGCCGCCTGCCGCCAGCACGACGTCCTGTGCGCGATCGGCGTCAACGAGCGCGAGGTCGAGCGTCCCGGCAGCCTCTACAACACGCTGCTGCTGGTCGGCCCCGAGGGGCTGCTGGCCAAGCACCGCAAGCTCATGCCGACCCACCACGAGCGGCTCTTCCACGGCATCGGCGCCGGTGACGACCTCCAGGTCACCGAGACCTCCCTCGGCCGGGTCGGCGGCCTGATCTGCTGGGAGAACCGGATGCCGCTCGCGCGGTGGGCCGTCTACCAGGGCGGCCCGCAGATCTGGCTCGCCCCGACCGCCGACGACTCCGACGGCTGGCAGGCCACCATCCGCCACATCGCGATCGAGTCCGGGGCCTTCGTGGTGTCGGTGCCGCAGTACATCCAGCGCTCCGGCTTCCCCGACGACTTCCCGTGGCCACTGCCCGACAGCGAGGTCTTCGGCCGGGGTGGGGCGGCGATCATCGCGCCCGCGTCGGGCGAGGTGCTCGCCGGCCCGCTGTACGACGCCGAGGGCATCGTCGTGGCCGACTGCGACCTGCGGCACACGCTCCACGCCAAGCGCTGGTTCGACGCGGTCGGCCACTACAGCCGTGCGGACGTGCTCTGGCTGCCGCCAGCCCGGTGACACCGGGCCGGGCAGACGATGACGTCAGGCTGGACCTACCCTCCCACCATGGAGTTCGGGGTCCTCGGCCCCTTCACCGTCACGGCTGGCCACGGCACCGTCGAGATCCCGGGCGTCAAGGAGCGCACGCTCCTGGCCCATCTCGTCTCCGAGTCCGGCCGGATGGTGCCGGTCGAGGCGCTGGTTCAGTCACTCTGGGGCGATGCGCCGCCGCGCGCGCCCCTGAAGGCGCTGCAGACCTACGTGCTGCGCGTGCGCAATGCGCTCGAGCCGGATCGCGGCGCGACCCCCCGGATCCTGGTCACCGACGGCGGCGGCTACCGCCTGGCGGTGGCACGCGACGCAGTGGACGCACACCGGTTCGCCGACCTCGCCGAGCACGGGCGTCGTGGCCTCGCCGCCGGTCGATCCGAGGAGGCCGTCCGCGCGCTGAGAGACGCCACCCGGCTGTGGCGCGGTCCCGCGTACGCCGGCTTCGAGTCGACCTCCTTCGGGGTCGTCGAGGCTCGGCGCCTCCACGAGATGCGGGCGACGGCCGCGGAGGACAGGTGGGCGGCCGAGCTCGCGATCGGCAACGCGGCAGCGACGGTCCCCGAGGTCGAGCGGCTGCTGGAGACGAATCCGTTCCGCGAGCGGCTGTGGGGACTGCTGATGCTGGCGCTCTACCAGCTCGGCCGGCAGGGCGACGCACTGGCGGCGTACCAGCGCGCTCGGGAGAACCTCGCCGAGGAGCTCGGGGTCGACCCCGGCAAGGAGCTGCGGGACCTCCACGCCCAGGTGCTGGCCCACGATCCGGCGCTGCGTCCCGCCGTACCGCTCCCGCGGCCTGTTCTCGACCGGCGTGAGCACCCGCTCGTCGGCCGCGACCTCGAGCTCGACGCGTTGCGTCGAGCCTGGCGCGCGGCGAGCGAGGGCGAGAGCGCCGTGGTGACGCTGCGTGGCCGGCCCGGGGCGGGTGCGCGGCGACTGGTCGCCGAGCTCGCCGCCGAGGTCGGTGCTGCGCGTGCCGGCGTCCGGCTCGGTGGCGCGCCCGCGACCGGCGCCATCACCGTCGTCGACGGTCTGCCGTCACCCGGGCCTCCGGGATCCCTCGTGATCGGGCGGGCCGGACCGGACCACGCGGGAGTCGGAACGGTCATCGAGCTCGGCGCGCTCGCGGCCGAGGACGCACGTGAGCTGGTGGCCGGCCGGATCGGCGACGCCGACGACCTCGACGACGTCGACGACCTCGACGAGGCCTGCCGGGCGGTGATCGCGGGCGGCGACCTGCTGCCCGGAGCGCTGCTGCGCAGGGCCGACCAGTGGCGGCAGCGGCGGGCCGCGCGCCGGGTGCGCACGAGCGCCGACGTGCTGGGTCGTTCGAGGACCGAGGCGGAACGCGCTCGTGCCGAGGTCACGTCCGCGCTGCTCGACCTGCAGGACGGTCCGGCCCCGGCCATCGAGTCGGGCGCCTGCCCGTGGCGCGGGCTGGAGTCGTACGGCGTCGAGGAGGCCCCGTGGTACGCCGGCCGCGAGAGGCTGGTCGCGCAGCTCGTCGCCGCGGTCGCGGGCAGCCGGCTGGTCACCGTGGTCGGCGCGTCCGGCTCCGGCAAGTCCTCGCTGGTGCATGCCGGCCTGCTGGCACGCCTCGCCGAGGGGTGCCTGCCCGGAAGCGACGAGTGGACCGTGATCACCCTTCGGCCCGGTCGGCACCCGATGACGGAACTGGCTCGCCGCACCATCACCGCCGCCGGACATCCCGCCCGCGTCGGCGACGTGCTCGCCGAGCTGGTCAACCCCGGCCGCGCCGCCCGGACGCTGGTCGTGGTCGACCAGCTCGAGGAGGCGTGGACGCTGTGCACCGACCCCGGGGAGCGCACGGCGTTCCTCGACGTGCTCGGCGAGCTGGCCAGCGACGGCCGGGAGCGCACGTCCGTGGTCCTGGCCGTGCGGGCCGACTTCGTCTCCGCGTTCGCCGACCACACCGGGCTCGCCGGCTCACTCACCGACGGCACGGTGCTGGTCGGGGTCCCGACGGAGGCGGAGCTGCGGCGCTCCATCACGATCCCGGCCACCCGTGCGGGCGTGCGGTTCGAGACCGGCCTCGACGAGACCATCGTGTCCGACGCGGGCGCCGCGGCCGGCGTCCTGCCGCTGCTGTCGGTGGCCCTCAGCCGCCTGTGGGAACAGCGCGACGGCGACGTCCTCGGCTATGCGCAGTACGTCGAGATGGGTGGCGTCGCAGGCGCGATCGCCCATCTGGCAGAACAGGCCTACGCCGCTCTGGACCCGTCGGGACAGACGGCCGCCCGCGTGCTGTTGCGGCGCCTCGCCGGCCCCGACCAGGCCGTCGCAGTACGCCGCAGGGTGCCCCTCAGCGAGCTCGCCGGGCTCGGCGGGGCCGTGCCCGACGTCGCGACCGTCCTGGCCGAGGCCCGGCTGCTCACCGTGGGCGAGGACGCCGTCGAGGTCGCTCACGAGTCCCTGTTCCGCGAGTGGCCGCGGCTGGCGGACTGGCTGGCCGAGGACTCCACGACGCGTGAGGTGCAGCGGCGGATCGCACTGGCGGCCACGGAGTGGGCCATCGAGGACAGGGACCACTCGCTGCTCTGGCGCGGTCCCAGGCTCGATGCGGCCCTCGCCGTCGCGGAGAGCAGCCCGGAGGAGCTCACCGAGACCGAGCACGCCTTCCTGGGCGCGTCTCGGGAGGCGCTCGACGCGGAGGTCCACGAGGCCCGCGAACGGGCCGACCACGCCACCCGGCAGAACCGCAGGCTGCGCGGGCTCGTCGGCGGGATCATCGGTCTGCTCCTGGTGGCGCTGGTCGTCGGCGTACTGGCCTGGAACGCACGGCAGGACGCGGTCGCCTCGGGCCGACGGGAGCGGGCCGCTGCGATCGCCGCGGACGCCAAGCGGCTGGCCGCACAGGCGGTCAACGAGGAGCAGCTCGACCTCGCCCTGCTGCAGGCCGTCGAGGCGGTCCGGACCGAGCACGCCCCCGAGACGTACGGCGCGCTGCTGACCCTGCTCGCCCGCGTGCCGCAGCTCGTGAAGCAGGTGCGCTCGCCCGATCGCTTCCTCCGCGGCGCCAGCACGCCGGACGGCCGGACGGTGTTCCTGTCGGAGTACGAGCCGGTGCTCTGGGCCCTGGACGGCCGTACCGGCGACACCCGCTGGAAGGTCGACGTACCGATGAACGGCCACGTGTTCGGCCTTGCGCACGGCCGCGACGGCCTGCTCGGCTCCGTGAGCACCGGCAGCGAGGGCGCGATCGTGCTCTGGGACGCGGACACGGGCCGGCAGCAGTGGAGGATCACCACGCCCGAGGTGGCCCGGCTCCTCGGCCCGGAGGCCGACGCCGTGCCGGTCGAGGCGGTGTGGAGCGGGCGTCGAGTCGCCTTCCTGACCGGCACGCACCTGGTGCGCGCCGACGCCGCCGGCCGGCTCGTCGACGCCCTTCCCCTCGACCTGTCCGCGCCGCCGCGGTGGCTGCGGGCATGGCCCGACGGACGGTTCAGCTTCGAGGCGCCGGAGAACGTGGGGCACCTGCTCGACCCGCGGACCGGTCGGTCCCGGAGACTGCCCCATGCCATCGACTCGATCTCCCCCGACGGCCGGCTCGTGCTCACGCCCGACTTCACCGTCCCGGACCGCGTGGGCCTGCGCCTCCGGGACGCCCGGACGTTGCGCCCGGTCGGCGAGGAGATGGTCGTCTCGTCGTACGACCGCGGCATCTCGTGGTCGCCCGACGGGCGCCACGTCGCGATCGGCGCGGGCGAGACCCTGGAGGTGCACGACCGCACGGGTCGACTGGTCCGCGCCTACCCCCACGCGCACAGCGGCGCGATCATGACGGTCCAGTTCTCCGGTGCCGACACGGTCTGGACCGGAGGACGCGACGGGGTGGCGTCGCAATGGGACGTGGGCTCGTCGCGCGGCTTCGTCCGGAGGCAGCCGGCACCCGCCAGCCCGCACCACGGCGAAGCATCGGCCGATGGCACCCTCGCGGTGTACCTGCGGTTCCACCCGGACCGGTTCAACGAGGCGTACCTCTTCTCCCCCGACACCGGACAGCAGCGCGGCGCGGGCCCGCTGCCCCTGCCGAGGGACTGCCGCTGCCAGCCACAGGACGTCGCGCTGGCTGCCACCGGCACGGTCGCCGTCGGCGCCCTGCAGGAATGGCCCGCCGACCCGCGGCAGGGGCCGTACGACGATCGCGGCCGGTTGGCGATCTGGTCCGCCAACGGGGTGCTGCTGCGCAGTGCGGCGCTCCCGTGGGACCCGGGCGGTGTCGGCGTGGCCGCCGACGGCTCGCTCGCGGTGGTCCTGGGGAACGGCGGCGTCGCCGTCGTGGACCTCGCCTCGGCCGAGGTGGTCGCACGCCTCGACCGGATGTCACCGGCCGGACCGCCGGCGGCGGACTCGGTGAGGTTCTCGCCCGACGGACGACGCGTGGCAGCGTTGCACGGCGGCAGCGTGCTGGTGCTCGACCCACGGACAGGCACGGTGCTGGTCGAGGGGCGGCTCGGCAGCGCAGAGACCGACATGCCGACCACGGCGGCATGGTCCCGAGACGGCCACACGCTCGCGGTCGGGACCCTCGGCGGTCGCCTGCACTTCCTGTCCGCGAGCGACCTGTCGCTGGTCGCCGCACCCCGCCTGGCAGCGGCGGGCTTCCTCATCGATCAGGCCATGAGCCCCGACGGAGGGCTGTTGGCGACCCTGGGGTCGGACGGCGAGGTGCGGATCTGGGACACCACCTCGTGGGCCCCCTTCGGTCTCCCGCTCACCGAGCACGGCCTGTGGGGCCTGCTGTCGTTCAGCGACGACGGGGAGCACCTTCGCGTGCTCTACGAGGCCTCCGGTCCGGGCCTGCCCGGCGAGCTGCGCACCCTGCCGATGTCGACGACCGCGTGGGTGGAGCGCGCCTGCAGCGTCGCCAACCGCCAGCTCACCCGGGCCGAGTGGGCCATCGTCCGACCCGGGTCTGCCTGGCGTCGTACGTGCGCCTGACCGCCGTCGTGAGTGAACCGTGAGCGGCCCTCGACCGTCGCGTTGGACGGTGCTGCCGACAGCCCCGACGAAAGGAACGCCATGAAACTCCGCCGCACCCTCCCCGCAGCCGCCGCAGCCGGCCTGGTCGCAGGCACGCTCCTCGCGACCCCTGCCGACGCCGCCGACGTCGAGCACTTCGCCCTGGACTACTACGAGCCCTTCGTGATCGCGAGCTGCGCCGGCGGACACGACATCGAGAACCACCTCACCGACGGTCGCGGCACCCTGGTGGTCCGCCAGGGCACCGACGGCACCCAGATCGTGGAGCTCAACCTGCGCTACACGATGCGCTACACCGACCTGGCGACCGGCGAGACGCACACCGCCCAGGGCACTCGGCACCTGACGATCGACGACAGTGGCTACGTCACCGACTCCGGCAACCACCGGTCGCTGTCCGTTCCCGGAGAGGGGCACGTGCTCAAGCAGGCCGGCCACAAGGTCTTCGACGCGACCAGCGACCAGGTCGTGTGGAACGCCGGCCCCCTCGAGGGCGACGAGGACGCCGCCCGTGTCTGCGCGATCTTCGGACTCGAGCTCGCGGGCTGACCGTCGACCGCCGGCGGAGCGAACTTGGGGCGAGCTTGAACCGGAAGCGGCTGCCACCTCACTACAGGTTGGTGGGTCCCGGGCGGCCAGCACCGTGGTCGTAGAGGTCGAGGAATCCGTGGATGCGCTCGAGGCGCACGGGCTTCTGGTCCTCGGCGATGCCCTCGGCTCGTTCCCGCGACTGCGATCCAAGGACGAGAACCTCGGAAGTGCCAACGACCCGACAGGCCGCCCGCAGGATGTGCGCGAGTTGTTGACGGTTCACCTGGGCTGGTGCTCGCGATCCCAGTGCTCCTTGAACGTCCGCAGCACCTGCGCTCGAGTTGTGTCGTCGAGGATTCCGGCGAACGGGGTGTTCTGACGCAGCTCGCACGCTTCCGGGCTCGGCGAAACGATGGTCTCCAACACCGCATCAAGGCCCTCGCTGAGAATCTGCTCCCAATCGCTGAGGTAACGCACCGTCATGCCGTCCGCGCGATGCTCAGACTTCCAGCGGGTGATGTTGTCGAGGGCGCGGTCGATGACCTCTTCGGGAGCCGTCAGCAACGGCGTCATCAACGCGCGGTGCAGCCACAGTGACTTCTCCTGCTCGCGCGTCAGCGACGGACCGAGAATACGGCTGACCTCACGCAACGGGATGCGACGGTGCTTGCCGACCATGACGTACTCGATCTCGCCACGCCCGCACATGTTCACGACCTGTTGGCGAGAGACACCGAGACGAGTCGCGACGTCGCCGGTGCTCAGGAGGTCCCCGCTGCTGTGCATGGCTCGAGTTTGGCGCGTAGACGCTAAAAACACAATGAAATGGCGCCAGTGAGTGCGCACACCGACCCACCCGTGTGGGGGATGACGGTAAAGATGAAGGCCCCAAAATCTCCGCAGGCCAGCCCCGTGATCGGGACCGGCCTGTGGAGACGGACTGTTGCGCGCCTGTAGGGATTCGAACCCCAAACCTTCTGATCCGTAGTCAGATGCTCTATCCGTTGAGCTACAGGCGCATGTCGGGTGGCGACCGGTAGAGAATAGCCGAGGCACGTCGCGGATGCCGAATCAGCGCGACCTGCGGTGTGGAAGCATGGATTCCATGGCCGGCTACCACCCCGAGGACCGGGAGCTCTTCGAGCGGGAGGCGACCGGCCTCTACGAGCAGGTGCTGGCCGAGGGCGGGCTGCCGGCCGACGACCCGCGGGTGATCGAGGGCGGGCCGCAGCACCAGGCGTTCCAGCTGCTCGTCGAGCTCGGTCTGCTGCAGCTGGACGGCCAGCGCACGACGTGGCGGCCACTGGAGCCGAGCAACGCGCAGTCGCGGGTGGTCACGCCGCTCGGGACGGAGGGGGCGCGGCTGATCGAGGAGTCGGCGCGGTGGGCGAGCGCGTTCGCGGGACTCAACCAGAGCTGGCGGCGCTCACCGGCGGCGACCGAGTCGGGGCCGTTCCTCTACCTGCACGGCGAGGCGATCAGCCCCTACCTCACGACACTGGTCAGCGAGGCGCAGGAGGAGCTGCTGACGGCCCAGCCGCAGGCGGTGGGTCGCAGTCCGAAGATCGTCGCGGAGGCCGCCGTACGCGACGTCGCAGCGCTCCAGCGCGGGCTGAGCATGCGCACGCTCTACCAGCACAGCGCGCGGCGGCACCCGGCGACGCACAAGTACGTCGCCCAGGTGACCGAGCACGGTGCGGAGGTCCGCACCCTCGACGAGTTCTTCAACCGGATGATCGTCGTCGACCGGCGGGTGGCGCTGATCCCGGCCGCCGACAGCCTCGCGACCGCCGTCGTGGTCCGCGAGCCGGCGATCGTCGCCTATCTCGTCGACGTCTTCGAGCGCGCCTTCGCGCGCGGCCGGCCGTTCTCGACCAGCGAGCGACGCGTGATGCGCGAGATCGCCTCCGAGCAGCGCGCGATGACGATCCGCATGCTCATCGAGGGGCACGCGGACGCGGTGAGCGCGAAGCGGCTCGGCGTCAGCCCGCGCACGTACGCGGGCTATGTCGCCGAGCTGAAGGACGAGTACGACGCAGAGACGCGCTTCCAACTCGGCTACATCATGGGGCAGCTCGGCATCGCCGGCCAGGAGACCGACGACACCTGAGCGTCAGCCCGAACTCAGGGCCGCTCGGTCGGTGCGACCCTCCAACCCCAGCCGGTGTCGGCCTCGGCAGCGGTCGGCAGTGCGACGATGCCGAGAGAAGCGATCAGTGCGGCCGCCGCAAAGGCGGTCCTGCGGGCGATCTTCTTCATTTCCTGTCTCCTGTCCGAAGGGATCGTCGTCCGAGCGGCGATCCCCGCAACACGCTCCGGGCTTCCAGCCTGAGGCATCCCGACGATGGTGGCAACCCATGGGGTGTACCCAGATCGACCCGTTTAGAGCAGGACCCCCGGCGAGCGTGCTCCCCGGGGGTCCTGGCTGTCAGCGGAGGCGGAGGGATTTGAACCCTCGATGGGGTTGTAGCCCCAAACCCGCTTAGCAGGCGGGCGCCATAGACCAGACTAGGCGACGCCTCCTCCACTCACCGGCCACGAGGGACCAGCCAGCGGAGCAAAGGTTACAAGCCCCGGGGTGCGGCCACCAATCGGCCCACCGGCTCGGCCCGGGTCAGCGGTGGGCGCGCCGCAGGTGGGCGCGTACGTCGCGGGCGAAGTCGTCCTTGTCGGCGGCGACGAGCTGGACCGGGATCGTCGTCGAACGGCCGTCGCGCAGGCGCAGCACCAGGCACTCGATGTCGCTCGGTGACGCGGCGACGGCGTCCTCGACGTCGCTCCAGCGGGCCTCGGTCACCCCGGCTGCCCGGACCATCCGGACCTGGTAGCCGCTGTCGGTCAGCCGGACGACGACCAGGCGGCTGCGGAGCCACCACGCGAGGCCGACCAGCCCGAGGAGGCCGAGCCCCAGCACGAGCACCAGCAGGTCGGCGTTCAGGTCCCACGCCACGGCCGCCGCCGTGACCGCGAGCAGCACGACGGCGAGCAGCACGAGGTAGGCGCCGACGATCCGGGCCATTACCGCAGGCGCGAGCCGGTAGTCGCTCACCGACGGGGCGTGGGGGCTGCTCATGGGCAGCAATTGAACAAGACCGGGCTGGGGGCAGCGACGCCGGGGCGCGCGTGCCGTCAGGCGGTGAGGCCGTAGCGGCCGGGGGCGTACTCGATGAACCGGGGTTCGCGCCAGCCGGGCGGGGCGGGAGCGGTGGCGAGGTAACGGTGCCCGGTCGGGGTGATCGTGACGACCTGATGTCGCTCCCTCGGCCGGTCCTCGACCTGTTGTCGCCAGCCCGGAGCCTGTTTGGCGTGGTTGCACGCCTGACACAGACCCTGTCCGTCGTCGGTCGACGTCTGCCCGCCCTCACTGGCAGGGGTGACGTGGTCGTTGTGACGGATCGGGGCATCGCAGTACGGCGTGGCACAGATCCCCGCCCCACGCAGGGCGAGGAACGCACCCATCCCCCGGGAGTGGAGACGTCGGCGGTTGGTCATCGCGACCAGCCGGCCCAGGTGGTTGCGGTAGAGGCATCGGAACCACGCCACCACCTCGGCGTCCCCGGGCTGGCCGCCGGCCTGGTCGAGTGACTGGCCGATCAGGTTGCGGGCCACCTCCGCGGGCAGGACCTCGGCCGCGACCCCGTCCGCGGACACCTCGGCGGGAGCGTGCCCGCCGGCCAGGGACTCGTCCGAGATCACCACGTCCACCGTCACCGGCACCGCGGGAGCGGATTCGGGAGTGCCGGTGTCCGCGACACCCGTCAGGCGGGCGAGGAGGATGTCGCTCATCAGCTGCCCCAGGGACCGCGGATCACCCGCCGCCTTCGCCGCCTCGGCCGCCTTGCGCAGCGCCGCATAGGCAGCGACCCCGTGGGCGACCGGGACCAGCGCGGTCAGGTAGGTCATCGTGTCCGGAGCCGGTCGGACGGTGACGTGCCGGTCCGCGGCCGCCTGCCGGGCCCGCCGCGCGACCGCGGCGGGGTCGAGCTCGGCCACCAGCTTCCGGACCCGCCCGACCAACTCCCTGGTGCCGACCCCATCCAGCGCAGCCGGGTCGGCGCAGGTCTCCTCGTCCACGAACATCCGCAGCTCCACCGGCAGGCACCCAGTCTCCCGGGCGATCAGGATCGCGCGGAACTCCGACAACGACCCGTCACGCAGCCGGGCCAAGGTGTGCGGCATCTCGGCGTGCAGCACCTTCGCCAGACCCAGCAGCACCTGCCCCCGGTGCGGGGACTCCCGCCGCGCCAACGCGACCTCCGAGGCCACACCACGGCCCTGCCGCTCGGACCGCACCCCGGCCGCGGCCTGCGCGGCACGACGCCCGGCGTCGTAGGACACCGTCGTGAGCGCCTGCAACCCCGCCGCCGTGGACTTCAACGCCTCCAGCGCCGCGATCAGATCGACCTGCCCAGCCAGGTCCTCGGGACAGCCGCCACCACTGATCCGGTCGATCATCGACCGGATCTCGTCGGCGCTGACCCGAGATGCCATGTCCACATATTAACCGAACGTCTGTGCGAATACAAGCACGACGCGGCCACAAGTTGCGCGCCGCCCGGCCTCGACCGGCGAGGGCGGAGGACGGACCGACGGCGCCGGTCGCCGTACCCACGTCCTAGACTCGGCCACGTTCGCGACGGCGCCCCCGGGCGCGGTCCGGGCGCTGGAGGGGTGCCGGAGTGGCCGATCGGAACCGCCTTGAAAGCGGTCGTAGGGAGACCTACCGCGGGTTCGAATCCCGCCCCCTCTGCCCAGGCTCCGGGTAACCGCGCTGCCGCTGCCTCGTTGCCCGGTGGACCGACCGGCCACCGAGGAGCCTCCATGCCCGTGCCTGCACGCCTGCTGACCGTCATCGCCGCACTAGGCCTGGCCGCCCCGCTGCTGGCGACCACGCCGGCGCCCGCGGCCACCCAGGCGACCACGACCGAGCCGGTGGTCTGGCTGTGCCGGCCGGGCCTGGCGAACAACCCGTGCGAGATTCCGCTCGACACGACGTACCAGCGCTTCGACGGTACGGCGACCGTGTCCACCCCGGCGCGCAGGCCGGCCGCACAGCGGCCGGTCGACTGCTTCTACGTCTACCCGACGGTCTCCAACCAGCCGACGCCCAACGCCGACCGGACGAGGTCGCCGGAGCTGAGGTCGATCGCGAAGTACCAGGCCGCGCCCTTCTCCCGGCACTGCCGCGTGTTCGCCCCGGTCTACCGCCAGATCACGCTCGCCGGGCTGGTGCCGGGCTTCCTGGTGGACGCGGCCCGGACGGCGTACGCGGACGTGCGGACGGCGTGGCGCGACTACCTCGCACGCCACAACAAGGGGCGTCCGGTGCTGTTCGTGTCGCACTCGCAGGGCACGATCATGCTCCGCAAGCTGATCCACGACGAGGTCGAGCCGCGCGCCGCGGTCCGCAACCGCGTCGTGGGCGGGTTCCTGATGGGCGGGAACGTCACCGTGGCGAAGGGGTCGACGAGGGGCGGCGACTTCGACCGGCTGCCGGTCTGCACCCGGAAGGGCCAGTACGGCTGCATCGTCGCCTACTCGAGCTATTCCACCGACCCGCTGCTCGGGCTCTCGTTCTTCGGCAACAGCAGCGTCGACCTCACCAGCAGCTTCCTCGGCAGCCCGAGCGGCGCCGGCTACCGGGTGGCGTGCACCGACCCGTCCGTGCTGTCGGGCAGCACCCGCCCGGTCGGCGTCACCGTGCCGAGCGAGCCGTTCGCGCAGGGCCCGATCCGGCTCGGCATCACCTACAGCACCTTCGGCGACGTCCCGACGGCCGACACGACGTGGGTGAGCCCGCCCGACCGCTTCACCGGACGCTGCCGCGACATCGGCGGCGCGCACGTCTTCCGCTACGACCCGACGCCCGGGTCGCGGCGCCCGCCGGAGTTCCCGCCGACGTGGGGCACGCACCTGTTCGACCTCAACCTGGCCATGGACAAGCTCCAGCGGATCGCCGGGCTGCAGGTCCGGGCGTGGCTGGCGGCGCACTGACGGGTCGCCGCATGACCACGTCGGTCAGAGCAGCGGCGAGAACCGCTTCGGCTCCGGTCGTACGGCGCTCGCCCGCTCCGCCACGCGACTGCGCCGCCCGCGGTTGCCCGTCAGCGCGAGGTCGAGCCGGATGAGCAGGAACCCGAGCACCAGCCCGACGCCGAGCCCGTAGACGACGGACAACGTCGCCTCGGTGACGGTGACGGCGGGGTTCGCCAGCGCGGTCGCGGTCGGCGACGTCGCCGCCACCCCGAACGCCGTGACCCACCAGCCCTGCCGGCGGCGGGCGCGCATGTGGCAGCCGTAGGCGAGCGCCGGCACGCCGACCAGCGTCTCGATCGGGCGCGGGAAGGCGCCGAGGTTCTCGCGGGTCCAGGTCACCCACGACAGCAGCTCGTCGACGAGGCCGTTGGACCCGTAGCGGCGCAGCAGCTCGGCGTAGAGCAGCGTGACCGCGAGCAGCACGCTGCCGATCACGACCACCAGCACGCCGCGGCGCCCCAGCCCGTGCAGGCCGGCACCCAGCCGGTGGACGAGCACGAGCACGCACACGAGGGAGAGCCCCAGGGCGACGTACTCGAACCGCTCCTTCTGGATCGCGGGCTCGAACCCGATCGTCGCCATCGCGCCGATGCCCGCGCAGACGAGGGCGACCACGCACTCGCGCACGGACGCGACGAAGCCGGCGGCCGGGACGGTCACCATCACGCCCAGCACGGCGGCGACCGCGGACGTGCTCACGGCGGCACCGGTCAGCAGCACGTCCTGGTCGCTGAGCACGGCGACGACCGCACACACGAGTGCGAGCGTGCCGAAGATGAACGGCCGGCCGCCGGTGCGCGTCGCCAGCGCCCAGGAGTACGTCGTCACGATCACCATCGACCCGACCGTGCCCAGCCACGACGGACCGACCGGGACCATCGCGCACACGAGCGCGGCCGTACCGCCCAGCACCAGCAGGCACCAGATCAGGAACGGCGCGCGGGACGCGCCGAACTCACCGATCCGCTGCTCGAGCGGGGCCCGGGTGGGGACGCGGGTGGCGGCGCGGGACACGGGGATGCAGCCTAGGGCACGTCCGGAGCGTTCCGGAGGCGCCGGTTGGCCAGCGACGGGTTCACCCGCCGGGCCTCCTCCAGCGCGGAGCGCTCGGCCGTGACGAGGACCACCTCGGGTCGGTCCGGGTCGCCCGGCCCGGCCTCGCCGAGGACGTCGCCGAGCGGACCGACCGCGAGCGAGTGGCCGCAGTAGCGCGGCGCCGGCTGCCCGGCGGCGGCGACGTAGACCGTGTTCTCGATCGCCCGCGCCGTCAGCAGGGTGCGCCAGTGGTCGACCTTCCGGGGCCCGGCCACCCACGCCGCCGGCACCACGATCACCTCGGCGCCGCGGTCGACCAGCGCCCGGGCGAGCTCGGGGAAGCGCAGGTCGTAGCAGGTCATCAGCCCGACCCGCCACCCCGCGACGTCCACGACCACGGGCTCGACGGGCCCCGCGGTGAGCCGGTCCGACTCGCGGTAGCCGAAGGAGTCGTAGAGGTGGACCTTCCGGTACGACGCCGTCGCCGCCCCGCGCAGGACGAGCGTGTTGTGCGGCCGCTCGGGGTCGGGACCCTGCTCGAACATTCCGGCCAGAACGGTGGTGCCCGCAGCCGCGGCCGCCTCGGCGACGGCCGTGCCGAACGGGCCGTCGACGGGCTCCGCGGACGGGCCCAGCGGGTCGTCCGGCGAGCCGAAGTCACGCGCGAAGGCCTCGGGCAGCACGAGCAGGTCGGTCCCGGGGCCGTGCGCCGCCACCAGGTCCGCGACGGCGGCGCGGTTCTCCGCGGGGTCGAGCGTCGACGCGGCCTGCACCAGGCCGATCCGGAGCGTGGGAGCCGTCACGGTGCAAGGGTAGGACGCCGTCCGGAAGAGCCGTTTGGGAGACTCGTCGGGTGATCGAGCTCGGACTCTCCGGATTCGCGGCCATCGTGCTCGCCGGCGGCCAGGCCGCCCGCCTGGGCGGCGCCGACAAGGCGACCATCGAGCTGGGCGGCCGCTCCCTGCTCGAACGCTCCCTCGACGCCGTCGTCGACGCCGGCGAGGTGGTCGTGGTCGGCCACCAGGTGCCGACCGAGCGGCCGGTGACCTTCGTCCTCGAGGACCCGCGCCACGGGGGCCCCGCCGCGGGCCTGCTCACCGGCCGCGACTCGCTGCTGCGGACCTTCCCGACGCTCGCCGTCCTCGCGGTCGACATGCCGCGACTGACGTCGACCACCTTCCGGCGGCTGCACGAGGCCGCCGTCGGCCACGAGGGCGCGGTGCTGACCGACCCCGACGGCCGCACCCAGCTGGCGTTCGTCGTCGAGACGGCGCGGCTGGACGCCGTACGACCGGACCGGGAGGCGCAGCACGGCCTCGCGATCCGCGCGCTGCTCGAGCCGCTCGACCTGGTCCGGGTTCCGGCCGTCGGCGACGAGGCCCGCGACGTCGACACCTGGACCGACCTGCGCGACCTCGCCGCGGACGCCGAGCCGTACTGACCCGGCCGGCCCCGACTTGGGCCTTGTCAGGTCCCGGGCGAGGGCTCACTCTGGAGGAGTGAACCTCCACGACTGGATCGATGAGTTGTGCGATGTCCTCGACATCGAGGCCGAGGCTGACGAAGGCCTGCTGGTCGACCTCGCCGGGATCACTCGCGACAACGTCCACCCCGCGGCCGGCCCGGTGACCGCCTTCCTGCTCGGCTTCGCCGCCGGCGAGCAGGGCGCCGATCCCGACGGGGTCGAGAGCCTCGCCGCCAAGGCCCAGGGCCTCGCCGAGTCCTGGGACCGACCCGCCGGCGCCCCCGACGCCGAGGACGCCGACGTGGAGGTCGACGAGCTCTCCGACGCGGAGTACGACGACGAGGACTCGCTGGTCTGACGCCGCGGCCCGGCTCGTCCGGGCCCCTGACACACTGGCCCCCATGCGTGCCGTCGTCCAGACCGAGCCCGGAGGCCCCGAGACCCTGACCGTCGGCGAGGTGCCGGACCCCGTCCCGGGCGCCGGCGAGGTGCTGGTCCGGGTCGCGGCCACGGCCGTCAACCGGGCCGACCTGCTGCAGCGCCAGGGCTTCTACCCGCCGCCGCCGGGCGCCTCGGACGTCATCGGCCTCGAGTGCAGCGGCACGATCGCGGCCGTCGGCGAGGGCGTCGACGACTGGGCGGTCGGCGACGAGGTGTGCGCCCTGCTCGCCGGCGGCGGGTACGCCGAGCAGGTCGTCGTACCGGCCGGGCAGGTGATGCCCGTTCCCGACGGCGTCGACCTGGTCACCGCGGCCGCGCTGCCCGAGGTCGCCTGCACGGTGTGGTCGAACGTGTTCATGGTCGCCGGGCTGCGTCCCGGCGAGGCCTTCCTCGTGCACGGCGGCGGCGGTGGCATCGGCACCTTCGCGATCCAGCTCGCCGCGCGGTCCGGCGCCCGGGTGTTCACCACCGCCGGCAGCGCCGCCAAGCTGGAGCGCTGCCGCGAGCTCGGCGCCGAGGGGGCGATCAACTACCGCGACGAGGACTTCGTCGAGGTGCTCCGCGCGGCCACCGACGGGCGCGGCGCGGACGTCGTACTGGACAACATGGGCGCGAAGTACCTCGCCCGCAACGTCGACGTCCTCGCCGACGAGGGCCGCCTCGTCATCATCGGCATGCAGGGCGGCGCGAAGGCCGAGCTGAACATCGGGCAGCTGCTGTCCAAGCGCGGCGCGGTCATCGCCACCGCCCTCCGCTCGCGGCCGGTCGAGGGCAAGGCACGGATCTGCGCCTCGGTCGTGGAGCACGTCTGGCCGCTGGTGGCCGACGGCAGCATCACCCCGGTCGTCTCCGCCGTGCTCCCGCTGGCCGAGGTGGCCGAGGCGCACCGGATGGTCGAGGGCGGCGACAACGTCGGCAAGGTGCTGCTCACCCCCTGACGGGCCACCTCGCTCCACCAGACCTCACGCCTCGCGGCTAGGTTGGGGCCATGACGGAGAACGCCGAGGAGCAGCAGATCGTCGTGGTGGGTCCGGACGGACAGCCGATCGGGAAGGTGCCCGCGTCGGCCATCGAGCAGGCCCAGCCCGCCGAGGACGGGGACGACGGTGGCGACGGGGACGAGCGCTCGCTGGCGGACCTGGTCGAGCAGCCCGCCAAGGTGATGCGGATCGGGAGCATGATCCGCCAGCTGCTCGAGGAGGTGAAGGCGGCCCCGCTCGACGAGGCGAGCCGCAACCGCCTCGCCGCGATCCACCGCTCGTCGATCGCCGAGCTCGAGCAGGGCCTCGCGCCGGAGCTGGTCGAGGAGCTCGAGCGGCTCTCGCTGCCGTTCTCGGAGGAGGCGACCCCGTCCGAGGCGGAGCTGCGGATCGCGCAGGCACAGCTGGTCGGCTGGCTGGAGGGCCTGTTCCACGGCATCCAGACCGCGATCTATGCCCAGCAGATGGCGGCCCGCGCCCAGTTCGAGCAGATCCGGCGGGCGCTGCCGCCGGGCATGACCATGGGCGGTGCCGCGCCGCACCCCGAGGCGCAGGGAGGGGCCCCGGACGGTGCCGAGGGCGGCCAGCCGGACGAGCACCGCTCGGGCGGCATGTACCTCTGACGGACCAGGGAGGCGGGCGTCCGGGACGCGGGCGTCAGGGACGCGGGCGGCCGACCCGGGAGAGCAGCACCAGCCCGAGCACGCCGACGAGCGCGATCGCGCCGCCCGGCGCGAGGACCCGGCCCAGCTCGGGCGCGCCGTCCGAACCACCCTCGGGCTCGCTGAAGGTGACGCTCGGCGGCTCCGGCGGGCTGAGCGCCTCGCGCAGCTCGGCGACTCCGGACGCGGTCAGGCCGCGCGCGGAGACCCACCCGTCGCACGAGTCGGCCTGCAGCGCGCGGTCCTCGCCGCTGGTGAAGAACACGTAGGTCGCGTTGAGGCGCAGCCGGACGTCGTCGCCCCGGTCGCCGGCGAGGACCACGCGGGCCGGCTGGCCGGGGCGCAGGTCACCGGCGACCGCGTCCTCGACGACGACCTCGTGGCCCACCCGGTTCGCCTCGATCCGGACCACCCGCCCGACGAAGACGTCGTCGCTGCCGTCGGCGGCCGCGACGACGGCGGCGGGGTCGGCCAGGTCGACGTCCCCGCACCCGGCGGGGATCGACGGGCCCGCGCCCGCGGGGGGCGACGGCACCAGCGTCAGGGCCGCGGCTGCCAGGGCGGCGAGCAGGGACAGCGCGGAGCGCTGGGGGGCGGACGTCACGCGTCCATCCCAGCAGATCCGGCCGCCGGGAACCAGCGCGCGATCTCGACCGCGGCGCCGTCCTCGTCCACGGAGGCGGTGACGTCGTCGGCGACCTCCTTGACCTCGTCGACCGACTGGCCCATCGCGACGCCCCGGCCCGCCCAGGCGAGCATCTCGAGGTCGTTGCGGCCGTCGCCGATCGCGAGCACGTCCGCCCGGTCGACGCCGAGCTGCTGGGCGACGTACTCCAGCCCCGACGCCTTCGACACGCCCACGGGCGCCAGGTCGAGCCAGGCGGTCCAGCCGACGACGTAGTCGGTGCCGTGCAGGCCCAGGCCCTCGGCGAGCCGGACGAAGTCCTCGGCGGTCGCCTTCGGGTCGCGGATGATCACGCGGCTGACCGGCTGCGAGACCATCTCCTCGACCGCCGCGACGATCGACTCCCCGCCGAGCTCGCCGGCCGGGAACGGCGCGGAGACCCGGTAGCCGATGCCGCGCTCCTCGACGGCGACGAGCGCCTCCGGATGCTGCTGGAGTACGGCGGCGACGGCCGGCGCCGCGTCGAAGGTGACCTCGTGCACGACCTCGGCCGGCGGGTACCGCAGCACGACGGCGCCGTTGGCCGCGACGATCCACAGCCGCTCGCCGTGGCCGTGCAGGGCGAGCATGTCGGCGACCACGGTCATGTTGTGCGGCGCGCGGCCCGAGGACAGCACCACGTGCGCCCCGGAGTCGAGGACGGCCTGCACGGCGTCGTGGACGGCCGGGGTGACCTCCTCGTGGCTCATGCCGAGGCCGGCCACCCAGCGCAGCAGGGTGCCGTCGATGTCGAGGGCGACCAGCCGCGGCCGCCAGCCCGGCTCCCCCGGGGCGGGGGTGCCGGTGCGGGTGCTGGCCGGGTCGCTCACTGCTGCACCGGCTCCAGCACCTCGAGGCCGCCCATGAACGGCTGCAGCGCCTTCGGCACGCGCACCGACCCGTCGGCCTGCTGGTGCGTCTCGAGCACCGCCACGATCGCGCGGGTGATGGCGGTCAGGGTGCCGTTGAGGGTCGCCACGGGCCCGGTCCGGTCGCCGAAGCGGCCGCGGGTCTCGAGGCGGCGGGTCTGGAAGTCGGTGCAGTTGGAGGTCGACGTCAGCTCGCGGTACTTGCCCTGGGTGGGGATCCACGCCTCGCAGTCGAACTTCCGGATGGCGCTGGCGCCGAGGTCGCCGGCGGCGATGTCGACGACGCGGTAGGCGAGCTCGAGCTTGTCGAGGAACTCCTTCTCCCACGCGAGCAGGCGCTCGTGCTCGGCGGCGGCGTCCTCGAGGGTGGCGTAGATGAACATCTCGACCTTGTCGAACCAGTGGACCCGGATGATCCCCTTGGTGTCCTTGCCGTGCGAGCCTGCCTCCTTCCGGAAGCACGGGCTGAACGACGCGTAGCGCCGCGGCAACGACGAGCCGTCGAGGATCTCCTTCGAGTGGTAGGCCGCCATCGGCACCTCGGAGGTGCCGACGAGGTACATCTCCTCGCCCTCGATCCGGTAGATGTCCTCGCCGCCGCCCTGGTCGAGGTAGCCGGTGCCCTCCATCGCCTCCCGGCGCACCAGCGACGGGGCGATCACCTGGGTGAAGCCGGCCTCGCGGGCCTGCTCCATCGCGAGGTTGACCAGCGCGAGCTCGAGCTGCGCGCCGACGCCGGTGAGGAAGTAGAACCGGCTGCCGCTGACCTTCGCGCCGCGCTCGAGGTCGATCGCGCCGAGCATCCGGCCGAGCTCGACGTGGTCGCGCGGCTCGAAGCCCTCCACGGCGAAGTCGCGCGGCGTACCGACCTCCTCCAGCACGACGAAGTCGTCCTCGCCGCCCGCCGGGGTCTGCTCGGCGACCACGTTGGGGATCGCCTTCAGCGCGGCCGTCCACGCCTCGTCCGCAGCGGTCTGGGCGGCCTCCAGCTCCTTGACCTCGGCGGCGAGCTGCTTGACCTGCTCCAGCAGCGCCTGCTTCTCCTCGCCCTTCGCCTGCGCGACCTGCTTGCCGAACGCCTTCTGTGCGGCGCGCTTCTCCTCGAAGGTGGCGATGGCCGTACGGCGGGCGGCGTCGGCCTCGAGCGCGCGGTCGACCACGTCGGCGGACGCCCCGCGCCTGGCCTGGGAGGCGCGGACGCGGTCGGGCTCGTCACGGAGGATGCGCGGGTCGATCATGCCGCTCAGGCTATCGGTCCGCCCCCGGACGATCAGAACAAGGCGATCCGCTCGGGGGCCGGGAACAGGGCGTCCAGCTCGGCGAGGTCGGCGGCGTCCGGCACCCACGCCCCCGCGCGGGCGTTCGCGGCGACCTGCTCGACGGACGTGGCACCGGCGATCACCGACGCGACGGGCTCCTGGGCGAGCAGCCAGCCGATGGCGACGGTCACCTCGGACACGTCCCGGGCGCGGGCGAACTCGCCGTAGGCCCTGAGCTCGGGGGTCACCGCGGTCTCGAGCAGGTGCTTGCGGGTGCGGGCCAGCCGGGTGCCCTCGGGGGCGACGCCGGAGGCGTACTTGCCGGTGAGCAGGCCGTTGGCGAGCGGGAAGTACGGCAGCACGCCGAGCCCGAACGCGCGCGAGGCCGGGAGCACCTCGAGCTCGGCGCGCCGGTCGACCAGGTTGTAGTTGTTCTGCGACGACACGAACCGCTCGACGCCGAGCTCGCGGGCGACGTACTCCGCCTCCGCGATCTGCCAGCCGGAGCGGTTGGAGTGCCCGACGTAGCGCACCTTCCCGGCGCGCACGAGGTCGTCGAGCGCCGACAGGGTCTCGTCGATCGGGGTCGCCGGGTCGGGCGTGTGGAACTGGTAGAGGTCGATCCAGTCGGTGCCGAGCCGGCGCAGCGACGCCTCGACCGCCTTGTGCACGTAGCGCCGCGACCCGCGGGCGCCGAAGTCCGGGCCGTTCGCGCCCCGGACGTCCATGCCGAACTTGGTGGCGACGACCACGTCCGCGCGGCGGGCGCCGAGCGCCTTGCCGAGCCGCTCCTCGGCGAGGCCGGGCGTGGCGCCGTAGGTGTCCGCCACGTCGAAGAACGTGATCCCGGCGTCGAGCGCCGCCCCGACCACCCTGTCGGAGCCGCGCTGGGACTCGGTCGCGGCGCCGGCCCGGCCGAGGTTGTTGCAGCCGAGGCCGACCTCGGAGACGACCAGGCCGGAGCGGCCGAGACGGCGGAGCGCGGGGGTGTACGTCGTGGAGGTCACGCCCCGACGGTAGCGATCTCGCTCACGAGGAAGGCTGTGGGTGCGACGTGGTGTCCTATCCTCCCGGAGTGCTCGACCGACCCCGCCAGACGCCGCTGCTCGCGTCCCTGCTCCTGCTGGGCCTCTTCGCCGCCGTCGCCGCCGCGGTCGCCGCCGACTGGCGGTGGGTGGTCGAGATCGACGGCGAGGGCGCGCAGGCGCGCGGCTGGGCCGGCGACCAGGACTGGCTGCGCCATCCGCTGCGCGCGATCGAGATCGCCTTCGGCACCCTCTGGATGACGGTGGCCTCGACGGTGTTCGCGGTCGTCATGTTCGCCAAGGGGCACCGCCGTGCGGGGATCCTGATCGCGGTCGTGATGTCGGTGACCGCGCTGCTGACCTACGGCGCGAAGGTCCTCGTCGGCCGCGGCCGCCCGGTCTGGCAGGACCCGGAGTACTTCCTGCACTCCAACGCGTTCCCCTCCGGCCACACGTCGGCGACCGCCGCGTTCACCGGCCTGGTGATCCTCCTCGCCGTGATGCTCGTACGGCGGGCCGGCATCCGCCGCCTGATCGGCACCGTCGCGGTGCTGACCTTCGCGCTGGTCGCCGCGGACCGGGTGCTCCTGGGCCGGCACTACCCCAGCGACGTCGTCGGCGGCACCCTGCTCGGCGTCGGCGTGCTGCTGCTGGGCATCGCGCTCTACAGCCCGCTGCCGCGCAGCCACGCGCTCAAGGCGGAGCCGCTGCCCGAGCCGTTCCCGTCGGCCCGGAGCCTCGCCGTCGTGCTCAACCCGATCAAGGTCGAGTCCGTCGAGCAGTTCCAGTCGATGGTGACCCAGATGGCCCGCGAGGCCGGCTGGAACGAGCCACGGTGGTACCTCACCACCGTCGAGGACTCCGGCACCGGCCAGGCCGAGCAGGCCTCCGTCGAGGGCGCCGACCTGGTCATCGTCTGCGGCGGCGACGGCACCGTGCGCGAGGTGTGCGCCGAGCTCGCCGGGACGGGGATCCCGGTGGGCGTCGTACCGGCCGGCACGGGGAACCTGCTCGCCCGCAACCTGCAGGTCCCGCTCTTCATCCGCGCGGCGATCGACATCGCGCTCACCGGCCAGGACCGGGCCATCGACATGGTCGCCGTCGAGGGCGACGGCCTCGAGCCGAGCCACTTCATGGTGATGGCCGGCATGGGATTCGACGCCGCGATCATGGAGGGCGTCAACGAGGACATCAAGAAGAAGGTCGGCTGGCTGGCCTACGTCCTCTCCGCGCTGAAGGCGCTGATGTTCCCGGCGATGAGGCTCGAGATCTCCATCGACGACATGCCCTTCACCAAGCACCGGGCGCGCACGTGCGTCATCGGCAACGTCGGCAGCCTGCAGGGCGGCATGGTGCTGCTCCCCGACGCGGCGATCGACGACGGCCAGCTCGACGTGGTGCTGCTCTACCCGCGCCGCTTCCTCAGCTGGATCCCGCTCGTGGTGCGGGTGCTCACCCGCCGCGAGCACAACGCGGGCGAGTCGGTGGCGCGGATGACCGGCCGGAAGGTCGTCGTCCGGGCCGCTGGCGACGTGCCGCGCCAGCTCGACGGCGACACGATCGGCGCCGGCACCGAGCTGCGGATGGAGTGCATCCACGGGCGGGTGCTGGTGCGCGTCCCTCGCTGACCTCGCTGGTCGAGTAGCCGAACCACGGCGACGAAGGAGCCCGTGGGCCGGCGTATCGAGACCTCAGTCCCAGACCCGCTCGACCAGGTCCTCGACGAGGTCCCGCGCCCAGTCCGGCTCCTCACGGTCGGCGTCGAGCACCTCGATGCGCAGGAACCCGTTGTCGCCCGGCTCCGTGAGGGCGACCTCCCAGGTCCCCGACCGCTCCGAGTGGTAGGCCGGGTGGCCGGCCACCTCGGTGTTCGCGTTCGTCTCCAGCGGCTGGCGCCGCGCGGACACGAGGACCGTCGCCGGGTCGTCCGCGGCGTCCGCGCCGGGGTCGTCGCGAGCCTCCAGCAGGGTGCACTGCCGCGGCCCGTCGTACGACGCCCGCTCGGCCAGGTCCTGCGGGCTGACCGCCGTGGTCATCGCCACCCAGCTGCGCCCGTCGCTGTCGACGGTCGCTCGCGCGGACTCCAGCGCCGGCAGGCAGAGCACCTGCGGGTCGGCCTCGCCCCGGCGGACGAGGTCGACCGGGTCGTCGGGCACATCGACCTCGCCGGCGCCGGCCACGGGCGCGCACAACCACGCGACCTGCCCGCCCAGCTCGGCGCAGCCTCCGGCCCCGCCCGGGTCGGGCTCGTCGGCGGCGTAGAAGAGGGGCTCGTCGACGGTGCGTCCCGGGCGGGTCACCGCGGCCGGGTCGCCCAGCGCTGCCTCGGCCACCGCGCTGGCGACCGCGCAGTCGTCCTCGGCGTCGACGATCGCGAGCGCCAGCTCCAGGCTGGCGGGCACGACCACGGCACAGGGGGCGCCGGGCCCCCCGCTCGTCACGGGGCCCCCGCCGACCCAGGTCGCGACGCCCGCGACCTCCACCCGCTCGCGGCTGTCCAGCGCGCTGATCGCCTCGGGACCCTGCGACGCGTCGACGTAGTAGCGCGCCAGGGTGAGCACCTCCACGGTGCCGTCGGCGCGGTGGACCGTGCAGCTGCCCGGCTGCTCGCCCGGGACCCGGGCCACCTCTCCCGTGGCACCGGCCGCGCCCACCGCGCAGGGGTCGAGCGCGGCGAGGTTGGCCCGGGTGGTCGCCGGGTCCGGCTCCCGCACCTGCGGGACCGGTGCGGCGACCGGCTCGACGGCCGACCAGTCGCGGTCGTCGTACGACGGCTCACCGCTGCACCCGGCGAGGGCGAGCGCGAGGGCCGGCGCGAGGACGAGGGTGAGCGCGGACGGCGAGACGGCGGTCCGGCGCGGATGGGGCAGCACGACTGCGACATTCCCACATCCGGGCCGGTCAATCGAACGACCCCCGGCAGCGGCAGGTCGGTACGGATGCCGGCAGCGAGGCATGAAGGGGCGTGCGGGTGGGAATGCGCTGACCGACCGTCCGGCCACGGACGGGCCCTCCCCGCACGAAGGACCAGTGATGTCGGACGAGATCTACGTCCCGATCGTCAAGATCTACACGGCTGCACGCCAGGGCATCCCGGACCAGGCCGAGGACCTCGCCCTCATCGCCGGCCGCCTGCAGTCGATCGTCAACAGCCTGGACGTGCAGACGGCGAAGGCCGGGGACCCACCGGCCCTGCGCGACGCGCTCGTCGTGGCCGCCCAGGTCCACGACGGCATCCGCCGGGGCGTCGCGACCCTCAACCACGCCGCGTTCGCGCTCGAGCTGACCGGCGACGACTACGTCGCGAACGACGAGCAGGCCCGGGACGAGTTCAACAGGTGGTCCGGGGCGCTGAAGAACCTCGACGTCTCACGCACGACCGTCCCCGGCGACATCGGCAGCCCGGAGTCGCCCGGCGCGGTGGTCGGCGGAACCGTCGGCCCCGGCCTCTACTACCCGAACTACGTCGTGCCCTCCGACTACGACCCCACCACGCCCACCGAGGACAAGGCCGACCGCGACGGGACCGGCCGCGACGACAGCGACGAGCTCGGACTCCCGCACGACCCGACCGACGACTACTGAGCAGGAGAGCCTGATGACGTTCGACTACTTCGAGCTCTCCGAGCAGTTCGACAAGATCGAGGAGAAGCTCGGCTACCTCAAGGGCAACGAGCTCGCGTGGGACTACCTCGTCGCCGCGCGCGACCAACTCGGCGGGTTCAGCCCGCCGGGCGACGACTACTACCCCACCGACTGGTGGCTCGAGGACTGCGTCTTCCCGGTCCCGGGCCACGAGGTCGACCCGACGCGCTGGTTCCAGTTCCGGTTCTGGACGCCCCGCGACCTGATCGCCAACCACCCGGACCCGTCCGAGCTCGGCGCCGCGCACGCGCAGTACATGAAGGACGTGGCCGCGGGGGCGGTGCAGGCGTGGCACAACGGCGCGTCGTGGGCGAGCGGGCTGGCGTCGTACTGCCGGCAGGTCTGCGACTCCTTCACCCGCGCCGACGCGCAGGCCATCTGCCGCAGCCTCGAGGACCTGCACGAGTACGTCACCAGCGACTTCTCCGTGAACGTGCTCGACGACCCCTACGGCATCGAGACCATCCGCCTGCAGTGGACGGGCAGGTCGGGCAGCAACTTCAACACCTTCTATGCCAACTACGACGGCCAGCTCGCCCAGATGGGCTGGGCGTGCGTGCAGGTCGCGCAGACCTTCGCGGCCGCGGCGCACGTCATCCACGGCTCCCAGCAGGGCGTGCTCGAGTTCGCGAAGAGCATCGTCAGCATCATCGACGCGCAGCTCGAGGGCTGGGCGCCGATCGGCCCGCCGCCGCAGGACGCCCCGGAGCAGCCGGCGTGGGTCGCGGACGTCACGAAGATCGTCACGTCCGGCTGGAAGGTCCTCGGCCACATCCCGGTCGTGAAGGACGTCAAGAGCCAGTTCGACGCGGTGATCAGCGCCGGCCAGGACGTGACCGACTTCGCCCGCACGATCGCCGACGTGACCGGCACCGACCTGCCGACGATCAGCAAGACCCTCGACGCCGCCGACTCCGACGAGATCTACACGCTCCTCACCGAGACGCTCCACGACGACTACCAGCAGACGTACGTCGCCGCGATGGACGCGCTGCGGACCGGGAGCTCGATCGACCCGGGCGACTCCGGCTACGAGCCGCCGGTCAACACCTCCGACATCCTCGACGACATGCCGCCGCCGTGGTTCCCGCCGGCGGACATGCCCGGGGAGGAGAGCCTGCGCTGACGGGCCGGGTCACGGGCCGGGACAGCCCCGGTGGCTCAGCTCCGCGCCATGCGGGCGTGCCCGACCGCCTCGTCCTCCTCGGGCGACAGCTCCTGGTCGCTGGACCAGCCGGCCACGGACTTGGCATAGGTGCGGGCCTCGTTGCGGCCGCGGATCGAGGTGAGGACGACGCCGTCCCCGGCGTCGTCGAGCAGCGCCAGGGACCAGGACAGCCGGCCGCCCATCTCCTCGAACGCGTCGTAGCGGACGACCGCGAGGTGGCGCAGCGCACCGGCGGCCTCGGCGCGCAGGGCGGCCACCTCGCGCCGCAGCCCGGCGGCGTCGGCCGGCAGGTCCGCGTCCTTGTCGGTACGACGGCCGGCACCGTTGCGCAGCGCGACGACGAGTGCGGCCACGGCCAGCAGGAGGGCGAGGACGGAGAGCGCTTCGGCCATGGGCTGACCGTAGTGAACGCAACGGGCCCGGCGCGACGTACGCGCCGGGCCCGCCGGGTGCGCAGGGAATCCCCTTGCCCGTCGTCTTGCCCGTCGTCCGTATGCCAGCCGTCCGTCAGGCGGGCCGGGGCCACTCACTACTCTGCTGGCATGGCCCGCATCGCGTACCAGGGGGAACCCGGCGCCAACTCGCACCTCGTGTGCAAGCAGCACTATCCCGACGCGGAGGCCGTCCCGTGCGCGTCCTTCGAGGACGTCTTCGCCGCGGTCGACTCCGGCGACTGCGACCTCGCCCTGATCCCGATCGACAACTCGATCGCCGGCCGGGTGGCCGACATCCACCACTTCCTGCCCGAGTCCGGGCTGCACATCATCGCCGAGCACTTCCTGCGCATCGAGTTCAGCCTGATGGTCAACCCGGGCGCCACCCTCGACACCATCCGCACCGTGCACAGCCACGTCCACGCGCTCGGCCAGTGCCGCCGGATCATCCGCGAGCTCGGCCTGACTCCGATGATCTCCGGCGACACCGCCGGCGCCGCCCGCGAGGTCGCGGAGGCCGCCGACCCGACCCAGGCCGCGATCGCGCCACCGCTGGCCGCGGAGATCTACGGCCTCGAGATCCTGCGCAACGACGTCGAGGACGAGGACCACAACACGACCCGCTTCGTGGTCCTCTCGCCCGAGTACGTCGAGGCCCCCCGGGGCAACGGCCCCGTCGTCACCAGCTTCGTCTTCAACGTCCGCAACCTGCCCGCCGCGCTCTACAAGGCGCTCGGCGGGTTCGCGACCAACGGCATCAACATGACCAAGCTGGAGAGCTACATGGTCGGCGGGCACTTCACCGCCACCCAGTTCCTCGCCGAGGTCGACGGCCACCCGGAGGACCCGGGCCTGAAGCGGGCGCTCGAGGAGCTGACCTTCTTCACCACCGACATCAAGGTGCTCGGCGTCTATCCCGCGGACCCGTTCCGGGGCTGACCCGAGCAAAGACCGGCACCAGCCGGCACGACCCGCCGTCGCCACCCCCGGCGCAGCCCGCAGGATTGTCGGACAGTCTTCTAGGGTGAGCCCATGGTGGCGAACCCTCCCGTCCTCGGCGCCGACAGCGAGGTCGGCCGGCTCCGGTCGGTCCTGCTGCACCGGCCTGGTCCCGAGCTGCAGCGGCTGACCCCGCGCAACAACGACCGGCTCCTCTTCGACGGCATCCCGTGGGTGGCGCGCGCGCAGGAGGAGCACGACGCGTTCGCGGCGGCGCTGCGCGAGCGGGACGTGGAGGTCCTCTACCTGACCGACCTGCTGACCGAGGCGCTCACCCAGCCCGCGGCCCGGGCGGCGGTCACCGACACGACGCTGACCGGGATGAGCGGGCGCGACCTCGGCGACCCGGTGCGGGCCTACCTGCGGGCGATGTTCGAGGACGCGAGTCCCGATGAGCTCACCTACCTGCTGACCGCGGGCGTCCGCAACGACGAGGTTCGCTCGGGGCTGCGGACCGGGACGCTGGTCACCTCGCTGCTCGACGACGAGACCTTCCTCGTCGCCCCGCTGCCGAACCTGCTCTTCACCCGCGACTCGTCGGTCTGGCTGCGTGACCGGGTCGCGATCACGTCGCTGGCGATGCCGGCGCGACGCCGCGAGACCCAGCTGACCGAGCTGATCTACCACTTCCACCCACGCTTCGCCGGCACCGAGCGCACCCACGGCCACCACCTCGAGCACGTCGAGGGCGGCGACGTCCTGCTGCTCGCGCCGGGGGTGATCGCCGTCGGCGTCGGGGAGCGTACGACGCCCGCGGGCGCCGAGCGCCTCGCGCGGCACGCGTTCGCGGCCGGCCTGGCCGGCACCGTGCTCGCCGTACCCATCGCGCAGGAGCGGGCGACCATGCACCTCGACACGGTCTGCACCATGGTCGACGTCGACAAGGTGGTGATGTACCCCAACATCGCGGACACCCTGACGGCGTACGCCGTGACCCCGCGGGAGCCCGGCTCCACCGACCTGGTCGTCGCGGAACCCGAGCCGTTCCTCGTCGCCGCCGCGAAGGCGATGCAGATCGACACCCTGCACCGCATCGACACCGGGCTCGACCCGGTCACCGCCGAGCGCGAGCAGTGGGACGACGGCAACAACACCCTGGCCCTCGCGCCGCGCGTCGCCGTCGCCTACGAGCGCAACGACGGGACCAACGCCCGGCTGGAGGAGGAGGGCATCGAGGTGATCCGGATCGCCGGTTCCGAGCTCGGCTCCGGACGGGGCGGTCCGCGCTGCATGAGCTGCCCGGTGTCGCGCGACCCACTCCTCGTCGCGGGATAACGCCCCTATCGCGGACACGTTGTAACGGATGTCGCGGCAGCGCTCCCCATGCCGTCGGCGGCGACTAAGGTCGGATCGGACATGGGGCACAGCGAAAGGGTCAGCATGGCAACGTTCTTCGAGCACTTCACCCCGCAGGAGATCGCGCGGATCAGCGCGACGGGGCGGCGTGTGAAGCTCCCCGAGGGCTGGTCGCCGATCTGGGAGGACACCCCGGCCGACAAGGCCTACATCCTGCTCTCGGGCACCGTCTCCGTGCGCCGCGACGGCGCCGAGATCGCCCAGCTCGGCCCCGGCGACATCGTCGGCGAGGCCGCGATCGTCGGCCAGCGGCTGCGCACCGCCACGATCGTGGCGCTGACCCCGCTCGACACCATCCACCTCACCGACGACACGCTGCGCGAGCTCGACGCCGAGTGGCCGGCCTTCCACCAGGCCCTCGTCGACGTCGCGCAGTCACGCTTCGGCGACGCCTGACCCGCAGCACCACCCACCAGTGGACGAGACCGACGACCCCGCCACCGACGGCGGGGTCGTCGGCGCGCTCGAGGAGCACCTGCTCGGCCAGGCGCCGTACCTGAGCCAGCGCCAGGTGGCCGAACGGGCCGGCGTACCCCTCGAGACGGCCAACGAGCTGTGGCACCTGCTCGGCTTCGCCCATGTCCCCGACGACGCGGTCGCGTTCACCGACGCCGACGTGGAGGCGCTGCGGCTGACCAATGACCTGATCACGCTCGGCGTGCTCAGCGCCGAACGCCAGGAGGGGCTGGTGCGCACCTGGGGACGCAGCTTCGCGCGGCTCGCCGACTGGCAGGTCGCGCTCCTCGCCGACGTCGCCAGCGACCTCGGGACCGACCCGACCGCGGGGCTGCTGGCGATCTCCGACGAGGCGATGCCGCGCGTCGAGCGGCTGCAGTCCTACGTGTGGCGGCGCCACCTGCTCAGCGCCAGCACCCGGCTGCTGACGGAGTCCTCCGGCGGCCCGTCGGCCACGCTGGCGGTCTGCTTCATCGACATCGTCGGCTACACCTCCCGCTCCCGCACCCTGTCCGACCGCGAGCTCGTCAACTGGCTGGAGTCCTTCGAGTCCGCGGCCCTGGAGCTGACCGTCGACCGCGGCGGCCGGATCATCAAGAACATCGGCGACGAGCTCCTCATCGTCGCCGACTCGCCCGCCGCGATGGCCGGCATCGCCCTCGAGCTCACCGCCCGCGGCGCCGACCCCGACGACCCGTTCCCCGCGGTCCGGGCCGGGATCGCCTACGGCGAGGTGGTGACCCGCCTCGGCGACGTCTTCGGCCCCGTCGTCAACATCGCCGCCCGGCTCACCTCGGTCGCCCGGCCGAGCACGGTGCTGGTCGACCTCGGCACCTACGAGGCGCTGTCCGGGCGCTCGGGCGAGCAGGACGACACCGACGACGAGCCGGGTGAGGGTGGCTACCGCTTCCGCCGGCTGCGCCGGGTGTCCGTCAAGGGGTACTCGCGGCTCAGGGTCTGGGCGCTGCAGGAATCACCGGTTCAGAGGTGAAACTGGCGCTTCCTGCCCGTTGCAACGGGCAGGAAGCGCAGGAATCACCGCTGAACCGGTGATTCCTGCACCAGCTCAGCGGATCGTGACCTGACGGTTCGCGAGCCCGTTGCGGGCCGAGCGCTGCTCGGTGGTGAGGTCGGAGGTGTCGGCGAGGGCCTCGTCGAGCTTCGCCTTGAACGACGACGCAGCCTCCTCGACGGCCTCGGCGCCGGTGCCGACGGCCAGGTCCCACACCGGGGCGAGCAGGCCGTGCGCGCGGAACATGCCGACGAAGCGGGCGTCGGGAACGATCACGTCGTCGCCGGTGACGTGCAGCCGGGCGAGGGCGTCGAGCAGCGCGTCCTCGGGCTCGGGCATCACCCAGCGCAGGTGCTCCTTCGCGCCGAGCCGGGTCCAGTACGCCGCCGTCACCTCCGTGAGGCGCGCGGTCGGCGCCGCCGCGCCCTCGGCCTGCTCGAGGGCCTGGGCGAGCTCGGAGGAGGCGTCCATGTCGGCCACCCAGAAGTCGAAGCCCTCGTGCACCTCGACGGTGAGCGCGCCGTCGACGACGAGGTCCTGCAGCCGCGGCGCATCGGCCGGCGGGGCGCTGGTGAGGCCGACCATCCCGGCACCGGGCTCGGCGGCGAGCGCCTCGGCGAGCACCGCGCCGAGGTCGCGGGACGGGTCGCCGAAGGCGTGCTGCACCTGCAGCCCGAGCCAGACCTCGCCGCTGTCGCGGACCAGGGCGGGAGCGGCCATCGGCAGCAGCGTGCAGAGCTTGACCACGCGGTCGGCGTACTCACCCGAGAGCGCGAGCGACGCCGTCGCCGCCGGCACCAGCTCGCGCATGGCGACGATGTCGCACTCGGAGGCGAGTCCCTCGAACGGGCGCTTGACGAAGACCTGGCCGCCGCCGGGCGCGCCGTGGCACGCCTTGTAGCGCTTGCCGGAGCCGCACGGGCAGGGCTGCCGCGGGCCGACCTCCCCGGCGGGAGTCTCGGTCGCCGACGCCTTGCTGCGGTTCTTCTTCGCCATGGCGCGAAGACTAAACGGCAGGCCCGAACCGCGCGTCGAGCAGGTCCAGCATGAAGCGCGGCCGGTCGCTGATCACGCCCTTCACCCCGAGCTCGAGGCAGAGGTCGAGGTCCTTCTCCTTGTTGACCGTCCACACGTGGATGTCGCGGCCGCTGCGCCGCAGGCTGTCGCGCAGCCGCGGGTGCTGGCGCAGCATCTTGATGCCGGGACCGACCATCCAGTCCGGCCCCATCACCCGCTTGAGCATCGGCCAGTGGTTCGGCTTGTCGAAGAGCTGCACGAGGCGTACGTCGGGGGCGAGCCGCTCGACGCGCTGCAGCGCCGTGAACGAGAAGCTCATGATCCGCACCGGCGCGCCCGGCTCGTCCCAGCCGAAGTCGCGCAGCATCTCGACCAGCCGCTTCTCGACCAGGCCGCCGAAGCGGGTCGGGTGCTTGGTCTCGATCGCGACCTCGACCCGGCGGTCGTAGTCGGCGACGGTCTCCAGCAGCTTGCGCAGGGTGAGCACGCCGCGCTCGTCCTCGTCGGGCGCCTCGTCGTCGAGCTCGGCCCACGGGTTCTTCCACGACGCGAAGTCCAGCTCGGACAGGTCGGCGAGGTCCATCGTGGAGACGATCCCCTTGTTGGCCGCCGTACGACGCAGGTCGCGGTCGTGCACGCACACCAGGTGCCCGTCGGCGGTGAGCCGGACGTCGCACTCCAGCCCGCCGGCCCCCGTGTCGAGCGCCTCGACGTAGGCGCCCAGCGTGTGCTCCGCGATCTCGTGACTGGCGCCCCGGTGGGCGACGACCTGTGGCCGCATGCGTGCATCATGGCAGGGCCCCGGGACGGCGTACGACGCGACACCCTCAGGGTGATCTCCGGGTGGCGTACGGGTCGTTCCCCGATGTCTGGACCGCCGCGATCGGGCACCGTGGAGGCATGAACGACTACGACAACCACCCCGCGCCGCAGCCCACCCGCGGCCGCCGGCTCACCCGGCGCAGCCACCACCGGATGGTCGCCGGCGTGTGCGGCGGCGTCGCCGACCACTTCGGCATCGACGTCACCCTGGTCCGGCTGCTGCTGGTCGCCGCGGTCGTCCTCGGCTTCGGCACCGGGATCGTCCTCTACGTCGCCGGCTGGATCCTGATGCCGGAGGCCTGACATCGTGGCCGGGTGAGCGACCTCGTCGAGCGCCTGCGCGCCGCCGGCTGCGTGTTCGCCGAGGAGGAGGCCGCACTGCTGGAGGAGGCCGCCGACGGCGCCGCCCTCGACTCGCTCGTACGGCGCCGCGTGGCCGGCGAGCCGCTCGAGCTCCTGCTCGGCTGGGTGGCGTTCGACGGGCTGCGGGTCGCGCTCGACCCGGGCGTCTTCGTCCCACGCCAGCGCACGACCTTCCTCGTGGAGGTGGCGGCGGCACGGTTGGCGGCGGCGGCCGGCGACCGGCCCGGCACGGTGGTCGACCTGTGCTGCGGCAGCGGCGCGCTCGGCCTCGCGCTGGCGCACCGCCGGCCCGGGGCGGTGCTGCACGCGACCGACGACCACCCCGCGGCGACGGCCTGCGCCGCGCGGAACCTCGCACCGGTGGGCGGCACGGTGCACCTCGGCGACCTCGTCACGCCGCTCCCCGCTGGCCTGCGGGGCCGGGTCGACACGCTGCTGGCCAACGTCCCCTACGTCCCGACCGCGGCGGTCGGCTCGATGCCGGCCGAGTCGCGCGACCACGAGCCGCGCAGCACCGTCGACGGCGGCGCCGACGGCCTCGACGTGCTGCGCCGGGTGGCCGCGCTGGCGCCCGCCTGGCTGCGGCCGGGCGGCAGCGTGCACTCGGAGGTGTCGACCGGCCAGGTGGAGGCGGCGCTCGCGGCGCTGCGGGCCGCCGGGCTGGCCGCCCGGGTGGACCACGACGAGGAGCGCGACGCGACGGTCGTCAGCGGCACGGCTCCCGGCGGCTACTGAGCGGCGTCGCCCGCGACCCGGTCGAGCAGGTCCCGCAGCCCCGCCGCGTCGACCCGTCGCCCGACGACGGAGATCTCCAGTGCCGCATCGCCGGCGTCGTCGCCGACCCACCGGAAGAAGTTGTAGCGCAGGTGGTCGGTGCCGTCGCGGTAGGTGAAGTAGACGCTGTCGCCGGTCTGCTCGTAGACGTCGACCGCCCGCAGGTCGGGCGAGCCCTCGAGGGCCGCGACCTTCTGCTCGACCATGGCGGCGACCGGCGCGGACGGCTCGAGCGCCTCGACCCGCAGGCTGTGCCCGCCGAGCACCGGCTCGCCCTCGGGGCGCCAGCGCACCTCCCGCTGCTCGTCGACCCGCAGCGCCGGGACGACGCTGTCGTCGCCGCGGTAGGGCACCCAGCCGGCCGGCACGGGGTAGGTCCACGTCGCGTCGCCGGAGCGCACGGCGTGCGTGTCCCAGGCCTGGTCGCCGGGCAGGTCGAGCGCGGGGAAGTCGATGTCCTCGGCGGGCGCGTCCGTCGGCTCGCCCGCGGAGGGCTCCTGCCCCGACGGGTCCGCCCCGGCGCCGGCCGGGTCGCGGTCGACCAGCCGCGTCACGCCGTACGCGGCGCCGAAGCTGACGAGCAGGACCGCCAGGGACAAGAGCACGAGCGGCAGCACGCGGGCGCGAGGGGGCTCTGACCGGGTCGCGGGTGCGGGCGGCGGAGGCGCGGCCTGCTGCGCCCGGCGCAGCCCGGCGACGAGGGACGGTACGTCGGGCCAGCGATCCTCGGGGTCGACCGCGAGCGCGCGCAGCACGACCGGGTCGAGCGCCGGTGGCACGGCGGCGACCGTCGACGGGGCCGGCGGCAGCACCGGCTGGGCGAGCGCGCCGAACCCGCCCTCGCGCACCAGGCGCCCGGTCAGCAGCTGGTAGCCGACCGCGCCGAGGGCGTGCACGTCGGCGCGCTGGTCGAGGCCGATCCCGTTGGCCTGCTCGGGCGCCATGTAGGACGGCGTACCGACGACCTGGGTCAGGCCGCTGGCGTGCAGCATCGCCTTCGCGACGCCGAGGTCGGCGACCAGCACCTGCTCGCCGCCGTCGGGGGTCGAGCGCAGCAGCAGGTTCTGCGGCTTGATGTCGCGGTGGATCACGCCGTTGCGGTGCAGCACCGCGACACCCTCGCCGGCCTGGGCCAGCAGGTCGACGACCCGGTCCGGCGGGAGCGGCACGCCGGGCTCGACGAGGTCGGCGACGGTGCCGCGGTCGGCGTACGACATGACGAAGTAGGGGGTGCCGTCGACCTCGCCGATGTCGTAGACGCGGACCACGTGGTCGGAGTCGGCGCGGCGCAGGATCCGCGCCTCCTCGAGGAAACGGTCGTGCACGTCCTGCCGCTGCGCCCAGTTGTCGGCGAGCGCCTTGACCGCGACCGGCGAGTCCAGCTCGTCGTCGTGGTAGAGCCACACGGTCGCGAAACCACCGGCTCCGATCCGCTCGACACGGCGGAGCCTCCCGAGTCGCTCCGGCAGGGACACGCTGCGTATTGTGCCTGAGACGCCGGCCGGCAAACGCCGCCCGCGGCACGGGGACTCGTGGATCGCTCGGGGAGGCAGGCCGTGGAGGAGATCGACCTCGACGACGTCGCGCTGCGCGCCGCCGCGGGCGACCGGGAGGCCCTCGAGGACCTGCTCGCCGCGATCCAGCCGCGGGTGCGCCGCATCTGCGGGCGGATGCTGCTGCACCCCCAGGACGCCGAGGAGGCGGCCCAGGACGCGCTGCTGCTGGTCGCGACGCGGATCGGCACCTTCGCGGGTCGCAGCCGGTTCACCACGTGGCTGCACGCCGTCGCGTCCAACAGCGCCCGGTCGACGTACCGCTCCCTCAAGCGGCGCGCCGCCGAGACCGCCGTCGACGAGCTGCCCGTGCATGCCGACCCCCGCACCACCAGCGTGATCGCCGGCAGCCGGCTGGACCTGCTCGAGGCGCTCGAAGTGCTCGCCGCGAGCCACCCCGACCTCGTCGAGCCGCTGGTGCTGCGCGACGTGCAGGAGCTCGACTACAACGAGATCGCGCGGCTGCTCGACACACCACTGGGCACGATCAAGTCGCGGATCCACCACGCCCGGCAGGCGGTCCGGCCGCTGTTGCAGGTGCACGACTGATCAGCCGGCGTCGCCGAGCACCGCGACGCCCTCGGCGCTGCCGGCGACCGTGCAGTCGCCGCTGAGGTCGCAGGTGTGCACGGTCGTGACCTGGTCGCCGTCCGGGCCGGTCACGACCATCACCTCGAGCAGCGCCGGTCCCAGCAGCGCCACGTCGAACACGTCGTCGGGCAGCGGCACCGAGGCGACCAGCTCGCCGGTCGCGGCGTCGAGCACGTCGGCCCGCTCGGGGTGCCCCTCGCCGCGGCGGAGCACGGGGGCGACCAGCCGTTCGCCGTCGGGGGCGTACGGCGACGAGGCGGCCAGGCTGCCCGGGCAGTGCCGCCACTGGTCGGCGCGACCCGGCCCGTCGCCCGGCCCGTCGCCGGCGGGTCCCCCGACGACGCAGTCCTCGTCGAGCCCGACCTGCAGCCCGACGTACGAGCGACCGTCGGCGGAGAACCGGGCGTCCTCGACACTGCGCCCGACCACCTCGCGGCCGGTCCCGTCGACCGCGGAGCGATGGTAGGTGGTGCCCGTGCCGTTCCAGCCGGTGACCACGTCGCCGTCGACGAAGGCGGACGTGCCGTTCGGCCCGGCCACGCCGCCCGGCCGAGGGAGCCGAGTCGTGTCTCCCGACGCCAGGTCGGTGACCTGGTAGGTCCTGCCGTCCGGTGCGATCCCGACGTGGCGGGTCCCGGCGTCGTCGACGTCGCCGGCGCCCGCGACCTCGGCGAGCACGATGACCCTGCCGTCCCGGTCGACGCGCAGCACGCGCGGCGAGACCTCCTCGCCCCGTCCCTCAGGGACGTCCTGGACGATCCAGTGGTCGCCCGAGCGGCGCAGCGCGGTGACGAAGCCGACGCCCTCGAGCTCCACCACGGTGTCGCCGTCGTGCAGCTCGGTGGTGGTCGTCCAGAGCGGGTCGACGGTGCGCGCGGCCGTGCTCGTCGCCGTACTGGCGGCCGGACTGGCCCTCTGGTCGTCCCCCCGGCCGGCGTCGTCGACCCCGACCCGCAGGGCCGTCCCGGCACCGGCGCCGAGCCCGACGACCACGGCGACCGACAGCACGGCGACCGCGCGGCGGTCCATCACCGGCTCCCGAGGACGAGGTTGCCCTCGGCCTCCAGCTGCGCGGTGCAGCGCCCGGTCGCGACGTCGCAGCGGCTCAGCGTCAGCGCTGCGGTCCCGTCCTCGCCCGTGACGACCTGCACCACGCCGGCAGCGGGTCCCCACTCCGCGTCGAGCCGGTACCCGCCGGGGTCGATCGTGTGCTCGACGGCGCCGGTGAGCACGTTGCGCACCTGCAGCTCCGCCGGCGGCGGCCCGTCGCCGACCGTGGTCTGGGTGAGCAACCAGCGGCCGTCGGCGGAGTACGGCGTCCCGGACGCCGGCCCGGTGCCGCACGCGCTCCACCAGCCGGCCGGGCCGTCGACCGCCCCTCCGGCGAGGCAGCTGCCCACGGGGTTGGTCGGCGAGTAGTCCGGGTTGTCGTAGGTCGCGACCAGGGCGGTCCCGTCGGGCGACGTCACCGGGTCGGTGAACCCCGGCCGGCCCAGCGCCGTGTGCGTCCAGTGGTCCGTCTCGGTGAGCACCAGCTGGCCCGCCCCGTCGGCGTCCCACGCGGTGACCACGCCGGTCGCGGCGAGGGCGATCCCGGGCAGCGGGTCCGTCATCACCGGCAGCTCGGTGCCGAGCCCGTCGACGACGTCGAGCGGCTCGGTCCGCTCCTCGGCGAAGACCGCGACCGCCCAGCCGTCGCCGGTGTCGAGGACCATCCGCTCCCCGTCGGTGCTGACGTCCCAGCCGCCCCGCAGCCGACCGATCTCCCAGGCCTCGCCGTCCGTCGTCACGTGGACCGCCGACTGCTCGTCCTCCCCGGGACCGTGGTGCACCACGAGGTAGCCGGTCGCGGTCCGCTCCACCGCGATCACCAGGTCGGCGTCGACACCCGGTACGTCGACCTCCGCCGCGCCGTCGTGGATCGTGCCGTGCAGGAAGTAGAACAGCCCGGCGCTGGTGCCGGTGTCCGTCGTGGGGCTCGTCGTGGGGCTCGATGCGTCCCGCACCCGGTCGGCGCGGTCCGGGGCCGACAGGACGGCGTACGCCGTGCCGCCCGCGGTCCCGAGGACGGCGGCGGTCACGAGCGAGGCCACGGCGGTGCGGTTCATGTCCGGTGTGATGCCTTCGGGGCGGAGTTGGTTCTCCGTCCTCGGCCGGCCTCCTCGACCAACGGCAGTCAGGCGAAGGTCTCGGCAGCCACGTCGCGGGTCCAGTCCGCCTTCACGGAGCGCCAGGCCTCGTCGTCCATCCCGCGCCGCCAGTACGGCGAGCAGGACAGCCGGTCCGGGTCGACGATCCGCTCGCCGAGCAGCACCCGGCGCACCGCGCGCGTCTCGGCGGCCTCGCCGTGGACGAACGCGCTGACGACGCCGCTCGGTCGGGGCAGAGCGGCGACGGCCTCGGCCAGCAGGTCGTCGAGGTCCGCGCGGCCGGCGCGGTGGACCCAGTGCACCTGGAGCTCGCCGGGCGAGGTCAGCGGCACCTCGCCGGCGGCGTCCTCGACCTCGACGACCACGGTGACCGGCTTGCCGGCCGGCACCGCCTCGGCGCACGTGGCGAGGGCGGGCAGGGCGCTCTCGTCGCCCACGAACAGGTAGGCGTCGGCGTCGGGATGCGGGCTGTAGCCGCCGGCCGGGCCGCGGAACTGGAGGCGGTCGCCCGGCTGGGCGTGGCCGGCCCACCGGCCGGCGTACCCCACGTCGCCGTGCGAGGCGATGTCGAGCGTCAGCTCACCGCGCTCCGCGTCCCAGGCCCGGACGGTGATCCGGCGCGGGAACGGGCGCTGCTCGCGCGGCAGGTCGCGCACGGCGGCGTCGTCGAAGGGCACGGAGTAGGGCGCATCGTCGGGGAGGAAGGAGCAGTTGACGTACTGGTCCGCGTCGCCGGTCGGCGTGAACCCGTCGAGCCCGGGGCCGCCGAGGACCACCCGCACCAAGTGGGAGCTCAACCGCTCCGTCGAGATGACCTCTCCATGCACACGCCCAACCTATCCGCGCAGCCTCAGGCCTGCGTACGGAGGTAGCGCCCGAAGTGCGGCACGGTGAAGGCGATCCGGCCGCGCTCACCGGAGTAGATCAGTCCCTTCTTGAGCAACGAGTCACGGGCGGGCGAGAGCGACTGCGGCTTCTTCCCGAGTACGCCGGCGACGTCGGCCGTGGCGACCGACCCGACCGGATCGTCGTCGTCACCGGCGGCGTCGGCCATGGCGCGCAGGTAGTCCCGCTCCGCGGGGGTGGCCCGCTCGAACCGTGAGCCGAAGAAGCCGACGGCGAGCTCGCGCTCGGCCTCCGGGCCGGCGACGGCGACGTCGTCGGCGGTGATCGGCGAACGGGGCGCGTTGTCCCAGACGGAGCGGCCGTAGGCCTGGATGAAGTAGGGGTAGCCGCGGGTGGCGTCGTACATCGCGTCGAGGGCGCCGGAGGTGAACTCCGCCTCCTCCTCGCCGGCGGGGGCGACCAGGGCCCGGTCGGCGGCGTCGCGGGAGAGCCGGTCGATCCGCTGGTAGGAGAACAGCCGCTCGGAGTAGGACTTGCTCGCCGAGAGCACGGCCGGCAGGTGCGGCAGGCCGGCCCCGACGACGATGACGGGCAGGCCGTTCTGGCTCAGCTCGTGGCACGCGGCGCAGAGCGCGGAGATGTCGTCGGGGCCGAGGTCCTGCATCTCGTCGATGAAGATGCCCACGCCCTTGCCGACGTCGGCGGCGAGCCCGCCCACGTCGGTGAGCAGCTCGACCAGGTCGATCTCCACGTCGCCCGAGTCGGCGCGGCCGCGCACGACCGGGGCGTCGATGCCGGGGCTCCACCTGTCGCGCAGCTTGGCGTCGGCGCCGGCCTCGCGCTGGGCGAACGAGCGGATCACGCCGAGCACGTGGTCGGTCTCGGCGGCCTCCGGGTGGCCGAGCTCGCGGACCGCCTGGTGCAGCGCCGACGAGAGCGGCCGGCGCAGCGACTGGTCCGGGCGGGCCTCGAGCTTGCCGGTCCCCCAGCCCTTGCGGACCGCGGCCGAGCGCAGCGCGTTGAGGAGGACCGTCTTGCCGACGCCGCGCAGCCCGGTGAGCACCAGCGAGCGCTCCGGACGGCCGCGCGCGACCCGCTCCAGCACCACGTCGAAGGCGGCCAGCTGCTCGTCGCGACCGGCCAGCTCGGGCGGTCGCTGCCCGGCGCCGGGCGCGTAGGGGTTGCGGATCGGGTCCATGATCCGACGCTATCCGGCTCTCTAGCGAACTCCTTAGATTCGCCTAGCGTGTCGCATCGAGTCATCGACCGGCTCTCGGGGCGGACGTCACCGGTCGTACGTCGAGGAGGCCGGCCACGGCCGTCTCGAGACGCCCCGTACGTCGAGGAGGCCGGCCACGGCCGTCTCGAGACGCCCGGGCCTCTCGGGGCGGACGACACCGGTCGGGTTGCCTGCACCGGATCGGGTGGTCTCGATACGCCGTTCCTCGTCCCTCGGAACGGCTACTCGACCAGCGAAGGCCCGTACGTCGAGGAGGCCGGCCACGGCCGTCTCGAGACGCCCGGGCCTCTCGGGGCGGACGACACCGGTCGGGTCGCCTGCACCGGATCGGGTGGTCTCGATACGCCGTTCCTCGTTCCTCGGAACGGCTACTCGACCAGCGAAGGCGACACCGCGGCGCCACGCACCTGACGGATGGGCTGCGCGCAGCGCGTGACGACGACCCAAACGTCAGGTGCGTGGCGGTCCGGGCGCCGCGCGCGTGGCTAGGCTGGGGGCGTGCCCGAGCTGCCCGAGGTCGAGGCGCTGGCCCTGGACCTGCGGGGCCGGCTGGACGGTCGCGCGATCACCAAGGTCCACGTCGCCGCGTTCAGCGCGCTCAAGACCTACGACCCGCCGCTGTCCGCGATCGAGGGCGCCCTCGTGGACGACGTACGACGGCACGGGAAGTTCCTCGACATCGAGGCCAGCGGGCTGCACCTGGTCCTGCACCTGGCGCGGGCCGGCTGGGTGCGGTGGAAGGACGAGGTGCCGACGATCCCGCCGCGGCCGGGTGGGAAGTCGACCCTCGCGGTCCGGGTGGTCCTCGACGAGCAGGACGGCGTGACGCCCGGTCTCGACATCACCGAGGCGGGCACCAAGAAGTCGCTGGCGCTCTACCTCGTGCGGGAGGCGCGCGACGTGCCCGGTGTCGCCAGCCTCGGCCCCGACCCGCTCACCGACGACTTCACCCAGGAGCGGCTCGCGGGGATCCTGGCCGACGCGGGGCGGAAGCAGATCAAGGGCGTGCTGCGCCACCAGGGAACGATCGCCGGCATCGGCAACGCCTACTCCGACGAGATCCTGCACGCGGCCCGGATGTCACCGTTCAAGCCCGCCGACAGCCTCAGCGAGGACGAGCTCGCCATCCTCTATGCGGCGGTCCGGGACACCCTCGGCGACGCCGTCGAGCGGTCCCGCGGCCTCGCCGCCACCGAGCTCAAGGCGGAGAAGAAGTCCCACCTCGCCGTCCACGGCCGCACCGGGCAGGCCTGCCCGGTCTGCGGCGACATCGTGCGGGAGGTGTCCTTCGCGGACTCCAGCCTGCAGTACTGCCCCACCTGTCAGACCGGCGGGAAGCCGCTCGCCGACCGGCGGATGAGCAAGCTGCTCAAGTGAGGAGGGCGGGCCCGGGGGTCTCGAGACGACCGTGGCCGGCCTCCTCGACCAACGGGAGGGCGGGCCCGGGGGTCTCGAGACGGCCGTGGCCGGCCTCCTCGACCAACGGGCCGTGGCCGGCCTCCTCGACCTCCGGGGCGTGGCCGGCCTCCTCGACCTCCGGCGGGCGCAGTTGGACGAGGACGACGGCGGCGAGCACCAGCGCACCGCCGGCGAGCTGGGCGGGGGTGAGCACCTCGCCGAACACCAGCGCGGCGCTGCCGACCGTGGTGACGGGCTCGACGGCGGACAGGATCGCGGCGGTGGACGGGCCGACGCGGGCGAGGCCGGCGAAGAACATCAGCACGCCGCCGACGGTGCCGACGAGCGCGATCGCGGTGAGCCAGATCCAGGCCCGCGGCTCGAAGCCGAGGTCGGTGCCGCCGCGGGCGGCGCCGGCGACGAGGAAGGCCGCGGCCGCGCCCGCGCACACGAGACCGGACAGGGCGACGGGCGGGATGCCGCCGGTGACCCGGTCGCCGACGAGGATGTAGCAGGTGTAGGTGCCGGCGGCGCCGAGCGCGAGGAGCACGCCGAGTACGTCGAACTGCCCGGTCGCCGCGCCGGCGAGGACCAGCACGGTACCGGCGAGCGCGACGCCGAGCGCGCCGAGGCGCCGACGCGACGGGCTCTCCCGGCCGATCGCGATGGCGGCGACCATGACCGTCGCGGGGTAGACGTAGAAGACCAGGGCGACCAGCGAGGCGTCGAGGTGCTGCAGCGCGCTGAAGTAGAAGGTCGACTGGACGGCGTACCCGAACACGCCCATCGCCAGGCCGACCGCCACCGCCCGCGGCGTGAGGCGGCGCAGCGCACCGGTGCCGGCGGCGACCGCGAGCAGCACCGCCGCGGCCATCGCGAAGCGGACGAGCAGCAGCGCCTGCACGGAGACCCCGTCGCCGTACGCGGCCTTGGCGAAGACGGCCATCAGGCCGAAGCCGACGGCGGACAGGAGGCAGAGGAGGGGTCCCACCCGTCGATGGTCCCGGCCGCGGACCGTTCACGTCCATCGCGACTTCCCGCACCTGATCGTTCAGATATCCTGAACGGATGCTGGACCTGCACCGGCTCCGCCTGCTCCGCGAGGTGCACGGGCGCGGCACCGTGCACGCCGTCGCCCGCGCGCTCGGCTACTCCCCCAGCGCCGTCTCCCAGCAGCTGGCCGTGCTCGAGCGCGAGGCCGGCACCCCGTTGCTCGAGCGGGCGGGCCGGACGCTGCGGCTGACCGCCGCCGGGCAGGTGCTGGTCCGGCACGCCGCGGACCTGCTCGACCAGATGGAGGCCGCCGAGGCGGAACTGGCGTCGGTGGCTGCAGGCCGCGTCGCGGGAGTCGTCCACGTCGCCGGCTTCCAGTCCGCCATCATCAGCATCGTCGCGCCGGCGATCCGGGCGCTCGCGGGCACGCATCCCGACGTGCGGATCGAGGCGACCGAGGCCGAGGTCGAGCAGGCGGTGCCCGGGTTGCGGCTGCGGCAGCACGACCTCGTGATCGGGGACGAGTACGACGGTGAGCCGCGCGCCGTGCACGCGGACCTCCACCGCGAGCGGCTGCTGCGGGAGCCGATCCACGTCGTGCTGCCGCCCGACCACCCGGCGGCCCGCCGGAAGCGGGTGACGATGGCCGGGCTCGCCGGCACCGCCTGGGCCGCGTGCCAGCCCGGCACCGGCCAGCGGGGGATGCACGTGCGGGTGTGCCGCGAGCTCGGCGGGTTCGAGCCGGACGTGCGCTACAGCTCCGACGACTTCCTGATCCTGCTCGAGATGGTCCGTACGGCGGGTGCCGGCGCGCTGCTCCCCGACCTGGTGCTCGCGCACGGCGGGGCCGGCGTCGCCGTACGGCCGATCGCGGAGGGCGACGTCGGGCGCGAGGTGTTCCTGGTGACCCGGGCCAGCCGGACCCCGGCGGTCGCGGCCGTCGCTGCCGCCCTGCACGAGGCCGCCGGGGCGGCGGCCTCCCGAGCCGGCGCAGCCGCGACCTAGAGTGGGGACATGATCCCCTCCGTCGAGATCGACAACGTCCCGGACCCGCTGCCCGAGGGCCTGGTGGTCCTCGACGTCCGCGAGGACGACGAGTGGGCGGCCGGACGCATCGACGGTGCGCTGCACATCCCGCTGATGGAGCTCCCGGCGCGCCTCGGCGAGTTCGTCGAGCTCGAGGCGCCGCAGACGCTGGTCGTCTGCAAGGGCGGCGGGCGCTCGGCCCGGGCGGTGGCCTACCTCGCGCAGCAGGGCTACGACGTGGTGAACCTCGTCGACGGGATGCTCGGCTGGGAGCGGGCCGGACGGCCGATGACCGCCGACGGCGGGCAGCCGCCGACGGTCATCTGAGAGCCGCTCGGTTCTCGGACTACTCCGAGCCGGGGGTGCCGCAGGTCTCGGACACGTACTCGTTGTAGGCCGCGTACTTGTCCTTGTTCTCCTCCTCGTCCTCCTCGAACGGGTTCTCCTGCTTCTCGAACGCCTCCTCGAGGTCGTCCGCGCTGACGTCCTTGGCCTGGTCGAGCTGCAGCTCGAAGCCCTCGCGCGCGTCGTCGGGCATGCCCTCGGGGGTGCCGATGTCCTCGGCCTTCTCGGCGAGCTCGTGGATCTCGTCGGCGGCCTTGTCCCAGTCCTTGTCGTTGAGCGCCGCCAGCAGGTCCTCGCTGGCCGTGACGTCGAGGGAGTTCTTGCAGAACTCGTCCTCCGACGCGTCGGTCGGCGCGCCGCCACCACAGGCCGAGAGCGAGAGGGCGAGGAGGACGGCCGCACCGGCGGCAGCGAGGGGGCGCTTCATCGGAGTCATCCGAGGTTCCTTTCTGGAAGGTCACGTGCACGGTGATGTGCGCGCGGACGGAGCGCCGTGCCGAGCAGGCGTTCCGAGGACGACCCTTGCCCCGTCGGCGCCACCCTAAGCGCGGCGGGACCAGATCGGGGCGGGCGGCGCGTCGAGCAGGCTCCCCAGCGCGCCGACGTACGCCGACCGCGGGATCGTGCGCACGCCGAGGCTGACCAGGTGCGGGGTCGCCCACTGCACGTCGACCAGCCGCCGGCCGGTGGCGCCGGCCTCGTCGGCGAGCAGCCCCTGCACCAGCCCGAGCAGGGCGACCTTGGACGCGTCCCGCTCGCGGTGGAACATCGACTCGCCGGCGAACAGGCCGCCGATCGCGACGCCGTACAGGCCGCCGACGAGGCGCCCGTCGCGCCAGGTCTCGACCGAGTGCGCCCAGCCCAGCTCGTGCAGCGCCGTGTAGGCGCGGGCGATCCGGCGGTCGATCCACCCGTGCGGGCGGCGCGGGTCCGCGCACCCGGCGAGGACGTCGGCGAACGCCGTGTCGACGCGGATCTCGAAGTCGCGCGCGGACCGGCGCAGCGACCGGGAGACCCGCAGCTGGTCGAGGCGCAGCACGCCGCGGTGCGCCGGCGACCACCAGCCGACGGAGCGGCCCTCGGGCATCGGGAAGAGCCCGGAGCGGTACGCCGCCAGCAGCGTCCCGGGCTCGAGGTCGGCGCCGACCGCGACCAGGTCGCTGCTGTCGTGGGCGCCGTCCTCGTCGTACAGGTCCGCGTCGCCGGCGACCGGGAGCGCCGCGACCTGCTCGCGGGTGGGGAACGCCCACGGCGTCGCGGGCGGCTCGACGGGCTGCCCAGTCCCTCTGCCGGTCAAGCGATCGGTCACTCGGTGTTGGCGGTGACCGACTCGCCGTCCGCGGGGTCCTCGTCCCCGGGACTGCCCTCGGCCAGCTCCGGGCACGGCCGGTCCACCCACTCGAAGAACGCGTCCGCCTTCGCGTTGTCCTGCTCGCTCATGCCGGGGATCTCCCCGGCGCCGTCGGGCCCGAGCGCCGCCACGGCCTCGGCGTGGTCGAGGCCGGCGATCGCCTCCAGGACGATCCGGAGCCCGTCGCGCTCGCGGGCCGGGATGCCCGGCGGCAGCTCGGCCTCGCCCAGTGCGGCGAACGCGGCCTGCACCGCCTCCCACTGCTCCGCGTCGGGCGAGCGGCCCTGGAACGGCGTGGACGACGCCGCGACGGCGAGGAGGCGGTCGCAGAACGCCTCGGTGACGGCGTCCCGGGCGCCGCCCGGCCCCTCCGACGCCGCGCCGGCAGTCGCGTCGCTGGTCGTCTCGCTGGTGGGATCGCTGGCAGAGCCGTCGCCGTCGTCGCCGCACGCGGCGAGGGTGAGCACGAGGACCGCCGCAGCGGCGGCAGCGGCGAAGGGGCGCTGGAACGGGCGCATGCGGGGATCCTCACGTCGGTGCGGCGGGCGATGACGGGCCCCAGCCTACGATTCAGGCATGGCTTCCGGTCTCAAGAAGGGCCTGGCCGCCGAGGCGGCCCGGCAGATCGCACCCAGGATCACCCAGGTGGCACCCGGGCTCACCCAGTCGTTCGTCCGCGAGGCGCTGCACCGCGCCATCGTCGGCGTCGGGCCGCTGCCACCCGCGGCGCAGGCCGCGGACGCGCAGCTGTCCGAGCAGCACGGCAACGTCGACAAGGCGGTGCGCGAGGTGATCCAGAACCACGTCGCGTACGCCGGCGCGGAGGGCCTCGTCACGAACCTCGGCGGCCTGGTGACGGCGGCGATCGTGGCGCCGGCCAACATCGCCGGGCTGGCGCTGATCCAGTGCCGGATGGTCGCGGGGATCGCGCACCTGCGCGGCTACGACCTCGACGACCCGCGGGTGCGCAACGCGATCCTGGTGACCATCCTCGGGGAGGAGACGGTCAAGAAGATGGTGAAGAAGCACCAGCTCCCCGCGCCGCCGATGGCGATCGCGACCGCACCCGAGCACGACCCGAACCTCGACCAGTCGGTCTCCAGCGTGCTCGCCGCCGAGCTGATCGGCCGCGTCATCGGCAAGCGGATCGCCACCACCGTCGGCAAGCGGGTGCCGGTCGTCGGCGGTGCGGTCGGCATGGTGGCCGACGGGTGGAGCACCTACCGGGTCGGGCGCTACGCCGACCGGGAGCTCCTGCCCCGCGCGACGCGGTAGACGTCGAGGGCCTTGCGGCCCTGCTCGCTCGACTCGAGCCGGCGCACCGTCCACTCCATCGACCGGAGCAGGCGGGGCGTGCGGGCGCGCAGCAGGTCGCGGCGCGCGTCCTCGAGCTTGACCCGCAGCTGCTCGGCCTCGGCCTGCCGCTCGGCCGCCTCGACGAGGAGCGCGCGGATGGCCACGACGCCGGCCTGGGCGACCTGCCGCTCCGACGGGTGGTCGGGGTCGGCCCAGTTCTCGGCCGACGGCTCGGTGCCGCGCAGGTCGGCCAGGTCGCCGACGACGTCGTACCCCTTCGCCTCGAGCTCGGCGATCCACTCCTCGGTCAGCTCGGCCACCCAGGGGTAGTGCTCGGGCGGCAGGGACAGGCGCGGCGACTTCTTGCGCTTCGACAGGGTCTGGTGGGCCAGCAGCTCGCGCACGAGGGGGCGGTACTGCACCGGCGGCAGGTCGCGCGCGGCGGCGCGGTTGATCCGGCGCAGCAGGGCGGACTCCGGGACGCCGAGGCTCGGGTTGGCGCGCTTGGTGCCGAGCTCGAGGTCGAGGTCGTCGAGGCCGAAGGCGGTGCTGAAGCGCTGCCACAGCAGGTCGCGGTCGCCGCCCGGCGGCGGCACCGTCACGACGTGCACCCGCTCCGGCGGGATCGTCGCGCCCCACCGGTCGAGGATGTCGGGGATCTCCTGGACGCCCCAGAACCACGCACCCACGCGGTGGTTGCGCTCGGGGTCGCGAATCAGGTCGAGGAAGCGCGCGTAGCGGAAGGTCGCGCGGTGCTTGACGTTCTCCTGCCACTCGGCGGGCACCTGGCGGACCAGGTCGCGCACCGAGATGACCAGGTGCACCTCCGTGCCCTCGTCGGAGCCGGGGACGTGCCCGAGCGAGCGCAGCGCCCGCTCCACCTGGGTCCGCGACGCGGTCGCGAAGATCTCGTGGCTGACGATCGACGTGCCGTCGTGCTCGCGCACCCTCTCCGCGAGCCGGTCCCACGCCCCGACGGCCTCCCGCTCGAGCCCGCCCCAGCGCAGGCGCATCAGGTCGAGGGCGGCCAGGAAGTGGTCGTCGAACCGGTCGGCGGGATAGCTGATGCCCTGCTTGAGCAGGCGGCTGCGGTTCTGGAAGAGCACGTCCTGGAGGTACGACGTGCCCGTCTTCGGCGTCCCCACGTGCAGCAGCACCCGCTCACTCACCGGGTTCCCTCCTTCGCGGGCCGTGCCGTCACGGGGTCGAGGAGCAGCCCGAGTGCGAGGGCCAGCACCTCGGCGTCGACCGGCACCACGGGCTCCGCGGGCAGCGGGCCGGGGAGCAGCCGGTCGAGGTCGCCGAGCACAGGGTAGTCAGCGGCGGCGAGGTCGTGGTGCACCCGCTCGGCCTGCGTGCTCAGCCAGCCGGCGTGGCGCGCCGGCACGGTCGGCACGGGGCCGCCGAGCCCGTCGAGGCGGGGGGCGAGGCTCGCGCGCAGCAGGCCCGGCCGGTCCTCGCGGGCGACCAGCAGGCCCAGCGGCTGGCCCACCCGACGGACCAGGTCGGCGGCGTTCGCCCCGAGCCGCGGGGCGGCGCGGAGGCTGCGGACACCCAGCTCGGCGGCCAGCGCGTCGGTGTCGAGGACGACGACGACCCGCCCGGCGCCGTACCTCTCGACCGCGGAGCGGGCCATCCGCAGCAGGTCGGCGCGCGGCGGCAGGTGACCGAAGGTCGCCGAGCCCCGCAGGAACTCGACCCAGGACGGTCCGCCCTGGTCGAAGCAGCGCGCGGTCCACGCCTCGGCGAGGACGGCGCCGAGGTCGTCGGCGAGGAGGTACGCCGTCGGCCTGCGCCCGCCCGGGCGGTGCCCCTGCTCGGCGAGGCCCTCGCTGACCGCCTCGGCCCGGCGCTGGATGCCGACGACCACGAAGGAGCGCACCCACGGGCGGCGGGCGCCGAGGGCGCGCTCGACGAGGCTGCGCGGCGGCTCCGGCTGGCCGGCGGTGGCGGCGACGTCGTCGGCGATGAGGGCGGAAGCGACGCGGAGCAGCTCGTCGTCGGGGAGCGCGTCGGGGTCGACGGGACGGGGGCCGAAGCGGCGGGTGCCGTCGTCGCCGACGAGCGGCAGGTCGCTGCGGCCGCGGCCGGAGACGCCGGCGGCGAGCACCCGGTCAGCGGTGGCACGGGGCACCGTGCGCCCCTGCGCCTCGGCGGCGAGGTTCAGCCGGCGCAGCAGGGCGAGCTGCTGCGCACCCGGCAGGCCGTCGGCGAACGGGTCCGCCTCCGCGCCGGACTCCGGCCAGGCGAGCCAGGGCGTCGTCGATCCCTCCCGCAACGCGGCCGCCCACCCCCAGGCGCGTCGTCCTCCACTCATGGACCAACGGTAAGGGTGGGCGGGGCGGCCCGGGCGGTCAGGGCCCGGTCAGCGCGCGCACCACCGCGGAGGGGCTCGGCCGGCCGAGCTCGCCGGCCATCCACGCGCTGGTCCGCACCACCGCGTCGAGGTCGACGCCGTGCTCGATCCCGAGGCCGGTCAGGAACCAGACCAGGTCCTCGGTCGCGAGGTTGCCCGTCGCGCTCTTGGCGTAGGGGCAGCCGCCGAGGCCGCCCGCCGAGGCGTCGTACGTCGTGACGCCGGCCTGGAGGCCCGCGTGCACGTTGGTGAGCGCCTGGCCGTAGGTGTCGTGGAAGTGCAGCGCCAGCCGCTCGGTCGCGACGCCGGCCGCGACGAAGGCCTGCACCAGGGCGCGCACGTGGCCGGCGGTCGCGACGCCGATGGTGTCGCCGAGGCTGAGCTGGCCGACGCCGAGGTCGAGCAGCCGCTTGCCGACCGCCACCACCTGCTCGACCGGCACGGCGCCCTCCCACGGGTCGCCGAAGCACATCGAGACATAGCCGCGCACGTCCATCCCGGCCGCGAGCGCCGCCGCGACGGTCGGCTCGAACATGTCGAACTGCGACTCGAGGGTGCGGTTGAGGTTCTTCGCCGCGAACGTCTCGGTCGCCGAGGCGAAGACCGCGACGTGGCGCAGCCCCAGCTCGACGGCCCGGTCCAGGCCGCGCTGGTTGGGGACGAGCACCGGGAGGTCGGCGACCCGGTCGCCGAGCTCGGCCCGCAGGCCGGTCATCAGCTCGGCGGCGTCGGCCAGCTGCGGCACCCACTTCGGGTGCACGAAGCTGGTCGCCTCCACGATCGGCAGGCCCGCGGCGAGGAGTCGCTGGACGAACGTCGCCTTGGTCGCGGTCGGGATCGTCGCCTTCTCGTTCTGCAGCCCGTCGCGGGGGCCGACCTCGTAGATCGTGACCGCGGCCGGCAGGCCCGGCTCGGGCACCACCATCGGCAGGCCGGTCATGCGTCCTCACCGCCGTGGACGACGAAGAGGGTGGCACCGAGCGCCACCTGCTGGCCGGTGCTCGCCTCGACCGACGCCACCACGCCGTCGTACGGCGCCTTGAGCGCGAGCTCCATCTTCATCGCCTCGACGACGCCGAGCACCTGTCCCTCGGTGACCGTGTCGCCGGCGGCGACGCGGACGTCGAGGACCGTGCCGGGCATCGGCGCCACGATCGTGCCGTCGCCCTCGGCGACGGCATGGTCGGCGCTGGCGTCGGGGCGGGTGAAGACGTAGCGCTGGCCGTGGAACGCGAGCTCGACGTGGTGCTGCGTGACGCGGGCGACGACGCCCTCCGGCACCCGCCGGGCGGCGGTGGCGGGCTGGTCGAGCTCCACGGTGAGTGACGCGGGCCCGGCGCCCATCCGGAACCCGTCACCGGCGAACGGGCCGGACGGCTCGCTGTGCGCGTCGAGCCACAGCCGGGCCGCGACCTCGCGCGCCGGCGCAGGATCGGGGGCGGGCACGTCGTGCCGGTCCAGCCACGCGGTGTCGATGCCGCCGGGCTCGGCGAACTCCTCGCCGGCGGCCAGCACGCGCAGGAAGCCGGTGTTGGTGGTCAGGCCGAGGATCGCGGTGTCGTCGAGCGCGGCGACCAGCGCCCGGCGCGCGGCCTCGCGATCCGGACCGGAGACGATCACCTTGCCGAGCATCGGGTCGTACGACGTGCTCACGACCTGGCCGCTCTCGAGGGCGTGGTCGACGCGCGCGCCCTCCGGCCAGGAGACGACGGTCGCCGTACCGGCCTGCGGGAGGTAGCCCCCGAACGCGTCCTCGGCATAGATCCGCGCCTCGATGGCGTGCCCGCCGAACGCGATCCCGGCCTGGTCGAACGGCAGCGGCTCACCGGCGGCGACCGCGAGCTGCGCCTCGACGAGATCGACTCCCGAATGCAGCTCGGTGACCGGGTGCTCCACCTGCAGGCGGGTGTTCATCTCGAGGAAGTAGAACTCGCCGGATCCCGACTCACCGGCGTCGAGGAGGTACTCGATCGTGCCGGCGTTGACGTAGCCGACCGACGCCGACAGCGCGACCGCGGAGTCGTGGATCCGTCTGCGCAGGTCGTCGTCGAGCGCCGGGGCCGGCGCCTCCTCCAGCACCTTCTGGTGGCGGCGCTGCACCGAGCACTCACGGGTGCCGAGGTGCACCACGTTGCCGTGGGTGTCGCCGAGGACCTGGACCTCGATGTGGCGTCCGCGCTCGACGTACTTCTCGATCAGGATGGTGTCGTCGCCGAACGCGCTCGCCGCCTCCCGCTTCGCGGCCGCGATCCCCTCGGGCAGGTCGGCCGCCGAGCGGACCACCCGCATGCCCTTGCCGCCACCGCCGGCGGCGGCCTTGACGAGCACCGGGTAGTTGAACGACTCCGGGTCGTCGTCGAGCCCGTACGACGGGACGACCGGCACCCCCGCCGCGACGGCGAGGTCGCGGGCCGCGTCCTTGCGGCCCATCTGCTCGATCACCTCGGGCGTCGGGCCGACCCACGCGATCCCCGCGCCGGTGACCGCGCGGGCGAAGCCGGCGTTCTCGGACAGGAAGCCGTAGCCGGGGTGGATCGCGCCCCCGTCGGCCAGGCCGGCCTCCTTCGCCGCCGCGAGGACGGCGTCGGCGTCGAGGTAGCTCGGCACCCGGATCGCGACGTCGGCGTCACGCACGTGCAGCGCGTCGGCGTCGAGGTCGGTGTGGATCGCGACCGTGCGGATGCCGAGGTCACGGCAGGTGCGGAACACCCGGCGGGCGATCTCGCCGCGGTTGGCGACGAGGACGGTGCGGATCTCGTTCATCAGTTCGGTCCTTCTCGTGGGGCTGGTGGGTTTCGACTCGGCGGTCGCGACCTCCTCCGTCGGTCGCGGGCCTCGCTCAACCTGGTCTCGCGACGCGACGTGCTCGTTCCTCGCACGCCGCTGCTCGCTTCACATCCTGAAGATGCCGTAGGAGGGGTCGGGTGTGGGCACTGCGGTCGTGACCTCGAGCGCCATGCCCAGGATCCGGCGGGTGTCGGCCGGGTCGATCACGCCGTCGTCCCAGAGCCGGGCCGAGGCGTAGTACGGCGAGCCCTGCGTCTCGTACTGGTCGCGGATCGGCTGCTTGAACTCGTCGTCGTCCTCGCGGCCGGCGACGGTCGCCAGCACGTTGGCCGCCTGGTCGCCGCCCATCACCGAGATCCGGGAGTTCGGCCACATCCACAGGAAGCGCGGGTCGTAGGCACGCCCGCACATGCCGTAGTTGCCGGCACCGAACGAGCCGCCGATCACGACGGTCAGCTTCGGCACGACCGAGCAGGCCACCGCGGTGACCAGCTTGGCGCCGTCGCGGGCGATGCCGCGGTTCTCGTACTCGCGGCCGACCATGAAGCCGGTGATGTTCTGCAGGAACAGCAGCGGGATGCCGCGCTGGTTGCAGAGCTCCACGAAGTGCGCGCCCTTGAGGGCGGACTCGCTGAACAGGATGCCGTTGTTGGCGACGATCCCGACCTGGTGGCCGTGGATGCGGGCGAAGCCGCACACCAGGGTCTCGCCGTAGAGCTGCTTGAACTCCTGCAGCCGGCTGCCGTCCACCAGGCGACGGATCACCTCGCGGACGTCGTACGGCGTCCGGGTGCTCGACGGCACGACGTCGTAGATCGTCTCGGGAGCCTCCAGCGGCTCCTCCACCTCGACCCGCTCGCGGGCCACCGGGGTCGGCAGCGTGTCGACGATCCCCCGCAGGATCCGCAGCGCGTGCGCGTCGTCGTCGGCGAGATGGTCGACCACGCCTGACTTGCGGGCGTGCACGTCGCCGCCGCCGAGGTCCTCGGCGCTGACGACCTCGCCGGTGGCGGCCTTCACCAGCGGCGGACCGCCGAGGAAGATCGTGCCCTGCTCCTTGACGATGACGGTCTCGTCCGACATCGCCGGGACGTAGGCGCCGCCGGCGGTGCAGGAGCCCATCACCGCGGCGAGCTGCGGGATGCCCCGCGCGGACATGTTGGCCTGGTTGAAGAAGATCCGGCCGAAGTGCTCCTTGTCGGGGAACACTTCGTCCTGCATCGGCAGGAACGCGCCGCCGGAGTCGACGAGGTAGATGCACGGCAGCTGGTTCTCCGCCGCGATCGCCTGCGCCCGCAGGTGCTTCTTCACCGTGATCGGGTAGTAGGTGCCGCCCTTGACGGTCGCGTCGTTGGCGACGACCAGGCAGTTGCGACCCTGCACGCGGCCGATGCCGGCGACGACGCCGGCGGACGGGACGGCGTAGTCCTCGGTGTCGGGGCTGCCGGGCTTGCCGTACATGCCGTACGCCGCCAGCGGCGCCACCTCGAGGAACGGGCTGCCCGGGTCGAGCAGCCGGTCGACCCGGTCGCGCGGCAGCAGCTTGCCGCGGTCGGTGTGCTTGGTGCGGGCGGCCTCGCTGCCGCCCTGGCGCACCCGTGCCAGGCGCTCGCGCAGGTCGGCACTGAGGTCCCGCAGGGTGGGCTCGGGGCTCGTGGTCTCGGACACGGGAGCAGGTTAACGATCATTAACCTGTGCTGTAAAGCCCTTCCCCTGAACGCCGCAGCACACCGAGGTGAGCGACCGCTAACCTTCAGGGATGAGCGAGAGCCGGCGCGAGCAGATCCTGGCTACCGCGGCCGACCTGTTCGCGGCCCGCGGCTTCCACGGCGTCTCGGTCGCCGAGCTCGGCGCGGCGTGCGGGATCTCCGGGCCCGCGCTCTACAAGCACTTCCCGTCCAAGCACGCGATGCTGGCCGAGATGCTCACCTCGATCAGCGAGCGGCTGCTCGAGGTCGGGCGCGAGCGGGTCGCCGCCGGCGGGGGCGACCCCGCAGCAGCACTGCGCGGCCTGGTCGACTGGCACGTCGAGTTCGCGCTGACGCAGCGCCCGCTGATCGTCGTACAGGACCGGGACTGGGAGTCGCTGCCGGAGGACGCGCGGGAGCAGGTACGCCGCCTGCAGCGCTCCTACATCGGACTGTGGGCCGACCAGCTGCGGGCCCTGCAGCCCGGGCTGGACCGGGCGAGCTCCCATGCCGCGGCCCAGGCCGCCTTCGGCCTGCTCAACTCCACGCCACGCGCCGGGCACGACATCCCCGACGCCGCGCTGCGCGAGCTGCTCGGCTCGATGGCGCTGGCGGCGCTGGGGGTGCCGTCACCCGGCGGCGTGGATCAGAGGCTGGGGTCGAACGGCTCGGTGCCGAGGACCAGGCGCAGGCCGGCGATCCCGGAGTAGGCCTGGGCGTAGGCGAGCTCGTGGTCGAGGTCGCCGATGTTGTTCGAGGCCGGCAGCGGCGCGAGGCCGAGCGTCGACAGCGTGCCCACGGCGTTGCCGTCGGCGTCGAGGAACGCGCTGCCCGAGTCGCCGGGGACACCCGGGGTCGCGGTGTAGAGCGGGTGCGTCCAGCCCTCCTCGGCCGGGTCCTGGCCGAGGCTGATGCCGGTCTTCGGCGACAGCTCGGTCAGGCCGCCGCGCAGGCTGGAGTTGCCGTAGCTGTAGACCTCGTCGCCGGCCTGCGTGCCGGTGGTGTTGATGCCCATCGGGCCACCCCAGAACGGGACCGTCGGGTTGACCTTCGCGACGTCCGCGGCGGCCACCTTGACCAGCGCGAAGTCGTTGAAGGCGCAGGTGTTGTCGTCCCGCTCGCCACGGGCCTGCATGGTGTTCCAGCTGCTGTAGGCCAGCGTCCCGGTACCGAGCACGGTGCCGTCGGAGAGCAGGCTGCCGCCCTCGTTGAAGGTCACCTCGGTGCCCAGCGGCAGGGTGCCGGCGTCACAGCCGTTGGTGTCGGTGGCCGCACCGGTGCCCGAGCAGTGGGCGGCCTGGCCGAGGTAGACGTTGCCGGCGGTGTCGGTGAAGACGAAGTTGGCGGTGCACTGGCCGCCGTTGGTGTAGGTCTGCACGCCGGGGTGCAGGGCGGCGGTCTCCGCCGGCGCCCACTCGACCGCGGCCGATCGCCGCTTCGCCGTCGCGTCCGGCGCGACACCCAGGGTGGCGGCGCCCAGGACTCCCGCGGCGAGGACCGCGCCGGCGCTCTTCCAACGTGCAGCCATCATCTTCAGTCTCCCGAGCATTGGGGGGTGCACCCCGACTGGGTGCAACGTGTTCCACACCGTCCAACGAGCGTGGTCCGCCCGGGCTATGCCTCGATGGTCAGTCCGGACCATCCGCGAAGCTGCCGTGCCGGCCGGCGCCCTGCGCGAAGCGGGTGGCGCCGGCGAGGGTGTCGGAGGCGACCGAGACCCGGCCGTGCTCGTACTCCGCGGCCAGGGCGTCGGCCTCGGTGAGCCCTTCCTGATCGAGCATCGAGAGCCGGTCCTGGCGCAGGCAGGTCTGCGGGAACGCGGCCAGCTCGCGGGCGAGCTGCTGCGCGGCCGCGAGCGCCCGGCCGGACGGCACGACGCGATGGGCCAGCCCGATCCGCAGGGCCTCCTCGGCGCCGACCGGGCGGCCGGTCAGGACCAGGTCCATCGCGTGGCTCGCACCGATCAGCCGCGGGAGCCGGACGGTCCCGCCGTCGATGAGCGGCACGCCCCAGCGCCGGCAGAAGACGCCGAGCACGGCGTCCTCCTCGACCACGCGCAGGTCGGCCCAGATCGCCAGCTCGAGCCCGCCGGCGACCGCGTGGCCGGCGATCGCGGCGATCACCGGCTTGCCGAGCCGCATCCGGGTCGGGCCCATCGGGCCGTCACCGTCCGGCTCGAAGCGGTTGACGTCCCCGCCGGCGACCGCCTTGAGGTCGGCGCCGGCGCAGAAGGTGCCGCCCTCGCCGTACAGCACGGCGACGGAGGCCTCCGGGTCGGCGTCGAACGCGCGGAACGCATCGGCCAGCGCCTGGGCGGTCGCGCGGTCGACGGCGTTGCGGACGTCGGGGCGGTTGATCCCGATCGAGGTGACCGGGCCGTCCTTGCTGACGGTGACGAGCCCCTGCGGACCGGCCTGGCCTCCCGTCATGCCGGCAGCGCCCGCTCGACGACCGGTGCGAGGTCGAGGCCGGCGGGCAGGGTCCCGAACGCGCCACCCCAGTCCCGTCCGAGCCGGGTCGCGCAGAACGCGTCGGCGACGGCGGCGGGCGCGTGCCGGAGCAGCTGCGAGCCCTGGAAGACCAGCGCCATCTGCTCGACGACGCGGCGCGCGCGCAGCTCGATGTCGTCGAAGGTGGTGAACTCCTTCTTCAGCCGGTCCACCGCCTCGTCGTAGCGGACGTCGGCGCCGGCGGCCAGCTCGGCCTCGGCGAAGAACGCGTCGAGCGTGTGCGGCTCGCGGGCCATCGCCCGCAGCGCGTCGAGGGCCGCGACGTTCCCGGAGCCCTCCCAGATCGACAGCAGCGGCATCTCGCGGTAGATCCGGGCGATGTCGAAGTCCTCGATGTAGCCGTTGCCACCGAGGCACTCCAACGCCTCGTTGACCATGAACGGGGCCCGCTTGCAGACGTAGTACTTCGTCACGGCGAGCGCGATCCGGCGCAGCGCCGCCTCGCCCTCGTCGCCGCGCACCGCGCGGTCGTTGGCGCCGGCCAGGCGCAGCATCGCGGTGGTGGCGGCCTCCGACTCGACCTGCAGGTCGGCGAGGACGTTGCGCATCGCGGGCTGGTCGACGAGCAGCTTGCCGAAGGCCGAGCGGTGGCTGGCGTGGTGCGCCGCCATCGTCAGCGCGGACCGCATCCCCGCGGCCGAGCCGATCACGCAGTCGAGGCGGGTCATGTTGACCATCTCGACGATGGTCCGCACGCCGCGGCCCTCCTCGCCGACGAGCCAGCCGACCGCGGCGTCGTACTCGATCTCCGAGGAGGCGTTCGACCGGTTGCCGAGCTTGTCCTTGAGGCGCATGAACCGCATCGCGTTGCGCTCCCCGCCCGGCAGCACCCGCGGCACCAGGAAGCAGCCGACGCCCGCCGGGGTCTGCGCGAGGGTGAGGAACAGGTCGCTCATCGGCGCGCTCGTGAACCACTTGTGCCCCCGCAGCACGTAGCTGCCGTCCGGCTGGGCGGTCGCGGTCGTCGTGTTGGCGCGTACGTCGGACCCGCCCTGCTTCTCGGTCATCGACATGCCGGCGATCAGGCCGCGCTTGGTCTCCGGGTCGCGCAGGCCGAAGTCGTAGTCGCGGTTGGTCAGCAGCGGCTCGAAGCGCGCGGCGAGGTCGGCGTTCGCCCGCAGGGCCGGGACGACGGCGTAGGTCATCGAGATCGGGCAGCCGTGGCCGGCGTCGACCTGCCAGGCGAAGAACTTCGCGGCACGGGCGACGTGCACGCCCGGCCGGTCGTCCGCCCACGGCGAGCCGTGCAGGCCGTGCCCGACGGCGGTCTCCATCAGCCGGTGGTAGGCCGGGACGTACTCGACCTCGTCGACGCGGTTGCCGTAGCGGTCGTGGGTGTGCAGCCGCGGCGGCACCCGCTCGGCGAGCCGGGCCCAGTCCTGCGCCTCGGCGGAGCCGGCCAGCCGGCCGAGCTCGTCGATCTCGGGCAGCGCCCAGCCGGCGCCCTCCCGCTCGACACCTGCCCGCAGCGCCGGGTCGCCGGCGGTGTTGTGCCCCACCAGCGGCGGGACCTGGTTGAAGACCTCGTGGGTGCTGGACATCGTGCTCATCCCCTGTCGGTGTGGTCGCTGGTGTGGTCGCTGGTGTGGTGGCCGGCGTGGTGGCGGTTGGTGACGTTGCTGGTGGCGGGCCCGCCGTCGTCGTACGGCGCCCCGTCGCGCTCCCGGACGGCCTGCCGGAAGCCGGCCTCCGCGGCCCGCTGCTGGAACGCGTAGCCCTCGCGGGTGTGGCGGGAGATGCCGTCGAAGACGGTGCTGATCATCTGGCTGTTCTGCACCCCCTGGGCGAACAGCGCGGAGTTGAGGGCGAGCTTGACCATCATCAGCTGGTTGAGCGGCATGGCGGCGATCCGCTGCACGAGCTGCTCGGTCCGCGCGTCGAGGTCCTCGGGCTCGGGCGCCTCGACGGCGAGGCCCCACTCGGCGGCCTCGCGTCCGGAGAGCGTGTCGCCGGTGAGCAGCAGCCGCTTGGCGCGCTGGTCGCCGAGCCGGTGCGCCCACAGGCCGGCGCTCGGGACGCCCCAGACCCGGGTGGGCGGGTAGCCGATCTTGGCGTCGGCCGCGATCACGATCTGGTCGCAGTGCAGGGCGATGTCGGTGCCGCCAGCGACGCAGAAGCCGTGGATCTTCGCGACAGTCGGCTTGTCGGCGTGCAGCAGGCTCGCGAAGCCACGGGTGAAGCGGTTCATCATCGCGAAGTCGACCATCGGGTCCCACGTGCCCGCCGGGTCGTGGTTGTGCATCTGGACGGTCGGGTCGAGGACGGTGCCCGCCCGGGGAGCGGCGCCCGCCATCCCGCCGTCCATCAGGTGCTCGGCGCTCGCGGCGAGGTCGTAGCCGCCGCAGAAGCCCTTGCCCCGCCCGCTCAGCACGATCACGTGCACCCGCGGGTCGAGGTCGGCGCGCTCGACGGCGTCGGCGAGCTCGAGCGGCGTGTCCGGGGTGATCGAGTTGCCCTGCTCGGGGCGATTGAACGTCAGCCGGGCGACGCGGCCGTCGACCTCATAGGTCAGCGTGCGGTAGTCCGGGACGGTGTCGTGGAGGCCGCTGGCCGGGCCGGCGGCACGGTACGGCGAGCCGGGGCCCTCGTGGACGGGGCGGCGCCAGGGCGCGGCGCCGTCATCAAGGTCGCCAGGGGCGCCAGCGGCGTCAGCGGCATCGGTCATGGCTCGACATTACATCTGCGCCGACGATTGTGTCGATATCTGTAGCGTGAGAAAGTGGGCTCGTGCCCGTCGACCTCGCTCCGCTGCCGGCGCGCTCCGTGGTCCTCAGCCTGCTCCTCGGGTCCCACCCGGACCGGATGTCATCGGCCGAGCTGGTCCGCGCAGGCGAGCACTTCGGCATCCCCGCCGCGACGACCCGGGTCGCGCTCACCCGCGCCGTCGCGTCCGGCGACCTGCGCCGGTCGGACGGCGACTACGTGCTCGGCGAGCGGCTGGCCCGCCGCCAGCGCCGCCAGGACGAGGCCGTGCTCGACGCCGAGACCGCGTGGGACGGCAGCTGGGAGATGGCGGTGGTCGTGGTCGCCGGCCGCTCGGGACCCGAGCGCGCGGCCCTGCGGGAGCGGCTGGCGTCGTACCGCCTGGCGGAGCTGCGGGAGGGCGTGTGGGCCCGGCCGGCGAACCTGCGCCGGCCGCGCGCCTACGCCGACGACGTCGTGCTCAGCACCTTCATCGCGACGCCGGACGAGGACGCGGCCACCCTCGCCGCCGGCCTGTGGGACCTGCGCGGGTGGGCCGGCGCGGGCCGGGAGCTCCTCGATCTGCTGGCCGTCACCACCGAGCCCGCACCGCGCCTGGCGGTCGCCGCGCACGTCGTGCGCCACCTCGCCTCCGACCCGCTGCTCCCGGCCGCGCTGCTGCCGGCCGACTGGCCGGCGGGCGCGATGCGGACGTCGTACGCCGCCTACCAGGCCGAGCTGCGGACGCTGGCCGTCACGCCCTGACCGACCAGGTGGCCGGTGCGGCCGATCAGCGCGGCCGATCAGTGTGATGTCTCAGAAGATGGGTGACCGTTCCATATCAGGACATCGGTGACAGTTGATGTCTCAGCTTCCAGCGCGGCTCGCACCTGGTGGCTTGGTCCTTGACCTCCTCGCTCACCTCGGGAGGCTCGACTTCGGCCGGTGGGTTGTCCGTGGTTTGAGCACCGCAACTGGCCCCTCGACGACGGCGCACTTGCGCGGCTCATGGAACGACTTGCGCGAGATGCCGTGCTCGGCACAGAAGTCGACACCGCGCCACGTGGCGCATCCGCGGACCACTGGGAGATCGCGAAACGGCTGCGCATGACATGTCGGAAAACCTCCCGCTCGGCATTGTATTCGAACACGTGTTCTCTTATCATGGACTCATGTCCTCCCCGGCAGCGCTCGCCCAGGCCACCACCGTGGCCGACGCCGCGAGCACGCTCGCGGCGAGCGACTGGGCCGTCCTCGACGGCGCCGACGCCATGGCCGCCGCGGAAGCCATCGCCGCAGCCAAGGGCTTCCTCGACGCCGGCCTGCTGCACGTCATCGACCGGCTCGAGGACACCGGCACCCTGACCGAGCACGGCTGGACCTCGGCCAAGGA
>DATMHM010000071.1:0-22681 GCA_035554935.1 Nocardioides sp. | reverse complement strand
TTGGGAGGAGGGGCTGCGGGGGTCTCGAGACGGCCGTGGCCGGCCTCCTCGACCAACGACGACGAGGAGTTGGGAGGAGATGTTGCGGGGGTCTCGAGACGGCCGTGGCCGGCCTCCTCGACCAACGACGACGGCAACCCGGTGGGGCGGTGTGAGGAGACCGGGATGCCGGTCAGCATCGGGCAGATCAAGGAGTGGCTGCTCGCCCGGCACACGACCGTCACCATCCGGCCGGTCATCGACCTCGCCGACTGCGTGCCGGTGGACTCGTACGAGATCCCGGACCGGCTCAAGCAGCGCGTGAGGATGCGGGACCACACCTGCCGGTTCCCTGGCTGCCCACGCCGGGCGGTGAAGTGCGACGTCGACCACCACACGCCCTACGCGCAGGGCGGGCCGACCTGTCCCTGTCAGCTCGTCGCGCTGTGTCGGCGGCACCACCGCGCGAAGACGTTCTCACTGTGGCGGTACGTGATCATCGCCCCCGCCCACTACCTGTGGATCAGTCCGTCCGGGCGGCACTTCCACGTCGGCCCACTTGGGACGACGGCGTTGGATCCGCCGCGGTGGCTCGACCCCGACGACTACGACGGGTACTGACCACCACGCCCCGTACCCCGCCCACCGAGCAGCACCGGGCGGGGGTGTTGGCATGTCCGCGGTCGTGGAGACCGTTCCTGCACCGTGGCGAGGGGTCTCGAGACGGCCGTGACCGGCCTCCTCGACCAACGGGCGTGGGCGGCCTCCTCGACCAACGGGGTGGGCGGCCGGCTCGACCAACGGGGACGGGCGTCAGGTGACGTCCTTCTCGTCGGCGTGGGCGGAGAGGGCGGCGAGGGTGGCCCGGACGCCCCTCACGATCAGCGCCTCGTCGTACGGCGCGGGGTCGACGACGTTGACGACCTCGAAGAGGGCGCCGTTCTGGACGAAGCCGGTGACGTAGAGCTGGTCCTTCTCGGCCGCGACCACGATCCGGGCGTCGTCGGCGCCGGGGACGGTGGGCTGGCGGACGTCGGCGTCGTCTGCCTGGCCCATCGTGGCGAAGAACTCGTCGAGGCTGCCGGTGAAGAGTTGGTAGTTCGCCGTCAGCGCGGGCTCGCCGGAGTCCGTTGCCGGGGCGAAGCGGCACTCCGGGGAGGTGGGGCTGCCCGCGTGCTTGGTCGTGGTCGCGCCGAACTGCTGCTTGATGAAGGCCGTGTCGAGGGCGTCGCACGGGTTCCACAGGGCCGGGGTCTCCGAGGGGAGGTCCGGCTTCGCGCCGACCTCGTCCTCGCCACAGGCGGCCAGCAGGGTGAGGGGTACGACGGCCGTCGCCGCCAGCAGGCGGGAGCGGACCGGTCGGGGGTCAGGCATCGGGCTCGTTCTCCTGTCCGGGGAGGCGCAGCACGAGGCGGGCGCCCCCGCTGGCGTTGTCGGTGGCGTGCACGGAGCCGGAGTGGCGCTCGGCGACCTGGCGCACGATCGCCAGGCCGAGGCCGGACCCGGGCATGGTGCGGGCGTCGGGGGAGCGCCAGAAGCGGTCGAAGATCAGCTCGCGGTCGGACTCGGCGATGCCGGGGCCCTGGTCGTCGACGGTGAGCACGCCGTCGCTGAGCCGTACCGTCACGTGACCTGCCTCCGGGCTCCACTTCGCTGCGTTGTCGAGCAGGTTCGTGACCGCCCGCTCCAGCTCCGAATCCTCGCCGACCACCCACCACGGCCGGGTGAAGACCTCGAACGTGAGACCGGGCGCGCGGCGTCGTACCCGCTGCACGGCGTGGTCGACGACCTCGGAGAGGTCGATGGGAGCGACCTGGATCCGGACCGGCTCGTCGCGCGCGAGGGCGGTCAGGTCGCCGATCAGGGTGGTCAGCTCCTGGATCTGGGCCTGCACGTCGTCGAGCAGCTCGTCCCGGGCGTCGTCCGGGAGGCTGGCCATCCCGTCGCCGCGGGCGCTCATCGAGAGCAGCTCGACGTTGGTGCGCAGCGCGGTGAGCGGGGTGCGCAGCTCGTGGCTGGCGTCCGCGACCAGCTGGCGCTGGCGGACCCGGCTGGCGTCGAGGGCGAGCAGCATGTGGTTGAAGGCGGTGGCCAGCCGGGCGACCTCGTCGTCGCCCTCCACCGGCAGCGGGGTGAAGTCCTCGGTGCGGGCGATGTCCTCGACGGAGGAGGTCAGTCGGCGTACGGGCCGCAGGCCGTTGGTGGCGACCGTCCAGCCGGCGAGGCCGGCGGCGAGCACGCCGAAGATGCCGAAGGCGACGGTGACCCACCCGAGCCGCGCGAGCGTGCGGTCCTGGTCCTCGAGCGGCTGCGCGATGACGAGCGCGATCCCGCGCTTCTGCGTGGGTACGGCGACGACCCGGTAGCGCTCGCCGGCGATCACGATCGTGCGCAGGCTGTTCCGCTCGTCGCCGCGGGCCACCTCGAGCTCGGGGCGACCGAAGTCGATGGCCGGACCGCGGTCGAGGATCGCGGGCGTGCCCTCGTAGTCGAGGAACGCGATCCGCACGTCGCCGGCGCCGAGCGCCCACGACGGGATGCCGGCCGAGCCGGCCTGCAGCAGGCTGTCGGACGCTGCGGCCTTGTTGGCGCGGTCGAGCAGCGCGTTGTCGAGGGTGTCCTGCATCTGCACGCGGGCGGTGAGGTAGGCCCCGACGGCGACGAGGGCGACCGACATGCCGACCGCCATCGTGGTCAGCCAGATCACCCGGCTCGCCAGCGACCGCCGGTAGTGCCAGCGGCCGTCGGGGACCGGCCAGCTCATGACCCGCTCACGACCCGCTCATGAGTCGGTCGAGCGCAGGACGTAGCCGATGCCCCGGACGGTGTGGATCAGCCGCGGCTCGTCGGCGGCCTCGGTCTTGCGGCGCAGGTAGCCGACGTAGACCTCGAGCGAGTTCGCGGTGGTGGGGAAGTCGTAGCCCCACACCTCCTCGAGGATGAAGCTGCGGTCGAGCACCCGTCGCGGCCGGCGCAGGAACATCTCCAGCAGGGTGAACTCGGTGCGGGTCAGCTCGATGTGGCGGGTCCCGCGCACCACCTCGCGGGTGGTGACATTCATGGTGAGGTCGGCGAAGGCGAGCACCTCCTCCTCGCCGTCGTCCTCGCCCGGCGCGATCCGGCGCAGCAGCGCCCGCAGCCGGGCGAGCAGCTCCTCGAGCGCGAACGGCTTGGTGAGGTAGTCGTCGGCCCCGGCGTCCAGGCCCTCGACCCGGTCGCCCACGGCGTCGCGTGCGGTCAGCACGATGACGGGTACGTCGTTCCCGGCGGCTCGCAGCGCGCGGGTGGCCTCCAGTCCGTCCAGCTTGGGCATCATCACGTCCATCACGACGACGTCGGGCGCGATCGCGCCGATCCCCGCGAGGGCCTCCGCGCCGTCGGAGGCCAGGTGGACGTCGTACCCGTTGAACGCCAGGGAGCGCCGCAGCGACTCCCGCACGGCCCGGTCGTCGTCGACGACGAGGACGCGGGCAGGCGCAGCGGGACGGGACACGCCCCCATCATGACGGACGGGCCTGAGCAGTCGCTGAGAGCGCGGCGGCGGTGGGCGCCTCAGAGGTAGCGGGCGGCGATGCGCGCCGCGCGGGCGCCGTACTGGCCCCCGAACAGGCAGGCGTGCACCAGCAGCGGGAAGAGCTGGTGGAAGCCGAGCCGGTCCTCCCAGCCGTCGGCGAGCGGGGTGGCCTCGTCGTAGGCGGCCATCGCCTGCGGCAGGTTCGGCAGGCCGAAGAGGGCGAGCATCGCGAGGTCGACCTCGCGGTGTCCGCCGTGGGCGGCCGGGTCGATGACGACCGAGCGGTCGTCAGCGGTCCAGAGCACGTTGCCGTTCCACAGGTCGCCGTGCAGCCGCGCGGGCGGCTCCTCGGGCACGATCTGCCCGGTCCGGGCGACGGCCGCCTCGACGGTGGCCGCGTCCTCGGCGGAGATGATCTCCTTGTCGCGCAGCACCTTGAGGTACGGCGCGATCCGGCGCTCGGCCCAGAACTCGGCCCACGTGGGCAGCGGGCGGTTGAGCAGCGGCAGGCGGCCGACGTACCCGTCCGCCGGTGCGCCGAAGCCCTCGGCGCCGGCGGCGTGGGTCGCGGCGAGCGCCCGGCCGAAGGCGACGGAGGCCTCCGCGCCGGGGCGGGCGGACTCCACCCACGACAGGATCAGGCAGTCGTCGTCGACGGCGAGCACCTCGGGCGTCGCGAGGCCGCCGGCGGGGGTCGCCTCGGCGAGCCAGCGCAGGCCGGCGGCCTCGCGCTCGAAGAAGTGCGGCGGTGCGCCGGTCAGGGTCTTGAGGAAGGCGGTGCGCCCGCTGGACAGGCGCAGCTTGACCGCGGTGCAGATGTCGCCGCCGGCGACGGGCGCGGTGGCGACGACGGCGGAGCCGAGGAGCTGCTCGGCCCGGCCTGCGACGACCGGCTGGCGCGCCACGCGGACCTCCTCCCCGGCCGTTCGCTCAGGCCTTGGCCTGGCCCTTGAGCGCCCGCGGGATCTCCTTGCCCTGCTCGATCGCCCGCTCGGGCGCCTTCACCCGCTTGAAGCTGCGCAGGGCGAGGAACAGCAGCAGGCCGGCCAGCAGCACGTAGAAGCCGAACACGATCAGGAACGCCCAGTGCAGGTCGAGGCCGTCGCCGTTCCAGTGGATCAGGTAGGCGAAGGCGACCGACAGCATGATCACGGCCAGCACGAGGAGGAACAGCGCCGCGGCCACGAGCCCCGCACCGACACCACCTGCGGTCACGCTGACCTTCAGCTCCGCCTTGGCGAGCTGGATCTCCTTGCGCATGATCGTGGAGAAGTCGGTCTGCGCGTCCTTGATGAGGCGACCGATGGTCGGCTCTTCACCAGTGACTGCCCGCGTTTCGATGGCCATGCGCCCGACCTTACCGACACCGCTAGGGTGGGCACAGGTGAGCCGGGAAGTCTGGTCGGCATGTGAACGCCCCTGCCCACGTCCATGACCTGGACCGTCGCCCCTGTGGAGGCACCCCTGTGTCCGACCCTCGTCACACCCCCGACTCGCTCTGGCGCCGCGGACCGGTCCTGTCGCAGAGCGACAAGCGCCTCGCGAGGTACGTCGCCCGTCCGCTGCGGGAGTTCCTCCGCGTCGAGTCGTCGGGCTCGGTCCTGCTGCTCGCGGCGACCGTCGTCGCGCTGCTCTGGGTGAACCTGCCCGTCGACGGCTGGGCCGAGGGCTACGACCACTTCTGGCACACGCCGATCGCGCTCGAGATCGGTGACTGGCGCCTCGAGGAGTCGTTGCAGCACTGGGTCAACGACGGGCTGATGACGATCTTCTTCTTCGTGGTCGGCCTCGAGATCAAGTACGAGCTGGTGCACGGCGACCTGCGCGACCCGCGCACCGCCGCGCTCCCGATCATCGCCGCGGTCGGCGGGATGGCCGTGCCCGCGCTGCTGTACGTCGCCATCGCCGGCGGCGGCGACACCGGGTCGGGCTGGGGGATCCCGATGGCCACCGACATCGCCTTCGCGGTCGGCGTCCTCGGCGTCCTCGGCCGCCGGATCCCGTCGGCCGCCCGCCTGTTCCTGCTGACCCTGGCGATCGTCGACGACATCGGGGCGATCCTGGTGATCGCGCTGTTCTACACCTCCGACCTGTCCCTGGGCTGGCTCGGCGTCGCGCTCGGGCTGCTCGCCGCGATGGCGGTGCTGCGCGCGCTCCGGGTCTGGGCGATCCCCGTCTACGTCCTGCTCGGCGTCGCCGCGTGGTTCGCGCTGCTCGAGTCGGGCGTGCACGCGACCCTCGCCGGAGTGGCGATCGGCCTGCTCACGCCCGCGGTCGCGCTGCTGCGGCCGCAGGTGGCCGCCGACTACGCCGCCGACTGCCTGCGCGACCACGAGCTCGACGCCGAGGAGCTGCACCGGTTGCGCTTCCTGCTCGCCGAGTCGGTGCCGGTGGTCGAACGGCTCCAGTCGCGACTGCACCCGCTGTCGTCGTACGTCGTGCTGCCGGTCTTCGCGCTCGCCAACGCCGGTGTCGCGCTGGGCGACGGCGTGCTCGCCGACGCGCTGACGTCGACGGTCGCGCTCGGCATCGGGGTCGGCCTGGTCGTCGGCAAGCCGCTCGGCATCGCGCTGGCGTGCTTCGTCGCCATCCGGCTGGGCGTCGCGCGGATGCCGTCCGGGACGAGCTGGGCGCAGCTGGTCGGGGTCGGCGCCGTCGCCGGCATCGGGTTCACGGTGTCGCTGTTCATCGCCGGGCTGTCGTTCCCCGGCTCGCCGTTGCTGACCGACGAGGCGAAGGTCGGCATCCTGCTCGCCTCCGTGCTCGCGGCCGTCGTGGGCGTGCTCGTGCTGCTCGTCGCCTCGCCCCGGGAGTCAGGTCAGAACGGGACCTCCGTGGCCAGCAGCCCGGTGCCCTCGCCGCGGCCCGAGAGCACCCGGCAGAACTGAACGGCGTCCATCCGGATCTCCTCGCCACTCGTGCCGTGTCCCCACTCGCCGCCGGCCGGTCCGGTCAGCGTCAGCCGGTAGGGCTGCCCGTGCCGGCCGGCCCACTCGGCGACCACGTCGGCGACGATCCGACCGTCGTGCTCCGGGGTGAGTGCCATCGCCGCACCCGTGGCGACGGCGAGGTCGCTGCGGTGCATCCAGGTGTCGCGGGTCAGGATCACGTCGACGAGGTAGCCCAGCGCCCAGCTCTCGTCGACGCCCTGGACGGACTGGGGGACCCCCATGTCCCGGCGGCGCAGGAGGTACGGCGTCATCCGGCGTCCGCGTGCGGCGCGCGGCCCGACCCGGCGCATGTCCTCGGCCAGCCGGGCGGGCGAGTGGTCGGCGCGCTCGCGCACCTGCACGTCGGTCAGGGCGTCGATGAACGCGATCCCCTTCGTCGCGGCGTCCGTGCCGGCGATCCGGCGCTGGCGGAAGCCCTCGCGGACGCCGGCCGCCATCTCGGCCATGCCGATGACGTGTGCGGTCATCTGGCGGACGTCCCACAGGGGGCACGGGGTCGGCTGCCTCCAGGCCTCCTCGTCGAGCGCTGCGACGGCGTCGGCGAAGAGGCGGTACTCGTCGGCCGCGAGCGTCATGGCCGTGCCCCGCTCGAGGGCCGGACGGCGGAGGTCGTGACGGTGGCGGTCGTGACGGTGGCGGTCCTTCATGGTGGTGCTCATTTCCTGCTGCCTGCCTTCCGGCGGGTCGGGTGCTTCTCGGGAAGCGGCGACAGTCCGACGGCGTCCGCGAACATGTCGATGGCCCGTTCGAGCAGCCGCGAGAAGCGGTCACCGCCCGGGTCGTTGGCGAGCTGCTGGTCGATCAGGCCGCCGAGCAGCGACACCCAGATGTCGAAGTCGGCGCGATCGGTCACGCCCAGCGAGGCGAGGTACGCGACGCCGCGGTCGAGCACGCGCACGGCCGGGGCGTAGGACTCCGGGCTCGGCTCGAACCCGGGGATGGTCCGCTGGTTCATCAGCTGGTGCCGGGCGAGGTCGGCGACCGCGAAGTCGAAGAACACCCGCGCCGCGCGGTGGAGCGCGGTCCGCGGCTCGCCGGGTTCGTCGGACCCGCCGGGCTCGTCGCCCAGCTCGGCGAGCGCGTGGGCCTCGTACGCCGCCCAGGCCTCGGCGTACATCGCGTCGTAGACGGCGTTCTTGGAGTCGAAGTGCGTGTAGAGCGACGGTGGCTGCATGCCGACCGCGCGGGCGATGTCGCGCAGCGTGATGTTCGCGATCCCGACCTCGCGGGCCTGGGCCCAGGCGGCGTCGAGGATCTCGCGCCGGGTCGCCGCACGTCGTTCGGCGACCCTATCGCGCTTCGGATCTCCTAACATAGTTAGGAGAATGCGCCTCGGGTCGGGTCATGTCAAGGGCAGCACCTGGGACGAGCCCAGGAAGCGCTGCACCGTGATCCGCAGCGCCACGCGGTTCGGGTTCTCCCGCGGCTGGCGGTAGCGGCCGGCGTACCGCTCACACGCCCGGGCGACCGACGCCGGGTCGTCACGCACGTCGGCGGTGCCGATGATCGTCGACCAGCGGGCCCGGTCGACCTGGCTCACCGCGAGCCGGCCGTCCCGCCGGAGGTTCGCGACCTTCTGCGAGGCGCCGTCGGTGATCACCCAGGCGCACTCGTGCTCCGGGTCGAGCACGGCCCCGACCGCCACGGCGTGCGGTGCGCCGTGGCGGTCGAGGGTGCTCAGGGTGCAGAGGTGCCGCTCGGTCCAGAACTCCGCCAGGGTGGGCGGCAGGGCGGTCCAGTCGACGAGTTCCCAGGCGGGCAGTGGACTCTCCTCAACTCTCGGTCGAGGTCGCCTGGCCGGCGGAGATCAGGTCCATGATCGAGGCGTCGGCCAGGGTCTGGGTGTCGCCGACCTGGCGGCCCTCGGCGACGTCGCGGAGGAGGCGACGCATGATCTTGCCCGAGCGGGTCTTGGGGAGCTCGGGGACGATCATGATCTGCCGCGGCTTGGCGATCGGGCCGATCTCCTTGCGGACGTGGTCGGAGAGCTCCTTGACGATGCCTGCGTTGTCCTGTGCCGCCGCCGCCTCGTACTCGTTGCGGAGGATGACGTAGGCGACCACGGCCTGGCCGGTGTCGGGGTCGGAGGCGCCGACCACGGCGGACTCGGCGACCTTGGGGTGGGAGACGAGGGCGGACTCGATCTCGGTGGTGGACAGGCGGTGCCCGGAGACGTTCATGACGTCGTCGACGCGGCCCAGGACCCAGATGTCGCCGTCCTCGTCCTTCTTCGCCCCGTCGCCGGCGAAGTAGTAGCCCTCCTTCTTGAACCGCGACCAGTAGGTGTCGACGTAGCGGTCGTCGTCGCCCCAGATGGTGCGCAGCATGGAGGGCCACGGCGAGGTGACCACGAGGTAGCCGCCCGAGCCGTTCGGGACGGACCTGCCCTCGTCGTCGACGACGTCGGCCTCGATGCCGGGGATCGCGGTCATCGCGGAGCCGGGCTTGCCCGCGGTCACGCCGGGCAGCGGGGAGATCATCACGGCGCCGGTCTCGGTCTGCCACCAGGTGTCGACCACCGGCGTACGGTCGCCGCCGATGACGTGGCGGTACCAGACGTAGGCCTCGGGGTTGATCGGCTCGCCCACCGAGCCGAGGATCCGCAGCGAGGACATGTCGAACTGGTCGGGGATCTCGTGGCCCTGCTTCATGAAGGACCGGATCGCGGTGGGTGCGGTGTAGAAGAGGGTGACCTTGTAGTCCTGGATGATCTTCCACCAGCGGCCGGGCTCGGGGGAGTCGGGCGTGCCCTCATAGAGGACCTGGGTGACGCCGTTGGCGAGCGGTCCGTAGACGATGTAGGAGTGGCCGGTGACCCAGCCGATGTCGGCGGTGCACCAGTAGACGTCGGTGTCGGGCTTGAGGTCGAAGACCGCGTTGTGGGTGTAGGCGGAGCCGACGAGGTAGCCGCCGGTGGTGTGCAGGATGCCCTTGGGCTTGCCGGTGGTGCCGGAGGTGTACATGACGTAGAGCGGGTGCTCGGCGTCGAAGGCCTCGGGGGTGTGCTGCTCGGAGGCGGAGTCGACGGCGTCGTGCCACCACACGTCGACGGCGTCGTCCCACGGCACGTCCTGGCCGGTACGACGTACGACGAGCACCTTCTCGACCACGTCGGTCTTGGTGCGGGCTTCGTCGACGGCGGGCTTGAGCGCGGACGCGGCGCCGCGGCGGTAGCCGCCGTCGGAGGTGACGACGACCTTGGCCTGGCAGTCGTCGAGGCGGGAGGCGAGCGCGTCGGCGGAGAACCCGCCGAACACGACCGTGTGCGGGGCGCCGATCCGGGCGCAGGCCAGCATCGCGACCACGGCCTCGGGGATCATCGGCATGTAGATCGCGACCCGGTCGCCCTTGCTGACACCGAGGGCGGTCAGTGCGTTGGCGGCCTTGGAGACCTCGCGCTGAAGGTCGGCGTAGGTGAGGTCGCGAGTCTCCCCCTCGGGCTCGCCGACCCAGTGGATGGCGACCTTGTCGCCCCTGCCGGCCTCGACGTGGCGGTCGACGCAGTTATAGGCGGCGTTGAGCGTGCCGCCGACGAACCACTTCGCGAACGGCGGGTTGGACCAGTCGAGGACCTGGTCCCACTTCGTGGCCCAGGTCAGCCGCTCGGCCTGGGTGGCCCAGAAGCCCTCGCGGTCGGCCTTCGCGGCGTCGTAGGCGTCGGCCTTGAGGTTCGCGTTCGCGGCCAGCCCGGCGGGCGGCTCGAAGCGGCGCTCCTCCTTCAGCAGGTTGGCCAAGGTCTCTGCGGTCGACTGGTCGCTCACGGTTGTCTCCTGCTCGATTCGGGTGCCACAGGTCACATTAGGACCCACGGGAAGTGTGGTCACCAAGGGTTGCATCGGTGTTGCTGCGTGCCGGAGGTCGAGGAGGCGTGCCGGCGCCGTCCGAGACGCCGCGCGGTGGTGCCGGGACTGTGGTGGCACAGTCCCGGCACCGACCTCCGCGGGGGATCTCCTAGTGCTGGACGGCCTGCTCGGCGCCGGCGCCGGTGAGGGCACGGACCTCGAGCTCGGTGAACCGCTCCTCCGCAGCCGGCTCACGCGACGAGACGGTGCCGAGCCAGCCGAAGAAGAAGCCGAGCGGGATCGAGACGATGCCCGGGTTGCTCAGCGGGAACCAGGACCAGTCCGCGCCGGTGACCAGGGCGGTCTCCGAGCCCGACACGACGGGCGAGAAGAACACCAGGCCGACCGACGAGATCAGGCCGCCGTAGATGCTCCAGGTCGCGCCACGGGTGTTGAAGCGCCTCCAGAACATGTTGTAGACGATCGCCGGCAGGTTGGCCGACGCCGCCACCGCGAAGGCGAGTGCGACGAGGAACGCGATGTTGAGGCTCTGTGCCGGGATCGCGAGCGCGATCGAGATGACACCGATGCCGGCCGCGGCGAAGCGGGTCACCTTGATCTCGTCCTGCTCGCTCGCCTTCCCGCCCTTCATCACGCTGTTGTAGATGTCGTGCGCCACCGAGGTGGACGAGGTGAGCGTCAGGCCGGCCACGACCGCGAGGATCGTCGCGAAGGCCACCGCCGCGATGAACGCCAGCAGGATCGCGCCGCCCGTGGACCCGGCGCCGCCGCCGACCTCCTCGGCCAGCAGCGGGGAGGCCAGGTTGCCGCCCGAGGTCGCCACGTCGGCCGCCTTGTCGCCCTTGAGCATCGCGGCCGCGCCGAAGCCGAGCACCAGCGTGAACAGGTAGAACACGCCGATCAGCCCGATCGCCCACAGCACCGACTTGCGGGCGTCCCGCGCCGTCGGGACGGTGTAGAAGCGGATCAGGATGTGCGGCAGGCCGGCGGTGCCGAGCACCAGGGCGAGACCGAGGCTGAGGAAGTCGATCTTGCTGGTGGTGTCGACCCCGAACTTCAGGCCCGGCTCGAGGAAGGCCTGGCCCTTGCCCGTGTTGGAGGCAGCGGTGCCGAGCAGGTCGGACAGGTTGAAGCTGAAGTGCCACAGCACCATCACCACGATGATCGCGGAGCCGACCATCAGCAGGATCGCCTTCACGATCTGCACCCAGGTGGTGCCCTTCATGCCGCCGATGGTGACGTAGAAGATCATCAGGGCGCCGACGCCGATGATGGTGAGGTTCTTCAGCGCCTGGCTGTCCGCGCCGAGCAGCAGCGCGACGAGCGCACCGGCACCGACCATCTGGGCCAGCAGGTAGAAGATCGACACGACGACGGTGGAGGTGGCCGCGGCCATCCGGACCGGGCGCTGCTTCATCCGGTACGCCAGTTGGTCGGCCATCGTGTAGCGGCCCGAGTTGCGCAGCATCTCGGCGACGAGCAGGAGCGCGACCAGCCAGGCGACGAGGAAGCCGATGGAGTAGAGGAAGCCGTCGTACCCGGACAGCGCGATGGCGCCCGAGATGCCGAGGAAGGACGCGGCCGACATGTAGTCGCCGCCGATCGCGAAGCCGTTCTGGATGCCGGAGAAGCTGCGGCCGCCCGCGTAGAAGTCGGCCGCGCCGGACGTCTGGCGGCTCGCCCAGATGGTGATGCCGAGCGTCAGCGCGACGACCGCGAGGAACAGCAGGGTGGTGAGGAGTTGGTGGTCCATCAGTGGTGGCCCCTTCCGCGGGAGGACTTGCCGTCGAGGGAGACGAAGCGCTCGTCGAGCTCGCGGGCGAGCGGGTCGAGGCGCGCGGTGGAGTAGCGGCTGTAGAGCCACGCGATCAGGAAGGTCGTGGCGAACTGCAGGAGGCCGAAGACCAGGGCGACGTTGATGTTGCCGACGACCTTCTGGCTCATGAAGTCGCCCGCCCAGTTGGAGAGCACGACGTAGAGCAGGTACCAGCTGAGGAAGGCGATCGTCGCCGGGAAGACGAAGCCGCGGTAGCGCCGCTTGAGCTCTTCGAACTCTGGTGTCGCATGGAGCTCGTCGTACACGGGGTCATGGCGCGCTGCCATGTCGTGGGGTGAGAGGTCGGATGACACGGGTTCCTCCTCGGTCGTGCGGTGTGACCGCGATCACGGACCATCCGACGCTAGGAGTGGCGGCCGTCACGCCGGGAGGGGTGCGGTCCGGCTGCGCGCCGAGTGGGTCCGGCTCGTCGGTGAGCGGTCGGTACGACGCGACGAACGGTCGGTCGAACCGGCGACCGGTTCGGCCGTTTCGGGTCTGCGCGGCGGCTGCGGGTGCGATGCTCCCCGGGTGGGGGTGCACGAGGAGCTGAGGCGACTGGTCGAGGAGGCCGGTCCCGCCGTCCTGGAGGACGCGGACTCGTTCCGTGCTGCCCTCGACGACTACCTCGCCGAGGACGTCGCCACCCGCGGCGAGCTGAACCTGCTCGTCGACGCGGTCCGGCTGGGTGCGTTCGGTCGCCTGATGCACCAGGTCGACAACGGCGCCGACGTCGACCGGGCCGTCCGGCTGCTGGGGGGCGAGCTGGCCCGCGACCGTGGCACGAGCGAGTCGGCCAGCGCCGCATGGGCGCTGGGGGTGCTCGCCTTCGCCGTCGGCCGGATCGACGCGGACCGGCTGGCGGTGCTGCGGGCGGTGCGGGAGCGGCCGGTGCCGGAGCCGGGGCCGCGGTCCGACCTCGGCAGCACCACCGTCAAGCGACCGACCACGCTCCCCGACGACGATCCGCCGGCGGAGACCGCCTCGTCGCGCCGGCGGGTCGCCGCGGTGGTGCTGGCCGTGCTGGTCGTCGTCGCGCTGGCCTCCGGCGCGGCGCTCTGGGCGACGGGGCGCGACGAGCCGGCGGACGACCGGGAGGCCGCCCGGACGCCGAGTGCCGCTGCGTTCGTCCCGCTGTCCGTGCCCGGCGGCGTCGAGGTGATGAAGCGGGTCCGCACCGCGCGGACCTACCGGCTCACCGCGGGCCGTGCGTCCTCCAGCGTGGCGCTGACGAACACCACGAAGCGCCCGGTCACCGTGCTGTGGGCGGAGGTGGTGCCCAAGGAGCTGGCCGACCACGTCAGCAAGGTGACCTTCGACCCGGCGACGCAGAACGTGCTCGAGGCAGACCCCATCGTGTTCTGGCGGCTGCGGATCCCGGCCGGCGCGCGCCGTACGGTCGCCTGGTCGACGGCGCTGCCCGACGGGGCGACCGCCTCGGCCGACTACCTCGCGCGGATCGCCGGCTGGCACCGCGAGGCCGTCACGCGGGCGGAGCCGCAGGTCACCCGCGAGCTCCCCGCCTACGTCCGTGCCGGCGAGGTGGTACTGACGCCGGTCGTCCCCGAGCCGGTCTCGCCGAAGGAGGTCGCCAGCAAGGGGGCCTCGTCCGCGACCGAACCCGCCCTTCCGGTCGTCCCCGACCTGCCGGCCACGTCGGACGCGCCACCGGACCCGGCGCCGCCGGCCCCGCGGGAGACGAAGGTCGCCAACCGGGCGCCGCGGCTGTCGCTGTCGTCGAGGACGACCGACGAGCTGGTCGGTGCCGGCTACCAGGTCTCCGCCAGCGACCCTGATGGCGACGGCTGGAGCATCGTCTCGGTCTCCGGGGCGCCGGCCGGCATCGGCAGGTCGGGCGCGCACACCCTCGGCGGGACCGTGTCCCACCGCGCGGCCGACGTCACCACGCACCGCTCGAACATCCGCTCCCGCTCGTTCACGGTCACGGTCACCGTGCGCGACAGCCGCGGGGCCGAGGCGCGCGGCAGCTTCACCTGGACGGTGCGCGACACCCACCTGACGATGCCGTCCTACATCGGCAAGTACGGCAACAGCCCCAACATCCCGAACCTCTTCGACTACTCCTACAACGGCTGCCTCGACACCAGCCGACCCGTGGACACCATCGCCAAGCAGTCGTTGGCCGCCGGAACCCCGGTGCGGTGGGGCGCGAAGGCGCTGTTCACCTACGTGCACCACTCGGGCGGCTACCCGGCCTGTTGAGGCTGAGGCCCGCTGGCCACGCCGGTCTGTGACCTGATGCACAGAACGGTGGGGTGACACGCCCTCGTCCGATCTGCTTAGGTAAGGCTTACCTGATCTCGGAGGAGAGACTTCCCGTGTCCCAGCTCCCGCTTCACCACGTCTTCCACCCGGCGCACGCCGACCACTACGCCGAGTCGATCGGCACCGGCCTCGACCACCTGCTGCGCCACCTCAAGGGCGTCGCCGGACCGGCGACCGGCCTGCAGCCCGACGCCGCCGCCGCCCGCGTCGCGGCGATCGACCTCGAGCAGCCGCTCGGCGGCGTCGACGACGTCCTCGCCGAGATGTCCGACCTGTGGCTCAACGACGCCGTGTGGTTCCACGAGACCCGCTACGCCGCGCACCTGAACTGCCCGGTCGTCGTACCGGCCCTGCTGGCGGAGCTCTTCGTCGCCTCGGTCAACAGCTCGCTCGACACCTTCGACCAGAGCGTCGGCGGCACCTTCATCGAGCGCCGGCTGATCGACTTCACCGCTCAACGGATCGGCTTCGGCGCGGACGCCGACGGCGTCTTCACCAGCGGCGGCAGCCAGTCCAACCTGCAGGGCCTGCTGCTCGCCCGGGGCCGCCACGAGCGGGTGCCGAACGAGCGGCTGCGGATCCTCGCCTCCGCCGAGAGCCACTTCTCCGTGCAGAAGTCCGCGCGGTTGCTCGGCCTCGGCGACGAGTCGGTGATCAGTGTCCCGACCGACGAGCGGCACCGGCTCGACCCGGCCGCGCTCGAGCGCTCGCTGGCCGCCTGCGTCGACCTCGGCCTGCGCCCGATGGCGATCGTGGCGACCGCCGGCACCACCGACTTCGGCGCGATCGACCCGCTGCCCGCGATCGCCGACCTGGCCCGTGCCTACGACGCGTGGTTCCACGTCGACGCGGCGTACGGCGGCGGGCTGCTCGTCTCGCCCAGCCGCCGCTCGCGGCTCGACGGGATCGACCGCGCCGACTCGGTGACCGTCGACTACCACAAGACGTTCTTCCAGCCGGTCTCCTCCAGCGCGATCATCGTCCGCGACCGGGCGACCCTGCGGCCGGCGACCTGGCACGCCGACTACCTCAACCCGCGCGAGGCCACCACGCCGAACCAGGTCGACAAGAGCCTGCAGACCACCCGCCGCTTCGACGCGCTCAAGCTGTGGCTGACGCTGCGCACGATGGGCCCGGACCTCGTGGGCCAGTACGTCGACGCGGTGATCGACCTCGCCACCGACGTGCACGCGGTCCTCGCCGACGAGCCCGACCTCGAGTTCGCGGCCGCGCCCGAGCTCAGCACCCTCGTCTTCCGCTACGTCCCGACCGACGTGGCGCTCGACGACGCCGGGCTCGCCGCGCTCAACAACCGGATCCGGGCCGAGCTCTACGCCAGTGGCACCGCGATGGTCGCCGCCACCAAGGTCGACGGCGTGCAGCACCTGAAACTCACCCTGCTCAACCCGATGGCGACGACCAGCGACATCGTGGGGATCCTCGACACGGTGCGGGCGTTCGGGGCGCGGTTGGCAGAGGAGGTGCCGGGGTCCCGAGCGACCTCCTCGACCTCCGGGGTCGCGGGGGTGGCTCGATGACCACGCACGACTTCGTCGCGATCGGGCTCGGCCCGTTCAACCTCGGCCTCGCCTGCCTGACCGACCCACTGCGCGCCTCCGACGGCCTCGACGGCGTCTTCCTCGAGGCGCGCGACCGCTTCGACTGGCACCCCGGGATGCTGCTCGACGACGCCACCCTCCAGGTCCCGTTCCTCGCCGACCTGGTGACGATGGCGGACCCGACCTCGCGGTGGTCCTTCCTCAACTACCTGAAGCAGAGCGGCCACCTCTACCCGTTCTACATCCGCGAGAGCTTCTACCCGCTGCGCCGCGAGTATGACGACTACTGCCGCTGGGCGGCCGAGTCGCTGCCGTCCGTGCGCTTCGGGCAGCAGGTCACCGGCGTGGAGCACGACGGGACGTCGTACGTCGTCAGCAGCGCCAGCGGCGAGACCTTCCGTGCCCGTCGGCTGGTCGTCGGCGTCGGCACGTCGCCGCGGGTGCCCGCGCCGCTGCAGCCGGTGCTGGGGATGCCGGACGTGACCCACTCCGCCGACTACCTCGCCCACCGCGAGGCGCTGCAGCAGCAGGAGCGGATCACGATCGTCGGCAGCGGCCAGAGCGCGGCGGAGATCTACGTCGACCTGCTCGGCGCGGCGCCCGAGCACGGCTACGAGCTGGTGTGGCTGACGCGGAGCCCGCGGTTCTTCCCGATGGAGTACACCAAGCTCACGCTGGAGATGACCTCGCCCGAGTACGGCGCCTACCACCGCACGCTGCCGATGGAGACCCGCGACCGGCTGGCCCGCGAGCAGCGCAGCCTCTTCAAGGGGATCAGCGGCGACCTGGTCGACGCGATCTCCGACCTGCACTACCAGCAGCGGGTCAGCGGCGACGGGCCGCGCACGACGCTGGTCACCAACACCGAGGTCCGCGGCGCGCGGGTCCTCGACGGGGGTGGCGTCGAGCTGGACCTGCTGCACGTCGAGACGGACGAGGCGTTCTCCGTGGCGACCGGCGGGCTGGTGCTGGCGACGGGCTACGGCCCGACCGAGCCGGCCTTCCTCGCCGGGGTCGAGGACCGGATCCGGCGCGACGCGCGCGGCCGCTACGACGTCGCCGAGAACTACTCGGTCGACGTCACGGGCGGCGAGGTGTTCGTCCAGAACGCCGAGGAGCACACGCACTCGGTGCTCGCGCCCGACCTCGGCATGGGCCCGCACCGCAATGCGGTGATCATCGCCGCGATGCTGGGCCGCGAGGCCTACCCGGTGGAGAAGCGGATCGCGGTGCAGACCTTCGGGGTGCCGGACCGGTTCCGGACGGACACCTCGGTGGTCGAGGAGGTCGCCCCGCGACCGTCTCGAGACCCCCGCAGCGTCCAGGCGGAGGTGACCCGATGACCGCCCTCGCCGGCCGGATCACGATCGAGCCGCTGGACCTCGACCGCGACCTCGCGCTGCTGCACGCGTGGGTCACGCACCCGCGCTCGGCGTACTGGATGATGCAGGACGCCACCCTCGACGACGTCCGCACGGAGTACGCCGCCATCGCGGCCAACCCGCACCACGACGCCTTCCTCGGCCGGGTCGCCGGGCGGCCCGCGTTCCTGGTGGAGACCTACGACCCGGCGCACGCGCCCGGGATGGCCGACCTGCCCGAGCTGCGGCCCGGCGACGTCGGCATGCACGTGCTCGTCGCGCCGCCCGAGGGGGAGCCGGTCAGCGGCCTCACCACGGCGGTCTTCGACGCGGTGATGGCGTTCTGCTTCGCCGATCCCGCCGCCCAACGCGTGGTCGTGGAGCCCGACGTGCGCAACCAGCCGATCCGCGACAAGAACGTGGCCGCCGGGTTCGCCGAGCTGCGTGAGGTCCCGATGCCCGGCAAGACGGCGATGCTCTCGGTCTGCCCTCGGGAGGACTGGAACGCGCCGGACCTGGTCTGCGGTTCACCCAGCGAATTCGTGGTGAATCCGGCCTCCGGACCACGAATTTGGATGGTGAACGGAACGCCAGGGCCCGCCGAGGCCGATCATCTGACGCCCGAGCTGATGGACCGCGCCCAGCGGCACCTGGTGGCCAAGGCGCTGTCGGAGTTCAGCCACGAGCGACTGATCGCGCCGACCCGGGTCCCCGGTGAGGAGCGGGTTGGCGACGAGCGGTGGCAGCTGGCGACCGAGCGGTCGACGTACACCTTCACGGCGCGGGTCAAGCGGCTCGAGCACTGGGTGGTCGACGCGGACTCGATCGAGCGCACCGTCGACGGCGAGGTCGTCGCGCCGGACGCGCAGGACCTCGTCGCCGAGCTGGCGCCGGTGCTGGGGATCCCGGACCCGCTGCTGCCGACCTACCTCGAGGAGGTCGCCTCGACGCTGGCCGCCGCGACGTGGAAGCTGCGCCACCGGCCGGTCCCGGTCGCCGAGCTCGTCGACGCGGGCTACCAGGAGCTGGAGTCGGCGATGACCGAGGGCCACCCGGCGTTCGTCGCCAACAACGGCCGGATCGGCTACGGCCTCGACGACTACACCGCCTATGCGCCCGAGACCGGCAACGCCGTGCGACTGCACTGGGTCGCTGCGCGCCGCAGCCTCACCCGGCTGTCGCTGGGGGAGGGGCAGGCTGAGCAGGAGCTGTACGACGACGAGCTGACCCCGCAGGTGCGCGACCGGTTCCGAGGCGTGCTCGCGGGCCTCGGCCTCGCGCCGGACGACTACCTGTTCCTGCCGGTCCACCCGTGGCAGTGGCGCAACAAGCTCGCCATCACGTTCGCGCCCGACGTCGCGCGTCGCGACCTCGTGCACCTCGGCGAGGGTGACGACGACCACCGCGCGCAGCAGTCGATCCGCACGTTCTTCAACGCCAGCCGGCCCGATCGGCACTACGTGAAGACGGCGCTGGCGATCCAGAACATGGGATTCGTGCGCGGCCTGTCGCCGAAGTACATGGAGGCCACGCCCGCCATCAACGACTGGGTCGCCTCCGTCGTGCACGGCGACCCGGAGCTGCAGGGGTGCGGCTTCGAGGTGCTGCGCGAGCTGGCGGCGATCGGCTACACGGGGGATGCCTTCCACCGGCTGGCCGGCACGTCGCCGTACCGGAAGATGATTGCGGCGCTGTGGCGCGAGAGCCCGGTCCCGCGGGCCGGTGCGGGCGAGCAGCTGACGACGATGGCGGCGCTGCTGCACCGCGACGCCGACGGCGACGCGCTGGTGACCGCGTGGATCAAGGCGTCGCCGGTGGACGCCGCGGACTGGGTGCGCGCGTGGCTGCGGTCCTACCTGCGCCCGCTCGTGCACTGCCTGTACGCCTACGACCTGGCGTTCATGCCGCACGGCGAGAACCTGCTGCTGCGGCTGCGCGACCACGTCCCGGTGGGTGCGTTCATGAAGGACATCGGCGAGGAGGTCGCGGTGATGGGCCCCCTCCCGCTGCCGGAGGAGGTCGAGCGGATCCGCGGCTCGTTCCCCGACGACGTCAAGGCGCTGGCCGTCCACACCGACGTGTTCGACGGGGTGCTGCGCTACGTCGCGGCGATCCTCGACGAGGACGGGGCGCTGCCCGAGGAGGAGTTCTGGGCGATCGCCCGGGCGACCATCGAGGAGCACGCCGCCGACCACCCCGAGCTGGCCGACGCCGCGGCGCGCTACGACCTGCTGCGTGAGCGGTTCCGGCACAGCTGCCTCAACCGGCTGCAGCTGCGCAACACGCTGCAGATGGTCGACCTCACCGACCAGGCGGAGTCGCTGATCTTCGCGGGCACCCTGGCCAACCCGGTCGCCGTACCGTGATCACCCGCGACGCGTGGGGCATCCCGCACGTCACCGGGGCGTCGGTGCTGGAGGTCGCGCGGGAGCAGGGGCGCGCCACGGCACTGGACCGTGCCCGGCAGCTCGAGGTCGAGCGGCGGCGGGCCGAGGGCACCTGCGCGGAGCTCTTCGGCCCGACCGCGCTGGAGTGGGACGTGCTGGTCCGGCGGGCGCTGCTGCCCGACGTCGCGCGCCGCGCGTACGCCGCGCTCGGCGGGGAGAGCCAGGCCTTCGTCGATGCGTACGTCGACGGCGTGAACGACGTCGTCGAGCGACGCTGGCAGCGGTGGACCCCGCTGGCGGTCTTCGCGGTGCAGCACCTGCTGTTCTCGCGGTTCCCCAGCAAGCTCTGGCAGCACCACATCCGGTCGGTGCTCGGCGACGACCTCGACGGGGCCGACGAGGCGCTCGGTCTGCTGCGCACCGAGGGCCTGCCGGGTGGCAGCAACGCGCTCGCGGTCGCGGGAACCCTGACGGCGAGCGGGCTGCCCATCGTGGCGGGCGACCCGCACCGGCTGATCGAGGCGCCGGGCTGCTACGCGCAGGTGCGGCTGGTCTGCACCGACCCGGACGACTCGTTCGACGTGGCGGGGATGACGTTCGTCGGGGTCCCCGGGATCCAGCACTTCGGGCAGGCCGTCGCCCCCGGCGATGCAGCGTCCGATGCGGGAGTGGCCTGGGGGATCACCAACGCGGTCGCCGACGACGAGGACGTCTTCGCCGAGGAGCTGGCCCGCCACCGCGGTGCGGTCATCGCCCGCGGCCGCACCGGCTGGGAGCCGGTCGCACGCCGGGTCGAGGTGGTGCGCGTGCGCACGGGCAGCGCCGGCGCGGGGCGCCCCAGCGCTGGGACGGAGCAGTACGACGCCGTGCCGGTCGAGGTGCTGGTCACCGAGCGCGGCCCGGTGGTGACGGGCGGTCCCGGCCAGCCCGCCACGTTCAGCCTGCGCACCCCGGCCTTCGCGCTCGGCGACCTCGGCTTCGACGCGCTGCTGCCGCTGCTGCGGGCACGGACCGCGGCCGACGTGACCGCCGCGTTCGGTCGATGGGTCGGGCCGGTCAACAACCTGCTCGTCGCCGACACCGCCGACCCGGCGCGCGTCGAGCACCGGGTCGTGGGCCGGGTACCCGAGCGCGACGCCGACGGCCGGTGGACCGGCTGGGTGACCGACCTGCCGCAGCGGAGCGGCCCGGTGCTGGTCACCGCCAACGACCGCGCCACGCCCGACTTCGCACGGATCGGCGACGACTTCGTCGCTCCGCACCGGGCTTCCCGGATCGCCGAGCTGGTGGCCGGCCTGGCCGCGCGGGGGCCGATCACGCCGGAGCGGCTCGCCACGGTCCTCGCCGACGACCGGCAGACCGCCGGCGCGAGCCTGCTCGACCTGGTCGGCCGGCTCGTCGACCTCGGCCCGGCCGCCGCCGCCCTGCGCGAGCGGCTGCTGGGGTGGGACCGCCGGATGGCGGCCGGCAGTGTCGTGGCGGCGGAGTTCGCCGCGGTGCGCGCGGCGGTCGTCGACACGCTCGCCGCCGCGCCTGTGCTGGCCGGCGTGGACGCGTCCCCGCACGGTGACCTCTACGCGCCGTGGTTCGACCTGCGCGGCCGGCTCCGGCTGGCGCTCCCCGCGCTGCTGGCCGCCGACAAGCCGTTCGGGATCGACCCGCTGCACGCCGTCGCCGAGGCGCTCGAGCAGGTCGCGGCCGCGGGCGAACCGCCGCCGTGGGGGACCGGCCACGTCGTCGTACCCCTCACTGCGGAGCAGCAGTTCGACCTCCCTGCCCCGGAGGAGCACCGTCCGCCGTACGTCCCGGTCGCCGGCGACGACGACTGCGTCCTCGCCGCCCGCGCGCTCGGCGGGACCGGGGTGTGCGTGCACGGTCCGGTCGCGCGCTTCGTCTGGGACCTCGCCGGCCAGAGCCGGTGGGTCGTCCCGCTCGGAGCCTCCGGCGACCCCGCCTCTCCCCACCGCCATGACCAGCAGCCGGCCTGGGCCGCCGGTGACACGCTGCCGCTCGACCGCCCGCCCGCGCCAACGGAGGAACCATGACCGTCACCGTCCGCCCCGTCGACCCCGACGCCGACGCCCCGCTGCTCACCTCGTGGGTCACCGCGGAACGCGCGTCGTTCTGGGGGATGGCGGACTACGAGGAGCAGCACGTCCGCGAGGTCTACGGCTACATCGCCGACCAGGAGCACCTCGCGGCGTACCTCCTCGTCCTCGACGGCGCCCCCGTCGGCCTGCTGCAGACCTACGACCCGTTCGTCGACGAGATCGGCGAGTGGTACGACCGCCAGCCCGGCGACGTCGGCATCCACCTCCTCCTCGCGTACGACGAGCGCCGCATCGGCCGTACGCCGGAGGTCCTCGCCGGGCTGCTCGACTTCGTCGCCCGCCTGCCCGGCTGCCGCCGGCTGGTGCTCGAGCCCGACGCCCGCAACGCGCCCTCGGTCGCGCTGATGGAGCGGCTCGGTTGCGAGCGCGGCCCGCTCGTCGAGCTGAGGACGAGCATCAGCGAGAAGCCGGCGCAGTTCTTCTTCCTGGGACGCGAGCAGGCGCTCGACCGCGCCCGGCTGACATCTGGTCAGGCGGCTCGGGGTGGTGACGTGCCGGGTGGTCGGCTGGGGGCGTAGGTGATCCCGGCGGCGCGGAGGCTGTCGCGTGTCTGTCTGGGTGGTGGGGTCCAGACGGGTTGTCCGGTGTGTGGGTCGATGTGGACGGCCCAGGGGGTCTGGTGGAGCAGGACGTGGTGGTGGCGGCAGACCATGACGAGGTTGGACAGGGTGGTGGGGCCGCCGTCGGCCCAGTGGGTGATGTGGTGGGCGTCGCAGGCCAGGGGCATGCGGGTGCAGCCGGGGAACGCGCAGTGCTGGTCGCGGACGATGAGTGCGGTCCAGATGGCTGGGGTGACGAGGCGTTGGCTGCGGCCGACGTCGAGGGGTTGGCCGTGGGTGCCGAGGACGGCGGGGATGATCTCGGCGTCGCAGGCAAGGCGTCGTACGGCGTGGGCGGAGAGCCGGGTCCCGGTG
>DATMHM010000070.1:0-8276 GCA_035554935.1 Nocardioides sp. | reverse complement strand
ACCGTGGCCTGCGGTCTCGAGACGGCCGTGGCCGGCCTCCTCGACCAACGGGTGGGGCGAGTACCTGCACCATGGCCGGGGGTCTCGAGACGGCCGTGGCCGGCCTCCTCGACCAACGGGTGGGGCGAGTACCTGCACCATGGCCGGGGGTCTCGAGACGGCCGTGGCCGGCCTCCTCGACCAACGCCGTGGCCGGCCTCCTCGACCAACGCTGGGGCGGCCGCTTCGATCAACGGGCGAAATCGGTCGCGGGGCCGAGGCGGAGCGCGGAGAATCGTTCGTCGTGGGTCACGTGGAGGTTGCTGGGGTCCGGTACGAGCTGCCCGACGGGCGGGTGCTGCTCGAGGACGTGTCGTTCCGGGTCGGCGAGGGCGCCAAGGTCGCGCTGGTCGGGGCGAACGGGGCGGGGAAGACCACGCTGTTCCGCATCATCACCGGCGAGCTGGCGCCGCACGGAGGGACGGTGGTCCGCTCCGGCGGGCTGGGCGTGATGCGGCAGATGGTGGACGGGGTCGCGGGCTCGAGCGAGGGGCCGCCGACGGTCGCCGACCTGCTGCTCTCGCTCGCACCGCAGCGCGTGCAGGACGCTGCGGCCGAGGTCGACCGCTGGGAGCTCGCGCTCATGGACACCGACGACGAGGCGACCCAGCTGTCCTACGCGGCGGCGCTGGCCGAGTACGCCGACGCAGGCGGCTACGACGTCGAGGTGACGTGGGACGTGTGCACGGTCCGCGCGCTCGGGGTCGCGTTCGACCGGGCGAAGTACCGCGAGCTGCGCACCCTGTCCGGGGGCGAGCAGAAGCGGCTGGTCCTCGAGTACCTCCTTGCCGGGCCGGAGGAGGTGCTGCTCCTCGACGAGCCCGACAACTTCCTCGACGTGCCCGGGAAGATCTGGCTCGAGCAGCGGATCGCCGCCTCGGACAAGACGATCCTGTTCATCAGCCACGACCGCGAGCTGCTCGCCAACGCTGCGACCCACGTCGTGACCGTGGAGCTCGGCGCGGGCGGCGGTGGCAACAGTGCGTGGACGCACCCGGGCGGCTTCGCGTCGTACCACGAGGCCCGCAGGGACCGGTTCTTGCGCTTCGCGGAGCTGCGGCGACGCTGGGAGGAGGAGCACGCGAAGCTCAAGGCGCTCGTGCTGCGGCTGAAGGTCAAGGCCGAGTACAACGACGGGATGTCGTCGCAGTACCGCGCCGCCCAGACGCGCCTGCGCAAGTTCGAGGAGGCGGGGCCGCCGACCGAGCAGCCGCGCGAGCAGCAGGTCACGATGCGCCTCTCGGGCGCGCGTACCGGCAAGCGGGCGGTGGTGTGCGAGGACCTCGAGCTCACCGGCCTGATGAAGCCGTTCGACCTCGAGGTCTGGTACGGCGACCGGCTGGCCGTGCTCGGCTCCAACGGCTCCGGCAAGTCGCACTTCCTGCGGCTGCTCGCGGCGGGCGGCAGCGACCCGGACGTGGAGCACCGGCCGGTCGGGGACGTCGAGGTCGCACCGGTCCGGCACACGGGTCGCGCGCGCCTGGGGGCCCGGGTGCGGCCGGGCTGGTTCGTGCAGACCCACGAGCACCCCGAGCTGACCGGGCGCACCCTGCTCGAGATCCTGCACCGCGGCGACGGTGACCCGAACGGGCGCAAGGGCATGGGGCGTGAGCAGGCGGCCCGGGTGCTGGACCGCTACGAGCTCGCGGCCAGCTCCGAGCAGCGCTTCGAGTCGCTCTCGGGCGGGCAGCAGGCGCGCTTCCAGATCCTGCTGCTCGAGCTGTCCGGTGCCACCCTGCTGCTCCTCGACGAGCCCACCGACAACCTGGACGTGCAGTCCGCGGAGGCGCTCGAGGAGGGGCTCGAGGCATTCGACGGGACCGTCGTCGCGGTGACCCACGACCGCTGGTTCGCCCGCGGGTTCGACCGGTTCTGCGTGTTCGGCTCCGACGGCTCGGTCTGCGAGTCCCCCGAGCCGGTGTGGGACGAGGGCCGGGTGGCGCGGGTCCGCTGACGGACCGGTTCGGGCAACCCGCCGATCAATTCGCTGGCTTCGTGCGCCGCAGGGTGCGACGGTGGGGGTCACCGACCGCGAGGGAAGGACCGACCATGGCCGCCGGCAACGCGAACGACGACCTCAAGGCGAAGATGCGCGAGGCGCTGGACCGCAAGAACAACAAGGAGCAAGGCGTCCACGAGGACGGTCCGACGAAGGAGAAGGCCCACGGCTCCGAGGTGGTCGGCGGGGCGCCGAAGATGCACCGCCGCAAGGCCGGTGGCGGCGGCTCCTGACCCTGACCGGAACGGCGTACGACGGACGCCTGGCGATCAGCCGTCCGAGCCCAGCTCCAGCCGGGTGGTCGCCTCCCGGCCGTTGCGCAGGTAGGTCACCTCGACCTCGTCGCCCGGCCGGTAGGCGCGCACCGTGGCGATCAGCGCCTCGGTGTCGTCGATGCGCCGGCCGTCGATCGCGGTGATCACGTCGCCGGACTCGAGGCCGGCGTCGGCCGCGGCCGAGCCGCGCTCGATCCCGGCGATCCGGGCCCCGGTCAGCGTGGTGTCGCTGGACCCGGCGGTGCCGCGTACGTCGGACACCCGGATGCCCAGTCGCGCGTGGGTCGGGGTCTCGCCGGCGCGGATCTGCTCGATGATCGGCAGCACCTCGTCGATCGGGATCGCGAAGCCGAGGCCGATCGAGCCGGATTCCGCCCCGGGGCCCGAGCCGGTGGAGCGGATCGATGCGTTGATGCCGACCAGCTGCCCGTCCATGTTGACCAGCGGTCCGCCGCTGTTGCCGGGGTTGATCGCGGCGTCGGTCTGGATGGCGGGGTAGGCGGTCACGTTGCCGTCCTGGTCGCGGGCGACCTCGACCGGGCGGCCCAGCGCGCTCACGATGCCGCTGGTGACGGTGGCGTCGAGCCCGAAGGGCGAGCCGATGGCGACGACCTGCTCGCCGACGTCGAGGTCGCCGGACTTGCCGATCGTCACCGGTGACAGGTCGTCGACACCGTCCACCTGGACGAGCGCGGTGTCGGTCAGCGGGTCCGTGCCGACCACGGTCGCCCGGGCCCGGGTGCCGTCGCTGAAGGAGGCCGTGATCTCGGCCTGCTCGGCGTCGATCGCACCGCCGAGGGTGACCACGTGGTCGTTGGTGAGGACCAGCCCGTTCGCGTCGAGCACCACGCCGGAGCCGCTGCCGGACCCGCCGGCACCGGTGACGTCGAGGGCCACGACGGACGGCAGGACCGTCGCCGCGACCGCCTCGACGCTGCCCGAGGTGGCGGGCCGGTCGTTGCCGTCGGCCACCTGGAGCGGTGCCGACGAGCCCGCCGGGCTGCCGTCGGAATTCGCGGCGTCGTACAGCGCGGCGCCACCGACCCCGGCCCCGCCCCCGACCAGCAGCGCGCCGGTCAGCACCAGCACCGCGAACCCCGCCCGCCTCGGTCGCTGGGGCGCGGGCGACCGGGTGGGGAGGGCGGGAGAGGTCGGCGGCGCGGGCGGGAAGGGCGGCGGCGCGGACGGAGCAGGGGGCGGGACCTGGGTCATGTCCTCCATCGTGCGGGCCGTGCCTGTGACGCGGCTGAGACGCCGGTGAGGGTTGGCCCAGACCTGCTGCCCGACCCTGCAGGCCCGCGCGATCGGCCTCAGACCTTGCGGTCGCGGTCCTCCCAGTAGGGCTTGCGCAGCTCCCGCTTGAGGATCTTGCCCGTCGGGTTGCGGGGGAGCGCGGTGATGATGTCCACCGACCGGGGCGCCTTGAAATGCGCCAGCCGCTCCCGCGTCCACTCGATCAGCTCGGTCTCGCTCGCGTCGGAGCCCTCGGTGAGCGCAACCACGGCCTTCACCGACTCGCCCCACCGCTCGTCGGGGACGCCGATCACGGCGACCTCCAGGACGCCGGGGTGCTCGGACAGGACCCGCTCGACCTCGGGGGAGTACACGTTCTCCCCGCCGGTGATGATCATGTCCTTGAGCCGGTCGGAGACGAACACGAAGCCGTCCTCGTCCACGTGGCCCATGTCGCCGGTCCGGAACCAGCCGTCCGCGGTGACCACCTCGGCCGTCGCCTCCGGCTTGTTGAGGAAGCCCTTCATGAGCTGCGGCGTCTTGAGCCAGATCTCACCGTGCTCACCGGTGCCGACGTCGTCGAGCGTGGCCGGGTCGACGATGCGGACCTCGCACTCCGGCACCGGCTTGCCCGCGGAGACCAGGCGCTCCGGGTGCCCGTCCGCCTCGGCGGTGCGGTGGTCCTCCGGCATGAGGTGCGTCGCCACGCCGGCGACCTCGGTCAGCCCGTAGACCTGGATGAAGTCCGTGTCCGGCCACGCCTCCATCGCGGCCCGCAGCAGCGGCGGCGGCATCGGCGCCGCGCCGTACGTGTAGGTCTTCAGCGCCCCGAACAGCCTCACCGCGTCCGGGCCCGCCTGCAGCACCTGCGCCAGCACGGCCGGCACTAGGAACGTCCGGTTCGCACCGGCCATGATGGCCCCGGCGAGCGAGGCGGCGTCCGGCTCGCGCGTCATCACGCTCGGCACGCCGTCGTGGATCCCGAACAGGACGTACGACGACCCGCCGACGTGGAACAGCGGCATCGCCACCATCGACTTGTCGCCGGGCTCGAACCCCCAGCCGTCGTGGGCGTTCACGGTGTGCCGGACCATGTTGCGGTGCGTCAGCATGACGCCCTTGGGCCGGCCCGTGGTGCCCGACGAGTACATCACCAGGCACACGTCGTCCTCGAGCACGTCCGGGCCGTCGCCGCAGTGCGTCGACGCCGCGAGGAACTGCTCGTACTCGTCGTCCTCCCCGCCCTCGGGCGTGACCTCGATGATCCGCTGCACGTTCGGCAGCCGGTCCCGGATCGCCTCGATCGTCGGCATCAGCTCCCGCCCGACGAACAGCACCTTCGCGCCGGAGTCGTTGACCGCGTAGTCGATCTCGTCACCGGCCGAGCGCCAGTTGATGATCGCGTTCGCCGCACCGATCGACCCGGCCGCGAGGCTGATCTCGACGCACGCCGGGTGGTTCTTGTCGAGGAACGAGACCACGTCGCCGCGCGCGATCCCCAGGTCGCGCAGCCCGCCCGCCGCCCGGTGCACCCGATCGTGCCACTGCGCCCACGTCCACGTCCGCCCGAGGTAGGTCATCGCCTCGGCGTCCGGCGTGGCCTCCGCCCAGTAGTTGAGGCGGTCGTCGACGTACGTCGGCTCGGGCGGGTTGGCCGGCGGCCAGGCCCGTCGATCGGTGGCAGGGGCAGTGTCGGGGGACTCCGTCGTCGCACTCACCCGGCCGATTGTGGCTCACATCACAAACCCGCACAACGCGCCCTCCCGCGGCGCCTGCGGCGCCTCCCGTGGTCCCCGGGCGCCTGCGGCGCCTCCCGTGGTCCCCGTGCGCCTGCGGCGCCTCCCGCCGGATCCCCCGCGGAGGCTCGGAGCGGGGGCCCCGCCGTCGGCGTCGTGATCCTGCTGCGCAGTGGAAGTCGTGCGCGGACGCCGACGGCACCCCGATTCGCCTCCGCGGGGGTCCGGCGTGCGGCGCCTCCGGCGTCCGGGGCCCGCGTGCGGCGCCTCCGGCGCCCGGGGCCCGCGTGCGGCGGCTCCGGCGCACCCGCACCCCATACGGAGACGACCCCGGCCGCGGAAGCGGCCGGGGTCGTCGTACGGGAGCGGAGCGGGTCAGGCCCAGCGCTCCTCGGCCGGCACGAAGTCGAGCGTGCGCGGGCCGGTGTAGATCTGCTTCGGACGGGCGATCTTCTGCTCCTTGTCCTGGACGAGCTCCAGCCACTGCGCGAGCCAGCCGGGGGCGCGGCCGATCGCGAAGAGGACGGTGAACATCTCGGGCGGGAACTCCAGGGCCTCGTAGATCAGGCCGGAGTAGAAGTCGACGTTGGGGTAGAGCTTGCGCTTGATGAAGTACTCGTCCTCGAGCGCGATCTTCTCGAGCTCCTTGGCGACGGCGAGGAGAGGGTTGACCCCGGTGACCTCGAAGACGTCGTCGCAGGCCTTCTTGATGATCTTGGCGCGCGGGTCGAAGTTCTTGTAGACCCGGTGGCCGAAGCCCATCAGGCGCTCTTCGCCGTTCTTGACGCCCTCGATGAAGGCGGGGATGTTCTCGACGGAGCCGATCCGGCGCAGCATCTTCAGCACGGCTTCGTTGGCGCCGCCGTGCAGCGGGCCGAAGAGGGCGCCGATGCCGGCCGCGACCGCGGAGTACGGGTCGACCTGGGAGGAGCCGACCGAACGGACCGCGTTGGTCGAGCAGTTCTGCTCGTGGTCGGCGTGCAGGATGAAGAGGGTGTCGAGCGCCTTCACGATGCGCGGGTCGCCGGCGTACTTCGTCTCGCTCATCTTGAAGAGCATCGAGAGGAAGTTCTCGGCGTAGGACAGCTCGTTGTCGGGGTAGACGTAGGGCTTGCCCTGCGCGTGCCGGAAGGCCCAGGCGCCGAGGGTCGGCATCTTCGCGATCATCCGGACGATCTGGATGTGGCGGTTGTCGGGGTCCGCGATCTTGGCCGACTCGGGGTAGAACGTCGACAGGGCCCCCACCGACGCCATCAGCATCCCCATCGGGTGCGCGTCGTAGCGGAAGCCCTGCATGAAGCCCTTGACGTTCTCGTGCACGAAGGTGTGGAACGTGATCTCGTGGACCCAGGCCTCGTACTGCTCCTTGGAGGGCAGGTCCCCGTGGATCAGCAGGTAGGCGACCTCGAGGAAGTTCGACTTCTCCGCGAGCTGCTCGATCGGGTAGCCGCGGTACTCGAGGATGCCCTTGTCGCCGTCGATGTAGGTGATGGAGCTGCGGCACGAGGCGGTGTTCACGAAGCCGGGGTCGTAGGTCGCGAGGCCCGGCTCGTCGTCGTTGAGCTTGATCTGCCCGAGGTCTGCGGCCTTGATGGTGCCGTCGACGATCGGGATCTCGTACTCCGCGCCGGTGCGGTTGTCGCGTACGGTGAGAGAGTCAGTCACCCTTGCAACCTAGCCCGCCGCCGGGCCGGGCTGGTACCCGGTGTCCAGAAGCGTGACACCGCACAGGCTCACGGGTCGTGGCTACTCGCGAGTAAGGGGAGGGCCCGGCCGGGTGGGCTGACGACGGGCTGGGATTTGGACCGGCGGTGCGCGCCGCCGTACCCTTCTCGATGCGTCTCCTGCCGCTCTCCTCGCGAGGGCAGTCGCCCGCCAGAAGGTGGGTGCAGTGTTCGTCAGAAGATGCCACGTCCGAACGCCTTCGGATGTGTCCGACACGAACGAATGGAATCCTCCATGCGTACCTATGCCCCGAAGCCCGGTGACGTCGAGCGCGCCTGGCTCGTGATCGACGCGACCGACGTCGTGCTGGGTCGGCTCGCCGTGACCGCCGCCAACCTGCTGCGCGGCAAGCACAAGCCGATCTTCGCGCCGAACGCCGACACCGGTGACTACGTCATCGTCGTCAACGCCGACAAGGTCGCGCTGTCCGGCAACAAGCGTGCCGACAAGCTCGTCTACCGCCACTCGGGCTTCCCGGGCGGTCTGACCGCGACCCCGATCGGCGAGGTCCTCGACAAGGACGCCCGCAAGGCCGTCGAGAAGGCCGTGTGGGGCATGCTGCCGAAGAACCGCCTCGGCCGGCAGATGATCAAGAAGCTGAAGGTCTACAACGGCCCGGCTCACCCCCACCAGGCCCAGAAGGCCGTGCCCTACGAGATCTCCCAGATCTCCCAGTGACTTCTCGACTGATCTGAACGGACTGAGGATTTTCAAGTGACTGAGAACAGCAACGAGGTCGAGGAGACCTTCGAGACCGACGAGCAGGGTGTCGCCTACACGAGCGAGACCTCGGCATCCGCCGCCGTCGACGCCCGCCCGGCGACCATCGCCCCCGGCGCGGCCACCGGCCGTCGCAAGGAGGCTGTCGCCCGCGTCCGCCTCGTCCCCGGCAACGGCACGTGGACCATCAACGGCCGCACCATCGAGGACTACTTCCCCAACAAGCTGCACCAGCAGGTCGTCAACGAGCCGTTCGCGGCTCTCGGCCTCGAGGGCCGCTTCGACGTGATCGCCCGCATCCACGGTGGCGGCATCACCGGCCAGGCCGGCGCGCTGCGCCTCGGCGTGGCCCGCTCGCTCAACGGCATCGACGTCGACGCCAACCGTCCGACCCTGAAGAAGGCCGGACTGCTGACCCGCGACGCCCGCGCGACCGAGCGCAAGAAGGCCGGTCTCAAGAAGGCCCGCAAGGCTCCGCAGTACAGCAAGCGCTGATCTCGCCCCAGGCGAGTCGACGACGGGGCCACGCACCGCTGCTGCGGTCCGTGG
>DATMHM010000069.1:0-1611 GCA_035554935.1 Nocardioides sp. | reverse complement strand
GCGACCGTCGAGCCGCGTTGCGGATGGTGGGCGTCGACGATCACCCCGGAAGGGTCGACCCCGCCCCAGAACGAGAGCGGCTCGTCGAGCGCGAGTACGGCGCCGTTCGCCTGTCCCGGATGAAGGGAGCGGCCTGACAGCGTCACCGGGTCATCCCCACAGCCGCTCATCGCGTAGCACCCTCCCGGCTCTCGCTGAGGCGACACACTCGGCCAGGCTTCCCAGCACAGTGTCGATGCCGAGGTTGGCCGGCGCGTACCAGGCCCACTTGCCCGAGTTCGTCATCACGGTGCGGATCCCGTCGCGCAGCACCGGCGTCACGTACGTGCAGGTGTCGGTGAGGACGCGGCCACCCGCGTCGCGCACCGCGTCGGCGTACCCGCGTGCCTCCGCCTCGGCCAGCACGGCCCGGCTGGTCGAGACGAAGACGTCAACCGACGGGCTGAACGACGCGCCGCCCCGCAGCTCGAGCGCCAGCGCCGCGAACTCGGCGAGCGAGAAGTGCGGGGTGCCGAGGCTGACGGCGTCGAGTGAGTCCGTGGCGGCGGCGGTACTGAGCCGCTCGCGCGCTCGCCTGAGGTCGTGTGCCGTCACCGGCACCGTGGTGGCCTCGGGCCCGAGCACCGCGTCCAGCGTCGGCGCCTCCGGGGTCACCCCCACAACGTGGAACAGCGCGACGCCGCCGGCGGACGCGGCGGTCGCGCCGAGCGCCTTGAGCCGGTCCTCGGTGACCCCGCCGTCGTTCAGGTCGCCCGGCAGACCGGTGAGCGCCGCGACCCGGGTCCCGGCGAGCTCGCCGAGCAGCGCCCCGATCGCGGGCCAGGCGACGTCGTCGTCGAGCAGCGCGGCGGGGATCGCTGAGAAGTCGAGCACCAGCGCGGCGGCGCGGTTTCGCCTCAGGTGCAGGCCCGAGTAGGGGACCCGGCCGACAACGCCGGCGGCGATGTCGATGAAGTCGCCGTACCGGTCCGTGCGCGCCCCGAGTACCGAGTTGACGAAGGCGATGGCGTTCGACTCCGCCCACGCCACATGGCTGCCTTCTGTCGGGCGGTGGCCGGACTGGTACGGCGCGCACGACCAGATCGGCTCGCAGCCGAGGGCCACGTGCGCGTCCATCAGGCGCCGGCCGTTCTCGGCCACCTCGGCGTCGGCGCGTACCAGTCCGGGATGCAGCAGGTCGAGCGAGCCGACGTTGAGCGTCGTGCGCACCCGCACCCGGGCGCCGAGCGAGACCAGCCGCTCAGTGAACTCCAGCCCCGCCACGCCGTGGTACAGGCAGCCGTCGGCGTGCGCTGACTCGATCGGCACCAGTCGTGCGGCCCCGTTCGCGCGCGCGACCCCGACGAGCAGCCGCATGCACATCGCGACGGCCGGGCCCTGCTCTCCGGCCAGCATCGACTGTTCCTCGGCCGTGAGGACCGGGCCGTCGGCGCCGGGCATCAGGCGCCTTCGCCGGGGGCCAGCGTCACAGTGTGCAGCGAGGTGAAGAAGTCCTGCGCGGCCTTGCCCTGCTCGCGGCCGCCCACACTGGATGCCTTCTCGCCGCCGAACGGCAGGTAGAAGTCGACCCCGGTGGTCGGTGCGTTGACCTTCACCAGGCCGGCCTCCAAC
>DATMHM010000068.1:0-87423 GCA_035554935.1 Nocardioides sp. | reverse complement strand
GCTGACGTGATCGCCGGGCTCGCCGCCGCCGACGAAGCGGGCCTGCGCCCGGTGAAGGTGAACGCGGTCCTGATGCGCGGCGTCAACGACCACGAGGCGGTGCCCCTGCTGCGCTGGTGCCTCGACCAGGGCTACGAGCTGCGGTTCATCGAGCAGATGCCGCTCGACGCCCAGCACGGCTGGAGCCGGGACCAGATGGTCACCGCCGACGAGATCCTCGCTTCGCTGTCGGCCGCCTTCGACCTGTCGCCCGCCTCCGAGCCGCGCGGCAGCGCGCCCGCGGAGCTGTTCCGGGTCGACGGAGGCCCCGCCACGGTCGGCGTCATCGCGTCGGTCACCCGCCCCTTCTGCGGAGACTGCGACCGGGTCCGCCTCACCGCCGACGGCCAGGTCCGCAACTGCCTCTTCGCCCGCTCCGAGTCCGACCTCCGCGTCGCCCTGCGGGCCGGCGCCACGGACGACGAGCTCGCCGAGCGCTGGCTCACCGCCATGCGCGGCAAGGCCGCCGGGCACGGCATCGACGACCCGACCTTCCTGCAGCCCGACCGCCCCATGTCCGCCATCGGCGGTTGACTTGGGGTTTGCGCCCGTCGAGTTGGGGTTTGCGTCGGTCGAGTTGGGGTTTGCGCCCGTCGAGTCGTGACTTCGTCACCACCGCCGATTGCTGTACGACGACCGCAGCGCCTCGCACAGCTGCTGGATCCAGCGCTCGCGCGCCGCGCCGGTGAAGTCGCCGCGCCTGACCACGATCACCGTCCAGCCGTGGTCCCGGAGCCAGCTCCGGCGTTCCTCGTCAGCGTCGCGCTGCTCCTGGGTGAGGTCGTGGAACTCCTCGCCGTCGTACTCCACGCAGACCCGCGCGGCGACGTACGCGAAGTCGAGCCGGTAGGTCGGGACGCCGTCGATCTGGATCCACCACTGCAGCTCCGGCGTCGGTAGGCCCGCGCCCCGGATCTCCAGCAGGGTCCATGCCTCGCGGTGCGACTCGACGCGGGGGTCGACCATCGCGGCGAGCTGGCGGCACTGGATCACGCCGCGGCGACGCTTGAACCGCGGCAGCTCCCGCACGAGGTCGGCGCTGGTGAAGCCGTGGTTCCGCGCCAGCAGGCACATGCCGGCGAAGGCCTCCCGCCGGCGCAGGTGGCATCCCAGGTCCAACGCGGTGCGCAGCGGAGTGGTCACGAGCAGCTCGCCGACCTGGACGAAGTCCTCGGGGAGCAGGTCCCGCGTGCGGCCGCGGACCTCGGGTCGCCTGGTCGGGTTGTGGCCGCGCAACGCGCACGTCTCGATGGGCGGCAGCAGGTCGTGCTCGCCGAACGTGTGCACGTCCACGCCGTGCAGCCACGACGCCGTCCGGTCGACGGCGACGTGGTGCTGGGAGACGGCACAGGCCACGGCCCGGGCGCGGTTGAGGATCCCGTCCGCGATGTCGGCGCGCCGGTAGGTGCCGCGCGTCGGCCGGACCAGCAACCCTGCGGCGGCCGCCCTCCGGACCCGGCCCGGGGTGAGGCCGAACCGCTCGGCGTCGCGGATGTGGAACGGAACCATGGGAAAGTCGTCGATGTCCATGGGTACGACGGTCCGGCGTGCGCCGCCCGGTCGGTAGGGGCCGGCGCCGACCTGTGGAGGGACCGGCGCGACGTCGTACCTGTGGAGGGAAACGGGCGGCCCCGGGGACGGAAGTGACGATTGAACCGGGCACAAGCCCCAACTCGAGCGCCGCAAACCCCAATTCAACGGGCGCAAACCCCAAGTCAACGGGCGGAAACCCCAAGTCAACGGTGGGGGACGGTGTCCTTGAGGAAGCCGCGGGCGCCGAGGAAGAGCTCGAGGGACTCGCGGTGCTCGTCGCAGGCCAGCCAGGTCTTGCGGCGGTCGGGGGTGTGCAGCTTGGGATTGTTCCAGAGCAGCTGCCAGACGGCGGGGGTGCGGCAGCCCTTCGCCGAGCAGACGTCAGGCTCCATCGGGAGCCCCTTCTCCAGCGCCGCGGACCTCGCCGGGGGCGTCGCGGCGGGTCGAGTCGTGGGTGGCCGTGCCGAGCTGGCGCTGGGCGTCCCCGCCGCCGGTGAGCGGCAGCTCGGTGGAGCGGCTGTCGTTGGCGTTGGCCATGACCACCGCGACGTAGGGCAGCACGAGCGAGGCGAGGATCAGGATCGGCCACAGCCAGTGCAGGCCGGCCGCGCCGCTGATCGCAGCCCCGACGAAGCACAGGGTGCGGATCGTCATCGCGATGACGTACTTCTTCTGCCGGCGCGCGAGGTCGGCCTCCGGGCTGGTGCCGGCCGTCGTGATCCGGATCGCGTCCGGCCCACCGGGACGGCCGTGACGCGTGGAGGACATGCGGCCAGCCTACGCCGCCGGGGTGCGGCCGCCGACGAGTAGGCTGGCCGTCATGTCCAATCGCACCTACCGCATCAGCGAGATCGTCGGCACCTCTCCCGACGGCATCGACCAGGCGATCCGCAACGGCGTCGAGCGCGCCGGCCAGACCCTGCGCCACCTCGACTGGTTCGAGGTCACCCAGGTCCGCGGCCAGGTCAAGGACGGCCAGGTCGAGCACTTCCAGGTGACCATGAAGATCGGCTTCCGCCTCGAGGACGACGAGTAGCCAGCCCCAGCGCCCCCAGCGCCCCCAGCCGAGCCAACTTGTGGGACCCCTACAAGGGAAGCAGGGGAACTTGGTGCCCGCCGCGGGCGAGCGGCGGGCACCCGCGCCCGTAGCGTCAGGGAACGTGAACGAACCACGATCCGTCCTGGTCACCGGAGGCAACCGCGGCATCGGCCGCGCCATCGCGGAGGCCTTCATCGCCAACGGTGACAAGGTCGCCGTCACCACCCGCAGCGGCGGCGCGCCGGAGGGTGCGCTCGAGCTGAAGGCCGACATCACCGACGCGGCCCAGGTCGACGCGGCGTTCGCCGCGGCCGAGGAGGCCCACGGCCCGGTCGAGGTGCTCGTCGCCAACGCCGGCATCACCGCCGACACCCTCCTCCTGCGCATGTCGCAGGACGACTGGGACTCGGTCATCGACACCAACCTCACCGGATCCTTCCGGCTGGCCAAGCGCGCCGCCAAGGGCATGCTGCGCCAGAAGAAGGGCCGGATCATCTTCATCTCCAGCGTCGTCGGCCTGCTCGGATCGCCCGGCCAGGTCAACTACGCCGCCTCCAAGGCCGGGCTGGTGGGCATGGCCCGCTCCCTGGCCCGGGAGCTCGGCCCGCGGTCCATCACCGCGAACGTGGTGGCACCCGGCTACGTCGACACCGACATGACCGCCGTGCTCACCGACGAGCAGAAGGAAGGCATCCGGAGCCAGGTCCCGCTGGGCCGGTACGCCGACCCGACGGAGGTCGCCGGAGCAGTGCTCTGGCTGGCGAGCCCGTCGGCGTCGTACGTCACCGGCGCCGTGATCCCTGTCGACGGCGGACTCGGAATGGGGCACTGACATGAGCATCAACGAGAACGGCATCCTCGCCGGCAAGAACGTCCTCGTCGCGGGCGTCACCCTCGACACCTCGATCGGCTTCGCGGTCGCGAAGTTCGCCCAGGAGCAGGGCGCGACGGTCGTCGTCTCCAACTTCGGCCAGGCGCTGCGGATCACCCGCCGGATCGTGAAGCGGCTCCCCGTGCTGCCGGCCGTGGTAGAGCTCGACGTCACCGACGCCGAGCACCTCGCGGCGCTCCCGGACGCGATCCGCGAGCACCTCGGAGCCGACGCCGTCCTGCACGGTGTCGTGCACTCGATCGCCTACGGCAACCCGGAGACGCTGCTCGGCGGGAAGTTCCTCGACGGGCCGTGGAAGGACGTCGCGCAGGCGGTCGAGGTGTCGGCGTACTCCCTCAAGTCGCTCGCCGTCGCCTGCCGGCCCCTCATGGCCGAGGGCAGCTCGGTCGTCGGCCTCACCTTCGACGCCTCCGTCGCCTGGCCGGTCTACGACTGGATGGGCGTCGCGAAGGCGGGCCTCGAGTCCTGCGCCCGCTACCTCGCGCGCGACCTCGGCGCCGAGGGCATCCGGGTCAACCTGGTCTCTGCTGGCCCGCTGCGCACACTGGCCGCGAAGGCGATCCCCGGCTTCGAGGACCTCGAGTCGATGTGGACCACTAAGTCGCCGCTGGGCTGGGACAACACCGACCAGGAGCCCACCGCCAAGGCCGTCTGCGCGCTGCTCTCGGACCTCTTCCCGGCCACCACCGGCGAGATCGTCCACGTCGACGGCGGCTTCCACGCCATGGGTGCCTGACCGGAGGGTGCGCCTTTCGAGGCTGTCCTACGATGCAGCCGTGGACAGCACCCGTCGGCTCGTCGTCATCCGCCACGCCAAGGCCGAGGCCTACGCGCCCGCCGACGTCGACCGGGTGCTCGCCGCGCGCGGCCGCGCCGAGGGGCGGCTCCTCGGCGAGTGGCTCGCGGCGGAGGGCATCCGCCCCGACGTCGCCTACGTCTCCTACGCCGCCCGGACCCGAGAGACGTGGCAGGTCGTGGCCTCCCGGGCCGGCTGGACCCTGGAGCCGGAGTACGACGGCAGCCTCTACGGCACCGACGAGGACGGCGTGCTCGACGTGATCCGCACGACCGCCGAGGACGCGCGTACCGTCGTGGTCGTCGGGCACAACCCGGCGATGGGCTCGCTCGTGCAGGTGCTCGACGACGGCGAGGGCCCGGCGACCGGGTCGGTCGAGCTCGGCAGCTTCCCCACGAGCACCGCGGCGGTCCTCGCGATCGACGGGGAGTGGGCCGACGTCGCGCCGATGCAGGCGCGGCTCGAGGCCTTCCACGTCGCCCGCGAGGACTGACGCCCCGGGAGGCCCGCGGTAGCGGGTCAGCCCAGCGGGGGAGCGGGCGTGACGATGCCCGCCTCGGCGTCCGCTGCCTCGATCTCCTCCCGGCTGATGCCGAGCAGGTACATGATCGTGTCGAGGTAGGGCACGTTGAGCGACGTGTCCGCCGCCTCCCGGACCACGGGCCGTGCGTTGTACGCGATGCCGAGTCCGGCCGCGTCGAGCATGTCGAGGTCGTTGGCGCCGTCGCCGATCGCGATGGTCGCTGCCTCCGGTACGCCGAGGTCGGCGGCGAACTCGCGCAGCGCCCGCGCCTTCCCGGCGCGGTCGACGACCTCGCCCACGACCTCGCCGGTCAACTTGCCGTCGACGATCTCGAGGGTGTTGGCCCGCGCCCGGTGGATGCCGAGGTCGGCGGCGAGCCGGTCGGTGATCTGGCTGAACCCGCCGGAGACGATGGCGAACCGGTAGCCGAGCCGGCGCAGCGTGCGGACCATGGTGCGCGCCCCGGGGTTGACCACGATGGCGTCGTACACCTCGTCGATCACGGAGGCGTCGAGCCCCGCGAGCAGCTTGACCCGGGCCCGCAGTGACTGCTCGAAGTCGAGCTCGCCGCGCATCGCGCGCTCGGTGATGTCGGCGACCTCCGGGCCGAACCCGGCGTGCTCGGCGAGCATCTCGATGACCTCGCCCTGGATCAGGGTCGAGTCGACGTCCATCACGATCAGCCGCACGCCGTGGCGCAGCAGGTTGGCGGGCTGGACGGCGACGTCGATCTCGAGGCGCGCGGCCTCGGTGGCGAGCAGGGCGCGGAGCCGGTCGGGTGCGGCGCCCGAGACGTGCAGCTCGATCGCGGTGACGGGGTAGCGGGCCATTCGCTCGATGCGGTCGATGTTGCCGCCACAGTCGGCGATCCGGCCGGCGATCGCCGCCATCTCCGATGCCTTCAGCGGAGCCCCGATGACGGTGACGTGCGACCGGCCGTGCGACCGGGCCCGGTTGTCGCCGGAGCCCTTCTCGATGTCGACGCTCATGCCGAGCTGCTCGACCGTCGACTCGACGGCGCGGCGCAGCTTCTTGCCGTCGCGGGGGGCGGTCACCAGCACGCCGAGGACCAGCCGGCCGCGCATCAGGATCTGCTCCATGTCGACCACCGCGACACCGGAGCGGGCCAGGGTCTCGAGGACGGCCGACGTCACTCCCGGGCGGTCGGTGCCGGTGACGGTGATCAGCAGCGTGTCAGGGACGTCGTGTGGGCTCATCGCGGCTGCAGGCTACCGCTCCGCGCGCCCTCACGACGCCGGTGGCCAGCCGTCGGGCGCGCACGCGGCCCCCAGTGCGTGCCGCGCCGCCTGCTCCAGCGGCTCCAGCGCCGCCCGACGGGCCAGTGCCTCACGGGCGCTGACGGCGCCGCCGTCGTCGGCAAGGGCGAGCTCGACGACGGCCTCGAGGTGCAGGGCGCGGCCGGCGAGGTCGACGCAGCGGGCCGGCGTCCCCGGCGGCGCCGTGAGCGGTACGGCGGCCCGCAGGTCGTGCAGCTCGTCGGCGACCTCCGGGCGCCAGCTCGCGACGTCCAGCTCGACGAGGGCGTCCACCGTGGTGAGCAGCACCGCGCGCAGCGCCCGGTCCGCCTCGCCGAGGTCGGGCGGCGGACGCCGCTCGGCGGGCAGCAGGGTCCACTCGACCGCCCGGCCCACCCGGGTCGGCACCAGTGCGGAGCCCGCGCCCAGGAGCAGTGCGGCCTCGCCGGCCTCGAGGGCCGCGGCGGTCAGCTGCCGAGGCCCGCGCAGGCCCGACGGGTCGCCCGGCGCGGGGAACACGGCCGCGACGGCGGTGGCCCCCGACCGGCGGGCGGTGGCCAGCTCCAGCAGCAGGGGCACGGGCTCGTCGTCACCGATCACGACGTGGGCGACGTCATCGCCGAGCACCCCGTCGAGGAGGTCGTCGGGGCCGATCCGTCCGGCCAGCCACGCCGTACCCCACCACGCCAGCCGGGCCGACGTGGGGAGTGCGCTCACGCCCGGGACCCTACTCGTTAGGGTGGCGTGCATGTCCGCCGTGCTCGAGCTCGCAGAGGTGACCGTGCGGCGTGGTCAGGCCACGCTGCTCGACCGGGTCAGCTGGGTGGTGCGCGAGGGCGAGCGCTGGATCCTGCTGGGTGCCAACGGTGCCGGCAAGACCACGCTGATGCAGATCGCGGCCGCCCAGATGTTCCCGACCACGGGCGCGGTCGGCGTGCTCGGCGAGCTCATCGGCACCGTCGACGTGTTCGAGCTCCGGCCCCGGATCGGCGTCTCGAGCGCGGCCCTCGCCGAGCGGATCCCACGCGACGAGAAGGTCCGCGACGTGGTGCTGTCGGCGTCGTACGCCGTCCTCGGCCGCTGGCGTGAGCAGTACGACGACGTCGACCACGACCGCGCTGACGCGCTGCTCCGCGAGGTCGGCGTCATGCACCTCGCCGACCGCACGTTCGGCACGCTGAGCGAGGGCGAGCGCAAGCGGGTCCAGATCGCCCGGGCCCTGATGACCGACCCCGAGCTGCTGCTGCTCGACGAGCCGGCGGCAGGCCTCGACCTGGGCGGGCGCGAGGACCTGGTCTCGACGCTGTCGGTACTCGCCTACGACCCCACCTCGCCGGCGACGGTGCTGGTCTCCCACCACGTCGAGGAGATCCCACCGGGATTCACGCACGTGATCATGCTGCGCGACGGCGGGGTCGTCGCGCAGGGCCCGATCAACAGCACGCTGACCGCCGAGACGCTGTCGGCGACCTTCGGCATGCCGCTCGTGCTCGAGGAGCACGACGGGCGCTTCGCAGCCCGGCGGCGCCAGCACCGGGGCTGAACTGGGCGGGCTAGGGTTCAGCCATGGACTGGCTGCGTGACCACCTCTGGGAGGCGTGGCTGGCCGTCGGCATCGGTCTCGCGCTGGCCGAGCTGCTGAGCCTGGACCTGTTCCTGCTGATGCTGGCGGGTGGCGCGCTCGCGGGCATGGGCACTGCGCTGGTCACCGACAACGTGGTGCTCCAGGTCCTCGTGGCCTCGGCCGCCGCGCTGCTGCTCGTGGCCGGCGTGCGTCCGCCGCTGGTACGGCGCCTGCACGGCGGACCCGACCTGGTGCTCGGTCCCGCCAGCCTCGTCGGCGCCCGCGGCATCGTCACCGAGACGGTCGCCGAGCACCGTCCGGGACGGATCAAGCTCGGGGGCGAGAGCTGGCTCGCGGTCTCCGCGGGCCCCGAGACCGACATCGGCGTCGGACGCACCGTCGAGGTCGTCTCGATCGCCGGCGCCACGGCGCACGTGCGGCCGGTGGTCGACCCACCCACGCTGCCGCCCCACAGTTGAGCAGAGCCGGAACGAGGAGACCCCCATGGAAGTACTGATCATCCTGATCCTGCTGCTGCTCTTCGTGATCACCGTGGTCGCGAAGTCGGTGCGGGTCGTGCCGCAGGCCTACACCGGGATCGTCGAGCGCTTCGGCAAGTACAAGGAGACGCTGCCGGCGGGCCTGAACTTCGTGGTGCCCTTCATCGACAAGGTGCGCTACATCATCGACCTGCGCGAGCAGGTCGTGAGCTTCCCGCCGCAGGCCGCGATCACCGAGGACAACCTGACGGTCGACATCGACACCGTCATCTACTTCCAGGTCACCGACCCGATCGCGGCGACCTACGAGATCTCGAACTACATCCAGGCCATCGAGCAGCTCACCATGACGACGCTGCGCAATGTGGTCGGTGGCATGGACCTCGAGCAGACCCTGACCAGCCGTGAGTCGATCAACAGCGGCCTGTCGGCGGTGCTCGACGAGACGACCGGCCGCTGGGGGATCAAGGTCAAGCGCGTGGAGATCAAGGGGATCGACCCGCCGCCGTCGATCAAGGACGCGATGGAGAAGCAGATGCGCGCCGAACGCGACAAGCGCGCGCTGGTGCTCTCCGCCGAGGGCCAGCGGCAGTCGGCGATCCTCACCGCGGAGGGCAACAAGCAGTCCGCAATCCTCAACGCGGAGGGTGAGCGTGAGTCGCAGATCCTGCGCGCCCAGGCCGAGCGGGAGGCCCAGATCCTGCGCGCGCAGGGTGAGGGACAGGCGATCCAGACCGTGTTCCAGGCCATCCACGACGGGCGGCCCGACCAGTCGCTGCTGGCCTACCAGTACCTCCAGATGATGCCGAAGATCGCCGAGGGCGACGCCAACAAGGTGTGGGTCATCCCGTCCGAGATCACCAAGGCGCTCGAGGGCCTCGGCTCGTCGATCCACGAGGTCGCGGGGATCCCCAGGTCGACCCCGGGGCCGGCCAAGCGGGTCGACATGGGCCCGAGTGAGCCGGCGACGCCGGAGACCGGCACGAGCGAGGCGGTCCAGCAGGCGATCGCCGAGGCGGAGAGCGCTGCGCGGCCCGGGTCGCCCGCGGCGGGGGAGACGCCCCCGGAGTGACGCTGCTCGAGCTCGCCGCCGTCCTGCTCGCGGGCGTCGGCGCGGGGACCATCAACGCAGTGGTCGGGTCGGGGACGCTGATCACCTTCCCGACCCTGCTCGCCGTCGGCGTGCCGCCGGTGACCGCGAACATGTCCAACAGCCTCGGCCTGGTGCCGGGCTCCGTCGCGGGTGCCATCGGCTACCGGCGCGAGCTCGCGGACCAGCGCAGCCGGGTGGCGCGGCTGCTGGTCTTCTCGACCAGCGGAGGGGTCGTGGGGGCGCTCCTGCTGCTGGTGCTGCCTCCCGACGCGTTCGAGGCCGTCGTACCGGTGCTGATCCTGCTCGGCGTCGCGCTGGTCGTGCTCCAGCCGCGGCTGTCGCGGTACGTCGCCGGCCGCGCCGAGCGCCGCGCCGAGGCCGGCGGCCCCGGCGACGGCGCGGCGGCGTCCGGCGCGACCGGTCGCGAGCAGTGGTGGGTGTTCGTGGCGGCGTTCGCCACCGGCGTCTACGGCGGCTACTTCGGCGCCGCGCAGGGCGTGCTGCTGATGGGTGTGCTCGGCATCGGCATCAACGAGACGCTGCAGCGGCTCAACGGCGTGAAGAACGTGCTGGTCGCCGTGGTCAACGGCGTCGCCGGCCTGATCTTCGTCGTGGTCGCCGAGCTCGGCCTGTTCGGCAGCGACGCCGACATCGACTGGCTGGTCGTCCTGGTGATCGGCGTCGGCGCCGTGGTCGGTGGCTTCCTCGGCGCGTCCTTCGGCCGGCGGCTGCCTCCGATCGCGCTGCGTACGACGATCGTCGTGGTCGGCCTGGTCGCCGTCGCCGTCATCCTCGCCGGCTGAGCGCCAGCGCGGCGATCCCCGACCCCACCGCACCCAGGGCGATGCCCACCAGTGCACCGCCCTGGACCCTCGGCAACCCACCGTCGCGGACCTCGAGCACGCCGCCGGCGGCGTCCGCGCCGTCGACCGCGATGCCGACGAGGGTGAGGTTGCGCCGCAGCGAGCCCCGCGACGCCAGGGTGACCGCGCCGAGCGCGATCTCGCGCGCGCCGAACATGCGGCCGAAGATGCCGAGCTGCGGGTTGGCTGCGGGGTCGACGCCGAACAGGCGGGCCGTCGTACCGGGCGCGACGAGGGCGCCGATGCCGATCACGATGCGGCCGAGGGAGAGTCCAGTGACGGGATCCATGGCCGGAGACTACTGGCGCGGCAGGACGTAGGCGTCCAACCAGAGTCGGATCTCCTCGTACGCCCGCGCCCGCGGCTCGGCCCGCGACAGGACGACGTCGTGGACGGCGCCGGGCACCGCGACATAGGTGACGTGCGTGCCGATCGCCGTCGACCAGCGCCGGATCTGTCGTACGTCGAGCACGATGTCGGTCCGGAACACGTCCTCGTCGTCCATCGACGCCGGCGCGCTGCTCCGGTCCGACGAGAGCACCAGCACGGGCGCCGGGACCGACAGCCCGGCCTGGAGCCGGGCGTGGCCCTGCCGGATCGCGCGCAGCCAGCCGAACCGGACGGGAAAGGACTCGACCGGCTTCCAGGTGAGGTCGAAGTCCCACTCGCCCTCGTGGTCGCGGTGCAGGCTGCGGCCGTAGTAGCCCTTCACGACGCGCGGGAACTCCCGCATCGGCTGCCGCTGCCCGACCCGGTCCAGCACGACGCCGGCGACGGGGGAGCGCATCCAGGCCCGGCCCTGGAGGTCCAGCCACGGCGAGTTGAGCACCAGTCCGCGCAGCTCCGCGGGCTGTCGCGCGTGGGCCCAGAGCGCCACCACGAGCCCGCCCGTGGAGTGCCCGGACACGACGACCTCGGTGTGGCCGTCGCGCCGGGTGATCCGCTCCCAGGCCGCGTCCAGGTCCGCGAAGTACTCCTCGAGGTCCGCGGCATAGGTCGGCGACTGGTGCGGCCGGATCGACCGGCCGTACTTGCGCAGGTCGACGCCGTAGACGTCGTGGTCGCGCTCGAGCCACCACTCGCCGTACTCGGCGTGGAAGAAGTAGTCGGAGAAGCCGTGCACGTGCAGGACCGCCCGGGTGGTGGGCTGGTCGGCGCGCCGGCTGACCAGGGTGGTGACGACCTCGCCCTCGAAGTCGTCGGGGAGGGGAATCGTCTCCACGCTCCAGGGCTCGCCCAGGATGTCGACGCTCGTCGGCTCGCTCACGCCTGAAGTCTAGGAGTGGCGGTGGCCGGTGTGCGGACACAGGCGGACCCGGTCCGACCAAGGGGGGTTGGCCGGACCGGGCCCGCGGCCACCCTCACCTGCGTACGCTGTGCCGGATGGACGACCACGCCGAGTGGGCCCGGCTGCGCGAGCGCCTGCTGGCCCGTGGCCGCATGCCCGCCCTCCCTTCCGGGTGGCGTCACGAGTCGGCCATGCTCGCGGCGGAGGGCTACGAGTACGGCGGCGACTTCATCGTCAGCGACCTGTCACCGGGCGCCGGCGTGCTGCAGATGGTGCTGGTCGACGTCTGCGGCAGCGGCGTCGCGGCGGTCCCCGCGGCGGTCCAGTTCGCCGGCGCCCTGCAGGGACTGATCACGACGGTGCCGCCCGACCGGCTGCTGCACGGCGCGAACGCCTACCTCCAGCGCCAGCCCTCGGACGAGAGCATGGCGACCGCGGTGCAGGTGGTCCTCGAGCTGGACACCGGTGCCTACCGGATCCGGAGCGCCGGCCACCCGCCTGCGCTGCGCTGGTCGCTCCAGCACCAGCACTGGGAGATCGACAACGCCCGCGGCACCGCGCTCGGCGTCAGCGACGAGCCCGAGGTCGTCGAGAGCCAGGGAGTGCTCGCCCCCGGCGAGGCGCTGCTGTTCTACACCGACGGCGTGGTCGAGTCCCGGTCGGCGGGCATCGACGAGGGCATCGCCTGGCTCCAGGAGACGGCACGGACGGCCGTGCTGGAGGGCTGGGAGGGCGCCGCGGCGCGGATCATCAACCTGGTCGACCGGGGCGACGACGACCGGGCCGTCCTCATCGTCCAGCGCCTCGCCTGACAGCCCCCGGAATACCCGGAGAGACCCGCGAGTTGACGATAGGTGACACGGCAACTAACCTGGGGCCAGCGAGGAAAGGGACGCGACACCATGGGCATCCAGATCGGGATCTTCACCGTCGGGGACGTCACCACGGACCCCACCACGGGCCGGACGCCGACCGAGTACGAGCGGATCAAGGCGACCGTCGAGATCGCGCGGAAGGCGGAGGAGATCGGCCTCGACGTGTTCGCGACCGGCGAGCACCACAACCCGCCCTTCATCGCCTCCAACCCGACCGCGACGCTGGCCTACATCGGGGCGAAGACCGAGAACATCATCCTCTCCACGGCGACCACGCTGATCACGACGACGGACCCGGTGCTGATCGCCGAGGACTACGCCAAGATCCAGCACCTGACCGACGGACGCGTGGACCTGATGATGGGCCGCGGCAACACCGGCCCCGTCTACCCCTGGTTCGGGAAGGACATCCGTCAGGGCATCAACCTCGCCATCGAGAACTACGCCCTCCTGCGCCGGCTGTGGCGCGAGGACGTCGTCGACTGGGAGGGCCGGTTCCGCACCCCGCTGCAGGGCTACACCTCGACGCCGCGGCCGCTGGACGGCGTCCCGCCGTTCGTGTGGCACGGGTCGATCCGCAGCCCCGAGATCGCCGAGCAGGCTGCCTACTACGGCGACGGCTTCTTCCACAACCACATCTTCTGGCCGAAGTCGCACACCGAGCAGATGGTCCGGCTCTACCGGGAGCGGTTCGAGCACTACGGACACGGCCGGGCCGACCAGGCCATCGTCGGCCTCGGCGGGCAGTTCTTCATGCGGAAGAACAGCCAGGACGCGGTCAACGAGTTCCGGCCCTACTTCGACAACGCCCCGGTCTACGGCCACGGCCCGTCGCTCGAGGACTTCAGCGAGCACACCCCGCTGACCGTCGGCTCGCCCCAGCAGGTGCTGGAGCGCACGCTGTCCTTCCGGGAGTACGCCGGCGACTACCAGCGCCAGCTGTTCCTGATCGACCACGCGGGACTCCCGCTGAAGACCGTGCTCGAGCAGCTCGACCTGCTCGGCGAGATCCTGCCCGAGATGCGCAAGGGCTTCGCCGAGGGCCGACCGGCCGACGTACCGGACGCCCCGACGCACACGTCGCTGGTCGAGGCTGCCGGCGGCGCGCAGGACCACACCGTGCACGCCGAGGACACGATGACCGGCACGACCGACCGCGCGGAGGAGCTGGAGGAGGTGCGGTCGTGACGGGTCTCGACGGGCTCGACCGACGCGACGGGCTCGACCAGCGGGTGCGTGTCGTCGTGGTCTCGGCGGGACTCTCCGTCCCGTCGTCGACCCGGCTGCTCGCCGACAAGCTCGCCGACGCCGTCGAGCGGTCGGTCGGCGCCCGCGGCCAGGAGGTCGACGTCCAGCACGTCGAGCTCCGGCCGCTGGCCCACGCGCTCGCCGACCACCTGCTCACCGGCTTCCCGACCGGGGACCTCGCCGCGGCGATCGAGCAGGTACGGCACGCCGACGCCCTGGTCGTGGTGACGCCGGTGTTCTCGGCGTCCTACTCGGGTCTCTTCAAGACGTTCCTCGACGTCCTCGAGCCCGGGCTCCTCGACGGCAAGCCGGTCGTCATCGCTGCGACCGCGGGCACCGCTCGGCACAGCCTCGTGCTGGACCACGCGCTGCGGCCGCTGTTCGCCCACCTGCGGGCGGTCGTCGTCCCCACGGGCGTGTTCGCGGCGAGCGAGGACTTCGGGGTCGCCGACGGGGAGTCGTCCCTCGACAAGCGCGTGTCCCGCGCCGCGGCCGAGCTCGCCGCCCTGCTCGGCCCGGTCGCGGGCACGGTGCCCGCGACCGCGCCGCAGCGGCGCCGGGTGGCGGACGAGTTCGCCGCGCCCACGCCGTTCGAGCAACTGCTGCGGGAGGCGGGCGGCGACTCGGTGCGCTGACCTTGACAGCGTTGGTGTCATGATGGTCGCCCACACCGTCGTGAGAGGAACACCATGCGCCGTACCGTCTTCGACGAGGACCACGAGTCCTTCCGCCGGACCATCCGCTCGTTCATCGAGGCGGAGGTCGTCCCGCACTACCAGGAGTGGTTCGAGGCGGGCATCGTGCCGCGGGACTTCTACCTGAAGCTCGGCGAGCTCGGGACGTTCGGCATCGAGGTGCCGGAGGAGTACGGCGGCGCCGGCATCGAGTCGTTCAAGTTCGCCGCGGTGCAGTACGAGGAGCTCTCCCGGGCCGGGGTGAGCTTCGGCGGCTCGAGCACCCATGTCGCGCTCTGCCTGCCCTACATCCTCAAGCTCGCCACCGAGGAGCAGAAGAAGCGCTGGCTGCCGCAGTTCGTGACCGGCGAGATGATGTGGGCGATCGCGATGACCGAGCCGGGCACCGGGTCGGACCTGGCCGGCATGACCACCACCGCCAAGCGCGACGGCGACGCCTACGTCCTGAACGGCGCGAAGACGTTCATCACCGGCGGCGTGCACGCCGACCGGGTCATCGTCTGCGCGCGCACCTCGCCGCCGCTGGAGAACAACCGCCGGTTCGGCATCTCGCTGTTCGCCGTCGACACGTCGTCCGAGGGCTACCAGGTCGGCCGCAAGCTCGACAAGATCGGCCTGAGGGTCTCCGACACCGCCGAGCTGTCGTTCAGCGACGTCCGGGTGCCGGCCGAGGACCTCCTCGGCGAGGAGAACGAGGGCTTCGGCTACCTCGGCCAGAACCTCCCGCAGGAGCGGCTCGGCATCGCCTTCGGCGCCTACGCCCAGGCCGCCGCGGCCGTCCGGTTCACGCAGCAGTACGTCGAGGAGCGGAAGGTCTTCGGCCAGCCGGTCGCGCACTTCCAGAACACCAAGTTCGAGCTCGCCGCCTGCCAGGCCGAGGTCGACGCGGCGCAGGCCGTCGCCGACCGGGCGCTCGAGGCGCACGACATCGGCGAGCTGACCGCGACCGAGGCCGCCTCCGCCAAGCTCTTCTGCACCGAGGTCGCCTCGCGCGTGATCGACCGCTGCCTCCAGCTGCACGGCGGCTACGGCTACATGAACGAGTACCCCATCGCCCGCCTGTACGCCGACAACCGGGTCAACCGGATCTACGGCGGCACGTCCGAGGTGATGAAGATGATCATCGCCAAGAAGATGGGCCTCTAGCCCTTCCGATACGTGCCCGTGATGATCGCGCGCCCGAGCGTCTTGAACGCGAGGTTGAACGACACCACGGCCGCCGACGCGTCGGAGTCGACCCCGAGGGTCTCCTCCTTCACGGCGTGCACCACGAAGAAGTAGCGGTGCACCTGGTCGCCCTCCGGCGGCGCGGCCCCCATGAACGCCTTGGGGCCGCCGTCGTTGCGGCACATGAAGGCGTTGCCCGGGAGCTCGGCGCCCTCGGCGCCGGCTCCGGCGTCGAGCGAGGTCACGTCGGCCGGCAGGTCCACCAGCACCCAGTGCCAGAACCCGCTCGGCGTCGGCGCGTCGGGGTCGAAGCAGGTGACGACGTACGACTTCGTGCCCTCCGGCGCACCCGACCACGACAGCTGCGGCGAGGTGTTGCCGAGCGCGGCCACCTGGTCGTCCTTGAGCGGCTGGCCGTCGGTGACGTCGGCGCTGGTCACCTCGAACGTCGCGGTGGCCGGGAGCAGCGGGTACGGGTCCGGGGTGACGGGTCGATCGAGACTCATGTCACCCGAAACTAGTCCGCGCACTGGGCCCGTGTCACCGGCGGGCACCCGGGTGTCGGAAGAATGTCGTCCGTGAGTGACTTTCCGCCGTACCCGTCCGGTCTCCGCCTCGCGGGTCGCCGCGTCCTCGTCGTCGGTGGCGGGCACGTCGCCCAGCGCCGTGTGCCGCAGCTGATCGCCGTGGGCGCCGACGTGCACGTCGTCTCCCCGGTCGTGACGCCGGCGATCGAGGGGCTGGTCGGATCGGGGGAGATCACCTGGCACGAGCGGCCGTTCGACGACGGCGACCTCGACGGCGCGTGGTACGTCATCGCCGTCACCGACGACCGCGCCGTCAACGACCACGTCTCGGCGCTGTGCGAGGAGCACCGCATCTTCTGCGTCCGCTCCGACGACGCCACGCTCGGTACGGCGTGGACCCCGGCCATCGGCCGCGAGGCCGGGATCACCATCGCCGTGGTCGGCAACCGCGACCCGCGCCGGTCGGCTGCGGTCCGGGACGAGATCCTGGCGGGCCTCCGCGACGGGCGGATCGCCGCACCGCATCACCGCGACGGCACCCCGGAGCGCACGCCCGGCGTGACGCTGGTCGGCGGCGGACCCGGCGACCCCGAGCTGATCTCGATCGCCGGCCGCAAGGCGCTGATGGCCGCCGACGTCGTCGTGGCGGACCGGCTGGCGCCCCGCGAACTGCTGGGCGACCTGCCCAGCGACGTCGAGCTGGTCGACGTCGCGAAGCTGCCGCGCGGTCGTTCCGCGATGCAGGAGGAGATCAACCGCGTGATCGTCGAGCGGGCGCTCGAGGGCAAGCGGGTGGTGCGGTTCAAGGGCGGTGACAACTTCGTCTTCGGCCGCGGCTACGAGGAGATCATCGCGTGCCGCGAGGCCGGCGTGCCGGTCACCGTCATCCCGGGCCTGACCTCGCCGGTGTCGGTGCCGGGCATCGCCGGCATCCCGGTCACCCACCGCGGGGTGACCCACGAGTTCACCGTGGTCTCGGGCCACCTGCCGCCGGGGCACCCCGAGGCGCTGGTCAACTACGAGGCGCTCGCACGGATGCAGGGCACGGTCGTGGTGATGATGGGCGTCGAGAACGCGCCGCACATCGCTGCGGCGCTGGTCGAGGGCGGGCGCGACGCCGCGACCCCGGTGGCCGTCATCTGCGACGGCACGATGCCGACCCAGCGCACGGTCCTGGCGACGCTCGGCACGCTGGCCGACCGGCTCGTCGAGGAGTCCGTGAAGCCGCCGGCGATCATCGTGATCGGCGACGTCGTCGCGATCGCCCACCCGGACGCGTTCCAGGCCTGACGGTGGCCGAGCTCGTCGAGATCACCTCGGCCGACGACCCCCGGCTGGCCGACTACCGCGACCTGCGCGACGTCGAGCTCCGCAAGCACCTCGAGGCCGAGCACGGCCTCTTCCTCGCGGAGGGCGAGAAGGTGGTCCGCCGGGCCGTCGAGGCCGGGTACGACGCCCGCTCCTTCCTGATGGCCCCGCGCTGGCTCGACGGGCTCGCCGACGTGCTGGAGCGCTCCGACGCCCCGTGCTTCGTGGTGTCGGAGGAGCTGGCGGAGGAGGTCACCGGCTTCCACGTCCACCGCGGCGCGCTCGCGTCGCTGCGCCGCCGTACCCTGCCCTCCATCGACGAGGTGCTGGACGGGGCGCGCTCGGTCCTCGTCCTCGAGGACATCGTCGACCACACCAACGTCGGCGCGATCCTGCGCAGCGGGGCTGCCCTCGGGTTCGACGCGGCCCTGCTGGCACCGCGGTGCGCGGACCCGCTCTACCGGCGCTCGATCAAGGTGGCGATGGGCGCGGTCTTCAGCCTGCCGTGGACCCGCCTGCCCGACTGGTACGACGCCCTGCCGGACCTGTCCGCGCGCGGGTTCACGACCGTCGCCCTCACCCTTGCCCCGGACGCCGTACCGATCGACGAGGCGGTGGCCGGCGTGGGCAAGGTGGCGCTGGTGCTCGGCTCGGAGGGCCACGGGCTGACCAGCCGGTGGGAGCAGGCCGCCGACCGGCGCGCGATCATCCCGATGGCCGCGGGGATCGACTCGCTGAACGTCGCCGCGGCGACGGCGGTCGCCTGCTACGTCACCGCCCGCCGCTGAGACGGAGCAGCTTCGCGAACGTCGCGATCGTCTCGTCGATGGCCTGCTGGCACGCGGCCGACCACGGGCCCATGTCGAAGAACCCGTGGATCAGGCCCGGGTACGTCGTCTGGTGCACCTCGACGCCGGCGGCCGCGAGCGCGTCGGCATAGGCGATGCCCTCGTCGCGCAGCGGGTCGAACTCGGCCGTGACGACGACAGCCGGCGGCTGGCCCGCGAGGTCGCCGTTCAGCGGGGAGATCATCGGGTCGTCGAGGTCCTCCGCGGTGTCGGCGTAGTGACCGATGAAGTAGATCAAGGTGGGCTGGTCGAGGAAGTAGCCGGTCGCGTTCTCCTCGCGGGACGCGTAGGTCCCGAGCACGTCGGTCGCGGGATAGACGAGCAGCTGCGCCGCGATGCCGGGGACGTGCTGGGCGGCGACCGCCGACAGGTTGCCGCCGGCGGAGTCGCCCGCCACCGCCAGGACCGCGCTGCCGCCGTACTCGGAGAGGCGCGACTGCACGTCGCGCACCGCGGCGATGGCGTCCTCGGCCGCTGCGGGGAACTTCGCCTCGGGTGCGAGCCGGTAGTCGACCGCGACCACCACCGACTCCGTGCCCCGGCAGATCGCCCGGGCCATCGCGGCGTGCGTGTCGAGGTCTCCGATCACGAAGCCGCCGCCGTGCAGCAGGACCACGGTCGGGACCGGTCCGTCGGCCGCCGGACGGTAGACGCGCGCCGGGAGCGGACCCGCCGCGCCCGCGACCGTCCCGTCCTCGACGGCGGCGACCTCGGGCAGGGTGCCGGGCGGCCGGAGGTCGACCGTCAGCTTGCGGAAGGCCTCGCGCGCCTCCGCGGGGGTGACGGTGTGCATCGGGGTCCCTGCCTCGATGAGTTGCAGCAGCGGGACGAGCTGGGCGTCGACGGGCATGGCGGCACGCTAGTGCACGCCCCGGGCCGGGAGGCTCAGGTGGGCCACTCCGGGGGGTAGGCCTCTGCGGCCGCGTCGTGCTGCTTGCGCAGCTTCTTCATCGCCTTGGCCGACACCCGGTCGCCGAAGACGGTGCCGACGGTGTGGTCGGTCTCGTGCTGGAGGCACTTGGCGAGCAGCCCGTCGCCCTCGAACCGCACCGGCTGGCCGTCGAGGCCGACTCCCGTGACGGCAGCGAAGTCGGGACGGGCACAGTCGACGAAGGCGCCCGGGTAGGAGAGGCACCCCTCGGCGCTGTCGTCGAGGACCCGGTCCTTGCCCTCGGGCAGCTCCAGGACCGGGTTGCACACGAGGCCGACGACGCGCTCGCCCGACTCGTCGGGGCAGTCGAACACGAACATCGCCACGTCCTCGCCGATCTGGCAGGCGGCGAGGCCGACCCCGTCGGCGGCGTACATCGTCGCGACCATGTCGGCCGCCAGGGCACGCAGGGCGTCGTCGAACACCGTCACCTGCTGCTGGGGGCGGTGCATGACCGGGGTGCCCCACCGGGTCATCGGTCGGACGTGGCCGCCGCGGGGGAGCGGGCCGTACGGCTCGTGCACCGTCTCGCCGGCCACGTCCTCGTCCTGGTCATCCCTGCCCCACGCCATGGACCGCATCGTAGTGCTGCGGGGCTCGCCGGCGCGGTCCCGGGTGGGGAGCGGCCGGGATCACACGCGCCGATGTGACCCGATGTGTAGCACAATGTGTAACTCGCAGTTACATTTGAACCATGTCCCTGATCAGCAACCTCAAGCCGGGCGGCAAGCACGGGGTTCCGAGCAGCGAGAGCCGTGACCCCATCGGCTACCTCGTCGCCGGCCTCAACCGCCTCGCCCAGACCGACCTCCTCGACAAGGTCCGCCTCCGGAAGCCGGCCGAGCAGGCCGTCTTCTCGGTGACCCGCACCGGGTTCAAGACCATGACCAACGCGAGCCGGACGTTCAGCAAGGCCGGCAAGAAGGGCCAGCCCGGCGCTCGCCCGACCGCGGCCGCCGCCAGCGGCGTCTTCGACCTGACGCCCGGCGAGGACGAGCAGATGCTCGTCGACGTGGTGACCGAGTTCGCCGACGAGGTCGTGCGGCCCGCCGCGTTCGAGGCCGACAAGGCCTGCGCGGCGCCTGAGGACCTGCTCAAGGCCAGCCTCGAGATCGGCCTGCCGATCCTGGGCCTGCCGGAGTCGCTCGGCGGCGTGTCCGAGGAGCGTTCGGCCATGGCCGGGACCCTGGTCGCCGAGGCGCTTGCCAAGGGCGACATGGGCCTCGCCGTCGCCACGCTCGCCCCCGGCTCGGTCGCCACCGCGATCGGCCTGTGGGGCACCGACGCCCAGCAGCAGACCTACCTCCCGGCGTTCACCGCCGAGGACGGCACCGTTCCCGCCGCGGCGCTCGCGCTCACCGAGCCCACCGTCCTGTTCGACGTGCTCAACCCCTCGACGACCGCGAAGAAGACTGCGGACGGCTACGTCCTCAACGGCACCAAGAGCCTGGTCGCCCGCGGCGACCACGCCGAGCTCTTCGTCGTCGGCGCGAACCTGGACGGCAAGCCCGTGCTGTTCCTCGTCGAGTCCTCGACCGAGGGCCTGTCCATCGAGGGCGACCCGGCCATGGGCGTGCGCGCCGCGTCGATGACCAAGCTGCTCCTCGAGGACGTCACGGTCCCGGCCGACGCCGTCCTCGGTGAGACCGACGGGTCGACGTACACCGAGTGCGTGCGGCTCTCGCGCCTCGCCTGGTGCGCGCTGGCGATCGGGACCGGCCAGGCCGTGCTGGACTACGTGACGCCGTACGTCAAGGAGCGCGAGGCGTTCGGCGAGCCGATCGCCAACCGCCAGTCGGTGGCCTTCATGGTCGCCAACATCGCGATCGAGCTGCAGGGCATGCGCCTGCTGACCTACCGCGCCGCCTCGCGTGCCGCGGCCGGCAAGGACTTCTCCCGCGAGGTCGCCCTCGCCCGCAAGGCGTGCACCGACAAGGGCATGCAGATCGGCCTCGACGGCGTGCAGCTGCTCGGTGGCCACGGGTTCGTCAAGGAGCACCCGGTCGAGCGGTGGTACCGCGACCTGCGTGCCATCGGCATCATGGAAGGAACGGTGCTCGTCTGATGGCGATCAACCTGGAAGTTCCCAAGAAGCACCGGGCGCTGGTCGACCAGGCCCACCAGGTCGCGATGAACATGCTGCGACCGATCTCCCGCAAGTACGACATCGCCGAGCACGAGTACCCCAAGGAGCTCGACATGCTCGCGGCGATGATCGACGGGCTCTCCGAGTCCGGCGCCGCCGAGGGCGCTGGCGCCTCCGGCGTCGGTCGTGGCACCAAGGAGTCGAGCGACAAGGTCAAGAACGGCTCCAACATGGCGTCGGTGACCTCGATCGCCGAGATGTGCTGGGGCGACACCGGTCTGCTCCTGTCGATGCCTCGCCAGGGTCTCGGGAACTCCGCCATCGCCTCTGTCGCCAGCGACGAGCAGCTCGAGCGCTTCAAGGGCAAGTGGGCCTCGATGGCCATCACGGAGCCGTCCTTCGGGTCGGACTCGGCCCAGGTCTCGACCACGGCCGTGCTCGACGGCGACGAGTACGTCATCAACGGCGAGAAGATCTTCGTGACGTCCGGCGAGCGCTCCGACTGCATCGTGGTGTGGGCGACGCTCGACAAGTCCCTCGGCCGCGCGGCGATCAAGTCGTTCGTGGTCGAGAAGGGTACGCCCGGCGTGAAGGTCGAGCGGCTCGAGGAGAAGCTCGGCATCCGGGCCTCCGACACCGCGGTGATCACCTTCACCGACGCCCGCGTCCCGAAGGAGAACCTCCTCGGCTCGCCGGAGATCAACGTCGAGCAGGGCTTCGCCGGCGCGATGGCGACGTTCGACAACACCCGTCCGCTGGTGGCCGCGATGGCCGTCGGCTGCGCGCGGGCGTCGCTCGACCTCACCCGCGACCTCCTCAAGGCGGCCGGCATCGAGGTCGACTACGACAAGCCGGCGATCCTGCAGCACGCGGCCGCGGCGCGCTTCCTCCAGCTCGAGTCGGACTGGGAGGCGGGCCGCCTGCTCACCCTCCAGGCCGCGTGGATGGCGGACAACCGCAAGCCGAACTCGCTCGAGGCCTCGATGGCCAAGGCGAAGGCCGGCCGGGTCGGCTCCGACGTGACGCTGTCCTGCGTCGAGCTGTGCGCCTCGATCGGCTACAGCGAGGAGGAGCTGCTCGAGAAGTGGGCGCGCGACTCCAAGATCCTCGACATTTTCGAGGGCACCCAGCAGATCCAGCAGCTCATCGTGGCGCGCCGGATCCTCGGTCTGTCGAGCTCCGAGCTCAAGTGACGCTGAGGCTCAGCTGAGCAGGCGGGCGCCCTCGGTCGGCACCACGTCGTGGTGGACCGGCCGGGGGAGCCCGGCAGCGGTGAAGGCCGCGTCGATGTCGTTGCGTACGACGTCGACGCGGCCTTTCTCGACCAGCGCGATCGAGCAGCCGCCGAAGCCGCCACCGGTCATCCGCGAGCCGAGGGCGCCCGCAGCCAGCGCGGCGTCGACCGCGGCGTCCAGCTCGACGCACGACACCTCGTAGTCGTCCCGCAGCGAGACGTGCGACGCCGTCAGGAGCCGGCCGACGCCGGCCCAGTCCCCGGCACCGACGGCGGCCACGGTGTCGCGGACGCGAGCGTTCTCGGTCCGGACGTGCCGCAGGCGACGAGGGTCGCCGGCCTCGGCCTCGGCCCGGCGCTGCGCGTAGCCGCCGTCACCGTCGGCGAGCGAGTGCCGGACGCCCGTGTCGGTGACGAGGATCGTGAGTCCCGCGGCCGCCGGGTCGAGCGGGACGGGTGTGGCCTGCGGGGAGGCGGGGTCGGCGAAGTCGACCAGCACGCCGTGACCCGGGGACGCCAGCAGGCTCGCGAGCTGGTCGAGGCCACCGGTCGGCGCCCCGACGTACTCCGTCTCCGCGCGGCGGCACGCATCCGCCAGCACCAGTCGCGTGGCGCGGTCGAGGGGCCGCCCCAGGAGGCCGGCGACGGCCACGGCGACGGCGCACTCGAGGGCCGCGGAGCTGGAGAGACCGCCACCGAGCGGAATGTCGGAGGAGAGCGAGACCTCGAGCCCGGGGACCTCCCACCCGAGCTCCTGCAGCGCCCACAGCACGCCCGCGACGTACGACGCCCAGCCGCCCACCGTCCGGTCGGTGACGTCGTCGAGCGTGCCCGTCCAGGTGGCGGCCCGGTCGCTGCTGACCACGAGGACGCGGTCGTCGCGTGCCGACACGACGGCGGTGGTCGCGAGCGGGATCGCGAAGGGCAGGCAGAGTCCGCGGTTGTAGTCGGTGTGCTCGCCGATCAGGTTCACCCGGCCGGGCGCGACTGCCGTCACTGTCCTCACCGGGCCATCCTCGCGGATGCGTGGTCGGTAGGTTGTGCCCGTGCCCCGCCCGCTGATCGTCGCCGCGACCGCCGCCGAGGTCGCCCACGTCCCCGCCGGCCTCGACCTGCTCGTCACTGGGATCGGCAAGACGGCCGCGGCCACCGCCCTGGCCCGCCACCTGGCGACGTACGGCGACCTGACGGGCCTCGAGCTCGTCAACCTCGGAACCGCCGGCGCCCTGCACGACCACGTCGAGGGGCTGTTCGAGATCGGGACCGTGCTCAACCACGATCTCAACGCCGACGCCATCCGCGCCCTCGGCTACGACCCCCGCGAGCGGCTGGTCGTGGGCGAGTCCGCCACCGTGCTCGCGACCGGCGACGTGTTCGTCACCGACCCGACCGTCCGCACCCGACTGGCTGCGCAGGCGCAGCTCGTCGACATGGAGGGCTACGCCTTCGCCTACGTCGCCGCGGAGTTCGGCGTCCCGATCCGGCTGGTGAAGCACGTGTCGGACAACGCCGACGAGGGCGCGATGGACTGGCCGACTTTGGTCGACCGGAGCGCGCGGGTGCTGGGGGAGTGGGCGGCCACGCACCTCGGGTGAGGACTGGTGTCGGCGGCGCCGGTTGGTCGTCGTCGTACCGCACCCGTGAAGACGGTGCGGGGTTCAGCCGCGGCTGCTGCCGGCCCGTCGACCACGTACGACGCCGACGAAGTCCTGGTGGACGGGGCCGTCCGCGTCCCGGAGCCACAGCAGCGCGATCGTCGTGGGCTCGAGGTCGACGGGGCGCTGGACGACGTCCTTGCGGTGGAACAGCCGGGCGATCGACATCGGGACGATGACGATGCCGCTGCCGGAGGCCGCCACCTCGATGGCGTCCTTCTCCGACATCGGCGGGAAGTCCAGCTGCGGGGCGCTGGGCTGCCAGCCCGACGGGTGCGGAAGGACCAGCTGCTCCCCGGAGAGGTCGGCCACCGGGATCGGTACGTCCGCCTCGGCGGCGGCGACGAAGTGGTCGCGGCCGGCGACGACGACCGGCACCTCGTCGTACACCCGGACGCAGTGCAGCGGCGTGGGGGAGTCGAGGTCGACCGGGAGGCGGGCCAGGACCATGTCGGCGACGTCCTCGTCGAGAACGGAGCGCTGCTGGTTCTGCTCGATGGGGACCAGAGCCAGGCGGATCCCGGGGTTCCGCTCGCGCCAGACCTTCGCCCACTTGTCGGGGGTCACTCCCGAGACGAATGCCACCCGCAGCTGTTCCATGGATCAAGCCTCCCAAATGTCCCCGGGCATGACGAAGCCCGGGCGCCACGAGGGCGCCCGGGCTCCATCCGGCTCAGGGCTGGGCGATCAGCCCGAACTGGACTGCGCCGCTGTCGTCGACCCCGGCGTCGAGGACCATCGCGTCCAGCTTCTCGGCGGACGTGGTGTCGAGGTAGACGGTCGCCCCGTCCTGCTCGACGACCTGGTCACCGGCCTCCGGCTGGTTCGTCGCGGTCACGGCGAAGCCGGCCTCGGCCTCGGTGATCCGCAGGCCGGCCGTGTCGGCGGCCTCCGGGATGTCGGTCATCTGCTTGACGATCGTGCAGGCGTTCTCAGTGAGGGTGAGCATGGTTGCCTTCTCGGTTTCGCGGTCAGAGACCTTCCCCACCGTTGCAGGGTGAGCCGTCGCGATCAAGCCGAGGCGTGTCGCCGCGCAGCGCGAGCGGCGCCGATGGCGGCGTACGTCCCGGTCAGCGCGGTCACCATCGCCATGGCTCGCCGGGTGCTGTCGCCCCGGACCAGGTGGCCGGCCCCGGTGAGGGTGTCCGAGACGTCCACGCCCAGCGAGAGCAGCTGCAGCCGGTCCCTCTCGGCCGGCCCGGCCATCAGGTACGCCGCACCCAGCGCGACCGCGCGGGCGCCGTAGATCCGGGTGAGGTAGGCGACCTCCGGCGAGTGCGGGTTCCCGAACGCACGGCTCATCGCCGAAGGGGAGGCCAGGGAGCCGATGCCGAGTGCGATCCGGCCCCACGCCATCGCGTCGAGGCCACGTTCCAGGAGAGCCATGGCACGATCGTCGCAGGCTCGGGGAGCCCTGCCCATGACCTCGGGGGTCATCACCGCGTCGCAGATGGGGGTGCCGATGCGGCATCAGGGCCGAGCCTTTGCTACGGTTTCCCCGCACTCGTCCGGGTGGCGGAATTGGCAGACGCGCTAGCTTGAGGTGCTAGTGCCCGTATTAGGGCGTGGGGGTTCAAGTCCCCCCTCGGACACAGAGGATGAGGCCCTCCCCGCAGTCGCGGGGAGGGCCTCGTCGTCTTCAGCGTGCCGTGCTCAGTTCCAGAGAGCGGCGTACCTCAGCACGCCCCCCGACCGGTAGGCCGTGACGGCCACCAGCAGCCGCCCTGCGGCGGTCTGGGTGTTGAACTCGGCCTGGTACTGGGCGCTCGTGAGGCCGTGCCGCGCCACCGTCGCCGGGGCGGCGGAGGTGAAGATCGCGGAGAACCGCACGGTCGAGCCGTCCTGGTAGGTGTCGAGGTAGACCGGGCGGCGTCCGGCAGCCACCTGCTGGTTGAAGACGGTCTGGTACGACGACTCAGCGATCGCCTGCAGGGCGACCATCGAGCCAACCGACACCTTCTCGTACATCGCGGTGAAGCGACGGGCACCGTCGACGGTCACCACCGAGATCTGGCGCGGGCGGTAGCCCTGGGAGACCAGCGTGTTGAACCTGCTCTGGTGTGTGCTCGAACTGACGCCGTGGTAGGCGGTCCACGCGGGGCCCGTGGTCTTCGTGAAGACCGAGGAGTAGCGCACGGCGCCGTTCTCGAGGTAGCTGTCGACGTGGGTCAACCGGTAGCCGGCGCGGGTGTAGGTGTCGAACGTCGCCTGGTACTGCGACGCCGTCTGGCCGTGCCTGGCAGCCCAGGGCAGGCCCGCGCGCGGCCGCCAGATGCTGGCCACCCGCGACACCGCACCGTCCTGCGCCTGCTGGCGCCAGACCAGCCGGTAGCCGGCGAGCGCGATGTCGTTGAACTCCTCCTGGTAGCAGGAGGTCAGGACGCCGTGCCGGGCCCACTGGGTGCCGCCGGGCACGACGCGGTGGAAGCCGCAGGGGTTCGGGTTGACCAGGGAGCCGTTGCGCAGGGCCGCCTCGCTGCTGTTGGTGAGGGCGGCGAAGCCCGGCGTCGCGGTCGGCGACCCGCTGATCCGCGTCGTGGCGTGGTTGAACCGCAGGGGAAGGCCCTGGGCCGGGTCGCTGTAGCTGCCGAAGCCGACCTCGTCGGCGAGGTGCAGGTGCAGGTGCGGGCCGTAGCTGTTGCCGGTGTTGCCGCTGTAGCCGAGGAACTGGCCCTGCCGCACTCGGATGCCGAGGTCCGTGGCGGCGTCACCGGGGCACAGGCTGCTGGACAGCGAGCCGGCCTTGAAGTGGGCGTAGAGGGCGACCTCGCCCGGCGCGTGCTCGATGTAGAGGTGGTTGCCCTCGACCTCGGGCGTCGGGTCCGGCGTACCGGGCAGGTTCTCGACCTGGTCGCGGCGGCACTTGCGGACCACGCCTTCGGCCATCGCGTAGATCGGGGTGCCGAACACGTAGTAGTCGGAGTTGCTGTTGCCGCTGGTGCCCGGCTTCCTCGCGCTCCACGAGGAGCCGTTCCACTTCACGACCTCGAGGTCGTAGGCGAAGCGCTGGTTGTGGGCGCCGCGGTGGTGCGACGTGGTCTCGTGGCCGATCAGGTTGCGCCAGTAGCCGCCGCTGACCCGTGCCGCGGGGAACCGGTAGCCCCCTGAGGGCGTCTTGTTGACGTACTCACGCAAGGAGCGCGAGACGAGCCTGTTGTCGTAGCCGTCGAACGACAGCGTGATCAGCACCGAACTGGGGAGCGGATAGGCGTTGATCCGGTTGTCCGGCACGACCAGGAAGTGGTCCGACCCGGCCGAGCCGGACTTCGGGATGACCTTGTTGACGAAGAAGGTCGCGCTGGCCGTCGAGCTCCCGGGATAGCTGACCTTGACGGTCGTGAGCTTCACGCTGCTGGTGGTCGAGGTGTTGTTGACGCGCATGTCCATATTGAGCCGCCACCCGGCGGCAGCGCCGGCGTAGCGCGGGGCGACGCGCTCGACGTACAGCTGGCTGGTGCTGGCCGGGTTGACCGGCTGCACCTGCGTGATGGAGACCGGGGCGGCGACGGCGTGGGCCGGTGCCGGGGCCAGGGCCGCCGGCAACGGTGCCGCGACGAGGGTCAGCCCGATCGCCGTACCCCATCTCCTGAGGCGGGAGGCCCGTGCGGGCCTGAGATCTGCAGACATCGTGATCCTCCGATCGTGTGCACGGCGGGCGCGTGCTCCGGAAGGAGGAGGGGACGCAGTCGGGTCCTGATACAACGGCCCTGTGCCTAGGCTGAGGGCGTGGACGACAGCACCGACCAGTCAGCCCGGGCGATCGCCGCGGCCGAGCAGCTCGGCCTCGAGTTCACCGTGGTGCGGCATGGCCCGGTCCGCTCGCTCGCCGAGGCAGCCGAGGCGCGGGGCGTCGCGCCCGCCCAGGTCGTGAAGACGATGGTGGTCCGCGTCGCCGACGACGACCACCGCTTCGTCCTCGTGCCCGGCGACCGCGAGATCGCCTGGCCCCGGCTGCGGGCCCTGTTGGGCGTGAACCGGCTCTCCATGCCTTCGGCAGAGGCGGCCCGCGACGTGACCGGCTACGTCCGCGGCACGATCACCCCGCTCGGTGCGCGCACGGCCCTGCCGGTGGTGGCCGACGAGCGCCTGCGCGGTCCGGTGTCGATCGGCGGCGGGGCGTACGGCGTCGCGCTGGGCGTCGATGCGGGGGCGCTCCTCGCCGCGCTGGACGCCACCGTCGCCGACGTCACGGACCCGGTGGTCACGGACCCGGTGGTGACGGATCCGGCCGGCTGAGCCGACCCGCGCGGGGCGAGTGGCCGGTCCAGCGCCGGTAGGCGGCGCCGAAGCTCGTCGACTCCGCGTAGCCGAGCCGGTGTGCCACGTCCTCGACGCGCAGGGTCCCCGGTCCGAGGAGCTCCTCGGCGGCGGCCCGGCGCACCTCGTCCACGACGGTGCGGTAGCTGGTCCCGGCGTCGGCCAGCCGGCGGCGCAGCGACCGCTCGCTCAGCCCCAGCGCCGCGGCCACCTGCGCCATCGGCGCGCCGTCCTCGAGCTGCTGGGCGACGAGGACCCGCACGTGCTCGGTGATGCCGTGCCGGCTGCGACGCGGCGAGACGAGGTCGCGGCACAGCCGGACGGCGAGGGCGTGGGCGTGCGCGTTCGCCTGGGGCAGCGGCTGGTCGAGCCAGCTCGCCGCCATCCGCAGGGTGGCCCGTCCCGGGGCGGACCATCGCGGGGCCACGCCGAACGCTGCGCGGTAGTCGGCGCTCGCGGCCGGCGGGAACGGCAGGTCGACCGACGCCGCCACCGCCCGGCCTCCGGTGATCTCCCGCAGCACCGTCCAGATCGCCGCGAGGTCACGCTCCACGAGGAACCGGCGTACGTCGACCGGAACGCCGCGGTCGTCGACGGCGACCACCACCTCGCCGGTCTGCTCGTCCCGCGTCGCGGAGGGGATGGTGAAGGTGAAGCTCAGGTCGATGAACCGCAGCGCCACGTTCGCCGCGTCACCGAGCGTCTCGCTGCTGAGCAGCGCGAAGCCGAGCGGGCCGAAGGTGGACGCGTGGTAGCGGGCCCCGACGCCCGCGCCGGTGACCCTGGGCGCGGCGGCGAGCAGGTTGCGGATCACCCGCAGCTCCTGGGCGGCCGTCACCTCGCGCTCCGGGTCGGCGACGTCGCGTGCCGAGAGCCCCGTCCCGCCGAGCAGCCGCTCGGACGGCACCCCGGCCCGGACGCCCTCCTGCACGAGCAGCGTGGTCCCCGCGACGTGCCGCGGGAAGTCCCACGTCCGGGTCGCCGGTTGCTCGAAGTCGGTCGCCATGCCTGAAGTATGGCCGGAAATGTGGAGTCGCTGGCCGGAGTCCGCTCGCCCGCGGGCGTCGGTGATTCCTAGGGTCGGCGCATGCAGACCAGCGAGCAGCAGGCCCCCACGGTGATCGTGATCGGCGCCGGCCTCGGCGGCCTCGCCGTCGCCCACCACCTCCGCGAGGCCGGGATCAGCGACATCACGCTGCTCGAGAAGGCCGACGAGGTCGGCGGCGTGTGGCGCGACAACGTCTATCCCGGCGCCGCGTGCGACGTGCCGTCCGTGCTCTACTCCTGGTCCTTCGCCCGGAAGGCCGACTGGTCGCACCGCTACGCCCGGCAGGCGGAGATCCTCGACTACATCCGCGACCACACCGCGCGCAGCGGCCTGCGCGACCTGGTCCGGACCGGCGCCGAGGTGGCGCGGGCCGACTGGGCCGACAGCGAGGCCCGCTGGACGGTGACCCTCACCACCGGCGAGACGCTGTCCTGCGACGTCCTGGTGTCCGCCGTGGGACAGCTGTCCCGGCCCGCCATCCCGCGGATCCCCGGCCTCGACACCTTCGACGGCCCGGTCTTCCACTCCGCGACCTGGGACCACGCGGCGGACCTGCGCGGCAAGCGCGTCGGCGTGGTGGGCACCGGCGCGAGCGCGATCCAGTTCGTCCCGGCGATCGCCGACGAGGTCGGCGAGCTGACGGTGTTCCAGCGCTCGGCGCCGTACGTCGTCCCGAAGCCGGACGGCGCCTACACCGCACGCCAGCAGCGCCGGTTCGACCGGCACCCGCGGCTGCACCACCTCACCCGACGCACCGTGTTCCACCTGTCCGAGCAGCTCAACCGCACCCTCGACTCCGACGGCCGCCTTGCGGACGTGCTGCGCGCGGCGTGGCGGCTGAACCTGCGTCGGCAGGTCCGGGATCGCGCGCTGCGGGCCAGGCTCGTGCCCGACTACCCGCTGGGCTGCAAGCGGCTGCTGTTCTCGAACGACTGGTACCCCACCCTGGCCCGACCGCACGTCGACGTCGTCACCGACGCGATCACGGCGGTCGAGCCCACCGGCGTGCGGACCGCCGACGGCACCCTGCACGAGCTCGACGTGGTCATCCTCGGCACGGGCTTCGCCGCGACCGAGTTCCTCGCCCCGATGGACCTGCGCGGTGCTGGTGGACGGCGGCTCGCAGACGTGTGGGACGGCGGGGCGCGCGCCCACCTCGGCATCACGGTGCCGGGATTCCCCAGCTTCTTCATCCTCTACGGGCCCAACACCAACCTCGGTGGCAGCTCGATCATCGGCATGCTGGAGGCGCAGGCCGGCTACGTCGTGGCCGCGGTGCAGGAGTCGCGGCGCCGCGGAGCGCCGCTGGTCGTGCGCGAGGACCGCGCGTCGTCGTACGACGTCGAGATGCAGGACCGGCTCGCGGGCAGCGTCTGGAGCTCCTGCGCCAGCTGGTACCGCGAGCCGGGCGGCCGGATCACCACGAACTGGCCGGGCACCGTCGCGGAGTACCAGGAGCGGACGGCCCGCTTCGACGCCGACGACTTCGAGCCGGCCGGCTCGGTGAGCGGCCCGGCGAGCGGCGACGTGAGCGGCACGGGAGCCGAGGCGTGACCCACTACGACGTGCTGGTGATCGGCTCGGGCTTCGGCGGCAGCGTGACGGCGCTGCGGCTGGCGGAGAAGGGCTACCGGGTCGGCGTGCTCGAGGCTGGCCGCCGGTTCCGCGACGACGAGCTGCCGACGAGCTCGTGGAAGGTGCGCGACTACGTCTTCAACCCTGCGCTCGGCTGCTACGGGCTGCTGCGGATGACGCTGCTGAAGGACGTCCTGGTGCTGACCGGGGCCGGGGTCGGCGGTGGCTCGCTGGTCTACGCCAACACCCTCTACGAGCCGCCCCGCGCCTTCTTCGACGACCCGCACTGGGCCGCCATCACCGACTGGGCCGACGAGCTGGCCCCCTGGTACGGCCAGGCCCGCCGGATGCTCGGCGTCACCCGCTACCCGTCGATGTCGCCGTCGGACCACGTGATGAAGGCGGTGGCCGAGGACCTGGGCGTGGGTGACACGTTCGGCCCGACCGACGTCGGCGTCCTGTTCGGCGAGCGGCCGGGGCAGCGGGTCGCGGACCCGTACTTCGGCGGCGTCGGCCCCGAACGCACCACCTGCACCGACTGCGGAGCATGCATGACCGGCTGCCGGGTGGGCGCCAAGAACACGACCGTGAAGAACTACCTCCACCTCGCCGAGCGGGCCGGTGCCGTGGTGCACCCGATGACCACCGTGACCGACGTCCGGCCCCGGCGCGGCGGCGGGTACGACGTCACGACCCGCCGCACGGAGGGGAAGCTGCGCCGCGGCCGGCGTGGCTTCACCGCCGACCAGGTCGTGTTCGCCGCCGCGTCGCTCGGCACCCAGCGGCTCCTGCACCGGCTGCGCGACGGCGGCAGCCTCCCGGACGTCTCGCCCCGGCTGGGCGAGCTGACCCGCACCAACTCCGAGTCGATCCTCGGCGTCCGGGCCCGCGGCGACGACGTCGACTACTCCCGCGGCGTCGCGATCACCTCGTCCATCCACGTCGACGACCACACCCACGTCGAGCCGGTCCGCTACGGCCGCGGCAGCAACCTGCTCGGCCTGTTGATGGCCACCCTCACCGACGCGCCGGCGGACGGCCGCTCCCGGCTCGTGGCCGGCCTGCGCGGCATGTGGCGCAACCGGCGCGACCTGCCGCACCTGCACGACCCAAGGCACTGGTCGGAGCAGACGATCGTGCTGCTGGTCATGCAGAGCCTCGACAACTCGCTCACCACCCACCTGCGCCGGCGGCCGTGGGGACGGACGCTGACCACCCGTCAGGGCACCGGCGAGGCCAACCCGACGTGGATCCCGCAGGGTCACGACGTCGCCCGGCGGGTCGGCGAGCAGGTCGACGGGATCCCCGGCGGCACCTGGGCCGACCTGGTCGACATCCCCGCCACGGGCCACCTGATTGGGGGGTGCCCGATCGGGCTGACGCGCATGGAGGGAGTGATCGATCCCTTCCACCGGCTGCACGGCTACGACGGCCTGCACGTCATCGACGGCTCGGCGGTCGCCGCCAACCTCGGCGTGAACCCGTCGCTGACGATCACTGCGATGGCCGAGCGCGCGGTCTCGATGTGGCCCAACAAGGGGGAGCCCGACCCGCGGCCGGCCCTCGGGACGACGTACCGGCGGGTCGAGGCGGTCGCGCCGCGGCGCCCGGTCGTGCCGGAGAGCGCGCCCGCGTCGTACCGGCTGCCGATCGTCGACGTGTCGTAGCCCGGGACCATGGGCCCGCCTGCAGCGGGACCTCGGGCACGACAACGCGGCGAGTGCTCCGACGCCCGCCTCCGGCGTCGATGTGAGGGACGTCCAGCCGACCCAGGAGGTGCGTCCCGTGCAGAGTCGCGGCATCATCCCGACGGGCGTCGAGAAGACGTTCCGTCCTGACCAGATCATCGTGTCCAAGACCGACCCGCAGGGTCGCCTGACCTATGTCAACGACCTCTTCGTCGACATCAGCGGCTACCGGGAGTCCGACCTCCTCGGCAAGCCGCACAACATCATCCGGCACCCGGAGATGCCGCGCGCCGTCTTCGAGCTGCTGTGGCGCCAGATCTCCTCGGGCACCGAGATCTTCGCCTACGTCGTCAACCTCAGCGCCGACGGCAGCCACTACTGGGTCCTGGCGCACGTCACGCCGACCTTCGACCAGCGCGGCGGGATCGTCGGCTACCACTCGAACCGGCGCACCGCCGAACGGACCGCGCTCGAGCGGATCCGCGAGCTCTACGCCCGGCTGTGCGCGGAGGAGGCCCGCCACCCCTCGGCCCGCGAGGCCGTCGCCGCGGGCACGGCGCTGCTCGACCAGACGCTGGCCGAGGCCGGCATGACCTATGACGAGTTCGTCTGGTCCCTGTCCCAGGAGGAGGTGGCGGCATGACCGCGACACTGCAGCCCGTCGTCCCGCTCGCAGGGGCGGACGGCGCCGAGGGTGCCGAGGGCGCCGAGGGCGCTGACCTCGAGCGCGAGCTCGACGGCGCCGAGCTGGACCGCTACCGCACCGCGATCCGCGCGGTCGTCGACGTCTGCCGGGCCGCGTGCGCCGGCGACCTCGAGCCACGCGTGGCCTTCCTCGGCGAGGACGAGGACCTGCTCGCCGTACGGTCCGCGCTCAACGAGCTGCTCGACCGCACCGACGCCTACGTCCGGGAGTCGTCGGCGTCGCTGGAGTTCGCCAGCCGGTCGCAGTTCTACCGCCGGTTCCTCGTCCGCGGCATGACCGGGTCCTTCCGGGCCGGTGCGCAGACGATCAACGGCGCCATCGGCGCCATGGCCGGCACCCACGACCAGCTCGCGCAGGCGGAGGTACGACGCCTCGAGCTCGCCGACGCGTTCGAGTCCGCCGTCCTGGGGCTCTCCGACCAGGTCGCCGCCGCCGCGGCGGAGATGGAGGCGTCCTCGCGCACCCTGGCCGGCACGGCCGAGGGCACGGCCGCGCGGACGGCCCAGGTCACGGAGAACTCCGAGACCGCCTCCGACGCCGTCACCGTCGCCGCCGCTGCCGTGGAGCAGCTGGTGAGTACGGTGCGGGCGATCGAGGAGCAGGCCGGCCAGTCCAACAAGGCGGGCATCCGCGCCGTCGCGCAGGCCGACGAGGTCCGCACGACCGTGCAGAGCCTCGCCTCGGCGTCGCAGGAGATCGGCGACGTGGTCGGGCTGATCAGCCAGGTCGCCCGCCAGACCCGGCTGCTCGCGCTCAACGCCACCATCGAGGCGGCCCGCGCCGGCGAGTCCGGCAAGGGCTTCGCCGTCGTCGCGTCCGAGGTCAAGACGCTCGCGACCGAGACCGCGGACGCCACCAGCCAGATCGAGCAGCAGGTCGCGGCGATCCAGGCGGCCACCGCCGCCGCGGTCACCGCGATCGGGACGATCGGCGAGGCCGTGCGCGGCATGGGCGACAATGTCGGCGCGATCGCCGGCGCGGTCGTCGAGCAGCGGCAGGCCGCGGCCGAGCTGAGCCGGACCACGACCGAGGCCGCGGGAGCGGTGGCCGGCGTACGCGACGACATCAACGCGATCGGCGAGTCGACGATCGCGACCAGCACCGGCGCGTCCGAGATGACCAGCGCGTCGCTGGAGCTCTCGCGGCTCTCGGCGGACCTGCGGATGCACGTCGCGGGGTTCCTCGAGCAGATCCGGTAGGCGGACAGGCAGCACCGGGGGTTCCGCCTGGCGCCGTGCAACGATGGCGTCATGGCGGAACCCACCGAGGTCGTCGACCTGTGCCGGGAGCTCATCCGGATCGACACCAGCAACTACGGCAGCGACGAGGGTCCGGGGGAGCGCAAGGCCGCGGAGTACGTCGCCGGTCTCCTCGACGAGGTCGGGATCGCCGCCGAGGTGGTGGAGACCGCGCCCGGCCGGGCCAACGTGCTGGCCCGCTGGGGCGGCACGGGGGAGTCCGGACGGCAGGACGCACTGCTCCTGCACGGCCACCTGGACGTCGTACCGGCCGCCGCCGAGGACTGGCAGGTGCACCCGTTCAGCGGGGAGGTCCACGACGGCTACGTGTGGGGCCGCGGGGCGGTCGACATGAAGGACTTCGACGCGATGCTGCTCACGGTGGTCCGCGAGCGCCAGCGATCCGGACGGGCGCCCGCCCGGCCGGTCGTGCTCTGCTTCACCGCCGACGAGGAGGCCGGCGGGCACCAGGGCGCCGAGCTGCTCGTCAAGGAACACGCCGACTGGTTCGAGGGGTGCACCGAGGCCGTCGGCGAGGTCGGCGGGTTCAGCACCACCGTGCGCGGACGCCGGCTCTACCTGGTCGAGGCCGCCGAGAAGGGCATGGCCTGGATGCGCCTCACCGCCCGCGGTCGCGCCGGCCACGGCTCGATGATCAACGACGACAACGCGGTCACCCGGCTCGCCGCCGCTGTCGCCCGGATCGGTGCGCACGAGTGGCCCGTCCGGCTCACCCCCACCATGCAGACCCTGCTCGCAGCCGTCGCCGACCTCGCCGGCACCGAGGCGACCCCGGAGAACGCGCCCGCGCTCGTCGAGGAGTTCGGCGGAGCCGCCCGGATGCTCGGTGCCGTGCTGCGCAACTCGACCAACCCGACCATGCTCGGCGCCGGCTACAAGGTCAACGTCATCCCGACCGAGGCCACCGCACACGTCGACGGCCGGTTCCTGCCCGGCTTCGAGGACGAGTTCTTCGCCACCCTCGCCGAGCTCACCGGCGAGGACGTCGACATCGACTTCGTCTCCAACCAGCCGCCCTGGGAGACGCCGTACGACGGCGCGCTGGTCGACGCGATGACCCGCAGCCTGCTCGCCGAGGACCCCGACGCCATCGTCGCGCCCTACCTGATGAGCGGTGGCACCGACGCCAAGCACTTCACCAAGCTCGGCATGCGCTCCTACGGCTTCGCGCCGCTGCGGCTGCCCGAGGACCTCGACTTCACCGCGCTGTTCCACGGCGTGGACGAGAGGGTGCCGGTCGACGCGCTGGAGTTCGGCACGCGGGTGATGGACCGGTTCCTCGACGAGGTGTGAGGCGCCGGGGCATGTCGTTTGGTCCCAAACGACATGTTTTTGCGCCGAATTGATGTCGTTTGGGACCAAACGACATCAATTCACGCGGTCCGGACCGCCCGGATGATCTTGCGCCGCAGCACCACGCGCCGCTTCCCGTCCGGCCCGATCTGGACCCGGTCCAGCTCCCAGCCACCGTGCTCGGCCCGCTCCACGAGCAGCTTGGCGACCATGTTGCGGGAGAACGCCCGGTCGAAGGTGACCCGGTCGAACTCCCACTCGACACCACGGCCCAGGCCGCGGTTGACCCCGGGACGGAGCATGGACACGTTCACGCGGCACCTCCGGAGACGTCGTCGAGCGCACTCCTGATCTCGGCCGGGAGCACCTTGGTCTCCGAGTCGAGTGCGACCTTGAGCTGGGCGGCGGTGCGTGCGCCGACGACCGGCGCGGTGACGCCGGGGGAGTCGCGCACCCACACGAGGGCGACCTCGAGCGGCGTCCAGCCGAGACCGTCCGCGGCGCGGCAGACGGCCTCCACGATCCCGCGGCTGTGGTCGTCGAGGTAGGCCTCCACGAAGCCCGCGAAGACCCGCGACGCGGCACGGGAGTCCGACGGCGTGCCGGTGCGGTACTTGCCCGTCAGCACGCCCCGCCCCAGCGGCGACCACGGGAAGACGCCCAGCCCGAGCGCCTCGACGGCAGGCAGCACCTCCCGCTCGATGCGCCGGTTGACCAGCGAGTACTCCACCTGGGTCGACGTGATCCGCGCCCGGCCAGCTGCCGCCTCCTGCAGCGTCACGGCCCGCGCCGTCTGCCAGCCGGTGTAGTTCGAGATCCCCACGTACGACGCCCGGCCGCTGCTGACCGCGAGGTCGAGCGCGCCCAGCGTCTCCTCCAGCGGCACCGCGTCGGACCAGATGTGCACCTGCCACAGGTCGACGTGATCGGTGCCGAGTCGGCGCAGCGAGGTGTCGAGGCCCCGGAGCAGGGCTCCGCGCGAGGTGTCGACCACGCGGTCGCCACCACGGCGCCAGATGCCGGCCTTGGTGGCGAGGACCACCTCGTCGCGGCGCACAACGTCGCCCAGGAGCGACCCGATCAGCTCCTCCGAACGGCCGTCGGTGTAGCCGGCGGCGGTGTCGATCGTCGTACCGCCGGCCTCGACGAACGCGGCCAACTGGTCGCGCGCCTCGTGCTCGTCGGTGTCCTTGCCCCACGTCATCGTGCCGAGGGCGAGCCGCGACACCTGGAGTCCGCTGGCTCCGACGTACCGCTGCTGCATGGGCACAAAATAGCCGGGCCCGCTCGCGAGCGCCGACCGGGCGCGCCGATCCGGGACGATTCGGGACCGGTCCCTAGGATGCTGCGACGTGGCTGAATTCCTGCAGGCGGTGTTCCTGGGCGTGCTCCAGGGGCTGACCGAGTTCCTCCCCATCTCGAGCAGCGCCCACCTGCGCATCTTCCCGGAGCTGTTCGGTTGGGAGGACCCCGGCGCCGCCTTCACGGCGGTGATCCAGATCGGCACGGAGCTCGCCGTGCTGCTCTACTTCCGCAAGGACATCTGGCGCATCGGACGGGCGTGGCTGCTGTCGCTGTTCAAGCCGGAGTACCGCGGCGCGCTCGACGCGCGGATGGGCTGGTACATCATCGTCGGCTCCCTGCCGATCGTGGTCCTGGGCTTCGCCCTCAAGGACGTCATCGAGCGCGACTTCCGCAACCTGTGGATCGTCGGCTGCACCCTCATCGCGCTCGGCATCGTGCTCGGCATCGCCGACCGGGTGGGCCGCAACGAGAAGCAGATCAAGCAGCTGCGCCTGCGGGATGCCGTGCTGATGGGCGGCGCCCAGGCGATGGCCCTGGTTCCCGGCGTCTCGCGGTCCGGGGCGACCCTGTCCATGGGGCGGTTCCTCGGCTACGAGCGCGAGGCCGCCACCCGGTTCGCCTTCCTGCTCGCGATCCCGGCCGTCATCGGTGCGGGCCTGTTCGAGCTCAAGGAGATCGGCGAGGTCGGCAAGGCCCACCCCGGTGAGGCCGACTACGGCTGGGGCCCCACGATCACCGCGACCGTGGTGTCCTTCGTCGTCGGCTACGCCGCGATCGCGTGGCTGCTCAGGTACGTCTCCACGAAGTCCTACACGCCGTTCGTGGTCTACCGGGTGCTCCTCGGCGGGGCCGTGCTGGTGTTGCTCGGGACGGGCGCGCTGACCGCCTGATCCTCGGCGCGTCAGGGGCGCCGATTGGGCAGAAACTGCAGGTCCAAGCCCGAAATTGCTGTGGTTTGGGACCAAACGACAGCAATTCAGAACCATCCCGAGCGCTTGAACAGCAACCACAACCCCCCGACCGTGCCCGCCATCAGCAGCAGCGCGAACGGGTAGCCGAAGGTCCAGCCCAGCTCGGGCATGTGCGCGAAGTTCATGCCGTAGATGCCCGCGATCAGCGTGGGTACGACGACCAGCGCCGCGCCCGCCGAGATCTTCCGCATGTCGTCGTTCTGCTGCACCGCCACCCGGGCGAGATGGGCGTCGAACGCGGTCGAGAGCAGCGACTCCAGCGTGTCCAGCTCCTCGGCCGCCTGCTGGAGGTGGTCGCCGACGTCGCGGAAGAACGGGCCCGCCTCCGGCTCGATGAGCGACACCGCCGCGACCGCGAACCGGCGCATCGGCTCGCGCAGCGGCAGCACCGCCCGGCGTACCTCGGACAGCTCGCGCTTGAGGACGTAGATCCGGTCGCCGTCGTTGCTGCGCTGGTCGGAGAACACGGACGTCTCGACCTCGTCGACGTCGATCTGGAGCTCCTCGACGACCGCGGTGTAGCTGTCGACGACGGCGTCGCACACGGCATAGACCACCGCCGACGGGCCGTGGTCCAGCACCGACTGCTGTTGCTCGAGGGTGCGCCGGGCGTCGCTGAGCGACGATCCGCGGCCGTGCCGGACGGTGATCACGAAGTCGGGGCCGATGAACATGTTGATCTCGCCGGTCTCGACGGCGTCGTCCTCGTCGACGTACCAGAGGGTCTTGAGGACCAGGAAGAGGCTGTTCTCGTACTGCTCGAGCTTGGGTCGCTGGTGCGCCACCACAGCGTCCTCGACGGCCAGCGGATGCAGCCCGAACGCATCCGCGATCTCGGAGAGCTCGATGTGGCTCGGCTCGTAGAGGCCGACCCAGACGAAGTCGTGCTCCTTGCTCGCCGCCTCACGCAGCGCCGCGTAGTCGTGGAGGTTGCAGTCCACCGGCAGGCGGACCCCGTGCCGGTAGACGGCGCTGTCGACGATCACGGCTCAACGGTAGTCAGCCCGCTCCGTCCCTGCTCTAGGCTCGCCGCCATGGCCACCCTGCTGCTGGTCCGCCACGGACGCACCACCGCGAACGCGTCCGGCCTGCTGGCCGGTCGTACGCCGGGGGTGCTGCTCGACGACGTCGGCGTGGAGCAGGCCGAACGGGCGGCCGCGCGGATCGCCGCGGTGCCGGTCGTCCGCCTGGTCACGAGCCCGCAGGAGCGGTGCAAGCAGACGGCGAAGGAGGTCGGCGCCGCCCAGCGTAGGTCGGGCCACCCGGTCACCCGCGCGACCACCGAGCGGGCCCTGGCGGAGTGCGACTACGGCGACTGGCAGGGCCAGTCGATCAAGGAGCTGCTCAAGGACCCGCTGTGGCGCACCGTCCAGCAGCAGCCGTCGGCGGTCACCTTCCCGGGTGGTGAGTCGATGGTGGCAATGCAGCACCGCGCGGTCGACGCCGTACGACGCATCGACGCCGCCGTGACCGCAGCCGACGGCCCGGACGCGGTGTGGGTCGCGGTCAGCCACGGCGACATCATCAAGTCCGTGCTGGCCGACGCCCTCGGGCTCCACCTCGACCTCTTCCAGCGGATCAACGTCGATCCGGCGTCGATCTCGGTGGTCAGGTACACCCCCGACCGCCCCTACGTCCTCGCGAGCAACACCCACGACGGCGACCTGTCATGGCTGCGCCGCTCCGGCCAGCAGCAGGCGGGCGTCGTGGGCGGCGGCGCGGGTCCCGCCCGCTGACCGGTCCTCTAGGCTCGAGCCATGCCGATCGTCCACGGATTCGACCCGCCCGAGCGCTTCGTCGCCGGCACCGTCGGCGAGCCCGGCAGCAGGACCTTCTTCCTCCAGGCGTCCGCCGGCGCCCGGGTCGTGTCGGTGGCGATCGAGAAGCAACAGGTGGCGGCGCTCGCGGAGCGCGTCGACGAGCTCCTGGACGAGGTGATCGCGGACGGTACGACGCGCGGCGTCGTACCCGCCGTCGCGCCGTTCGACCTCGCCGACGACCAGCCGTTGTCGCAGCCGATCGAGGAGGAGTTCCGGGCCGGCACGATGACGCTGTCCTGGGACCCCGGGGACGAGCGGGTCGTGATCGAGGTGTTCCCCGTCGGAGAGGAGCCTGCCGAGCTCGCCGACGGCGCGGAGCCGGCGGAGATGCTCCTGGTCCGACTGGATCCCGGTCAGGCGCGGGCGTTCGTGAAGCGAGCCGAGGCCGTCGTCGGTGCCGGCCGGCCGAGCTGCCCGTTCTGCGGCCAGCCGATCGATCCGGATGGCCACCTGTGCGTGCGCGCCAACGGCTTCAAGCGCCGCGATCCCTGAGCGGCACGGGGCGGTGGAGCCGATGGCCGAGCTGACGATCCGCGGCCGGATCATGCCCGCGTCGAACGCGACCTTCCTCGCCGACCTCGACGGAGTCGAGGTCGTCTACAAGCCGGTGGCGGGGGAGCGGCCGCTGTGGGACTTCCCCGACGGCACCCTCGCCGGCCGGGAGGTCGCTGCCCACCTGGTCTCGGAGGCGACCGGCTGGGGGATCGTGCCGCGCACCTGGTGGGGCGAGGGCCCGCACGGACCCGGGATGATCCAGGAGTGGCAGGAGGTCGACCCCGACCACGACGCGGTCGACCTGGTCCGCGCCGGCGCGGTCCCGGACTCCTGGCTGGCGGTGTTCGAGGGTCTCGACGACCGCGATCGTCCGGTCACCCTCGTGCACGAGGACACGGCGGCGCTGCGGCGGATGGCCGTGTTCGACGTGGTGGTCAACAATGCCGACCGCAAGGGCGGTCACGTGCTCGCGATGGCCGACGGCCGGCGGCTCGGCGTCGACCACGGCATCGCCTTCCACCACGAGCCGAAGCTGCGCACCGTGCTGTGGGGCTGGGCCGGCAAGCCGCTCGAGGACGAGGAGGTGGACGCCGTACGTACGGTGCTCGCCGCACTCCGCGAGGAGCTGGGCGGCCAGCTGCTCGAGCACCTCACCGAGCACGAGGTGCGCGCCGTCGAGCGCAGGGCGGAGCGACTGCTCGCTGCCGGCGTCCTCCCGGGACCGGACGGTCACTGGCCGCCCATCCCGTGGCCCCCCTTTTGACGGCGGCGCTGGGCCCAACAACTAGCATCAGCGCATGCGCGCTTGGAATGCACCGGCCCTCCCGGAGCTGCCGGTCAGCGGCCCGCCGGTGGTCGTCCACGACACCGCCCGCGGCGGCAAGGTCGAGACCACGCCCGAGAACGGCGTCGCGCGCCTCTACGTCTGCGGCATCACGCCGTACGACGCCACGCACATCGGTCACGCCAACACCTACGTCGCGTTCGACCTCCTGAACCGGGCCTGGCGCAGTGCCGGCCACGACGTCCGATTCGTGCAGAACGTCACCGACGTCGACGACCCGCTGCTCGAGCGCGCGACCAAGGTCGGCGTGAACTGGGTCGAGCTCGCCGAGCGCGAGACCGAGCTGTTCCGCCACGACATGGAGGCCCTGCGGGTGCTGCCGCCGGCGGCGTACGTCGGCGCGGTCGAGTCGATTCCGCTGGTCATCGCCCTGATCGAGCGGCTCGACGCCGCGGGTGCGGTCTACCGCGTGGACGACGACCTCTACTTCTCGGTCGCCGCGGACGACGCCTTCGGCGAGGAGTCTGGCTACGACCGCGAGACCATGCTGCGCTTCTTCGCGGAGCGTGGCGGCGACCCCGACCGTCCGGGCAAGAAGGACCCGCTCGACTGCGTCCTGTGGCTCGGTGAGCGCGACGGCGAGCCCTCCTGGGACAGCCCGTTCGGCAAGGGCCGTCCCGGCTGGCACGTCGAGTGCGCGGCGATCGCCCTCGAGGAGCTCGGCGGCGCGTTCGACGTGCAGGGTGGTGGCAGCGACCTGGTCTTCCCGCACCACGAGATGTGCGCCGGGCACGTCCAGGTGGCGACCGGCGAGCCGTTCGCGCAGGCCTATGTCCACGCCGGCATGGTGGCCTACGACGGCGAGAAGATGTCGAAGTCGCTCGGCAACCTGGTCTTCGTCTCCGCACTGCGCAACAGCGACATCGACCCGATGGCGATCCGCCTCGCTCTGCTGCGCCACCACTACCGCGACGACTGGGAGTGGACTGACGCCCAGCTGTGGCAGGCCGTCGACGACCTCGCCGACCTGCGCCGGGCGCTCGCCCTCGGTGCTGGCGCCGCTGCCGAGCCGGTCGTGACCGAGGTGCTCGCGGCGCTTGCCGACGACCTCGACTCACCCCGCGCCACGGCGGCCGTGGATGCGTGGGTCCGGGCGACCCTCGGCACCGACGGGCTCGCCGACACCAGCGACACCGACGCCGCAGCCACCCTGCTCCCGGTGCTCGACGCCGCGCTCGGCCTCAGTCTCTGACCTCACGCCCCGGGCGTGCCGATTGGGCAGAAACTGCATGCCCAGGCCCGGAATTGATGTCGTTTGGTCCCAAACGACATGAAAATCCGGACCCTCAGTCGTCCTCACCCCGCCGCTTGAGGTACCGCTCGAACTCCCGCGCGATCGCCTCACCCGACGCCTCAGGGAGGTCGGCGGTATCCCGGGACTCCTCCAGCGAGCGGACGTAGTCGGCGATGTCCTCGTCCTCCTCGGCGAGCTCGTCGACGCCGCGCTCCCAGGCACGGGCCTCCTCGGGGAGGTCGCCGAGGGGGATCGACGTCTCGAGCAGGTCCTCGAGCCGGCCGAGCAGGGCGAGGGTCGCCTTGGGGCAGGGCGGCTGGGCGACGTAGTGGGGCACCGCCGCCCAGTAGGAGACGGCGGGCAGGTCGACCTGGGTGCAGGCGTCCTGGAGCACGCCGACGATGCCGGTCGGACCCTCGTAGGTCGACTGCTCGAGGTCCAGCCGTTCCAGCAGGTCCGGCTCGGTGGAGGAGCCGGAGACCGGGATCGGCCGGGTGTGCGGGCTGTCGGAGAGCAGGGCGCCGAGGGTGACGAGCAGCTCTCCACCGAGCTCGTCGATGGCGGCGAGCAGCTCGGCGGTGAAGGCCCGCCAGCGCATGTTGGGCTCGATGCCGCGGATCAGGATCACGTCCCGGTCGAGGTCCGGGGGCGAGGCCACGGCGACGTGGGTGCTCGGCCAGGTGAGCTTGCGGAAGCCGTTGTCGTCGATCCCGACGTTGGGTCGGTTGACCTGGAAGTCGTAGTAGTCCTCGGGATCGATCGCCGCCACGACCTGGGCGTCCCACACCCGCATCAGGTGGTCCACCACCGCCGTCGCGGACTCGGCCGCGTCGTTCCAGCCCTCGAACGCCGCGATCACCACCGGCCGCACCAGACCCGTGACCGTCTCGATCTCCATCACCCTGCGAGCCTAGTCGCGGACCACGAGTAACATGGGCACCAGCCGAGAGGCGTTGCAACGGAGTGGTCCTGCAGCGAGATCCTCCGCCACGCTCGGCCGGGACACCAAGGGCGCCTTCCACACACTGGAAGGATGGGGCATGGGTCAGGACAGGTCGCAGGACGCTCGGTGGCAGCCGGACGCCACCGACGAGCTCACCACGCTGCTGCGCGAGCGGATCGTGATCCTCGACGGCGCGATGGGCACCGCGATCCAGCGCGACCGGCCCGACGAGGCCGGCTACCGGGGTGAGCGCTTCGCCAGTCGCGAGGAGTGGCCCTCCGACCTGGTCGGCAACAACGACCTGCTCTCGATCAGCCAGCCGGAGATCATCGGCGGCATCCACCGCGAGTACCTCGACGCCGGTGCCGACATCATCGAGACCAACACGTTCAACTCGAACTCCGTGTCGCTGGCCGACTACGGCATGGAGTCCCTCGCCTACGAGCTGAACCTCGAGTCCGCGCGGCTCGCGCGCCGGGTCGCCGACGAGGTGGCCGCCGAGACCGGCCGGCCCCGGTATGTCGCCGGCGCACTCGGCCCCACCACCCGCACCGCGTCCATCAGCCCCGACGTCAACGACCCCGGGGCGCGCAACGTCTCCTACGAGCAGCTCGTGGCCGCCTACCTCGACGCGGCGCGCGGCCTGGTCGACGGCGGCTCGGACCTGCTGTTCATCGAGACCATCTTCGACACGCTCAACGCGAAGGCGGCGATCTTCGCCGTGGAGACGCTCTTCGAGGAGACCGGCCGGCGCTGGCCGGTCGTCATCTCGGGCACGATCACCGATGCGTCCGGCCGCACCCTGTCCGGCCAGGTCACCGAGGCGTTCTGGGACTCGATCCGGCACGCCCGGCCGCTGGCCGTCGGCCTGAACTGCGCGCTCGGTGCCAAGGAGATGCGACCCTACGTCGCCGAGCTCTCCAGGCTGGCCGACTCGTTCGTGTCGGCGTACCCCAACGCCGGCCTGCCCAACGCCTTCGGCGAGTACGACGAGGCGCCGGGCGACACCGCCGCGGTGCTCGTCGAGTTCGCCGAGGCGGGCTTCCTCAACATCGTGGGCGGCTGTTGCGGCACGACGCCGGCGCACATCGCCGAGATCGCGAAGCAGATGGAGGGGCGCAAGGTCCGCGAGGCCGTCGGCGTCGAGCCGGCCATGCGCCTGTCCGGGCTGGAGCCGTTCACGATCACCGAGGACAGCCTCTTCGTGAACGTGGGCGAGCGGACCAACATCACCGGCTCCGCCCGGTTCCGCAACCTGATCAAGGACGGCGACTACGACACCGCGCTGTCGGTCGCCGCACAGCAGGTCGAGGCCGGCGCCCAGGTCATCGACATCAACATGGACGAGGGGATGATCGACGGCGTCGCCGCGATGGACCGCTTCGTCAAGCTGATCGCCAGCGAGCCCGACATCAGCCGGGTCCCGCTGATGATCGACTCGTCCAAGTGGGAGGTCATCGAGGCCGGCCTGCGCTGCGTGCAGGGCAAGCCGATCGTGAACTCGATCTCGCTCAAGGAGGGCGAGGAGAAGTTCGTCGAGCAGGCCAACCTGTGCAAGAAGTACGGCGCCGCAGCGGTCGTGATGGCCTTCGACGAGGACGGCCAGGCCGACAACCTCGAGCGCCGCAAGGCGATCTGCGAGCGCGCCTACCGGGTGCTCGTCGACAAGGTCGGCTTCCCCGCCGAGGACATCATCTTCGACCCCAACGTCTTCGCGGTCGCGACCGGCATCGAGGAGCACGCCACCTACGGCGTGGACTTCATCGAGGCGACCCGCTGGATCAAGCAGAACCTGCCCGGCGCGAAGGTCTCCGGCGGCATCTCGAACGTCTCGTTCAGCTTCCGCGGCAACAACCCGGTGCGCGAGGCGATCCACGCGGTCTTCCTGTTCCACGCCATCGAGGCCGGCCTCGACATGGGCATCGTCAACGCCGGTGCCCTCGTGCCCTACGACACGATCGACCCGGAGCTGCGCGACGCGATCGAGGATGTCGTCCTCAACCGCACCGACGACTCGCTGGCCGCGACCGAGCGCCTGCTCGAGCTCGCCGAGGCCCACCGCGGCACCGGCGAGAAGGTCGAGGCCGCGGAGGAGGAATGGCGCGCCCTGCCGGTCGCGGAGCGGATCACCCACGCCCTGGTGAAGGGCATCGACGGCTTCGTCGAGGGCGACACCGAGGAGCTGCGCCAGGAGATCGCGGCCCGGGGCGGCCGTCCGATCGAGGTCATCGAGGGTCCGCTGATGGACGGCATGAACGTCGTCGGCGACCTCTTCGGTGCCGGCAAGATGTTCCTCCCGCAGGTCGTGAAGTCGGCCCGCGTGATGAAGAAGGCCGTGGCCTACCTCATCCCGTTCATCGAGGAGGAGAAGGCCGCCAACCCGGAGCTGGCGAACCAGAAGGACACGAACGGCACGATCGTCCTCGCCACCGTCAAGGGCGATGTGCACGACATCGGCAAGAACATCGTCGGTGTGGTGCTGTCGTGCAACAACTACGAGGTCATCGACCTCGGCGTGATGGTGCCGGCGCAGAAGATCCTGGACACGGCCAAGGAGGTCGGTGCCGACATCATCGGCCTGTCCGGCCTGATCACGCCGAGCCTCGACGAGATGGTCGGCTTCGCCACCGAGATGCAGCGCCTCGGGCTCGAGATCCCGCTCCTCATCGGCGGCGCGACCACGTCCCGTGCCCACACGGCGGTCAAGATCGACCGCAAGTACGACGGTCCGGTGGTCTGGGTCAAGGACGCCTCCCGCTCGGTGCCCACCGCCGCCGCCCTGCTCGACGACCGGCAGCGCCCGGCGCTGCTCGAGGCGACGAAGGCCGACTACGACGCACTGCGGGCCCGGCACTCGCAGAAGTCGGAGCGACCGCAGCTGTCCTTCGCCGACGCGCAGGCCAATCGCTCGCCGATCGAGTGGGACGGCTACGCCCCGCCGCAGCCGCGCACCCCTGGCGTCCACGTCCTCGCCGACTACGACCTCACCGAGCTGCGCGACTTCATCGACTGGCAGCCGTTCTTCAACGCGTGGGAGATGAAGGGCAAGTTCCCCGACATCCTCAACAGCCCCACCCACGGCGAGGCCGCGCGCAAGCTGTACGACGACGCGCAGGCCATGCTCGACCGGCTGGTCCAGGAGAAGTGGCTGACCGCGAACGGCGTCTACGGACTGTTCCCCGCCGCGAGCAACGGTGAGGACGTGCTCGTCTACGAGGACGACTCCCGGTCCGCCGTACGAGCCACGCTCCACCAGCTGCGACAGCAGGGCCAGCACCGCGCGGGCGTGCCGAACCGGTCGCTCGCCGACTACGTCGCGCCGGTCGGCAGCAACCTCGAGGGTGGCGGCGACTGGGTGGGTGCCTTCGCCGTCACCGGCGGCATCGGTACCACCGAGCGGATCATGGCCTTCAAGGAGGACCTGGACGACTACTCGGCGATCCTGCTCGAGGCCCTCGCCGACCGGCTCGCCGAGGCGTTCGCCGAACGACTCCACCAGCGGGTGCGGACCGAGTTCTGGGCGCACGTGCCGGAGGAGCAGCTCACCAACGAGGACCTGATCGCGGAGAAGTACACCGGCATCCGGCCCGCTCCCGGCTATCCCGCCTGCCCGGACCACACCGAGAAGCGGACCATCTGGGAGCTGCTCGACGTGCAGGCCAACACGGGCATCGAGCTCACCGAGTCGATGGCGATGTGGCCCGGTGCCTCGGTGTCCGGCATCTACTACAGCCACCCCGAGGCGCAGTACTTCGTGGTCGGCCGCCTCGGCCGGGACCAGATCGAGGACTACGCCGGCCGGAAGGGCTGGAGCGTCACCGAGACCGAGAAGTGGCTCTCGCCGAACCTCGGCTACGACCCCGATGACTGAGCCGACCCGGCTGCCGGCGGCCGTCCTGTGGGACATGGACGGCACCCTCGTCGACACCGAGCCCTACTGGATGGCGACGGAGACGGCGATCGCCGAGGCGCACGGCGGAACGTGGACCCACGAGGACGCGATGAGCCTGGTCGGCAACGACCTGCTCGTGTCGGGGGAGTACCTCAAGACCAAGCTGGGACTCGAGCAGTCGCCCGAGGAGGTCGTCGAGATGCTGCTCGACGGTGTCGTGGAGCAGGTGCGGCACTCGGTGCCGTGGTGCGCCGGCTCCCGGGAGCTGCTGCTCGCACTGCACGCCGCGGGCGTGCCGTGCGGGCTGGTGACGATGTCCTACCAGCGCTTCGTCGCACCGATCCTCGAGCACCTGCCGCCGGAGACGTTCCGGGTGATCGTCACCGGCGACATGGTCGACAACGGCAAGCCGCATCCGGAGGCCTACCTCACCGCCGCGGCCGCCCTCGGCGTCGACCCTGCCGACTGCGTTGCGATCGAGGACTCGCCCACGGGCGCGCGGTCGGCCGAGGCAGCGGGGTGCCGGGTGCTCGTCGTACCGAACCACGTGCCGGTGCCTGACGGGCCGAACCGCGTGTTCCGCGACTCGCTCGAGGGACTCGGGCCCGCGGACCTCGCCCGCCTCTGACCGCCACCACCGCGCCACGACTGCGAAACGGACACACGACGCCGCCGCTTCGAGACCCTCGACAGATCTCTACCCACTCGAGGCCGATGGGTCCACCGGGGTCTGATCCGGGTACGGCGGCGGCGTGCCGCCGTAGGCCGGACAGCGGGCCTGGTGCGCGCACCACCGGCACATCGCGCCCGTCCGCGGCTGGAACTCGCGGCGCTCGGTCGCGGCGCGGATCGCGTCCCAGACCGCCTGCACCTTGCGCTCGGTGGCGAGCAGCTCGCGCTCGTCCGGCTCGTAGCGCAGCACCTCGCTGTTGCCGAGGTAGATCAGCTGCAACATCCTCGGGAGGACACCCCGCATGCGCCACAGCACGAGCGCATAGAACTTCAGCTGGAAGAGCGCCTTCGCCTCGAACATCTCGCCGGGCGAGCTCGCGGTCTTGTAGTCGACGATCCGGATCGCGCCGTCGGGTGCGACGTCGACACGGTCGACGACGCCGCGCAGCAGCAACCGGGTGTCGGTGAGCGTCTCGACGTAGAGCTCCCGCTCGGCCGGCTCGAGCCGGGTCGGGTCCTCGAGGTCGAAGTAGCGAGCCAGGGTCTGGCGGCAGGAGACCAGCCACTCGGCGATCTCCGCGCCGCCCTCGGGGAACATCGCGGCGACGGCCGGCTCGAGGCCCTGGAGCTCGTCCCACGCCGGCCCGAGCAGCTCCTCGGCCTGCGCCGGGGTGCGGTCCGCGGCGGGGAGGTCGAAGAGCTGCTCCAGCACGCGGTGGACCAGGGTGCCGCGCACGGCCGCCGGCGACGGCGGCTCCGGGAGCCGGTCGATGCTGCGGAACCGGTAGAGCAGCGGACAGGCGAGGAAGTCCCCGACCCGCGACGGCGAGAGCGCCCCGAGCACCTCCACGCCGTCGACGCGGGTGCCACCGCGCTCCGACGGGTCGGCCGGCTCGACGCCGGCGGGGACGGGTGCTGCGGTCATGTCCACGACACTAGGCGAGGCCTCCGACGGTCGGTGCCTCCGGCCGGCACCCGGAGCCCGGATAGCCTCGGACCGTGTCCACCCCGTCGCCTGCGCCGTCGCGTCCGCCCGTGCCTCGCGGCATGCTCCGGATCGGGCGGATCGCGGGCAGCGACGTACTGGTCTCGTCGTCGTGGTTCCTGGTCGCCGCGCTGATCGCGTGGATCATGGGTCCCCGGGTCGACCAGGTCCAGCCCGGCCTCGGCGGCCTCAAGTACGTCGTGGGGCTGGCGTTCGCGATCGCGCTCTACCTCGCGATCCTCCTCCACGAGGCCTCGCACGCCCTGATGGCGAAGCGCTTCGGGTTCCGGGTCGAGTCGATCACCCTGCACTTCCTCGGCGGGGCGACCGCCATCGACGGCGAGGCGCGCCGGCCGCGCCAGGAGTTCTGGATCGCCTTCGTGGGGCCGGTCACCTCGATCCTCGTCGGCGTGGCCGCGCTGGCGGCCTGGTGGGCGATCCCGCCCGGGCTGCTACGGCTGGTCGTCGAGGGGCTGGCCGGGGCGAACCTGATCATCGGCGTGCTCAACCTGGTCCCGGGCCTGCCACTCGACGGCGGCCGGGTCCTCAAGGCCGGCGTGTGGGCGGTGACCGGCCGGGTCCACACCGGCACGGTGATCGCCGCGTGGGGCGGCCGGGTGGCTGCCCTGCTGGTCGTGGCATGGGCGGCCCTCAGCGCCGCCGCAGGGGGCGTGGTGAACCCGATCGTGCTGGCGATCGTCGCCGTGTTCCTGTGGACAGGCGCCAGCCAGGCGCTCGCGGCGGCCTCGGTGACGGCCCGGCTCTCCCGTCTCGTCGCGCGCGACCTGGCGCGGCGCAGCCTGGCGGTTCCGGAGGACCTGCCGCTCGCGGAGGCGGTCCGACGGGCCCAGGAGGCCGAGGCGGGCGGGATCGTGACGACCACCTCGGACGGCAGGCCGGTCGGCGTGGTCGACGAGCAGGCGGTCAAGGCGATGCCCGACGAGCGGAAGCCGTGGGTGGCCGCATCGGCCGTGGCGCGCACCCTGGCCGCGGACCTGGCCCTGCCGGCGTCGATCTCCGGCGCCGATCTCGCCGAGGCCCTGCGCCGGCGGCCGGCCTCGGAGTACGTCCTCGTCGACGAGGACGGCTCGGTCTACGGCGTGCTGTCGACGGCCGACATCGTCCGGGCGATGCGCCGGCGCCGATGAGCCGGGCCGATGAGCCGGCCCGATGAGCCGGCCCGATGCGGCCCGCGGCGTCCCGGACGATAGATTGCGCCGGTGAGTGACGCGACCTCCGACGTACCCCAGGACGCCTGGTCCGGCGTGCACCGCGGACCGCTGCGAGCAGGGGAGTGGGTGCGGCTCGTCGATGGGAAGGGCCGCCGGCACAATTTCGAGCTGGAGGCCGGCAAGCGGTTCTTCTCGAACAAGGGCCACCTCGACCACGACGAGCTGATCGGCCGCGACGAGGGCTTCACCGTCACCTCCTCCGCGGGTGGCGAGTACCTCGTCTTCCGGCCCCTGCTGTCCGAGTACGTCGTCTCGATGCCCCGCGGCGCAGCGGTGGTCTATCCCAAGGACTCGGCCCAGATCGTCGCGATGGCCGACATCTTCCCGGGGGCGCACGTCGTCGAGGCCGGCGTGGGCTCCGGCGCACTGACCTGCTCCCTGCTGCGCGCGGTCGGCCCCCACGGCCGGGTCTCGTCCTACGAGCGGCGCGAGGAGTTCGCCGACGTCGCGCGCCGCAACGTCACCCAGTTCTTCGGCGGCGACCACCCGGCCTGGCGGCTGACGCTCGGCGACCTGGCCGAGGCGCTGCCCGCCTCCGGCGAGCGCTGCGACCGGATCATCCTCGACATGCTGGCTCCCTGGGACTGCCTGGATGCGGCCGCTGACGCGCTGCTGCCGGGTGGCATCGTGTGCGCCTACGTCGCGACCACGACCCAGCTGTCGAAGTTCGTCGAGGCGGTGCGCGTCCACGGCGGCTTCACCGAGCCCAGCCCGTGGGAGTCCCTGGTCCGCGACTGGCACGTCGAGGGGCTCGCCGTCCGGCCGGGCCACAAGATGATCGGCCACACCGCGTTCCTGGTGACCGCGCGCCGCATGGCGCCGGGACAGCGCGCGCCGCTGAAGAAGCGGCGCCCGGCCCCCGGGGCCTACGGCCCGGACTACGACGGCCCCCGTCCGCCGGGAGTCCCGGAGACACCCGCCGAGGAATGAGCCAGCCACCGGCGACGCACGGTCCGTGAGCGGACCGCCGGCGCAACCGAATCGTTGCCGAGCGGGCGTGGCGAAGCCCTTCCCTCCGACACCCTCCCGAGTAGGGTCGGACCAGGAGGTGTCGCCATGACGAGCATGGGAGAAGGCCCGGGTAGCCACCGCTCTCCGAGTCGCGAGGAGCTGGAGGAACAGGTCCGCTACCTCGAGGATGAGGTCCACGACCTGCGCCGCCGGACGGCCGAGACACCGGGCAGCGGCGCCCGCTCGCTCGAGATGCGGCTCGCCGACGCGCAGCGATCGCTGGCCGCGGTGACGGCGCAGAACGAGCGCCTGGCGAGCACGCTGCGCGAGGCGCGCGACCAGATCATGAAGCTCAAGGAGGAGGTCGACCGGCTCGCACAGCCGCCGGCAGGCTTCGGCACCTTCCTCCAGCGCAACGACGACGACACCGTCGACGTGTTCACCGGTGGCCGCAAGCTGCGGGTCACCGTCAGCCCCGCGGTCGACCTCGACGAGCTGCGCCGGGGCCAGGAAGTCATGCTCAACGAGGCGCTCAACGTGGTCGCCGCCTTCGACTACGAGACGGTCGGCGAGGTGGTCATGCTCAAGGAGGTGCTCGCGGACCGCGAGCGGGTCCTCGTGATCGCCAACGCCGACGAGGAGCGGGTGGTCAAGCTCGCCGAGCCGCTGCGCAGCGAGACCCTGCGGGCGGGCGACTCGCTGCTGCTCGACTCTCGGGCGGGCTACGTCTACGAGAAGGTGCCGAAGTCCGAGGTCGAGGAGCTGGTCCTCGAGGAGGTCCCGGACATCACCTACGAGACGATCGGTGGCCTCGGCAACCAGATCGAGATGATCCAGGACGCGGTCGAGCTGCCCTACCTCTACCCGGACCTTTTCGCCGAGCACGAGCTGAAGCCGCCCAAGGGCATCCTGCTCTACGGCCCGCCGGGCTGCGGCAAGACGCTGATCGCCAAGGCCGTCGCGAACTCCCTGGCGAAGAAGGTGGCCGCGAAGACCGGCCAGGAGGGGAAGTCCTACTTCCTCAACATCAAGGGCCCCGAGCTGCTCAACAAGTACGTCGGCGAGACCGAGCGACACATCCGGCTCGTCTTCCAGCGGGCGCGCGAGAAGGCCAGCACCGGTACGCCGGTCATCGTGTTCTTCGACGAGATGGACTCGCTCTTCCGGACCCGTGGCTCGGGCGTGTCCTCCGACGTCGAGAACACGATCGTGCCCCAGCTCCTCAGCGAGATCGACGGTGTCGAGCTGCTGGAGAACGTGCTGGTCATCGGGGCGTCCAACCGCGAGGACATGATCGACCCCGCGATCCTGCGCCCCGGCCGGCTCGACGTGAAGATCAAGATCGAGCGCCCGGACGCCGAGTCCGCACGCGACATCTTCAGCAAGTACCTCACGACGAACCTGCCGCTGCACCCCGACGACGTCGCCGAGTTCGGTGGCGACAAGCAGCTGGCCGTGACGGGAATGATCCGGGCAACCGTCGAACGGATGTACACCGAGACCGAGGAGAACCGCTTCCTCGAGGTGACCTACGCCAACGGCGACAAGGAAGTCCTCTACTTCAAGGACTTCAACTCCGGCGCCATGATCCAGAACATCGTCGACCGGGCGAAGAAGATGGCCATCAAGGACTTCCTCGACCACGACCAGAAGGGCCTGCGGGTCTCGCACCTGCTCCAGGCCTGTGTCGACGAGTTCAAGGAGAACGAGGACCTGCCGAACACCACCAACCCCGACGACTGGGCGCGGATCTCCGGCAAGAAGGGCGAACGGATCGTGTTCATCCGCACGCTCATCACGGGCAAGCAGGGCACGGAGCCGGGTCGATCGATCGACACGGTCAGCAACACGGGGCAGTACCTGTAGGAGGCCGTTGCAGGTCGGTCCGGTGCGTGTCCCTGCAGGGTCGCCTTGGTCGGACCTGCAAGGGTGGGCGTCGCACGCATTCGACAACTCCCTGAGGAGCCCTCGTGGTCAAGAAGCTCGCCATCGTCGTACTCGTCGCCCTCGGCGCCACCGCTGCCATCAAGGTCGCCAAGAGCCGCTGAGCACGTCGCGAACGGCCCCGCACCGATAGGTGCGGGGCCGTTCGCGTCCCCGCGCCGGGAGGCGGAGTGCGTGACTTCCTCAGCTGGAGCGCAGGTACCAGGCACGGACCAGGTGGTAGCCGCCGTAACACGCCAGCCCGACCGCGACCACGACGATCAGCCAGGGACCTGCGGGGTCGTCGCGGAACCGGACGATCGCCTGGTCCAGGCCGCCCGAGCTGCCGGGCTCGTGCTCGACCGCGGCGCGCACCAGCAGGACGCCGATCACCCCGAACGCCACGGCCCGGCTGAGGTGGCCGGCCCGGGCGAGCACGCCGACCACGCGTCCGATGTGCCCGGTCTGCCCGTCCACTTCGAGATCGCGTCGCCACCGGTCGGTGAGGCCGCGCCAGGCGCTCGCGCCCGCCATGACGAGCATGACGCCGGCAGCGACCAGTACGAGCAGGGTGCCGAAGGGCATCCGCATCAGGGCGCCGGTCGCACCTCCGCCGCCCTCGCCGCCGCCCCCGGTGTCACCGAGGGCGGTGCGGACCGCCATCACGGCCAGCACGCCGCAGACCACGGCCCGGCTGGCCGACCCGATCCGGGCGAACCACCGCCGTACGCCGCCCTCGTCGCGATGCCCGCCGATGGTCTGGAAGACCTGCCACACCGACAGCGCGGCCAGGCCGCCCGCGGCGAGCCACAGCGCCACCGCACCGAACGGTTTCTGCGCGATCTCCTCGAGGGCCCCGGTCCCGGACGCCGAGCCGGCGGGCTGCCCGAGCGCCAACTGGGCGGCGAGCCAGCCGATCACGAGGTACACGACGCCGTAGACGACCAGGCCCGCGCGCGCCAGCGCATCCATCACGGGATGGTCCCGTGCCTCCCGTGCGGCGCGCTCGGCCGCTTCTCCCGGCGCAGTCATGGCCACCTCCCTGCAAACCCCCGTGCTGTTTCTACCCGATCCGGCGTCGTGGATCCGGTCGCCGCGTACCGCCGTACCCGTAGGCTGGAGGCATGAGTGTGAGGCGCGTCATGGGCACCGAGGTCGAGTACGGCATCTCGGTCCAGGGGCAGCCGTCCGCCAACCCGATGGTGGCGTCCTCGCAGGTGGTCAACGCCTACGCGACGGCGACCGTGCGGGCACGGCGGGCCCGCTGGGACTTCGAGGAGGAGTCGCCGCTGCGCGACGCGCGCGGGTTCGACATGTCCCGCCAGATCGCCGACCCGACCCAGCTCACCGACGAGGACCTCGGGCTGGCGAACGTGATCCTCACCAACGGTGCCCGGCTCTACGTCGACCACGCCCACCCGGAGTACTCCACGCCCGAGGTCGTCACCCCGCTCGACGTGGTGCGCTGGGACAAGGCGGGGGAGCTGGTGATGCTGGACGCGGCCCGGCGCGCGCAGCAGCTGCCCGGGAACCCCGCGATCGTGCTCTACAAGAACAACACCGACAACAAGGGGGCGTCGTACGGCGCCCACGAGAACTACCTGATGCGGCGCTCGACGCCGTTCGGTGACATCGTCCGGCACCTCACCCCGTTCTTCGTCAGCCGGCAGGTGTTCTGCGGCGCCGGCCGCGTCGGCCGGGGCCAGGACGGGCGCGGCGAGGGCTTCCAGGTCAGCCAGCGCGCCGACTTCTTCGAGGTCGAGGTCGGGCTCGAGACCACGCTGAAGCGGCCCATCATCAACACCCGCGACGAGCCGCACGCCGACCCCGAGAAGTACCGCCGCCTGCACGTGATCATCGGCGACGCCAACCTGTCCGAGATCGCCACCTACCTCAAGGTCGGCACGACGTCGCTGGTGCTGGCGATGATCGAGGACCGCTTCATCACCCGCGACCTCACCGTCGACACGCCGGTGGCGTCGCTGCGCGCGGTCTCCCACGACCCGTCGCTGGAGCAGACGGTCACGCTCGCCGACGGCCGGCGGCTGAGCGCCATCCAGCTGCAGCTGGAGTACCTCGACCTCGCGAAGAAGTACGTCGAGGACCGCTACGGCGCCGATGCCGACACCCAGACGGTCGACGTGCTCGCCCGCTGGGAGGACGTGCTCGCCCGACTGGAGTCCGACCCGATGTCACTGGCCGACCAGCTGGACTGGGTCGCGAAGCTGAAGCTGATCGAGCAGTACCGCTCCCGCGACGGCCTGGCGTGGGACGACGCCAAGCTGCAGCTCATCGACTACCAGTACTCCGACATCCGCCCGGAGAAGGGCCTCTACCACCGCCTGGTCGCCGGGGGCCGGATCCAGCGGCTGCTCGACGACGAGCAGGTCGAGTCCGCTATCACCGAGCCGCCGGTCGACACCCGCGCCTACTTCCGCGGCCGCTGCCTGGAGAAGTACGCCACCGACGTCGCCGCCGCGTCGTGGGACTCGGTGATCTTCGACCTGCCCGGCCGCGAGTCCCTGCAGCGGGTCCCGACGATCGACCCGCTGCGCGGGACCAGGGCGCACGTGGGCAAGCTGATCGACTCCTGCGACGACGCCGAGGCCCTCGTCCGCGCGCTCAGCAGGTGATCTGTCTCCCACCCAGCCGGTGAGTGGATAGGGTTGAGCCATGGCCCAGGAGCAGAAGCAGCCGCGCAAGGCGGAGGAGACCGAGGAGGCGACCGACGTCGCCACCGAGTCCGACGTGGCCGAGCGCAAGGAGGCGCTGGACGACGACGTCGACGCGATCCTCGACGAGATCGACGACGTCCTCGAGTCCAACGCGGAGGACTTCGTGAAGTCGTTCATCCAGAAGGGTGGCGAGTAGCCGCCGATGAACGACGCACGCATCCCGGGCGCCTTCCTGCGCCCGGGCACCTCATCGTTCAGCGACTTCGTCGCGGAGAACGCCCCCGACCTGCTCCCCGCCCGCCGCTCGCTGCCCGCCGGCAGCGCGGCCGAGCTCGCGCCGCACGGCACGACGATCGTCGCGGCCACGTTCCCCGGCGGCCTGGTGATGGCCGGTGACCGGCGCGCGACGATGGGCAACGTCATCGCGCAGCGCGACATCGAGAAGGTCTTCCCGGCCGACGAGTACTCCGTGGTCGGCATCGCCGGCACCGCCGGGCTCGCCGTCGAGATGGTCCGGCTCTTCCAGGTCGAGCTCGAGCACTACGAGAAGATCGAGGGCACGATCCTCTCCCTCGACGGCAAGGCGAACCGGCTCTCCGCGCTGATCCGCGCCAACCTCGGGATGGCGATGCAGGGCCTCGCGGTGGTCCCGATGTTCGCCGGCTACGACCTCGACCGCGGCGTGGGCCGGATCTTCGGCTACGACGTCACCGGCGGCCGCCACGAGGAGCGGTCCTTCTTCACCGTCGGCTCCGGCTCACTGTTCGCCCGGGGCGCGCTGAAGAAGCTCTACCGCGACGACCTCTCGCAGGACGACGCCGTGCGGGTCTGCCTGCAGGCGCTGTACGACGCCGCGGACGACGACTCCGCGACCGGCGGTCCCGACCTGACCCGCCGGATCTTCCCCGTCGTGTGGGTCGCCACCGCCGACGGCGTGACCCGGCTCGACGAGCAGACGCTGGCCGCGCTGGCCGACCAGATGGTCGACGCGCGGATGGTCCGCCCGGACGGGCCGGTGGCCCCGCTGCCCGGTGGGGAGTCCGGTGGAGTTGATGGTGGAGTTGCCGGTGGGGGAGAGGAGAGCCAGGCATGAGCACCCCGTTCTACGTCTCGCCCGAACAGCTGATGAAGGACCGGGCGGACTTCGCCCGCAAGGGCATCGCCCGCGGCCGCTCGCTCGCCGCCGTCCAGTACGCCGACGGCGTACTCCTCGTCACCGAGAACCCGTCGCAGGCGCTGCACAAGGTGTCCGAGCTCTACGACCGGCTCGCGTTCGCCGCGGTCGGCCGCTACAACGAGTTCGAGAACCTGCGCATCGCGGGTGTCCGGTTGGCCGACATGCGCGGCTACGCCTACGACCGCCGCGACGTCACCGGACGCGGCCTGGCCAACGCCTACGCGCAGACGCTCGGCACGATCTTCTCGGCCGGCGGCGAGAAGCCCTACGAGGTCGAGATCTTCGTGGCCGAGATCGGCGAGAGCGCCGCCGACGACCAGATCTACCGCCTCACCTACGAGGGCCGGGTCGCCGACGAGCACGGCTTCGCGGTGATGGGCGGCGATGCGGACACCGTGACGTCGTACCTCCAGGAGAACTACGTCGCCGGCGCCGATCTCGCCAGCGCCCTGTCCGTCGCGGTCGCCGCGCTCGGGCACAGCGCCGACGGCGGCAAGGTCGAGGACCGGGTGATCCCGCTCGAGGACCTCGAGGTCGCCGTGCTCGACCGCACCCGGGTCCAGCCGCGCAAGTTCCGCCGGATCCTCCCCGCCCGTCTCGTCGAGCTGCTCGGCGAGCGCGGTCCCGCCGTCGCCGCCCCCGAGGCGCACACCTCCGAGACCCCCACCTCGGCGGCTCCCGACTCCGGCGCCCCTGCCGACCTGCCGCCCACCCCCTCGGGTGGTGAGGGCTCCGGCGAACCTCCCGTGGCGCCGCCGCTCTAGGTTGTGGGCTCGGCCCGGATTTGATGTGGTTTGGTCCCAAACGACATCAAATCCGGGTCGAGCCATGTCGTTTCTGCCCAATCGGCAACACCGGACGAACACGGCCCTCACGCCTGTTTCCACAGGTTGAACGAGGGCCCTTGTGCCGGGCCAGCCGGCTGCGCAGGCTTCCGCCATGATCATCGGACCCGACGGCGCCATCCGCGGTCAGGTGCGCGCGGCCGGGTACGACCGCAAGGCGCACGGCCTCTACCGCACCGAGACGCCGCACCTGTGCCCATGGGAGAACTTCCTCAAGGACCTGAGTGCGCTGCGCCTCATTCTCGAGGACAACGCGGTCTTCACCCACGTCACCGGAGCACGTCTGCTCGGCTGGCAACTGCCGGCCCTGCCGTCGGAGGTGCCGGTCTTCGTCGCCGTACGCGGGGAGAAGAGACCACGCCGTCCGGGCATCCTGTGCTCGCGCCTGACCCATGAGTCGACGCCGATGCTCGTCCACGGCATGCCGGTCGACGAACCGGCAGAGATCCTCCTGCGGGCCGCCCGCGACCTCGGCGAGCTCGACCTCGCGATCATGCTCGACTCGGCCGCGAGCCTGGGGCACCTCGAGGAGGAAGCGATGCAGAAGGTGCTGCAGTCGAAGCGTCCCGGCGTGACCCTGCTGCGGAAGGTCTGGCTGGGACGCAACGAGCGGTCGGAGTCCGCCGGCGAGACGCTGCTCCACCGGTTCCACCAGGTGATGGACGTGGCGACGACGCCGCAGGTCGACATCTTCGATGACAACGGCGAGTTCATCTGCCGGGCGGACCTCGTGGTCGACGGCACCACCAGCCTGCACGAGTACGACGGCGCTGGGCACCGCGACAAGAACGAGCACAAGCGGGACCTGCGGCGGGAGCGCCGGATCGCGAGCTCGCCGTACGTCCGGCGCGGGTACACGCTCGACGACCTCCTGAACCACGCCGGCGCTCTCATGCACGAGCTCGACCGGCTCCTCGGCCGGCCACACAACCCCTCACGACTGCGTGCTTGGCGGGCGTTGGTCGACGACTCGCTGTACGGCGACAAGGGCCGCAAGCGCGTGATGAACCGGTGGGCGAGGTCGACGACGCCCGTCAATTGGGCACGAACTGCATGATCAGGCCAGGAATTCATGTCGTTTGGGACCAAACCACATGAAAATCGCCTCACCGCAGCGGCCGCACCGCCGGCCCCTCGAGCACGGACCCGTCGGTGGCGAACCTCGACCCGTGCAGGGGGCAGTCCCAGGACTGCTCGGTGTCGTTCCAGGACAGCACGCCGCCGAGGTGGGTGCACAGGGGTGGGCGCTCGCCGCGCAGGGGGCGCAGGGCGTGGCCGCAGGCGAGGTGCCAGCCGACCTCGGCGTTGAACAGGGTGGCGCGCCCGGCGGCGAGGACCTCGCGCGGGGTCCAGCTGCGCAGGGCACGTCCCCAGGCGGGCGAGCGGCCGCCGAGGAGGTCGGCGGCGATCATCAGGGCTGCTGCGGGGGCGGTGCTGAGGCCCCACTTGTCGAAGCCGGTCGCGACCTGGATGCGGTGGTCGCCGGGGAGGAGCGGGCCGACGTAGGGCAGGCCGGTGACGGGGGACTGGTCCTGGGCGGACCACACGTGCCGGACCTCGCCGCCGGGGAAGGTCTGCTCGGCCCATCCCAGCAAGGCGTCGAGGCGCGCGTCGGGGTTGCCGCGGCCGGTGGTGTGGCTGGAGCCGCCGACCATGAGCAGCTCCTCGTCGCCGGTCCGGACCGACCGCAGCGACCGCACCCGGGAGTCCGCGGAGAGGTGCATGCCCCGCGGCAGCCAGGTGCCGGCGAGCGTCGCGGCGTAGGAGCGCTGCGGCTTGAGCCGGCTGAAGAACGCGCCCCGGTCGAGGATCGGCTGCGCGGTCGCCAGCACCACGTGCCCGGCGTCGAGGAGGGCCAGCCCGTCGGTCTCGAGGGTGACCCGGTCGGTGGACCGGTCGACGTCGACCACGCGCGAGTGCTCGTGGACGATGCCGCCCTCCGCCTCGACGTCCGCCGCGAGCGCGGCGAGGACCTCCATCGCGTCGACCTGGAACTGGTCCTCCAGCCGGACCGCACCCTCGACCGCGAACGGCAGCTCGGTCTCGTCGGTCCACGTCACGGCGAGCCCGGCGGCGCGGGCGGCCAGCAGCTCGGCGCGGGCCCGGACGGTGCCGAGCCGGGTCGTGGCATAGGTCGTCGCGTGGCGGTCCTCCGCGCGAAGGCCGCGCTCGTCGGCGTACCTGCGCAACCAGGCCTGGCCCTCGCGGCCCGCCTCGACGTAGTCGCGCGCGACGCCGGGAGGGTTGGTGCGCAGCACCCGGCTCAGCTTGGTTCCCTGCAGCAGGCTGACCTTCCCCGTGGTGTGGCCCGACGTGCCGTCGCCGATCCGGCGGGCCTCCAGAACCCGGACCGAGCGGCCGGCCCGGGCGAGCAGCAGCGCGGTGAGCAGCCCCGTGAGCCCGCCGCCGACGACGGCGACGTCGCAGCTGGACCGCCCGTTGAGGGGCGGGAAGGGTCCCGGGCGCGGCGTGGCGAACCAGACCGGAGCGCTCTCGGCGGGCCGGCGCACGAACTCCTGCGACGTGTTCATGCGCGTCCGGTACCCGATGGGGTCCGGGCCAGTAGTGTGCTGACATGGACCGGAGGATCTTCGGGATCGAGAACGAGTACGGCGTCACGTGCACGTTCCGCGGCCAGCGCCGCCTCAGCCCCGACGAGGTGGCGCGCTACCTGTTCCGGAAGGTGGTCAGCTGGGGTCGCTCCAGCAACGTCTTCCTCCGCAACGGCGCGCGGCTCTACCTCGACGTGGGCAGCCACCCCGAGTACGCCACGCCCGAGTGCGACGACGTCATCGACCTGGTGACCCACGACAAGGCGGGGGAGCGGGTCCTCGAGGGGCTCCTGCTCGACGCCGAGCAGCGCCTCCACGACGAGGGCATCGCCGGCGAGATCTACCTGTTCAAGAACAACACCGACTCCGCGGGCAACTCCTACGGCTGTCACGAGAACTACCTGGTCAGCCGGGCCGGTGAGTTCTCCCGGCTGGCCGACGTGCTGATCCCGTTCCTGGTGACCCGGCAGGTCATCGTCGGCGCCGGGAAGGTGACCCAGACGCCACGGGGCACCAGCTACTCGGTGAGCCAGCGGGCCGAGCACATCTGGGAGGGCGTCTCGAGCGCCACCACCCGCAGCCGGCCGATCATCAACACCCGCGACGAGCCGCACGCGGACGCGGAGAAGTACCGCCGCCTCCACGTCATCGTCGGCGACTCCAACATGAGCGAGACGACGACGATGCTCAAGGTCGCGTCCTGCGACCTGGTGCTGCGGATGATCGAGGAGGGCGTGGTGATGCGCGACCTCACGATGGAGAACCCGATCCGCGCGATCCGCGAGATCTCCCACGACGTCACCGGCCGGCGCAAGGTGCGCCTCGCGAACGGCCGCGAGGCGAGCGCGCTCGACATCCAGCACGAGTACCTCACCAAGGCGCGCGACTTCGTCGACCGCCGGGGGATCGGGACGCCGACGATCGACCGGGCCCTGGACCTGTGGGAGCGGACGCTCAAGGCGGTGGAGTCGGACGACCTGGGCCTGGTCGACCGCGAGATCGACTGGGTCATCAAGTGGAAGCTGATCGACCGCTACCGCGCCAAGCACGGCCTGCCGCTCAGCCACGCGCGGGTCGCCCAGCTCGACCTCGCCTACCACGACATCCATCGCGGCCGCGGCCTCTACTACCTGCTGGAGAACCGCGGCGCGGTCGCCCGGGTGACCAGCGACCTGAAGATCTTCGAGGCCAAGTCGGTGCCGCCGCAGAACACGCGCGCGCGGCTGCGCGGGGAGTTCATCCGCAAGGCCCAGGAGAGGCGGCGCGACTTCACCGTCGACTGGGTGCACCTCAAGCTCAACGACCAGGCCCAGCGCACCGTGCTGTGCAAGGACCCGTTCCGGGCGTACGACGAACGGGTGCAACGCCTCATCGACGGCATGTGACACCAGCCTTCGCGACCTCGTCTTCGGGGAGTCGGTAGGGTTTCCGCGTGCTGACGCGCCTGCGACGACCCTCCGCCCTGTTCCTGACCGTGCTCGTGCCGGCCTCCCTCGCCCTCGCCGCGTGCGGCGAGGAGGAGACCGACCTCGAGGGCTTCGACGCGGTGTCCGTCAGCGGTCCCGTGGGCGAGTCCCCGGAGATCGACTGGAAGGGCCGGCTCGCCGCGGGCGACGCGACCGCGAAGGTGATCACCGAGGGCGACGGCGAGGAGATCACCGACGGAGACGTCGTGCTGATGAACTTCACGATGGCGAACGGCTACACCCACGAGGTCACCTACGACACCTACGAGGACCCCGAGACCGAGGGCGCGGACTACAACGTCGGCCAGCTGGTCACGGTGGGCTCGGAGAAGGAGCCCGAGAGCGTCGCCGACCTGCTCACCCAGGCCGTCGTCGACGAGATCGAGGCGGGCCAGACGATCGGCACCCGGATCGCGGTGACCATCGGCAGCGACCAGCTGCTCGGCGACTACCTCGGCAACGCGCAGGTCTCCCAGTTCGCCGTCACCATGGACATCGGCAACGAGGACGGGCTGCTGTTCGTCGCCGACCTGACCGCGCTCGCAGGTCCCTCCGGCACCGAGCAGGCGGCCCCGCCGTGGGCGCCCGAGATCGTCGAGAAGGACGGCGTGCCGGCCAGCCTCGACTTCGCCGGCGCGCCCGCCCCGAGCGGGGACCTCCGGGTCGCCACCCTCGTCAAGGGCACCGGCCCCGTCGTCAGGAGCGGCCAGAAAATCCTCGCCAGCTACCTCGGCCAGATCCCGAAGGGCAAGAAGCCGTTCGACGAGAGCTACAGCACCGGTCGCGGCCTGGAGGCCGTCGTCGGCGGTCCGCAGGCCTCCGTCGTCAAGGGCTGGTCGCAGGGCCTGGTCGGCCTGCCGGTCGGGTCCCGCGTCCTGCTGCAGATCCCGCCGAAGCTGGGCTACGGCAACAAGAAGCAGGGGGAGGACATCCCCGCGAACTCCACGCTCTACTTCGTCGTCGACATCCTCGACGTCGCCGACGTGGAGCCGGCGCCCGAGCCCACCGACACCGCATCCCCCTCCGCTTCCCCGTCCGGATCGCCCTCGGCGACCCCCTCGGAGTAGCACCGGCAGCCAGGACCAGCCCCATGCCGGCACCGAAGAGCGAGCGCCTGCTCAACCTGCTGATCATGCTGCTGGTGCAGCGGCGCCCGATCGCCAAGGAGCGGATCCGCGAGCTGCTCTACCCGGACTCGCGCCCGGACGCCTTCGAGAAGATGTTCGAGCGCGACAAGGACGAGCTGCGCAGCCTCGGCGTACCCGTCGACGTCGCGACCATCGACCCGCTGTTCGAGGACGAGGTCGGCTACCGGATCCCGCCGGACGCGTTCGCCCTGCCGGACATCGACCTCACCCCGGAGGAGGCGGCCGTCGTCGGGATCGCCTCGCGGGTCTGGCAGCACGCGACGATGGCGCAGACCACCTCCGACGCGGTCCGCAAGCTGTCCGCCGCCGGCATCGACGTCGACCTCGACGCGCTCGACATCGCCCGCCCGCTGCTCACCGCCGAGGAGCCGGCGTTCGAGACCTCTTGGCTCGCGGTGTGCGAGCGGATGGCCATCGAGTTCGACTACCAGCGCCCCGGCGCCGAGGCGCCCACCACCCGGCACGTCCAGCCGTGGGGAGTGGTCCGCTCGGGCGGCCGGTGGTACGTCGTCGGGCACGACCGCGACCGCGACGCCGAGCGCGTCTTCCGGCTCTCCCGCGTGCAGGGCGAGGTCCGGACCGTCGGGCCCGCCGGGGCGTACGACGTCCCGGCGGACACCGACGTCCGCGAGATCGCCCGCCGGCTGGCTCCGCCGTCGGCCACCGAGCGGGCGGTGCTGCTCGTCCGCGAGGGTGCCGGCCACGGGTTCCGGCGGGCCGCGGCGCACGTCGCGAGCGGCGAGCCCGGTCCCGACGACCGCACGGCCTGGGACTGCGTGGAGCTCGTCCGACCGGGTCCCGGACTCGTCGACGACGTCCTCGCGCACGGCCCGGACGCGGTGCTCGTGGAGCCGGCCGCGATGCGGGACCAGGTGGTCGCGCGACTGACGCAGGCGCTCCGATGAGCCGCCCGGTGGCACCGGGTGCCCGCGACCAGGTGGCGCGGCTGCTGACCCTCGTACCGTTCCTCCACCACCGCGACGGCGTCCGGCTCGACGAGGCCGCCCGCCTGCTCGGCACCAGCTCGGAGCAGGTGCTGCGCGACCTCAAGGTGCTCTTCATGTGTGGCCTGCCCGGCGGCCTGCCGGACGACCTGATCGACGTCGACCTCGACGCCATCGAGTCCGAGGAGGGCAGCCCGCTCACGGAGGGCGTCATCCGGGTCGAGAACGCCGACTACCTCGCCCGCCCGCTGCGGCTCAGCGCCACGGAGGCCTCCGCCATCATCGTCGCGCTGCGGATGCTGCGCGACACCTCGGCGGGGGAGACCCGGGACCTGGTCGGCCGGGTGCTCGGCAAGATCGAGGGTGCCGCCTCGACCACTGGCGCGGCCCAGGTCGACATCACCCCGTCGCCGCGTGACGCCGTGCAGGTGGCGGTCGCGGAGCTCACCCCGAGGATCGACCGTGCCGTCGCCGAGCGCCGCCAGCTGCGGCTGACCTACTACGTGCCCTCGCGGGACGAGGAGTCCGAGCGCGTGGTCGACCCGCGCGGCGTGGTCAACCACGGCGTGTTCAGCTACCTCGATGCCTGGTGCCACCGGGCCGAGGGGGAGCGCCTGTTCCGCCTCGACCGGATCCGCGACCTCGAGGTCCTCGACTCGGTGATCGCCACGACCCCCGCCCCGCCGCGCGACCTCAGTGGAGGCCTGTTCGCCGAGGTCGACGGGCCGGACCAGGTCCTGGTCACCCTCCGCCTGGCACCGGAGGCCCGCTGGGCCACCGACTACTACCCGGTGCGGGAGGTCCGCCCCGGGCCGGACGGCACGACCGAGGCCGACCTGGTGGTGGTCGACCGGCGCTGGCTGGTGCGGCTCCTGCTGAGGTTGGCGCCGCACGCCGAGGTGGTCCGGCCGCCGGAATTCACCGAGATGTTCACCGCCCGTGCACAGGAGACCCTCAGCCTCTACCGATGACGGGGGCGTAGCATGGGACCCGTCAGACCGACGCCGCGAGACGTGGCGCCGGCACCGTTGCCCGCCGTACCCGATGCGAGAGTTGGTCCCAGCGATGTTCGCCCTGATCGGAATGCCCCAGGGAGCCGAGTGGCTCATCATCCTCGCGATCGTGATCCTGGTCTTCGGCGCCGCCAAGCTGCCCGACCTCGCGCGAGGCACCGGCCAGGCGCTGCGGATCTTCAAGGCCGAGACCAAGGGCCTCAAGGACGACGACAAGGCCGACGAGGCCGCGGCGGACAAGGCCGCGCCGGCCCGCCCGGGCGAGCTGAACGCCGCCGACGACATCGCGGAGGGCGAGATCGTCGACGAGCGCCGCGAGAACAACGCCTGATCCCAGGCCGCGTACAGATCCACCCCCGATGTCACTGACCGGAGTCGCCCGGCTGTTCGTCGGCAAGCCGGTGCACCCGATCGGCGCCGACGGCAAGATGGCGCTGTCCGACCACCTGCGCGAGCTGCGCGCGCGGATCCTGAAGGCCGCGTTCGTGCTGGTCGTCGGGTTCCTCGTCGCGCTCTTCTTCTTCGACCCGATCTTCGCCGTCGTCAATGAGCCCTACCAGAAGGCCCGCGAGGCGCTCGGCGAGGAGCGCACCATCGCGACCACCAGTGGCGCGGCCGGTGGCTTCCTGCTCTACCTCAAGCTGTGCGGCCTCGCCGCGTTGATCGGCACCAGCCCGATCTGGCTCTACCAGATCTGGGCGTTCATCCTCCCGGGCCTGCACCGGGAGGAGAAGCGCTGGACGGCGATCTTCGCGGTCATCGCCGGCCCGCTGTTCATCGCGGGCATCGCGCTCGGCTACCTCACCCTGCCCAAGGGCCTGGAGATCCTGATCGGGTTCACCCCGGGCGACCTCACCAACCTGGTCGAGTTCAACGACTACCTGACCTTCTTCACCCGCACCCTGCTGGTCTTCGGCGTCGCCTTCGAGATCCCGGTCTTCGTGGTGCTGCTCAACATGGCCGGCGTGCTCAAGGGCCGCACCCTCGGCGCCCACCGGCCGTGGATCGTCATCGGCTCCTTCGTGTTCGCCGCCGTGGCCACCCCGTCCGGCGACCCGTTCACGATGACCTTCATGGCCGTGCCCATGGTGGTGCTCTTCCTCGTCTCCGAGGTGATCGCGCGGATCAACGACCGGCGCCGGGAGCGCCGGGCGATCAACGCGGGCCTCTCGCCCGACGAGGCCACCCCGCGCGAGGACCTCTGAGGCACCTCCGAGGCACGGCTCGGCACGGGCGCTAGCCTTCACCCCGTGCCCCGCGCGATCGTCCTCACCAACCCGTCCGCGGGCCGGGGACGCGGTGCGAGGATGCGCGACGAGGCGCTGCCCCGGTTCCACGGTGCCGGGTGGCGCACCACCGCGCTGAGCGGCCGCGACGCCGACGAGGCGCTCGACCTGGCCCGGGTCGCGGTGGCCGAGCGGCCGGACGTGCTGGTCGTCTGCGGAGGCGACGGGATGGTCAACATCGGGCTGCAGGCGGCTGCCGGGACCGGCGTACCCATCGGAATCCTGCCAGCGGGTACCGGTAATGACATGGCACGTGCGTTCGACCTCCCGCTGCGCGACGGAGCGGCCGCCGCGACGCGGGTCATCCACGGAAGGTCCCGGACGATCGACCTGGCCCGGATCGGTGACCGCTACTTCGGCGGCGTCCTCGCGGCCGGCTTCGACGCGGTCGTCAACGAGCGCGCCAATCGGATGCGGTGGCCGCGGGGCCAGATGCGCTACAACCTGGCCACCCTCGCCGAGCTGCGGGTCTTCGAGCCGCTGCGCTACGTCCTCGAGCTCGACGGCGTCGAGCGCCGGGTCGACGCGATGCTGGTCGCGGTCGGCAACGGTCCGTCGTTCGGTGGCGGCCTGCGGATCACGCACGGTGCCGTGCTCGACGACGGCCTGCTCGACGTGGTGCTGATCAAGCCGGTCAGCCGGGTCGAGCTGGTGCGGACCTTCCCCAAGCTCTTCGACGGGAGCCACGTGAGCCATCCCCAGTACGAGCACCACCGGGTGCGTCGGGTCACCGTCGCGTGCCCCGGGATCGTCGGCTACGCCGACGGGGAGCGCTTCGGCCCGCTCCCGCTCACCGTCGAGGCCGTGCCCGGCGCAGTGGAGGTGAGGTCATGAGCGAGCAGCCCAGCGCCGCGGAGCGCTATGCGGCGTACCGTCGGGACAAGGGTCACCCGGTCTTCCGGGACTTCGCCGCGGGATTCTCGTTCCCGCTCGACGAGTTCCAGGTCGAGGGCTGCAAGGCGGTCGAGGAAGGCGATGGCGTGCTGGTCGCCGCGCCGACCGGTGCCGGCAAGACCGTGGTCGGCGAGTTCGCCGTGCACCTCGCACTGGAGACCGGGCGCAAGTGCTTCTACACGACCCCGATCAAGGCGCTGTCCAACCAGAAGTACGCCGACCTCGCCGCCCGGTACGGCGCCGACCGGGTCGGCCTGTTGACCGGTGACACCACCATCAACGGCGAGGCGCCGGTGGTCGTGATGACCACCGAGGTGCTGCGCAACATGCTCTACGCCCGCTCCCGGACCCTCGTGGGCCTCGGGTTCGTGGTCATGGACGAGGTGCACTACCTCGCCGACCGGTCGCGGGGCGCGGTGTGGGAGGAGGTGATCATCCACCTCCCGGAGTCGGTGTCGGTGATCTCGCTCTCCGCCACGGTCAGCAACGCCGAGGAGTTCGGCGAGTGGCTGGAGACCGTGCGGGGCGCGACCCGCACCATCGTCGCCGAGCGGCGACCGGTCCCGCTGTTCCAGCACGTGATGGTGGGGCGCCGGCTGCTCGACCTGTTCGCCTCCTCCGACGTCGACGCCGCCGCCGGCTTCGTCCGCGAGGGAGCGCCGGTCAACGACGAGCTGATGAAGATCGCCCGCGACGACTGGGCCAGCAGCCGCCTGATGCGCGACCGCCGCTCTCCCCGCAAGGGCAAGCCCGGCTCGTCGAAGAACCCCCGGGCGGTCGGCAACGGCCGGCGGGTGTGGATCCCGTCTCGGGTCGACGTGATCGACCAGCTGGAGCGCAAGAACCTGCTCCCGGCGATCGACTTCATCTTCAGCCGGGCCGGCTGCGACGCGGCCGTGCAGCAGTGCCTCGACGCGAATCTCCGGTTGACCAGCGCCGACGAGCGCGACGAGGTCATCGAGTACGTCGAGCGCACCGTCGGCGGGCTGCCGGCCGACGACCTGCACGTCCTCGGCTACCACGACTTCCTCGACGCGGCCTCGCGCGGCGTCGCCGCCCACCACGCCGGGATGCTGCCCGCGTTCAAGGAGTGCGTCGAGGAGCTCTACCTGCGGGGCCTGGTCAAGATCGTCTTCGCGACCGAGACCCTGGCCCTCGGCATCAACATGCCCGCCCGCACCGTCGTGCTCGAGAAGCTGTCGAAGTGGAACGGCGAGACGCACGCCGACATCACGCCGGGGGAGTACACCCAGCTCACCGGCCGCGCCGGCCGCCGCGGACTCGACGTCGAGGGTCACGCGGTCGTGCTGTGGCAGCCCGGGATGAACCCGCGCGAGCTCGCCGGCCTCGCCTCGACGCGCACGTACCCGCTGCGCTCGAGCTTCCGGCCGTCGTACAACATGGCGGTGAACCTGGTGCACTCCTTCGGACGGCACCGCGCGCGGGAGCTGCTGGAGCAGTCGTTCGCCCAGTTCCAGGCCGACCGTGCCGTCGTCGGGCTGGCCCGCCAGCTCCGGAAGGCGGAGGACGCGCTCGCGGGCTATGCCGAGGCCGCGCAGTGCCACCTCGGCGACTACATGGAGTACGCCGGCCTGCGCCGCCGCATCTCCGAGCTGGAGAAGGAGGCGAGCAAGTCCCGCCGCCAGGACCGGCGCGGAGAGGCGGAGGCGTCGCTGGAGCGGCTCGCCCCCGGTGACGTCATCGTGGTGCCGGTGGGGAAGTTCGCCGGTCCGGCCGTCGTCGTCGACCCGGGGCTCTCCGAGCACGGGCACCGGCCGCTGGTCATCACCGCGGAGCGGCAGGGCCGCCGGCTCGCGATGCTGGACTTCCCGACGCCGGTGAAGCCGGTGGCGAGGATCCGGCTGCCGAGGAAGGTCGACACCCGCAACCCGCACCAGCGCAAGGACATCGCCCAAGCCCTCCGCGAGGCGGTCCGGGGCCTGCCGCTGTCGGAGACCCGGCCGCGGGCCGAGCGCGGCCCGGTCGACGCCGGTGTCGCGGCGGAGATCGCGGCGCTGCGTGCGCAGGTCCGCGAGCATCCCTGCCACGGCTGTGCCGATCGCGAGGAGCACGCCCGGTGGGCCGAGCGGCACCACAAGCTCGAGAAGGACACTCGGACGCTCGCGCAGCGCATCGAGCGGCGCACCAACACGGTGGCGCGGACCTTCGACCGGGTCTGCGAGGTCCTCGAGGCGCTCGACTACGTGGTCGGGGACGAGGTCACCGAGCGCGGGCGCGGGCTGATGCGGATCTACTCCGAGCTCGACCTGGTCGCGGCGGAGTCGCTGCGCACCGGTCTGTGGGACGACCTCGACGCTCAGCAGCTCGGGGCGGTCCTGTCGTGCCTGGTCTACGAGGCGCGGCGTCCCGAGGACGGGCCGGCCAACGTGCCCGGCGGCGCCATCTCGACGACGATCGACGCGATGACCCGGCTGTGGGGCGAGCTCGAGCGGCTCGAGCGCGACCACCGGCTCGACTTCCTGCGCAAGCCGGACCCCGGGTTCGCGTGGACCGCCTACCGGTGGGCGGGCGGCCAGGACCTCGACGAGGTGATCACCCGCAACGACCAGACCGCGGGCGACTTCGTGCGACAGATGAAGCAGCTCATCGACTTCGCCGGCCAGATCGCCGACGCGGCCGCGGGCACGCCGGTGCGCGACACGGCCCGCGAGCTGGTCAAGCTGCTGCGCCGCGGGATCGTCGCGGGTGGCTAGGAGACGCCTCGACCGCGCACGGCCAGGACGCCGGTGAGCCGCTCCACCGGCGAGGTGAGACCCCAGCGCTCGGTGAGCGCAGCGATGTCGTCGGGCTGCGCCGGCGCGGACGGCAGGGCCAGGTGGTCGCGGCGCAGGTCGAGGTCGCGCGCCACCGCGACGACCGTCGGCGCGACATCGAGGTACGGCGCCGCCTCCTTCAGCTTGAGCCGGGGGGCCGGGCCGAGGTCGCTGGCCGGGTCCTCGGCCGCGAGCCGGATGCCCGCCAGGTCGCCGTACTTCTGCAGCAGGCTCGCCGCCGTCTTGTCGCCGACGCCCTTCACCCCGGGCAGGCCGTCGGAGCTGTCGCCGCGCAGGGTGGCGAAGTCGGCGTACTGGTCGGCGCGGACGCCGTACTTCTCCACCACCCAGGCCTCGTCGACCCGCTCGTGCCGGCCGACGCCCCGCCCGACGTAGAGCACCCGCACCCCGGCGGCGTCGTCGACGAGCTGGAACAGGTCGCGGTCACCGGTCACGACGTCCACGGCCATCCCGGCCCCGGTGGCGAGGGTGCCGATGACGTCGTCGGCCTCGTAGCCCGGCGCTCCCACGACCGCGATGCCGAACGCCTCGAGCACGGCCCGGATCACGGGCACCTGGACCTCGAGCGGGTCCGGCACCTCCTCGACGTCCGGTGCCCCGGCGACCTCCACCACCACCCGGTGGGCCTTGTAGGACGGGATCAGGTCGACGCGCCACTGCGGTCGCCAGTCCTCGTCCCAGCAGCAGGCGAGATGGGTGGGCTGGTAGTCCTCCACGAGCCGCGAGACGTAGCCGAGCAGCCCGCGCACCGCATTCACGTTGGTGCCGTCGGGGGAGAGGACCTCGGGGGCGCCGAAGTAGGCCCGGAAGTAGAGGCTGGCGGTGTCGAGGAGCAGCAGGCGGTCCGTCACCGGGACAGACTAGAAGACGGCCCGGGCGAAAGCGCCGCGCGGCTGGACGAGACACGACGGTCACCGGGCCCCGGCTGCCCTAGGGTGGGGCGCGTGAGTCAGAGCAGCAGCCCGGCGGTGGAGGCGACCGACCGGCAGATCCTGGAGCTCCTGGCCAAGGACGGACGCATGTCCTACACCGATCTCGGGCGGGCCACGGGGCTCTCCACCTCCGCCGTTCACCAGCGGGTCAAGCGCCTCGAGCAGCGCGGCCTCATCCTGGGCTACGGCGCCACCGTCAACTACGCGGAGATCGGCCTGCCGCTGACCGCGTTCATCGCGATCCGGCCGATCGACCCCTCGCAGCCCGATGACTGTCCCGACCGACTGGTCGGCATGCCGGAGATCGAGTCCTGCTGGTCGGTCGCGGGCGAGGAGTCCTACATCCTCAAGGTCCGCACCACGTCGCCGGCCGCGATGGAGGGCCTGCTGGGCCGGATCCGGACCGCGGCGAACGTGTCGACGCGGACCACGATCGTGCTGTCGACCTACTACGAGAACCGGCCTGTCTCCGGCGCCTGAGCCGGCCAGGGCCGGGTGATCGCGGCGCGGCGCGGGCGACACGCCGACGGATGCGCCTTTTTTCGGGGTTTTTCCAAGGGTTCTGTCATCGCGCTGACCTGCGAGAACGTGCGTTAATGCAGGTCAGCGGACGGTTGACACCGCGGGGTGTGGGTGACCAGAGTACGGAACCGTTCGCCCGTGCAGGTCGTGGCAGGCGGACCGACGTCCGAGTGGCCGCACCTCCCGGGGGAGTAGCACCAGCTCTTCCCGGGCCGCGGTTCGCGGAGGTCGGTTCGCTCCTCGAGGGTGGACCGGAAGGGGCCGGGTCTCCCTAGACAACGTGCCGCTCGCCGACAGCCAGCCGGACGGTGGGATGGTCCGAAGGCGGCTCGACCCCTTCCGCGCCTGGGGGGCTCGTCTAGGCTCCTCGCGTGCTGCAGCGCTCGTTCCTCGCGGTCCTCGGGGGTCTCCTCCTCTCCGCGTCCTTCGAGCCGTTCGCCCTCGCGTGGCTGCTGCCGTTCGGGGTCGCTGCCTTCGCGTTCGCCACCCGAGACCTGACGGTCCGCCGCGCGGGCGTGGCCGGGTTGCTCTTCGGCGTGGCCTTCTACTTCACGCACATCGCGTGGATGCGCGCCTCCATCGGCCCTGACGCCTGGGTCGCCCTGTCGACCGTCGAGGCGCTGTTCTACGGCCTGCTCGGCCTCGCGGTGCCCCTCATGCGCGCGCTGCCGTGGTCGCCGCTGTGGCTGGCGGCGGCGTGGACGGCGATGGAGACGCTGCGCAGCGGCTGGCCGTTCAGCGGGATGCCGTGGGGCCGGCTCGCCTTCGCCGCGATCGACACCCCGGCCGCGCCGGCGGTGGCGTGGGTCGGTATGACCGGACTGTCCTTCGTGCTGGCGCTGACCGGGTTCCTGCTCGGCGAGGTCGTCGCCTGCCTCGTCACGGCGCGCCGTGAGCGGACGCCCACCCGGCTCGCGCCGGTCGCCGTGCTGGTGGGGGTGCTGGCGCTCCTGGTGGTCCCCGCCGTGGCGCCGTACGACGTGCGCGAGTCGGGCACGGCGACGGTGGCCGTGGTGCAGGGCGACGTGCCGGGGCCCGGCAACGACATCCTGTTCGACGCCCGCGGGGTGACCCGCAACCACGTCGACGCGACCGTGCAGCTCGCCGCCGACGTCGCCGCCGGCACCCGGACACGTCCCGACTTCGTGCTGTGGCCGGAGAACTCCACCGCCGTCGACCCGTTCCGGGACGTGCCGGTCAACCAGGGCATCGAGGAGGCCGTGACCGCGATCGGTGTCCCGGTGGTCGTCGGCGGCATCGTCGACGACGGCCCGGACCACATCCTCAACCAGGGCATCGTCTGGGACCCGGTCACCGGGCCGGGGGACCGCTACACCAAGCACCACCCGGTGCCCTACGGGGAGTACATCCCCTACCGCGACATCTGGGACCCGGAGTTCGGGCAGCTCGCCCTCATCTCCCGGGACATGAGGAGCGGGACCCGCACCCGGCCGCTCCGCGTCGCCGGCATCGACGTGGCCGACGCGATCTGCTTCGACGTCGCCTACGACGACGTCATGCCCGCCCAGGTGCGCGCCGGCGCGGAGCTGCTGACGGTGCAGACCAGCAACGCGAGCTTCATCTTCACCCACCAGATCGAGCAGCAGTTCGCCATCACCCGGCTGCGTGCGATCGAGGCGGGCCGGTGGCTCACGGTGGCCTCCACCAATGGACGCACGGGCGTGATCCGACCCGACGGATCGGTCGCGGCGAGCGCCGAGACGCTGACCACGGCCGTCCTGGTCGAGGAGGTCGCACTGAGCACCGACCTGACGCCGGCCATGCGGCTGGGCGCGTGGCCGACCCGGTTGTTCACCGTCTCGACCATCGCCGCTCTCGTCGCTGGTGCCGTCGCGTACCGTCGAAGGCGAGAGTTTGCCGGACCCCAGCTCGTCCCGGCGAAGGAGCACAGCGATGCCTGACCACACCCCGGACCTCGGCCGCACGGTGATGGTGATCCCCACCTACAACGAGGCGGCGAACCTCGCCTGGATCGTCGGACGGGTGCGCTCCACGCAACCGTCCGTCGACGTCCTCGTCGTCGACGACGGCTCCCCGGACGGCACCGGCCGGATCGCCGACGAGCTCGCCGCGGCCGACCCCCGGGTGAGCGTGCTGCACCGCACCGCCAAGGGCGGCCTGGGCGCCGCCTACCTCGCCGGCTTCGCCTGGGCGCTGGAGCAGGGGTACGACGTGATCGGCGAGATGGACGCCGACGGCTCCCACCAGCCCGAGCAGTTGCACCGCCTGCTCGAGGGCCTCCTGCACGCCGACCTCGTGATCGGCTCGCGCTGGGTGCCCGGCGGCTCGGTCGTGAACTGGCCGCTCGAGCGCGAGCTGCTGTCCCGCGGCGGCAACCTCTACGTCCGGCTGCTGCTCGGCATCGACGTGCGCGACGCCACCGCCGGCTACCGCCTGTTCCGGCGCACCACACTCGAGAAGATCCGGCTCGACGAGGTCCGCTCGACCGGCTACGTCTTCCAGACCGACCTCGTCACCCGCACCCTGCGCGCCGGGCTGACCGTCCGCGAGGTGCCCATCGAGTTCGTCGAGCGGGTGCGCGGGGAGTCGAAGATGAGCGGCCAGGTGGCCCTGGAGTCGCTCAAGCGGATCACCGCGTGGGGGATCCGCGAGCGCTGGGAGCAGGCGAAGCGGCGCCCCTCCGCACGGCGGGAGCCGGTCGGCGCGCGATGATGTCGCCATGAGGTCCCGATGAGCCGCCGAGGGCGCCGCGCGGCGGTGCTGCTGTTCCTCGCCTTCGTGGTGATGCCGATCCTGGAGATCGTCGTGCTGATCCAGGTCGGCCAGGCCATCGGCCCGTGGTGGACCATCCTCCTGCTCGTCCTCGACAGCATCCTCGGCGCCTGGCTGATCAAGCGCGAGGGCCGCCGGGCGTGGCAGGCCCTGCGCGAGCAGGTCGAGACCGGACGGATGCCGCACCGAGAGCTGGCCGACGGTGCCCTGGTGGTCCTGGGTGGCGCCTTCATGCTGAGCCCCGGCTTCGTGACCGACGCCCTCGGCATCCTGCTGATCCTGCCGGTGACCCGTCCGCTGTTCCGGCGGCTGCTGACGTCGTACGCCGTGAGCCGGGTCGGCACCCGGGTCACCGGCCCCACACATGGCACTCGCCCCGGACCGACGGTGGTCCGGGGCGAGGTGGTGGACGACGGCGAGGGCTGAGCCCCCGCGACGCGGGTCAGGCCTTGGCGGGCTTCTTCTTCCGCGCGTTGGCACGGTGCAGATGGGCCGGGCCGATCTCGCCGCCGCGCAGCAGCTCCAGACGCTCGGTGAGGATCTCCTCGAGCTCCTTCTCAGAGCGCCGCTCGAGCAGCATGTCCCAGTGGGTGCGCTGCGGCTTCTCGACCTTCACCTCACGCTCGATGCCCGCGGTGCTCTCGGCCTCCAGGCCGCAGCGGGGGCACTCCCACACCGCCGGGACCTCAGCCTCGATCGACATGGTGATCTCGAAGTCGTGTCCCTGCGGGCAGCGGTAACCGACCTGCTGCCGGGCCGCGAACTCGATGCCCCGCTCGTCCTCGAACGACTGGCCCCCCAGTCGAGCGCCACGCAGTGTCCGCTCAGCCATGAGAACTCCACCTCCCTGTTTCGTCTCTACCTGTCAACGCTACCCGGCGGTAAAAGGTTCCACTCCCTCACGGGTTGTCAGATCAGGTTCCGGTCTAGATCACCGGGGGCCGGACGTTTCCCGCCTCGCGGATGCCCCGCTCGGTGTCGACCCGCAGGAGGAGGAGTGCGCCCACGACGAAGAAGAAGATGAGCGCGAAGATCGCCGGTCGGTAGGAGTCGGCGAACTGGTGCACCAGGCCGAAGGTCAGCGTGCCGAACCACGACGTCCCGCGGTCCATGGCGTGGTAGAGGCTGAAGTACTCCGCCTCCTTGCCGCGCGGGATGAACAGCGAGAAGTAGGACCGCGCCAGCGCCTGGGTGCCGCCGAGGACGACGCCGATGGCGACGGCGAGCAGGAGGAAGGGCACCAGGCTCTCCTCCGGGATGAACAGCGCGACGCTGACGATCACCATCCAGATGACCAGGCCCAGGAGGACGACCTTCTTGGCGCCCAGCCGGCCCGCCAGCCGGCCGAATCCAATCGCGCCGAAGACCGCGACCAACTGAACCAGCAGGTAGGCGCCGAGCACCGTGCCCGTCGCGAACCCGAGCTCCTTCTCGCCGAAGATCGCGGCCGAAGCGATGACCGTCTGGATGCCGTCGTTGAAGAACAGGTAGGCGAGCAGGAAGGTGAGCGCCACGGGGTAGTTGCGCAGGTCCTTCAGGGTTGCCCACAGCTGACCGAACGAGCGGGCCACGAGACCGCCCTCGACGTGCTCGACGGCGGCCGGCGGATGCTGCTTGATCCCGCGCCACGGGATGATCGTCCAGGCCGCCCACCAGATCGCACCGGAGAGCATGCACAGCCGGACGGCGGTCGAGGTGCTCATGCCGAGCGCGTCGTGGAAGGTCACGACGGCGAAATTCACGGCGAGCAGGAGGCCGCCGCCGGCGTACCCGTAGGCCCAGCCGATCGACGACACCCGGTCCCGTTCCCACTCCTCGGAGATCAGCGGCAGGATCGAGTCGTTGATGACCGTGGACGCGCCGAAGGCGAGGTTGGCGACGATGAAGACGAGGCTGCCGAAGAGCCAGTTGTCGTCGACGAGGAAGAACAGCAGGCCGGCCGCCGTCGCGCCGGTCCACGCGAAGCCCGCGAGCATCGCGGGCTTCCGGGCGGTGCGGTCGGCGAGCGCGCCGATCAGCGGGTAGAGCAGCGCGCCCAGCACGGTCGAGAGCGTGATCACGTACGACGGCAGCGAGCCCGGCGAGATCGCGATTCCAAGCAGCTCGATGCTCTCGCGGCACTTCCGGTCGTCGTCGCCCACGAAGCCGCAGGCGGCCTGCTCCGCGATCGAGATCAGGTAGGGCGCGAACAGGACGCCGGCGATGGTCGTCGCGAACGCGGAGTTGGCCCAGTCGTAGAAGAACCAGGCGCGCTGCTCCCTCTTGCGGGCCAGTGGCGCGAGGTCGGCGATGCCGGCCGCGCCTCCCGGGGTCATGCTCATGTGGTCGTCCCTCCCTGCGCGGGCCACCACTGGCCGCGCCCCTCGAGCACATCCTTGAGCAGATCGGTGCGATCCGTGAAGAGGCCGTCGACACCACGGTCGAGGAGCTCGTGCATCTCGGCGGGGTCGTCGATCGTCCAGACGTGGACCTGGAGGCCGGCCCCATGCGCGCGACGCACCAGCCCGGGCGTGACCACGACGAGGCGACCCCGCCGGTGCGGGACCTGGAACGCGGCGAACCCGCTCCCGGCCACGAGCCGGGCCAGGCGGGCGCTGGGGGAGAGCCGCCAGGCGACGACCTGCCACGGGTCAGCGGCCGTGGGCACCCGTCCCTCGGTCAGGATCCGGAACCGGCGGATCCGGCGCCGTGAGAAGGAGCCGATGAAGACCCGGTCCCACAGCCCCCGCTCCCGCACCAGCATCGCCAGCGGCTCCACGGCGTCGTCGGACTTGATGTCGATGTTGAACCGCGCCTGCGGGAAGGCGTCGAGCAGGTCGACCAGGGTCGGGACCTCCTCGCGGCCGCCGATCCGCGCCCGCCGTACGTCGGCGAGGGTGAGCTCGCGGACGGCCCCCTTCTGGTCGGTGACCCGGTCCAGGACCTCGTCGTGGAACGCCAGCAGCACCCCGTCGGACGTCAGGTGCACGTCGGTCTCGAGGTAGTGGTAGCCGAGCGCGGCTGCGTGGCGGAAGGCCGCCATGGTGTTCTCGAGGCCCTCGATCTCGGGGTGGTAGGCCCCGCCGCGGTGGGCGAACGCCAGCACCTTCCCGGGCGGGAGGTAGGGCTGCGGTTGCATCTGTCGTCCTCGCTGGGTCGGTCTCGATACGCGCGTCGCTGCCTCGCAAGCTCGGCAGCAGGAGCCTCAGTCTCGATACGCGCGTCGCTGCCTCGCAAGCTCGGCAGCGGCGCTACTCGACCTGGCGGCCGCTCCGCCCCCGCGCAAGCGCGGGGGCGGGCCGCTCAGATGTCGCGGAAGGTCTCGATGTCGGCGCCGAGGGCGCTGAGCCGGTCGGCCAGGTCCTCGTAGCCGCGGTGGATGACGTAGGTGCTGCGCAGCACCGACGTGCCCTTGCTCGCCAGCATCGCGAGCAGCACGACGACCGCCGGCCGCAGCGCCGGCGGGCACACCAGCTCGGTGCCGGTCCACGACGTCGGCCCCTCGATCTGGACCCGGTGCGGGTCGAGCAGGGTGACCCGGCCGCCGAGCTTGTTGAGCTCGGTGAGGTAGATCGCGCGGTTGTCGTAGACCCAGTCGTGGAGGTACGTCGTGCCCTCGGCCACCGCGCCGATCACGGCGAAGAAGGGCAGGTTGTCGATGTTGAGCCCCGGGAAGGGCATCGGGTGGATCTTGTCGCGCGGTGCGACGAGGTCGGAGGCGTGCGTGGTGATGTCCACGAGCCGGGTCCGGCCGTTGGCAGCGAGGTACTCCTCGGACCGGTCGTAGCGGAAGCCCATCTCCTCCAGGACCGCGAGCTCGATCTCGAGGAACTCGATCGGCGCGCGGCAGATGGTGATCTCGGAGCGCGTCACGATCGCGGCCGCCAGCAGCGACATCGCCTCGATCGGGTCCTCGCTGGGGGAGTAGTCGACGTCGATGTCGATCGACTCGCGTCCGGTGACCGTCAGCGTCGTCGTACCGATGCCGTCGACCTCGACGCCGAGCGCCTGCAGGAAGAAGCAGAGGTCCTGGACCATGTAGTTGGACGACGCGTTGCGGATGACGGTGGTGCCCGGGTGCAGGGCGGCGGCCATCAGGGCGTTCTCCGTGACCGTGTCGCCGCGCTCGGTGAGCACGATCGGGCGGCCGGGAACGATCGCCCGGTTGAGCTGGGCGTGGTACCAGCCGTCGGTGGCCTTCACCTCGAGGCCGAACGGGCGCAGCGCGGACATGTGCGGCTCGACGGTCCGGGTGCCCAGGTTGCAGCCGCCGGCGTAGGGCAGCTCGAAGTTGTCGGAGCGGTGCAGCAACGGGCCGAGGAACATGATGACCGAGCGGGTCCGCCGCGCGGCCTCCTCGTCGATCTTGGTGAGGTCGAGCTCCTTGGGCGGGACGATCTCGAGGTCGTTGTCGGCGTTGATCCAGCGGGTCTGCACGCCGAGGCTGTCGAGCACCTCGAGCAGGCGGTTGACCTCCTCGATCCGGGCGACCTTGCGCAGCGTGGTCCGGCCCCGGTTCAGCAGCGAGGCGCAGAGCAACGCGACCCCGGCGTTCTTGGAGGTCTTAACGTCGATGCTGCCCGTCAGAGTGGTGGGGCCCTTCACCCGGAGGTGGGTGGGGCCGGCGCCGAGGGCGACGATCTCCGAGTCGAGCGCGCTGCCGATCCGGGCCAGCATCTCCAGGGAGAGGTTCTGGTGGCCCTTCTCGATCCGGTTGATCGCGCTCTGGCTGGTCGCCAGGCGCTCGGCCAGCTGCGCCTGGGTGAGGCCACGGTGCTTGCGGGCGTCGCGGATCAGGTTGCCGATCCTGCCCTTGTAGTCCTCGGTGGGCTCGTCAGGAGTCATGCGCACGACGGTAACTCACATGTGAGATATCGCCAACGGGGCACGCGGCGCGTCCCGGACCCCGTCACGCCCGCAACCCATCACGCCCGCCATCCATCACGCGGGGTGGCAGGATCTGCCCATGCGCGCAACGACGATCCACGCTGCCGGCGACATCCGCGTCGAGGAGGTCCCGGACCCGGTCATCAAGAGGCCCACCGACGCGATCGTGAAGGTCACGGCCGGCTGCATCTGCGGCTCCGACCTGTGGCCCTACCGCGGGGAGAACCCGATCCGGCCCGGCGCGACGATCGGCCACGAGTGCGTCGGCGTGGTCGAGGAGGTCGGCGCCGAGGTGCGCGACATCAAGGTCGGCGACTTCGTCGTCGTACCGTTCTGCCACTGCGACAACACCTGCGTGCACTGTCGTGCGGGCGCCCAGTCCTCGTGCGTGAACCTGGGCATGACGACCAGCGGCCAGGGGGAGTACGCCCGCGTCGGGCAGGCCGACGGCAGCCTCGTGCGCACCGACGGCGTGCCGACGGACGACCTGCTCGCGTCCGTCCTCGCACTGACCGACGTGATGCCGACCGGCTGGCACGCGGCCGTCTCCGCGGGCGTGAAGGCGGGGGACAGCGTCGTCGTGGTGGGCGACGGAGCCGTCGGGCTCTGCGGCGTCCTCGCGGCCTCGGTGATGGGCGCCGAGCGGATCATCGCGATGTCCCGCCACGAGTCGCGCCAGCAGATCGCCATGGCGTTCGGCGCAACCCATGTCGTCGCTGCCCGGGGCGAGGAGGGCGTCGCCGAGGTCATGGACCTCACCGACGGCGTCGGCGTCGACGCCGCCCTGGAGTGCGTGGGCACCAACGACTCCATGACCACCGCGATCGCCGTCACCCGGCCCGGCGGGGGAGTCGGCTTCGTCGGCGTGCCGCACGGTGTGGAGCTCCCCATCGGCACCATGTTCGGCAAGAACGTCGGCATCCGCGGCGGCATGGCCCCGGTACGACGCTACGTGCCCGAGCTGCTCGAGCACGTGGTGTCCGGACGGATCGACCCCGGCAAGGTGTTCGACCTGACGCTCCCGCTGGAGGAGTCGCCCGAGGGCTACCGGGCGATGGACGAGCGGCGCGCGGTCAAGGTCATGCTGCGGCCGTAGCGGCCGGCCTCACTCAGCCCCGCAGCTGCGCGCGACGGCCGTTCTTGCCGGCGAACCAGACGACACCGAACAGGGCACCCACCAGGACCAGGAAGAGGACGGCGGAGAGGGCGACCACGAGCGCAACGGTACTCATGAGTAGCACTCTGGCATGACCTGCGTCACTTTTCACGCAGGGTGTCCACGGAGCGGCGTCAGCACTCGATGACGTTGACGGCCAGGCCGCCGCGCGAGGTCTCCTTGTACTTCGTGTGCATGTCGCGGCCGGTGTCGCGCATGGTCTTGATCGCCCGGTCCAGGCTCACCGTGTGGCGGCCAGTGCCGGCGAGGGCGAGCCGCGCCGCGTTGATCGCCTTGACCGACGCGATCGCGTTGCGCTCGATGCAGGGGATCTGCACCAGGCCGCCGACGGGGTCGCAGGTGAGGCCGAGGTTGTGCTCGATGCCGATCTCGGCGGCGTTCTCGACCTGGCCGGGGGAGCCGCCCAGCACCTCGCAGAAGGCACCCGCCGCCATCGAGCAGGCCGAGCCGACCTCGCCCTGGCAGCCGACCTCGGCGCCGGAGATGGACGCGTTCTGCTTGAAGAGCGTGCCGATCGCCCCGGCCGTGAGCAGGAACCGGACGATCCCGTCGTCGTCGGCGCCCGGGACGAAGCGCACGTAGTAGTGCAGGACCGCCGGGATGATCCCGGCCGCGCCGTTGGTCGGCGCGGTCACGATCCGGCCGCCGGCGGCGTTCTCCTCGTTGACCGCCAGCGCGAAGAGGTTCACCCAGTCCATCGCGCGCAGCGGGTCGTCGGCCTGGCCCTCGGCGGTGAGCCGGGCGTGCAGCGCGGGCGCCCGTCGGGGCACCTTGAGCCCGCCCGGGAGCACGCCCTCGTGCGCGCAGCCGTTGCGGACGCACTCGGCCATGACCGACCAGATCTCCAGCAGCCCGTCGCGGACCTCCTGCTCGGTGCGCCACGACAGCTCGTTGGCGAGCATCACGTCACTGATCCGCAGGCCCTCGGCCTCACAGGTCGCGAGCAGCTCGGCGGCGCTGCCGAAGGGGAACCGGACCGGGGTCTCGTCCGCGACGACCCGGTCCGCGCCGACCGCCGACTCGTCGACGACGAACCCGCCGCCCACCGAGTAGTAGACCCGCTCGCGGAGCAGGGTGCCGCTGTCGTCGTACGCCTCGAAGCGCATGCCGTTGGGGTGGCCGGGCAGCGACCTGCGCCGGTGCAGGACCAGGTCGTCGGCGCCGAGGGCGACGTCGTGGGCACCTGCCAGGCGCAGCCGGCCCGCGTCGCGGATCGCGGCGACCCGGGCGTCGTAGGTGTCGATGTCGACCGTCGCCGGGTCCTCGCCCTCGAGCCCCAGGATCACCGCCTTCTCGGAGCCGTGGCCGTGCCCGGTGGCACCGAGCGACCCGAACAGCTCCGCCCGGACGCGGGCGACGCCGCCGAGCAGGCCGTCATCGGCCAAGCCGTCCGCGAACAGGCGCGCGGCGCGCATCGGCCCGACGGTGTGCGAGGACGAGGGTCCGATGCCGATGGAGTAGAGGTCGAAGACACTGAGCGCCACACCTCCGACACTACGGGTTGTCTGACAAAGATCGAGCACGCGCTCGCCGGACGGGGTGCGCGGGTCGTCGTCCCGCGGGGCCGGGGAGGGTTTGCCAAGATGGACCCGTGACAGCAGACCCGGAGCGGCTGCGCACCCTCGCCCTGCTGCGGCGGGTGCGGGACCGGATCGACCGCGAGTACGCACGTCCCCTCGACGTCGAGGCGCTCGCACGTGACGTGCACATGTCGTCCGGACATCTCAGCCGGGAGTTCAGGCGGGCCTACGGCGAGCCGCCGTACTCCTACCTGATGACGCGCCGGATCGAGCGGGCGATGGCGCTGCTGCGCCGCGGCGACCTGAGCGTCACCGACGTCTGCTTCGAGGTCGGGTTCTCGTCCCTCGGCACGTTCAGCACCCGCTTCACCGAGCTGGTCGGCGTGCCGCCGAGCGCCTACCGCGACGAGGTCGCGGCCGGGGCCGAGGGGGGACCCGCGGAGCCGCCGTCGTGCGTGACGAAGAAGGTCACCCGGCCGGTGCGGCGCGGTGGAGCCCAGACCAGCCCGGACCGGAGATCCGACGGGACGTCCGAGGGCGGTCGCGGATCGATCAGGAATGGAGAAGCGCCGCGGTTCGAGGCGCCACTAGCGTGACGGACATGGTCATCAGCATTCACCACAGCTTCCTCCCGCAGACCGATCCCGAGGCCTCGCTCGCCTTCTACCGCGACGTCCTCGGCTTCGAGGTGCTCAACGACGTCGGCTACGGCGACATGCGGTGGATCACCGTCGCACCGGCCGGTCAGGGCGCGCCGTCGATCGTGCTCGCCCCGCCCGCGGCCGACCCCGGGATCACCGAGGAGGAGAAGGCCACCATCGCCGAGATGATGGCGAAGGGCACCTACGCCACCGTCGTGCTCAGCACCCCCGACCTCGACGCGACCTTCGACAAGATCCAGGCCACCGGCGCAGAGGTCATCCAGGAGCCGATCGACCAGCCGTACGGCGTCCGCGACTGCGCCTTCCGCGACCCGGCCGGCAACCACGTCCGTATCAACCAGGCCTGACCCCGACCCGCACGAGACCGACCCGAGAGGCGACGAGAACCCCGTGAGCAGCACCCCCCACCCCGCGGACGACCACGACCTGATCCGGGTGCAGGGCGCCCGCGAGAACAACCTCAAGGACGTCAGCGTCGAGATCCCGAAGCGCCGCCTCTCGGTGTTCACCGGCGTGTCCGGGTCCGGGAAGAGCTCACTGGTCTTCGCGACCATCGCTGCTGAGTCGCAGCGGATGATCAACGAGACCTACAGCACCTTCGTGCAGGGTTTCATGCCGTCGCTGGCGCGCCCCGACGTCGACGACATCGAGGGCATCACCACCGCGATCCTCGTCGACCAGGAGCGGATGGGCGCCAACGTGCGCTCGACGGTCGGCACGGCCACCGACGCCAACGCGATGCTGCGGGTGCTGTTCAGCCGGATCGGCGAGCCGTTCATCGGCCCGCCCACGGCGTTCGCCTTCAACGTGCCCACCCGCCGTGCCGGCGGCGTGATGCAGACCGAGAAGGCCGGCGGCAAGGTCGAGAAGAAGGTCGTCAGGAACGCCGTCTACCTCGGCGGCATGTGTGCCGAGTGCGAGGGCCGTGGCTCGGTCTCGGACCTGGACCTGACCCAGATCGTCGACGAGAGCAAGTCCTTGGTGGAGGGCGCCATCCTCGTGCCCGGCTACACCGCCGACGGCTGGATGGTGGCGGCCTTCAAGGCCGTGCTGCCGCCGGACAAGCCGGTCGCGAAGTTCACCAGGGCCGAGCGCGAGGACTTCCTCCACGCCGAGCCGCGCAAGGTGAAGGTCGACAAGATCAACGTCACCTACGAGGGTCTGATCCCGAAGATCCGGAAGTCGATGTTCAGCAAGGACGTCGACTCGCTGCAGCCGCACATCAAGGCGTTCGTGGAGCGGGCGGCGGTGTTCGCCCCCTGCCCGGCCTGCGACGGCACCCGGCTCAACGACGCGGCGCGCTCCTCGAAGATCGCCGGCAGGAGCATCGCCGACGTCTGCTCGATGCAGATCACCGATGCCGCCGAATGGGTGCGCAGCATCGACGACCCCTCGGTGGGCCCGCTCCTCGCAAACCTGCTCCACCTGTTCGACTCGTTCGTCGAGATCGGCCTCGGCTACCTCTCGCTGGATCGTCCCGCGGGCACCCTGTCCGGCGGCGAGGCGCAGCGCACCAAGATGATCCGGCACCTCGGCTCGGCGCTGACCGACGTCACCTACGTCTTCGACGAGCCGACGATCGGCCTCCACCCGCACGACATCCAGCGGATGAACAAGCTGCTGCTGGAGCTGCGCGACAAGGGCAACACCGTCCTCGTCGTGGAGCACAAGCCGGAGACGATCGCGATCGCCGACCACGTCGTCGACCTCGGGCCGGGCGCCGGCACCGGCGGCGGCACGGTCTGCTTCGAGGGCGACGTCGCCGGGCTGGCCGCGTCGGACACGCTGACCGGACGCCACCTCTCCTACCGCGCCCGGCTCAAGGAGTCCGTGCGCGAGGCGACCGGCGCGATCGAGGTGCGAGGCGCGTCGACCCACAACCTCGAGGACGTCGACGTGGACATCCCGCTCGGCGTGCTCTGCGTCGTCACGGGAGTCGCAGGGTCGGGCAAGAGCTCGCTCATCCACGGCTCGGTCGCCGACCACCCCGACGTGGTGGTGATCGACCAGGGCGGGATCAAGGGGTCGCGGCGCAGCAACCCGGCGACGTACACCGGACTGCTCGAGCCGATCCGCAAGGCCTTCGCCAAGGCCAACGGCGTGAAGCCGGCCCTGTTCAGCGCCAACTCCGAGGGCGCCTGCTCGAGCTGCAACGGCAACGGGATGATCTACACCGAGCTCGGATTCATGGACACCGTGGCCACGCTGTGCGACGAGTGCGGCGGCAAGCGGTTCAACGCCTCGGTGCTGGAGCTGACCTTCGGCGGCCTGAACATCGCCGAGGTGCTCGACCTCCCCGTCGCCGAGGCGCACGCGTTCTTCGCGTCCGGCGAGGCGAGGACGCCGGCGGCCGCCTCGATCCTGCAGCGGCTCGAGGACGTCGGACTCGGCTACCTCAAGCTCGGCCAGCCCCTCAACACGCTCTCGGGCGGCGAGCGGCAGCGGGTCAAGCTCGCGATGCGGATGGGGGAGAAGGGCGGGGTCTACGTCCTCGACGAGCCGACGACCGGCCTCCACCTGGCGGACGTCGAGAACCTGCTGGGCCTGCTCGACCGGCTCGTCGACGCCGGCAAGTCGGTCATCGTGATCGAGCACCACCAGGCCGTGATGGCGCACGCCGACTGGATCATCGACCTCGGCCCGGGTGCCGGCCACGACGGCGGCAGGGTCGTCTTCGAGGGCACGCCCGCCGACCTGGTCGCGCAGCGGTCCACCGTGACCGGCGAGCACCTCGCGGAGTACGTCGGCGGCTAGGTACAGCTACGGCGCCCTCTCGGCCTCCACCAGCCGGACCAGCTCGCCGGCCACGCGCAGCATCGGCTCGCTCGAGTGCTGCGCGAGGCCCACGACCACGGCGCCCTCGACCGCGGACAGCATCAGCGTCGCGACGCTGGCCGCGCGCGACTCGGGCACGCCGACGTGGAGCAGCCAGTCGGCCACGGCGTCGGTCCAGTCCGCGAACGCCTTCCCGGCGAGCTCGCGTGCGAGCGGTTCGCTCTCCCCGCCGAGTGCGGCGGCGACCACGGGACAGCCGGCGGTGTAGCCGCTGGCCTCGGCCTCCGCCCGCCAGACCTCGACGATCAGCGGGATCGCCTCGGCCGGTTCGAGGCCGGCCAGCGCAAGCAGCGCCGCGGAGTAGTCCTCGACCGCCTCGCGCACCGCGTCCGCGACCATCTCGGAGCGGCCGCCCGGGAAGTAGTGGTAGAGCGAGCCGCGCGAGGCACCCGCCTCCGCGACGACGTCGAGCATGGTGGTGCCCGCGACGCCGCGGCGGCGCATCAGCTCGCGCGTCGTGTGGACGATCCGGTCGCGCTTGGCCGGGTCGGGACGACGGGCCATCTCAGAGTCCGCGGCGGCCGACGCGGACGCTGTCGCGACCGTTGCGGACCAGGTACTGCGCCACGTTGAGGGCGGGGTGTCGCCGCGGCGCGGGCTCCTTGCCGTCGGCCATCCGCCACATCTGCACGGTGTACGCCGTCAGCTCGGTCAGGCTGTCGACCAGCTTGATGCCGCTGCGCCTCGGCCGGATGGTGCTCTCCGTCGTCGTACCGTCGAGAATGCCTGCGGTGACGTCGGGCTCGACCGTCAACGGGCGCCCCAGGCCGACGACGTCGATGGCGCCGCTGGCAACGGCGTCCTCCATCGCCTCGACCGTGCGGAAGCCGCCGGTGAGCATCAGCGGGAGCTCCGGCAGCTCCGCCCGGACTCGGAGTGCGTAGTCGAGGAAGTAGGCCTCCCGCTTGCGGGTGCTCTCCTTGAGCGTGGGGTCGACGCCGAGCATCGCGGCGGACGAGTACGTGCCGCCGGAGACCTCGAGCAGGTCGATGCCCTCCGCGGCCAGCGCGTGGACGACCTCGATCGACTCGTCCTCGCCGAAGCCGCCGCGCTGGAAGTCGGCGGAGTTGAGCTTGATCGCCATCGCCCTGTCCGCGCCGATCTCGGCGCGGATGGCCCGGGCGACCTCGAGGACGAAGCGGCGGCGCTTCTCGGGCGTGCCGCCCCAGTCGTCGGTGCGGCGGTTGGCGAGCGGGGAGAGGAACTGGCTGACGAGGTAGCCGTGGGCGCCGTGGATCTGGACGCCGTCGAAGCCGGCCCGGACCAGGCGGCCCGCTGTCGCGGCGAACCGCGCGATGATCTCCTCGATCTCGGCGTTCGTGAGCTCCCGCGGCTGGGCGAACATGCCGCCGCTCTCGGGCAGCGCGACGGCCGAGGGAGCAACCGGCCTCGGCGTCAGCGTCCGCGGGGCCTGGCGACCGGGGTGGTTGACCTGCGCCCAGGCGACCGCGCCGTCGGCCTTGATGATCTCCGCCCACTCAGCGAGGTCCTGCGCGGAACGGTCGTCCTCCACGACGACGTTGCCGGGCTCGCCGATGGCGCGGCGGTCGACCATGACGTTGCCGGTGATGGTCAGGCCGGCGCCGTTGCCGGACCAGCGGCGGTAGAGGTTCTTGATCCGCTCGCCGGGCGTGTGGTCGCGGCGCGCGAGGCTCTCGCTGAGCGCGGCCTTGGCCAGCCGGTTGGGAAGGACCGCGCCGTTCGGGAGCGTGAGCGGCTGCTGGAGGGACGTGGTGGTCGAGGTCATGCGGATAACTATGCACGCCTGCATAGAAAAGAGGAAGGAGGCGTCCGGGGAGCCGCGTCACGCCCTTCGCGGCCACTGTCGGTCCCGGGAGGTAGGAAGGGAGCCATGAGCCGACAGGTCCAGGTCACGTTCGACGCCCACGATCCTCGCGCCCTGTCGCGGTTCTGGGCCGAGGTCCTCCACTACGCCATCCCCGGACCGCCGGGCGTGGAGCTGGCGGACGGCGCCGACCCGCTGGAGGCGTGGGACGGCTTCCTCGAGCGCATCGGCGTGCCGGTCGACCAGCGCACCTCCCGGTCCGCCGTCGAGGATCCCGACGGCGTCGGACCGCGGGTCTTCTTCCAGCAGGTCCCGGAGGACAAGGCCGGCAAGAACCGGGTCCACCTCGACGTCCGCGCCGCGCCCGGCCTCGCGGGGGAGGAGCGGATGGCAGCGCTCGAGTCGGAGTGCAGTCGTCTGGTGGGGCTGGGCGCGACCCGCGTCGCGCGGCACGAGCCGGCGCCGCCGCTCAGCGCCGGCCACATCGTCATGCGCGACCCCGAGGGCAACGAGTTCTGCCT
>DATMHM010000067.1:0-28233 GCA_035554935.1 Nocardioides sp. | reverse complement strand
CGGCAAGGGCGAGGTCCTCGACCTGGGTCGGAGTCGCCGGTTGTTCTCCCGGGCCCAGCGCAAGGCGCTGCGGTTGCGGGACAAGGAGTGCCGGGCCGAGGGCTGCACCATGCCCGCGGCGTGGTGCGAGGCCCACCACCTCACCCCCTGGTCACGGGGCGGGAGGACCGACCTCGCCGACGGGGTGCTGCTCTGCTCGCGCCACCACCACCTGATCCACGACCGCACCCATGGCCACACCCGACTCCCCAGCGGCGACTACCGCTTCCACCGGAGAACGTAGGCCGGCGAATGCCGCTCAGATGGTGAGCAACGCAGCGATCCTCTCGACCGCCGGCACGTCCGCCGGCGCCCAGTCGAGCGCGCCCAGTTGGTCCGGCGCCACCCAGCGCACGGCGGTGTGCTCGGTGAGTCGTGGTGTGCCTGCGACGAGCCGGCACCAGAAGGTGGTCAGCACGACCACGACCCGGCCGTCGTCGTACCGGGTGGTGGCGACCTCGTCGCCCACCTCCACGACGCAGTTCAGCTCCTCGTCGATCTCGCGCTCGAGGGCGGTGCGTCGCGACTCGCCCGGCTCGACCTTGCCGCCGGGGAACTCCCACTTGCCCGGCAGCGAGCCGTCCGGCCCGCGCTGTGCGCAGAGCACGAGGCCGTCGCGGACCACCACGGCGCCGACCACGTCGATCTCGCGGCGGGTCGGCTGGTCGTCCATGCCGGGCAGCCTACGGCGTGTCTAGGGTGTCCCCATGCCCGAGGACTTCGTCATCGCGCGCAACCCCGAGCCGGACTCCACGTTGCCCTACCTGCTGCGGATCCCGCTCGGCGACGGGATCCTGCTCAAGGCCAGGGAGACCTGGCCGCGGACCGCGAAGGTCTACTGCCACCGGTTCTTCGACGGGTGGCCCGACGACGCCGAGGTGGTGGAGCGGGTGCCGGTCCGGTCGTGCGTACGGCGGGGCGCCGCGATCGACCTCGTCCTGGACCGGGGTCGGGAGAACCGGTCGCAGTTCGTGATCACCACGATCAAGGGCGGCCGGCAGGCGGTGTTCTGGCAGACGTCGCGCACCACGAAGCAGGCGCGGCCGCGGGTCGCGCTGTCGACCGCGCGGGCGCAGGGGCTGGAGGGGATCGAGATCGTGGTCGACACCGGCGAGCGGTATGCGTGGACCTTCTCCGAGCAGCAGGCCACGACGCGGCGCCAGTCGTTGCCGGTCGGTGACTACGCAGCGCTCGCGGAGGACGGGGCCGTCCTCGCGGCCGTCGAGCGGAAGAACCCGCAGGACCTCGTCGGCTCGATGACGACGGGCAAGCTGAAGTACCAGCTGTCCGAGCTGTCGGGCCTGCCCGGCCCCGCACGTGCCGCGCTGGTCGTGGAGGCCGCCTACGGCAAGGTCCTGCAGCACGACCACGTTCGGACGTCGGTGATCGCGGACGGGCTGGCCGAGCTGCAGGTCGCCTTCCCCAACGTGCCGATCGTGTTCACCGACAACCGCAAGCTGGCGCAGGAGTGGTCCTACCGGTTCCTCGCCGCCGCAGTGGTCGCGGCGACGGCCGACACGGCGGGGGTGCGCGTCGTCGCGGAGCTCGCTCCCGTCGTACCCCTCGAGCCACTGGCGCCGCGCGAGCCGACGCCCGCCGAGCTGCGGGCCTGGGCGCTGGCGAACGGACACGTCGTGTCCGCCAAGGGGAAGATCCCGGCGGCGGTCCGGGCGGCCTGGCGCGACGCCCACGCCTGACGGCGGTCGACGGGGGGCGATAGCGTTCGCCCCCGTGAGCGCTGACAACACCGCGACGTTCGAGAACGTCACCCTCGACCCGCAGGCCAACGTCTACTTCGACGGCGCCTGCGTGAGCCACACCTTCTTCCTCGCCGACGGCACGAAGAAGTCCGCCGGCGTGATCTTCCCGGCGTCGCTGACCTTCGGCACCGCCGCGCCGGAGGTCATGGAGCTGAACGCCGGGGCGTGCCGGATCCGGTTGCAGGGGTCCGAGGAGTGGCAGGAGTACGCCGCCGGCGAGTCCTTCAGCGTGCCGGGCGACTCGTCCTTCGACATCGAGGTGACCGAGACCCTCGGCTACGTCTGCCACTACGGCTGACCTGAGCTGCGGGCACATCGGCCCGGAGGCGGCTGCCTCCGGGCCGATGGCGTCCCCGGTCCGTACTCGGCCTGGGCCAGGGTCAGGACCAGCCGTTGTCGAACCAGCTGTGCCAGCAGGCGTTGTCGAGGCCGCGGCCGACCAGGTCGAGCCGGCCGGAGCCCCACGACGCGACGTCGAGGCCGGAGCTGAACTGGCCGCCGAGCGACTCCCAGTCGTGCCAGCCGCCGTCGAACCACTTGTGCCAGCAGGCGTTGTCGGTGCCGCGGACCACCACGTCGAGCCGGCCGGAGCCCCAGGCGGCGACGCCCGGGGCGGAGGTGAGGACGCCGCCGAGGGACTCCCAGTTGTGCCACGAGCCGTCGAACCACTTGTGCCACAGGGCGTTGTCGTCGCCACGCACGAACACGTCGACGCGACCGGCGCCCCAGCTGGCGGCGGCCGAGCCGGACGACAGCCCGCCGCCGAGGGACTCCCAGTCGTGCCAGCCGTTGTCGAACCACTTGTGCCAGAGTGCGCGGTCGGTGCCCCGGACGAAGACGTCCAGCCGTCCCGACGACCAGCTCGACACCGCCGGTGCCGACGTCAGGATGCCGCCGAGGGACTCCCAGTTGTGCCACGAGCCGTCGTACCACCGGTGCCAGAGGGCCGTGTCGGTGCCGCGGGCGAACACGTCCAGCCGGCCCGGCCCCCACGACGCCGCCGCGGGGTCGCTGGTGATGGTGCCGCCGAGCGACTCCCACCCGACCCCGTCGGAGCGCACCGAGAGCCGGCCGCGGATCTCGTAGTCGATGCCGCTGGGCTTGAACCGGAGGTTGAGGTCCTGCTCCTGCAGCACCGGCACCGGCAGGCCCATCGAGCTGTCGACCGCGGCGAACACCAGGTGCCGCAGGCCGACGAGGTCGTCGGGGTCGCCGAAGGACTGCAGGAACAGCGCGATCTTCTCGCCGGTGCTCAGCTCGGTCGCCTGCTGGACGTTCTTGACCGCCCGCTCGATGTCGGGCTGCGGGTCGGTCAGGGACAGCTCGCCGCCCTCGATCAGCCGGCGCAGCTCGGTCCGCAACGCCGCACGGACCTCCTCGACCATCGACCGGATCGCGCTGAACGGCGTCGCGTCGGACTCGAAGACGACGATGATCGCGCCGATGATCTCGGGCATGCTGCCGCCCAGCACCTGCTGCAGGGTCGGCCGCTCCACGCCGCCGAACTCCAGCGTGCCCTGACCGGCCGGGATCGCCTTCGACTCGCCGCCGTCGATCCCGCTGGCCCAGTCGTCGTCGAGGACCCCGCTCCAGGACACGGAGGTGGAGTTCGGCGTACGGAAGCGGGAGCGGAAGCCGATCGGCACGATGTAGGGCTCGTCCCCGTTGCTCCAGAAGTCGTCCTCGTCGGCGTTGTGCACGACGAGCCGGTCGAGCCTGACGGTCCACTTCTCGGCCATGCGGGTCTCCTCTCCTCGGCCCGGCCCGGTGCCCGGCACACAGGGAGGACCAGCCGGAGCAGGCGCTGATACATCGGCGCGGGTCCTGTTTCGTCGATTCGCCGGACAGGGCGTCAGGGCGGTCGTAGCGTCCGGAGCCGGAGGTGTGTGTTGGCGGGGACGATGGGCCAGGGGACGATGGGCCAGGGAACGAAGATCGTGCTCGTGCTGGTGGGGTCGACGCTCGCGGGCGTGCTCCTGCTGTGCGGACTGGGCGGCGTGGCCGCCCTGGTGATGGACGACCCGTCGGCCGATGATGACCGTCGTACGTCGACAGCGGAGTCCTCGCCGACCGAGGACCGCGACCCGGACGAGCCGCCGGAGGAGCCGTCCGAGCAGCCCGTGGTCGAGGAGGCCGCGACCGGGGAGCCGGCGGAGCCCGACGAGGCCGAGGAGACGTTCGTCGTCGTCAACGTCGTCGACGGCGACACCATCGACCTCGACAACGGCGAGACCGTGCGGCTCGCGGGCATCGACACCCCGGAGCGCGGGGAGTGCGGCCACGAGCGCGCGGCGTCGGTGCTCGAGCGACTCGTGCTCGGCGAGCGGGTGCGCCTGGTCGTGTCCGACGAGGACCGCGACCCCTACGACCGGCTACTGCGGTACGTCGAGGTCGGGAACGTCGACGCGGGGATGCGCCTGTTGCGCACAGGCCTGGCGATCGCCCGCTACGACTCGCGCGACGGCTACGGCCGCCACCCCCGCGAGGATGCCTACATCGCCGCCGACGAAGCCGCGCCCGACGTGACCTGCCAGCGACCGGCGCCCGTCGAGGAGCCGCGCGGCTTCGCCGACACCGGCGGTGGGAGCGACTGCGCACCGGGCTACGACCCCTGCGTCCCGACGTACCCGCCCGACCTCGACTGCGCCGACACCGGTCCGGTCACGGTCACCGGGCCGGACCCGCACGGCCTGGACCGGGACGGCGACGGCGTCGCCTGCGGGGGCGACTGAACGGCTCCGCGCCGGCCCGGTCCGGGCCCTCGCCCGGGCCTGTGGATGAGCGCCGACGCCGTCGGCGGAAATGGCGCAGGGTGGGTGCATGACGACTCACGACGATCACGACGACATCCCGCAGCTCCGCCGGCCCGAGGACATGCCCCCGGTCACCGACCAGGCCTCGCTCGCCCACGCCTGGCGGGCGCTCATGGGCGAGCTCGGGTTCGCTAGTCCCCAGCTGTGGCTGCTCTTCCTCGACGGTGACCGCCTGCGCAACCTCCTCAAGGTCGAGGACGTGCCGCTCGACCCGACCGACCGCGAGCTGGCCGGGGTCCGGTCCCTGCTCGAGCCGGTCGCGGACCGGCCGCGCAGCTGCGCCTTCCTCTACGCCCGCCCCGGCGGGCCCGGTCGTACGCCGGGCGACCTGGCCTGGGCGCGTGGCCTCACCGGCGTCTTCGGGGCGGCCGGCTGGCCGGTCCACCTCGCCAACGACGTCGAGCTGCGGGTCGCCGCGCCCGACGACCTGGCTCAGGCGGGCTGAGCATCTCCGGCGCCGCGATCGCGGTGCAGCAGCCGGGTGGAGCGGGTCCGGTTTGCGGCGGCGTTGCTGGCCAGGACCACGAGCAGCCCGCCGACGGCGTAGGCCGCAAGCACCGCGAAGGCGGCGCCGGTGGCGGCGTCGGGGAAGTACAGCGCGTCGCGGGCGACGCTCGCGCCGGCGCCGGGCGGCAGCAGCTGGCCCACCGTCCGGCCGAGCGGCGGCAGCATCTCGGGGGCGATGGAGGTCCCGGAGATGATCAGGCCGATCGTGAAGTAGAGCCCGCCGACCAGTGAGCCCGCGGGCCCGACCAGGGCGACGCAGGCCGCGGTCGAGGCGGTGACGGCCAGCGAGATCAGCGTCAGACCCCAGAACAGGGTGAGCGTCTCGGCGCCGTCACCGACCCCGAAGAGCGCCATCGCGAGCAGCGCGACCGCCGACGACGCGACGGCGTAGGCGACCAGCAGCGCCGCGTGGCCGAGCCCGCGCAGGGCGGACCGATCGGTCAGCCCGCGCAGGCGCCCGAGCGCGAGGGAGGCGATGGACCCGCCCAGGCAGAGGGCCTGGATGACGAAGCCGAGCGAGCTGCCGGCGCTGTCGTCCTCGGGCAGCGGGACCACGTCGGTCACCGGCGGCTGTGCGCTGAGGGCGGCGAGGGTCTCGACCGGCACCGGCTGGCCGACCTCGGCGTAGGCCCGCACCTGGCGGTCGACCTCGTCCTGGTGGAGCCTCGTGTACTCCGCACGGAACAGGTTCGCGACCGACGGCGACGCCGCGGTGGCGACGTACAGGGTCGGGCCGGACTCGGAGAACGCGACGCCGCCGTAGGCCTCGCGCTCGCGGATCGCCTGGCGCAGTGCGTCAGGGGAGTCGTAGGCCTCGACCACGAACTCGCCGTCCTCCTCCAGTTGCGCGGCCCGCGCCTGCTGCTCGGCGCTGCCGACGACGCCGACCGGCAGGTCGTGCGGCGACGGTGCGTGCGCCATCGCGAGGTAGTAGACCGCGAGGACGAGCTGGACCAGCGCGCCCACGACGACGATGGCGAGGCCGAGCCTCGACAACCGGCGCAGGCCGAGCGGAGCCGGAGGGGTGTCGCTGGCAGGACTCATGCGCCCAGCATGGTGGACCGGGTCATCCGCAGTTGTCGCACACGCCCGTGGCGGGCAGTGCCATGAAGCAGGTCGGGCACACCGCCACGGTCGGCTCCGGCTTCGCCGGCGCCTTGGGGGCCTTGGTCGTCGTACGGCGGGTGGGAGCCGCCTTCACGACACTCTCCCGGACCGTCGGTACGTCGGCGACCGGGACCTCGACCACCGGCGGCACCCAGCCGGGCGGCGGCGGGTCGGTGATCCCGAACTGGCCCAGGACCTCGCGCGCGGCGTCGGTCGGCTGGTGCTTGGGGCGGGTGACGATGTCGAAGGGGGAGGACGCGCCCTCGAGGAAGGTCTGCGCGTCGGGGCGCAGGGTCGCGGGGATCCGGCGGTGCCGCCAGCGCTGCGGGGTGGCGCCCTTCTGGGTGATGGTCACCAGGTCGGGGCGGTTCCAGCAGACCAGGGCCCAGTCGTCGTGGTGGCTGGTCGCCCAGACCGCGACGGCCTGGTCGCCGGCGTCGGCCGCGGCGCCGAGCGCGATCCGCTCGGGGTTGGAGAAGCGGCCCTTGACGTGGAGCACGCCGGGGAGCGGGCCGGTGACGTCGTACTGCTCGCCCTGGAGGCGGTCGACCAGCCGGGAGAGGTCGGGACCGGCAGGCTCGTGGGCGTCGGGCGAGCCGGGAGAGTCCGGCGTGTCGGGCGAGTCGGGCGAGTCGGTGAGGTCAGGCGAGGTCTCCATCAGGGACGAGGGTAGTCGAGGCGTCGGCGCACCTTTGGCGGCGGATTGCAGACTGTGATGGGCAGCACGTGCACCGATGCGAGGGAGGTTCCCATGGCCGGCCCGCTCGTCGTCGTCATGGGTGTCTCGGGCTCGGGCAAGTCCACGGTCGGGGCAGCGCTCGCGCAGCGGCTGGGCGTGCCGTTCGCGGACGCCGACGACTTCCACCCGCCCGCCAGCATCGCGAAGATGGCGGCTGGGACCCCGCTCGACGACGACGACCGCGCCCCGTGGCTGGACGCGATCGGGGCCTGGCTCGCCGGTCAGGACGACCCCGGGAGAAAGCGGCCCGGCGGCGTGATGAGCTGCTCGGCGCTGCGGCGTGCCTACCGCGACCGGCTCCGGGCGCACGCTCCCCGCGTCGGCTTCGTGCACCTGCACGGCTCCCGAGAGGTCATCGCCCGCCGGCAGGCGAGCCGGGTCGGGCACTTCATGCCGGCCGCGTTGCTCGACAGCCAGTTCGCGCTGCTCGAGCCCCTCGAGCCGGACGAGCCCGGCATCGTGGTCGAGGTCGACCAGGCCGTCGACGACGTGGTCGACCAGGTCGTGCGGTACGTCGACCCCGACCCCGTCCGGTGAGGGTGGCGACGGGGTGAGGGCGGGCGGATGCCGGGCGGGATCGTGGGTACCGACCGCGCCATGACCACCGGTATCGACCTCGGCCGCCCGACCTCCGGAGACGTGATCGACCTGATCTGCGACGACCATCGTCGCTTCGAGCTGCTGCTCTCGCAGCTGCGCCTGGGCACCGCCAACCGCGACGTCGTACGCCGTGCGTTCGCGAACGTGCTCATCGCACACGGCGAGGCGGAGGAGGACGTGGTCTACCCGGCCCTGCGTCGCGCCGCGGGCGACGTCGACGGGCACGACGTGCGTCACGGCAAGGAGGAGCACGCGGAGGGCAACGAGGCGCTGCTCGCCGTCCTCGAGCTCAAGGGCACCGACACGAAGGCGTTCACCGAGGCGGTCGAGGAGCTCAGCAACCTGATCGCGCACCACATCGCCGAGGAGGAGCTCAGCATCCTCGAGCCCGCGCGCACGGAGGTGTCCAACCGGGTGCGCTGGGACCTCGGCGAGAAGTGGGCGAAGCGGCGCAACCAGCTCATCGACGAGGGCTGCGGCTCGGTCGAGAACGTACGCCAGGTCGTGGCCGAGGCGCAGCAGGCGGGCCTGCTGCAGCACGCCTGATCCGCGGGCCGGCCGCAGGTCAGGCGGCCGGGTGGCGCAGCAGGTGCGCCTTGACGATCTTGAGGTCGTCCTCGACCGAGCCGAGCCGGTGGTCGACCGAGTCGAGCCGGACACCGAGAACTTCGGCGAGGTGGTCGTACTTCTCGTCGATCCTGCGGTCGACGGCGTCGATCCGGGCATCGAGGCGATCGCCGAGGGCGTCGATCTTCGCGTCGAGGCGATCGCCGAGCGCGTCGATGCGTGCGTCGAGCCGTCGCTCCATCGAGTCGAACCGTGCGTCGACGGCGTCGAACCGTGCGTCGACGGCGTCGATCCGCCCGGCGAGGAAGGCGTCACCGGCGCGCATCTCGGCCCGGAGCGTGGAGACCGTGTAGCGCGTCGAGATGCCGAGCGCGGTGAACATGATCGCGCTGAACACCCCGAGCAGGGTCCAGATCTGCGGGTCGTTCACGGGGGCCACCCTCCCAGTGTGCGTTGCGTGCTCGGATCGTGCCACCCCGGCGCCATGAGCCGCCACGGGTGACGTGGTGGCTGTGGAGAACCGTCCGGGTGAGGCTGATGGTCGTCAGCCGGGCGTGACGATGCCTGCCGCGACGCCGACCTGCCGGTAGGCGTCGGCCAGGCTGTCCACCGTCTCGTGGGCGTTCAGCCCGCTCGGGTTCGGCACCACCCACAGCTCGGCGCCGGCGAGGTCCTCCGGTTGCCGGCCCGGCACCGCCTTCGGCCTGCCGAACGCTGCGCGGTAGGCGGTGATGCCGGCGATCGCGACGACCCGCGGCCGGGCCCGCTCGACGAGCGCGGTGAGCCCGAGGCCGCCGGCCCGGAGCTCCTCGTTCGTCAGCTCCGAGGCCTTGGCCGTCGCCCGGTGCACGACGTTGGTGATGCCGATGCCGCGCTCGCGCAGCCGGTCGCGCTCGGCGTCGTCCATCCCGTTGGCCGGGTCGATCGGCTCGGTGATCACACCGGCCCGCAGCAGCGCCGGGTAGAAGCGGTTGCCGGGGTGCGCGAAGTGGGTGCCGGTCGCCGCGGTCCACAGCCCGGGGTTGATCCCCACGAAGAGCAGCCGCAGCCGGTGCTCGGGCCGCGTCGGCAGCAGGTCCGGCACCTCGGCGCCGCGGAAGGACTCGAGCTCGGCGCGGGAGAACGTGCGCCGAGGCCCAGGTCTCCCAGGTGTCGCAGGCTGTGCGGGTGTCACGCGCCCGAGCCTGTCACGATGTCGTCGTGGCCGGACAGGCAGCACCGTGGAACACCTTCGTCGAGGGCGACAACCTCGACGTGCTGGCCGGCCTGCCCGACGCGTCCTTCGACCTCGTCTACATCGACCCGCCCTACAACACGGGCAACGACTTCGCCTACCGCGACGACTTCCGCGGCGAGCGCGGCGCTGGCGCGCGCGGGCGGCACGCCGCGTGGCTGGAGTTCATGCGGCCGCGTCTCGAGGCCGGCCACCGGGTGCTGGCCGGAACGGGCGCGATCTTCGTCAGCATCGACGACCACGAGGTGGCACACCTGCGCCTCCTGCTCGACGAGGTGTACGGCGAGCAGAACTTCCTCGCGCAGGTGGTGGTCAACCTCAACCCCAAGGGCCGGCAGCTCGGCCGCGGGTTCGCGACCTCGCACGAGTACCTCCTCGTCTATGCCCGCGACGCGGCTCGCTGCGTGCTCGACGCGTCGTCCGCGTCGACGGTGCTGGAGTCCGACTTCCCGCTCACCGCCCCGGACGGGCGCCGCTACCGGCGGCTGCCGCTGCGCAACACCAACAAGAAGTTCAACCCGCTGACCGCGCCGACCCTGCACTTCCCGGTGTGGGGTGACCCGGCGACGGGCCGGGTCGCCACCGCGCCGTTCGCGGGCGGGGTCGAGGTGAAGCCGGTCTTCGGCGACGGGGCCCCGGCGGTGTGGCGCTGGTCCCGTCCGCGCATCGACGAGCGCCCCGACGACCTCGAGTGCCGGCTCGTCCGGGGCCCGGCCGGTGACCGGGTCGACGTGTTCCAGCGCGACTGGCGCCACCCGGTGGGCGGTCGTCGCAAGAAGCTGCGCACCATCTGGCTCGCCGAGGAGGTCGGCTCCACCGACACCGCGGTCGCCGAGCTGAAGGAGGTGCTCGGCCACTACTTCGAGTCGCCCAAGCCGACCGGCCTGGTCCGCCGGATCCTCGACACCATGCCGGACGACGCGCGGGTGCTCGACTACTTCGCCGGGTCGGGGACGACCGGGCACGCGGTCGCGCTGGCGAACGCGGCCGACGGCGGGCGCCGTACCTGCCTGTCGGTCAACTCGGCCGAGGCGACCCGGCCCGGCTCGAACGCGGAGCGGGCGGGCTATGCCACCGTCTCCGCGATCACCCGGGCCCGGTTGCAGGCCGTCGCCGGGAGTGTCGGCGGCGGCTTCGCCGAGCGCGCTGCTCCCTGAGCCGGACGCCGGGCCCGGGATCAGATCCCGGCGGCCTTCTCCAGCGCGAGCAGCTCGTCGTCGAGGAAGGTCAGCAGCCGCTGCAGGTGCGGGACCGAGCGCCGGCAGCCGGTGAGCCCGAAGCCCATGTTGCCGGCGTAGGACGTGCAGGTGATGTTGAGCGCCATGCCGTTGATCGGGATCGACACCGGGTAGTTGCCGACCAGCTGCGCGCCGTTCCAGTAGTGCGGCACCCGCGGCCCGGGCACGTTGCTGATGATCAGGTTGAACGGCGGTCGCACCATGCCCTGCATCCCGAGCGCCGGCACCACGATCGAGGGAGCCATCCCGATCGCGCTCATCGCGACGATCTGCAGCGGCGTCATCGATGACAGCGCCTCCTTGCCGTCCTTCATCGAGCGGCTGATCGCCTTCAGCCGGTCCGCGGGGTCGGCGAGGTCGGTGGCGAGCCGAACCATCACCGAGCCGACCGCGTTGCCGCCGGAGGCCGACGCAGTGCCGGCCTGCTTGGCGTTGAGGCCGACCGGGACCATCGAGACCAGCGACCGGTCGGGCAGCGCGTCGAGCTCGTCGAGGTAGGTCCGCATCGCCCCGCTGCACATCGCCAGGACGACGTCGTTGATCGTCGTACCCGTGGACTTCCCGACCGCCCGAAGCCGCTCGATCGGCCAGTCCTGCGCCGCGAAGCGCCGGGCGCCGGTGATCGACTGGTTGAAGATCGTGCGCGGCGCCGACAGGGAGACCGCCGACGTCTCGTTCCGCAGGCCCTTGCGCAGCGTCTTGACCAGGGCCAGCGGCATCCCGGCCGCCTCGGCGCTCACGCTCAACGCCCCTCGTACGACGTCCGCCGGCAGGTCCGCGATCGTCCGCGCCGCCGTGGTGGCGGCGTCCACCGCCGCCGCAGGCAGGGAAGCGGACTCGTCCTCGGGCCGGCGCCGTCGCGACGCGCCCTCGGCGAACGGCGCCGGCATGGTGCGGCGGTCCGGGTCGGAGGACAGCACGCTCGCCATCAGCCGCATGGCGGAGATGCCGTCGACCAGGGAGTGGTGGAGCTTGGTGTACATCGCGACCCGGCCGTCGGCGAGGCCCTCGATCACGTGGGTCTCCCACAGCGGCCGCTCCCACGCGAGCCGGGTCGAGTGCAGCCGGCCGACCAGCTCGAGCAGCTCGCGCACCCGGCCGGGCTGGGGGAGTGCGCTGTGCCGCACGTGGTGCTCGATGTCGAACTGCTCGTCGTCGCGCCAGACCAGTGTGCCGCCGGTCTTCACCGAGCGGTGCGGGTGCTTGATGAAGAGCGGCGCGATCGCCTCGGTGTCGCGCATCAGCTCGAACATCTCGCGCACGTAGCCCGGCCCGGCGTCCGCCGGCGGCTCGAACAGCTGCAGGCCACCGACGTGCATCGGCTGGTTCTTGTTCTCGGACAGCAGGAACGCCGCCGAGGTCGGGTCGATGGGCCGGAAGCCGGGAACGGAGACCACGCGGAGCACCTTTCGTCGCAGGTCCTGCGATCTTGGCGCGTCCGGCCCGCGGCCACAACAGGCTCGCCGGGTTTCGTCCCCGCCCTTGTGGGGGGAGAGAGTGGGGAGTGCCCGACCGTCGGCCGCTCGCGGTACCGTCCCGGGCGCGTACCTGCTGCCGGGCCCCGGGCAGGACGACGATCGAAAGGACTCGGGTGTGAGCAACTTCTCGACCCCCGCGGGGTGGTACCCCGACGGCGACGGCTGGGAGCGCCGGTGGGACGGCTCCGGCTGGACCGAGGAGCGGCGACGCATGCAGTCGCAGGAGGCCACCCAGGTGCGGCCGGCGAGCCCACCCGCAGCGCAGGCGCCGTACCAGCCCACCCACCAGCCCGTCCACCAGCCCCCGGCCGTCCACCAGCCCCCGCCCGGCCCGCCCACCGCGGCCCCGCCGCAGGGCCCGTGGCAGGGTCCGCAGTCGTGGCCCCTGCAGCCCCCGCCGGGCCCGCGGCGCCAGGGCCGCGCGTGGCTGTGGGTCGTGCTGGCCGTCGTACTCGTCGTCGCGCTGTCGACCGCGATCACCCTGGCCGTGGTCCAGCCGTGGTCCGACGGGGACAGGAAGGCAGGCGGCGAGGGCGGCAGCGGTGGCGAGGGTGGGGACGGCGGTGGCGACGGTGCGGACGCGGCCGTGCAGGGCGACGTCGACGGCGACGGCCTGGGCGACGCGCGCTACTACGTCTACCTCGACTACGACGACGTCACGAAGGTCGAGGCGCTCAGCAACGGCAACGGGTTCGAGCTGTCCGAGGTCGCGGTCGAGCCCTACAACGACCCTGCCGACCTCTACTTCGACTGGGACGGCGACGGCGTCAACGAGCACCTGACCTGGGAGTTCGTCGCCTCCGGCAAGCAGATCACGCTCGAGTCCGACGACGACGACTTCCCCGACGACCAGACCTTCACGGTGTCGCTGTCGACGCTGCGGGAGTACGGCGACCCCGAGATCCAGGTCGTCAACGGCGACTTCGACGGCGACGGCGACCAGGACCTCGCGATCGCGGGCCCGAACGACCGCGTGGTCGACGTGTCGGTGCTGGCCAACGACGGCACGGGCACCTTCGCCGACCCGGTGCTGTGGCTGTCGCTCCCGAACGCCGTCATCGACGCGACCCGCATCTTCCCGGGCGACTTCGACAAGGACGGCGACGCGGACCTGTGGGCCCAGCTCCCGGCCGAGCGGCTCGTGGACGAGGACTACTCGGGCTACTACTCCGGCGACCGCGGCTACGCGCTGCTGAGGTCGTCGGGCAAGACGTTCGAGGCCGGCGCGGTCAGCGAGTCGAGCGAGTACTTCGACGAGCTGCTCGTGGGCGACGTCACCGGCGACGGGACGGCCAGTCTCGTCGGCGTGCAGACCAACTCCTACAAGGAGGAGCTGACGGTGCAGGTGCTGGACGTGTCGAGCGGCTCGTTCAAGACCGTTGCCGGCTTCACCGGTACGTCGACCATCGGCCAGCGCAGCCTGCAGGGCGCCACCCTCAGCGACGTCGACGGCGACGGGCGCAGCGACCTCGTGTTCGTGGTCAAGGCCTACGCCGAGAAGAAGTTCACCGGCGTGCAGGTGATGAGGTCGACCGGCGCGGTGTTCGAGCCCGCGCTGGTGTGGGCCGAGACGCCCACGTGCACCGACGACAACTGCCGGATCGAGTTCCTCGACAGCCGCCACTGACCGTCCTGGCCGACCCGGCCGTCCCGACCGACCCGACCGACCTCAGGGCGTGTCGAGCTCCTCGCGGAGCTCGGTCACGACCGAGTCGACGACCGCGACCAGGTCGCCGCCGGTGTGCTCGGCGACCGCCCGCTGACGCACGTACGACGGCCCCCGGACCGGGATGTCGAGCACCGACGCCAGCTCGGCCTCGCAGCCGAGACGGGCGGCGGTGGGCTGCAGCTGCTCCACCAGCTCGGCCAGGTCCTCGGTGACGAGTCGCTCGTTGGAGGCCGCGTCGAGGATCACGATCGCGTCGACGCCGTACCGCGCCGCCCGCCACTTGTTCTCCTGCACGTGCCACGGCGGCATGGTCGGCAGCTCCTCGCCGGCGGCGGCGCGGTCGTCGAGCCAGATCACCAGGCAGTGCATGAGCGCGACCAGCGCGGCCATGTCGGTGAGTGTGGAGACGCCGTCGCACACCCGGTTCTCGAGGGTGCCGTGCTTGACCGCGGGACGCAGGTCCCAGCGGATCTCGCTCAGCTCGTCGATCACGCCGGTGGTGAGCTGGTCGTGCGCGAACGCCTCGAACTCCTCCCAGCGCTGGAACTGGAACGGGAGGCCGGCGGTCGGCAGCTGCTGGAACATCAGCGCCCGGTTGGACGCGTAGCCGGTGTCGACGCCCATCCAGATCGGCGACGACGCGGACAGCGCCTGCAGGTGGGGGTAGTAGGTGAGCAGCGCCGACAGCACCGCCATCACCCGCTCCTTCTCGGGCAGCCCGACGTGGACGTGCACGCCCCAGATCAGCATCTGGCGTCCCCACCACTGGGTGCGGTTGATCAGCTCCTCGTAGCGGTGGCCCTCGGTCAGCTGCTGCCCGGTCCAGCTCGCGAACGGGTGCGTGCCGGCGCCGTACAGGTCGAGGTCGAGGTCGTCCGCGGCCGCGACCACGTGGCGCAGCGTGCTGCGCAGGTCGGCCATCGCGTCGGCGACGGTGGGGCACACGCCGGTGACGACCTCGACGGTGTTCTTCAGCAGCTCCTTGTGCAGCTTGCCGGGGTCGGGCATCCGCGGCTTGGCGCGGGCGAAGAGGTGGGCCGCGTCGTTGCGCAGGTCCCGGGACCGGCGGTCCACGAGCGCGAATTCCCACTCCACGCCCAGCGTCGGCTCGGCGGAGCCGTGGAAGTCGATGCGCACGCCTTCAGCCTAGGGCCCCGGCGGGCAGGGCGGGTCGTGCGACGCTCCTCACCGCGGACCTGCCAGCATGAGCGGATGGACGACCTGCGGACCCTCCACCGCACGCTCGACCTCTGCCTCAAGGTCGGCGAGGTGCTCCTCTCCTCGGGGGCCGGCGCGCCGGACGTCGTCGCGACGATGCGGGCCCTGGCGCGGGCGCTCGGCGTCCGGCAGACCCAGGTCGACGTCACCTTCACCTCGCTCGCGATGAGCGTCCAGCAGGGCCTCGACGAGCCGCCGGTGGTCCAGCTGCGGTCGGTGACGCAGCGTGAGATCGACTACGAGGACCTCACCCGGGTCGACCACCTCGTCCGCGGGGTCGTCGCCGGCCGGGTCGACCTCGAGGGCGCGCGGACCGAGATCGCCGCGATCGTCTCCTCCGGGCACGCCCGGCCGCGCTGGGCGGCGACGCTCGGCGTGGGCGTGATGTGTGGCGGCGTCGGCCTGCAGCTCGGCGGCAACGCCGTCGTCGTGCTCGTCGCGACCTTCGCCGCGATCTGCATCGACCGGCTGCAGCTGCTGATGACCCGCCGCCGGCTGCCCGGCTTCTACCAGCAGGTCGCGGGCGGCGTCGTGGCCACCGTGCTCGCCGCGGCCGGCACCCGGCTCGCGGAGCCGTGGGTGCACCTCAACGCCTCGCTCGTCGTTACCGCCAACATCATCATGCTGCTGGCCGGCATCGGCTTCGTCGGCGCGATCCAGGACGCCCTGTCCGGCTTCTTCGTCACCGGCGGCGCCCGGGTGCTGGAGGCGGTGCTCGCGACCGCCGGCATCATCGCCGGCGTGAGCGGCGGGCTCTCCCTGTGCGCGGTCGTCGGCCTCGAGATCTCGCGGCTGGAGCTGCCCCGCTTCGACCTCGTCAGCGTGACGGCGGCCGCTGTCGGTGGCGCCATCGCCGCGGCGGCCTTCGCCTTCGCCAGCCACGCGCCGCTGCGCACGCTGCTCCCGATCGGCCTGCTCGGCGGCCTCGCCATCGCGACGACCGAGGCGATCTCCGAGGCCGGCTTCGGCCGCCCCTGGGCGGTCGGCGTCGCGGCGTTCCTCATCGGCCTCTTCGGCTACACCGTCGGCCGCCGGTTCCGGGTGCCGCCGCTGGTCGTGGTGGTGTCGGCCGTCGTACCCCTGCTGCCGGGGCTCTCCATCTATCGCGGCCTCTTCCTCCTCGCCGAGGAGGGCGGCCAGCAGGTCGCGAACGGCCTGCTCGCCATGGTCACCGCCGCCTCCGTCGCGATCGCGCTCGCCTCCGGCGTGATCCTCGGCGAGTACGTCGCCCAGCCGGTCCTGCGCGAGGCGCGACGCGTCGAGGCCCGCCTCGCCGGCCCCCGCCTGGTCGGCGTCACCCGGTCCGTGCGCCGCAAGCGGTCGCGTCGTACCGGCGGAGATGGCTCCTGAACGCGCCCTTCCGCAGCCATTTCCGCCGGTACGACGGCCCGCGCCTCAGCGCCCGGGGAGGGAGTCGAGGATCGCCGGGAGCGAGGAGGTGATCACGGTGAGCAGGTCGTCGCGGCTGAGCCCGGCCGGGTCCTCGCACCACGTCAGCACGAGGTCCTCGGCCATCGCCTGCCAGGCGTGGACGACGAGCCGGGTGGCGGGCGTGTCGGGCAGGTCGATCGTGCCCGTGTCGGTGGTGAAGAAGCGGTCGGCGAGCGCGGCGAAGGTGGTGTCGTAGATCGCGCGCAGCGCGTCGTTGCTGCCGGAGGCGGCCTTGACCAGCGAGCGGTAGCCGGCGTGGTTGGCGACGACGTAGTCGACGTAGCCGGTGATCGAGCCGAGCAGCCGCTCGAGCGGCTCGCCGTCCGGCGGGGGAGCGGTGCGGGCGTAGAGGTCGTCGGCGGCGTGCTGGACGACCGCCTCGTAGAACCCCTGCTTGCCGCCGAAGTAGTGGTAGAGCAGCCCGCGCGAGATGCCGGCCTCCTCGGCGAGCACGTCGATCGACAGCTCGTCGAGGGAGCGGGTCGCGAGCAGGCGGAGGCCGAGGTCGAGCAGCTGGGTGCGGCGCTCGTCCGGCGAGAGCCGGGTGCGGGGCGTGGTCGCGGTCACGCCACCCATTCTATTGACAGATATTCAATAGTGCCAATAGCGTCGGACCATGACTTCCCGCCAGCAGGTCGACCACCTCGTCGTGGGCGCCGGGTTCGCCGGTCTCGCCGCGGCCATCAAGCTCGACGAGGCCGCCGAGCGCGACTTCGTCGTGATCGAGAAGGACAGCGACGTCGGTGGCACGTGGCACATCAACACCTACCCGGGTGCCGAGTGCGACGTCCCGAGCCAGCTCTACTCCTACTCGTTCGCGCTCAACCCGCGGTGGTCGAAGGTCTACTCGCCGCAGCAGGAGATCTGGGCCTACACCCGCAAGGTCGCCGAGGACTCCGGCACCCTCGACCGCTTCGTGTTCGACACCGCCGTCGTCGACGCCCGCTGGGACGAGGACGAGCAGCGCTGGATCGTGCGGACCGAGGGCCCTGCCGGCGTGAAGGAGTACGCCGCCCGCACGGTCATCTCCGGGTCCGGCGGCCTGTCCGAGCCGCGCCTGCCCGAGATCGAGGGCATCGACGACTTCCAGGGCGAGATCTTCCACTCGGCGCGGTGGAACCACGACGTCGACCTGACCGGCAAGCGGGTCGCCGTGATCGGCACCGGTGCCTCCGCCATCCAGCTCGTGCCCGAGCTGCAGAAGGTGGTCGGCCACATGGACGTCTACCAGCGCACCCCCAACTGGGTGATCCCGCGCAACGAGCGCTCCTTCACCGGCCTCGAGAAGGCCGTGTTCGAGCACGTCCCCGGCGTCCAGCGTGCGCTCCGCTCGCTCGTCTACGGCACCCTCGAGGCGCGCGTGCCCGCGTTCGCCCGCTTCCCGCAGGCGATGCGCGCCGTCGAGCTCCAGGGCAAGCGCAACATCGCGAAGGGCATCAAGGACCCCGCGCTGCGCGCGAGGGTGACGCCGTCGTACCGCGCCGGCTGCAAGCGGATCCTGATCAGCAACAAGTGGTACCCCGCGCTCGACGCGGACAACGTGGACCTCGTCACCGACCCGATCGCGAAGATCACCGGCGACGCGATCGTCACCGCGGACGGCACCGAGCGGCCGATCGACGTCCTCGTCGTCGCCACGGGCTTCTATGTCACCGAGCCGCCGATCGCGCAGCACATCACCGGCCGGGACGGCCGCACGCTCGCCGAGGTCTGGGACGACGGCGGCATGGCGGCCTACAAGGGGACGACGATCCACGGCTTCCCCAACCTGTTCCAGCTCGTCGGCCCGAACACCGCGCTCGGCCACTCGAGCATGATCTTCATCATCGAGTCCCAGGTCCGCTACGTCGTCGAGGCGGCGAAGGCGATGCGCCGGGAGCGGCTCGCGGTCGTCGAGCCGACCCAGGCCGCCCAGGACACGTGGACCGCGGAGGTCCGCCGCAGGATGAGGCCGTCCGTGTGGCAGACCGGCGGCTGCGCGAGCTGGTACCTCGACAAGTTCGGCAACAACACCACGCTCTGGCCGGGGCAGACGTTCACGTTCCGCCAGCACCTGCGCTCGTTCGACATCGACAAGTACGACGTCCAGCCCCTCCAGCCCGCGCAGCCCGTCAGGTCCCCGCAGCCGAAGGAGAAGGTCAGCTCGTGAAGAACCTCAACAACAAGGTCGTCGTCATCACCGGCGCCGGGTCCGGCATCGGTCGCGCACTGGCGGTGAACCTCGCGGGCAAGGGCGCGCGGCTGGCGCTCTCCGACGTCAACGAGGCGGGTCTCTCCGAGACCGTCGACCTCGCGCTGAAGGCCGGCTCGCCGGACGTGCACACCGCGCGGCTCGACGTCGCGGACAAGGACGCCTTCTCGTCGTACGCCACCGAGGTGGCCGCCCACTTCGGCCAGGTCAACGTCGTCATCAACAACGCGGGCGTCGCGCTCGCCGGGGACGCGATCGACCTCAGCTACGAAGACATGGAGTGGATCGTCGGCATCAACTTCTGGGGTGTCGTCTATGGCACCAAGGAGTTCCTGCCGCACCTGATCGCCTCCGGCGAGGGTCACGTCGTCAACCTGTCGTCGCTCTTCGGCCTGCTGGCGATGCCCGGCCAGAGCGCCTACAACGCGACCAAGTTCGCGGTGCGCGGGTTCACGGAGGCGTTGCGCGAGGAGATGCTGATCGCCGGGCACGACGTCGGGGTCACCTCCGTGCACCCGGGCGGCATCAAGACCGCGATCGCCCGCAGCGCCCGGGTCTCCGACAAGGAGGACAAGGCCGCGACGGCGAAGCTGTTCGACGAGAAGCTCGCGAAGATGACGCCCGAGCGCGCCGCCGAGATCATCGTCAAGGGCATCCAGAAGAACCAGGCGCGGGTGCTCGTCGGCCTCGACGCCCACGCGCTGCACACCTTCCAGAAGTTCACCGGCTCGCGCTACGAGGACATCGTCGCGCTGGTCTCGAAGAGGGTGCTGCCGGCCAAGGTCGTCTGACCCTCGCCGTGGCCGCCGCGTGGGAGGATTCCCGCGTGGACGCGACCTTCGACCGGCTCCTGGACCGCATGTGGACCAGGAGCCGGTTGTCGTTGCGGGGCCGGCTCCACCGGCTGCGCGCCAAGGTCTGGGTGGTCGTCCAGTGCGCGACGGCCGCCGGCGTCGCCTGGTTCCTCGCCGCCGACGTCTTCGACCACGACACCCCCTTCTTCGCGCCGATCGCCGCGGTGGTGTCGCTCGGCACGTCGTACGGCCAGCGCCTGCGACGGGTGGCCGAGGTGACGCTGGGCGTCGCGATCGGGGTCCTGGTCGGTGACGTGCTGGTCGCCGGCATCGGCTCCGGCGGTTGGCAGATCGGCCTGATCGTGCTGCTGGCCATGTCGACCGCGATCCTGCTCGACGCGGGGACCCTCTTCGTCACCCAGGCCGCCGTGCAGTCGATCGTCGTCGCCGTGCTGCTGCCCGGCGCCAACGGCGCGTTCGTGCGCTGGACCGACGCGCTGATCGGGGGCGCGGTCGCGCTGGTCGCCGCCATGGCCGTCCCGGCCGCGCCGCTGCGCCGGCCGCGGGAGCAGGCCGCCGCGGTGGCCGGCAAGATCGCCCAGCTGCTGCGGGCCGCCTCGGACCTGATGGTCGACGGCGAGACCACCCCCGCGCTCGAGCTGCTCGCCGACGCGCGCGCGACGGACCGGATGATCCGCGAGCTGCAGGCCGCGGCGGACGAGGGCATGTCCGTCGTCAGCTCCTCGCCGTTCCGGGTCCGCCACCGCGAGCCGCTGCGCCGGATGGTCGAGCTCGTCGACCCGCTGGACCGGGCGCTGCGCAGCACCCGCGTGCTCGTGCGGCAGACGTCGATCGCCGCCTACCGGCGCCGGCCGGTGCCGTCGTCGTACGCCGTGGTCGCGGCCGAGCTCGCCGACGCCGCCGACGCGGTGGCCGCGGAGCTCCGCGCGGACCGGCTCGCGGTCGCGGCCCGCGACGCGGTGCTGGCCGTCGGGGTCGCCACGTCGCAGGTGGAGCGCAGCGAGGTGCTCACCGCCGAGGCGATCCTCGCCCAGCTCCGCGCGATCGTGGCCGACCTGCTGATGGTGACCGGGATGGGCCAGCTGGAGGCGACCGACGCGATCCCGCCGCCACGCTGACACAATGCGCGCCATGAGCAACGTGGTGGAGCAGCACGTCGAGATCGATGCCCCGGTCGGGAAGGTCTTCGCCTACGTCGACGACTTCAGCACCACGAAGGACTGGATGTACGGGCTGACGAAGATCGACCCGGTGACCGACCAGCTCCGGGGCGTGGGTGCGCAGTACGACGGCGTGATGCGGGTCGGCGTACCCCTCAAGGCGCGGATCGAGTGCACGGCCTGGGAGCAGGACCGGCTGATCGAGCTCACCTCGGTCAAGGGCATCCAGACCACGCAGCGGTGGAGCTTCACCGACCTCGGGTCGGACCGCACCCGGGTCGACGCGTGGATCAGCTACACGCTGCCCGGCGGCCCGGCCGGCAAGGCGATCGAGAAGGCGGTCAAGCCGGTCGTCGGGATCGCGGTCAAGCACACGAGCGAGGCGTTGGTGCGCAACGTCGAGGCCCTCTGACGCGCACCTCGGCCTCCGGACCTCACACCTCGGCGGCGTAGAGGGCGTAGGGGTCGTGCAGCGTCCGGCCGAGGGCGTCCTGCAGCCAGGCGGCGTCTCGGGCGGTCGCGCGCTGCGCGGCGTCGATCGACCCGTCCGAGGTGAGGTTGGAGGCGAAGATGCCCGCGGCCGACTTCGGCAGGAAGTCCTCGTAGACCACCGGCTGCAGGCGGCCGTCGTCGTCGCGACGGTAGTAGGCCAGTCCGGCCTCGTGCAGGCCCTGCTCGGTGTCGGGGAAGGCGTCGATGCCCTTGTCGTCGTAGAGCGCGCGACCGGCGGGGGTGAGCGCGACGCCGCGCGACTCCACCTCGCCGAAGCGCACCCGCAGCTCGCCTCGGACGATCGATCCGTCGGGCTCGCGGAAGGTGCGCGGCTCGGCGAGCGCCCGGAAGGACGTCTGCCGCAGCAGCACGTGGGGCCGGTGGGTGCGGGGCGGGCCCTGGATCCGGTCGATCATGGCGATCCCGAGGTCGCCCATCCGGCGGTAGAGCTCGTCGATGTCGAGCACGCGCGGGGTCAGGTGGTTGATGTGCGTCGACGCCACGCCGCCGATGTCGGCGGCGACCGAGGAGATCGCCTGGAGGTGGTCGTACCACGCGCGGTCGACGGGCTCGGGGGACAGGGCGAAGGAGGCCGTCGCGAGCTCGAGGAACCGCTCGGCGTCGTACGACGGGAGGCCGCGGCCCTTCTCGGCGAGGTCGGCGAGGTGCAGCAGCTCGTCGGGGAAGAGCGTGCGGGCGCCCAGGAACTCCTCCAGCTGCGCCTGCGTCGCGGCGTCGAAGAACCGGCGGTCGTCGACCACCAGCATCGAGGTGAACACCCGGAACGGGTTCGCCGCGAGCTCCGCGCCGTCGACCGGCCGGAAGGCCGTGGACACCACCGGGATCGGCGGGGTGGCCCCGCGGAGGTCGTAGAACCCCACGGGATACATCCCGCACGCGCCGAAGATCCGCGCCACCTGCGCGAGCTCCTCCGGCGTGCCGACCCGGATCGCCCCATGCCGCTCGGCCGTGACCCGCGCGATGGAGCCCAGGCGCTCGGCCTCGGGCCCCATCGCGGCGAGGACGTCGCCGTTGACGGCCTCGGAGACCTCGACGAGCGTCGTGTACGCCGGCACCTCGGTGCCGTAGAGCACGGACAGCGACCGGGCGAAGCGGGCCCGCAGCTCGGTCTGCCCGACGAGGTCGGTGCCGGCCATCAGACGAACTCCACTCCCTGCGCGAGCGGCAGCTCGGTGGAGTAGTTGATCGTGTTGGTGGTCCGCCGCATGTAGGCCTTCCACGCGTCCGAGCCGGACTCGCGCCCGCCGCCGGTCTCCTTCTCGCCGCCGAAGGCGCCGCCGATCTCGGCGCCGGAAGTGCCGATGTTGACGTTGGCGATGCCGCAGTCCGACCCCGTGGCCGACGTGAACCGCTCCGCCTCGCGGACGTCGAGGGTGAAGATGGCCGACGACAGGCCCTGCGCGACCTCGTTGTGCAGCGCGATCGCCTCGTCGAGGTCGCGGTAGGTCAGCACGTAGAGCAGGGGCGCGAAGGTCTCCTGCTTCACGATGTCGGTCTGCGCCGGCATGTCCACGATCGCGGGTACGACGTACTGCCCGCCGCTCACGCCGTCGGCTCGCGAGCCGCCCGTCACCAAGCGTCCACCGTCGGCCTGTGCCTGCTCCACCGCGGCGAGGAAGGCCTCGGTGGCGGCGCCGTCGACCAGCGGTCCGACCAGCGTCGAGGGCTCGAGCGGCGAGCCGATCGACAGCGTGCCGTAGGCCTTGGACAGGCGGGAGACGAGCTCGTCGTGGATCGACTCGTGCACGATCACCCGGCGCAGGGAGGTGCACCGCTGGCCCGCCGTGCCGACGGCGGAGAAGACGATCCCGCGCACGGCGAGGTCGAGGTCGGCCGAGGGAGCGACGACGGCGGCGTTGTTGCCGCCGAGCTCCAGCAGGCAGCGACCGAGGCGGGCGGCCACGCGGGGCGCGACCAGCTTGCCCATCCGGGTGGACCCGGTGGCCGAGACGAGCGGCACCCGCGGGTCGTCGACCAGCACCTCGCCGACCGCGCTCCCGCCCAGCACCAGCTGCGACAGCGCCTGCGGCGCCCCCACTCGGCGGGCAGCCTCGGCGGCCAGGGCCTGGCACGCGAGCGCGGTCAGCAAGGTCTTCTCCGACGGCTTCCAGACCACGGCGTCGCCCGCGACGAGCGCGAGGGCGGCGTTCCACGACCAGACGGCGACGGGGAAGTTGAAGGCGGAGATGACGCCGACGACACCGAGCGGGTGCCACTGCTCCATCATCCGGTGGCCGGGTCGCTCGGAGGCGATGGTGAGGCCGTGCAGCTGGCGGGACAGGCCGACCGCGAACTCGCAGATGTCGATCATCTCCTGGACCTCGCCGAGGCCCTCGGAGCGGATCTTGCCGGCCTCGATCGAGACCAGCTCGCCGAGCAGCTCCTTGTGCTCGCGCAGCAGCTCGCCGAGCTCGCGGACCAGGTGTCCGCGGACGGGCGCCGGCACTGAGCGCCAGTCCTCGAACGCGGCATGGGCACGGCCGATGGTCGCGGTCACCTCGTCGGTGGTGTGAGGGCGCAGGCGACCCAGCTCGGCGCCGTCCACGGGGGAGGTGGCGACCAGGTCGCCGTCGGGGGAGAAGGGCTCGCCGGCGCCGAGCTCGGCGAGGATCTGGCGGGCCCGGGTGCTCAGGTCGGTCATCAGGCGATCTTTCCGTAGTCGGCGAAGCGGCGACCGGCGTGGGTCGCGTAGAGGTCCTCGAGGGCGATGTCCTCCTGGCGGACGAAGCCCTCCTGGGGGAGGCGGCCGCTGGCGACCAGCTCGACCACGGCGACCGCGGACGAGGCGGTGGTCCAGGAGATGGCGCGCCAGCTGCGGTCCGTGCCCTCCCCGTCGGCCAGCGTGATCGGGAGGTAGCCGCGGACGTGGTTCTCGCGGAACGGCTGGCCGTTCTTCACGCCCTCGACGGCGGCGTGGAGGTAGACGATGTCGTCGTTGACCGGCGGCTTGGCCTTGACCAGGATCCGGCCGACCTCCTCGCGGCACTCGCGCAGGCCGAGCTCGTCGAAGAGGAAGTGCATCTGGTCGAAGTGCCCGGGGTAGCGCAGCGTCTTGTAGTCGAGGCGCTGGACGCGGCCCTCGTACGTCTGGCACATCGTGCCGAGCCCGCCGGAGGTCAGCGCGGCCTCCAGCTCGATGCCGCCGATGACGACCCGCTCCTTCTCCTCCATCGCCGGCACCATCTGGCGGCGGCCGGAGCGGAGCACCTCGCAGTCGTTGAGGTACTCGTTGACGACGCCCTCGGCGGACCAGTTGAACGCGTAGCCGAGCAGGCCGGTGGGGTTCTGCGGGAGCGCGCCGACCTTGAGCTCGATCGAGCGGATGGTGTCGAAGCCCTTGGCCAGCGAGGCGCCGACGATGCCGATCAGGCCCGGTGCGAGGCCGCACTGCGGGACGAAGGCGACGCCCGGGTGCTGGGCGGCCAGCTCGACGACGCGTTGCGTGGTGGGCACGTCCTCGGTGAGGTCGAAGTAGTGGCAGCCGACGGCGGCGGCGGCCTCGGCGACGTCGATGTTGCGGTCGTAGGGCAGGCAGGCCACGACGGCGTCGACCCCGCGCAGGGCCTCGCGCAGCGCGTCGGCGTCGCTGACGTCGAGCTCCGCGGTCTCGAAGCGCAGGCCGGGCCGGGCCGCGACGTCGTACCCCTGGACCTTGAAGCCGGCGTCGGTGAGCAGCCCGGCGACGAGCTCCCCCACCTTGCCGAGGCCGATGACCCCGACCTGGTTGATGCTCCGCTTGGCGGGGGCGGGGGCGGGGGACGTGGGGGGAGTGTTCATCGCAGTGCTCCTTCGAGCTGGTCGAGACCCCAGTTGAGGTCGTCGGTGGAGATGACCAACGGCGGGGCGAGCCGGATGGTCGAGCCGTGGGTGTCCTTGGCGAGCACGCCGCGGGCCATCAGGCGCTCGCAGACGTCGCGGCCGGTGCCGAGGGCGGGGTCGACGTCGACGCCGGCCCACAGGCCGCGCGAGCGGAACGTGACGACGCCGTCACCGACCATCGCCTGCAGCCGGTCGCGGAGCACCTCGCCGAGGGCGGCCGCGTGCGCCTGGACCTCGCCGGTGCGCAGCATCTCGACGACCTCCAGGCCGACGGCGCAGGCGAGCGGGTTGCCGCCGAAGGTGGAGCCGTGCTGGCCCGGGTGCAGCACGCCGAGCACGTCGCGGTCGCCGACCACGGCGGAGACGGGGACGACGCCGCCGCCGAGCGCCTTGCCCAGCACGTAGAGGTCGGGGACGACGCCGACGTGGTCGCACGCGAAGGTGCGCCCGGTGCGGCCGAGCCCGGCCTGGATCTCGTCGGCGACGAGGAGCACCTGCTCGCGGGTGCACAGCGCGCGCAGGCCCGGCAGGTAGTCGTCGGGCGGGATGACCACGCCGCCCTCGCCCTGGATGGGCTCGACCAGGACGGCCACGGTGCTCGGCGTGATCGCCGCCTCGAGGGCAGCCAGGTCGCCGTACGGGACGATGTCGAAGCCGGGCGTGAACGGCCCGAAGCCGCCGCGCGCGTCGGGGTCGTCGGAGAACCCGACGATGGTCGTGGTCCGGCCGTGGAAGTTGCCGGCCGCCACGATGACGCGCGCAGTGTCCGCGGGGACGCCCTTGACGTCGTAGCCCCACTTGCGCGACACCTTGATCGCGGTCTCCACCGCCTCGGCGCCGGTGTTCATCGGCAGCACCATGTCCTTGCCGGCGAGGTCGCCGAGGCCGGCGCAGAAGTCGGCGAAGCGGTCGTGCACGAACGCCCGGCTGGTCAGCGTGAGCCGGTCGAGCTGGGCGTGGGCGGCCGCCAGCAGGCGCGGGTGGCCGTGGCCGAAGTTGAGCGCGGAGTAGCCCGCGAGGAAGTCGAGGAAGCGGCGCCCGTCGACGTCGGTCAGCCAGGCGCCGTGAGCCTCGCTGAGCACGACCGGCAGTGGGTGGTAGTTGTGGGCGGTGCGGGCCTCGGCCCGGGCGACCTCCTCCGCGGTACGCCGTGGGGCGACCCCGGTCCGTTCGGTGGTGAGGCTCATGCAGATCCCTCCGTTCCCGTGGGCGTGGTGCAGGAAATCTTGCTGTCGAAACACGAACGGACAGTCAGAACTCCTGTTGTCTGACAATCCATGCTCACTGTAACCCAGGCCACAGCGCAATCCGCCAATTCCCCGGCCCCGATCGGGCCTGACGTGGCGCGGGCAATCCGATTGCGGCCCGCTGGGGTCGGCGCGGGAGAATGGCCGCGCCGTGAAGATCTCCTACCCGCCCGACCTGCCGGTCAGCGCCCGCCGCGACGACATCGCCGCCGCGATCCGCGACCACCAGGTCGTGATCGTTGCGGGGGAGACCGGCTCGGGGAAGACGACCCAGCTGCCGAAGATCTGCCTCGAGCTGGGGCGCGGCGCGCCGGGCGAGGACGGCCGTCCGCGGATGATCGGCCACACCCAGCCCCGCCGGATCGCCGCCCGCTCGGTGGCCGAGCGGATCGCGGAGGAGCTCGGCACCGAGCTCGGCGACCTGGTCGGCTACCAGGTCCGCTTCACCGACAAGACGTCGAGGCAGAGCCGGGTCAAGCTGATGACCGACGGCATCCTGCTGGCCGAGCTCCAGCGCGACCGGATGCTGCGCCGCTACGACACGATCATCATCGACGAGGCGCACGAGCGCAGCCTCAACATCGACTTCCTCCTCGGCTACCTGCGCCAGCTGCTGCCGCGGCGCCCCGACCTCAAGCTGGTCATCACCTCGGCGACCATCGACCCGGAGCGGTTCGCCGAGCACTTCGCCGCAGCCGACGGCAGCCCCGCACCGATCGTGGAGGTCTCGGGCCGCACCTACCCGGTCGAGGTCCGCTACCGCCCGCTGGTGGACGTCCCCGAGGACGACGACGACGGCGAGACGATCGTCCGGGACCAGACCGAGGCGATCGTGGAGGCGGTCAAGGAGCTGTCGGCAGACGGGCCGGGCGACATCCTCGTCTTCCTGCCCGGGGAGCGGGAGATCCGGGACACCGCCGAGGCGCTCGCGCCCCTGGGCGACGCCTCCCTCGGACATGGTCGCGGCGTGGACGTCCTCCCGCTCTACAGCCGGCTGTCGGCGGCCGAGCAGCACCGTGTCTTCGCCCCGGCGAAGAGCTCGCGGCGCCGCGTGGTGCTGGCGACCAACGTGGCGGAGACCTCGTTGACGGTCCCCGGGATCCGCTACGTCGTCGACACCGGCGTCGCCCGCATCTCCCGCTACTCCGCGCGCACCAAGGTGCAGCGGCTGCCGATCGAGCCGATCAGCCAGGCGTCGGCCAACCAGCGCTCCGGCCGGTGCGGCCGCGTCGCCGCCGGCATCGCGATCCGCCTGTACGCCGAGGAGGACTTCGAGGCGCGCCCCGAGTTCACCGACCCGGAGATCCTGCGGACCAACCTCGCCTCCGTGATCCTCCAGATGGCCTCGCTGGGGCTCGGCGACGTCGGGCGGTTCCCGTTCGTCGAGCCGCCGGACCGCCGCAACGTCCAGGCGGGCGTGCAGCTGCTCGAGGAGCTCGGCGCCGTCTCGGCCGCCGGCAGGCAGGGCGACCTGACGAAGGTCGGCCGTCGCCTCGCGCGCCTGCCGATCGACCCGCGGCTCGGCCGGATGCTGCTCGAGGCCGAGCGTCTCGGCTGCGTCCGCGACGTGCTGGTCATCGTGGCCGCGCTCTCCCTCCAGGACCCCCGCGAGCGCCCCGGCGCCGACCACCCGAAGGAGCAGGCGCAGGCCGACCAGCTCCACGCGCGCTTCAAGGCCGAGGGCTCGGACTTCCTCACCTGGCTCAACCTCTGGAACCACCTGCGCGAGCAGCAGCGGGAGCTGTCCGGCAGCGCGTTCCGCCGGATGTGCAAGCGGGAGTTCCTCAACTACCTCCGGGTCCGCGAGTGGCAGGAGTTCGTCGCCCAGCTCCGCCAGGTGACCAAGGAGATGGGCGTGCGGCTCGAGGCGCCGAGCGACGCACCGGACGCCGACGGCATCCACCAGGCCCTGCTCTCCGGCCTGCTCTCGCACGTCGGCCTGCTGGAGGAGCGGGAGAAGCCGCGGCCCGGGGCACGCAAGGACGCCCGGCGTCCCGGCCCGCGGGAGTACCTCGGCGCCCGAGGCGCGAAGTTCGCGATCTTCCCCGGCAGCGGCCTGGCCCGGAAGAACCCGCAGTTCCTGATGGC